>CAMLLO010000009.1 GCA_946480915.1 uncultured Sphingobacteriaceae bacterium | reverse complement strand
GCCGTCCACACCTCTGAAAGCAATTTTGGGTTCTACGCCAAAACCGTCTAAAGCTTCAGGGAAATAGAACTTATAACTAACTGCTGAAAAAAAGGCAGAACGGTCGGTGGATGCATTCAGTTCTTCTTTTTGAAGAAATCCTTTCAGATTTGGGATCGCCCCCTGGATAGTAAGTTTTTCAGTGGTATAAGCCACACCAAAATCACCATCAACGTAAGTGTCGCGTTGATTGAATTTACTTACAGAAATATCATTCTGATCACCATTAATATTTTCATTCATCACACGATCATCCATAAAACCTAAGGAAATACCGAAGCGGAGCTTTTGGTTTTCAGCGTTTAATGGAAGATGATAGGAGTAGGTAGCCATTACACGTGTGCGTTTTATTAAGCCTGCTTCATCGTTATGGACATTTAATCCAAGACCGACTTTTTTTCCCGTTCCGTAATCGGCGGTAAAGGATTGTGTTTTAGGTGCCCCGGGCATAGCCGACCATTGTTTTCGATATCCCATATTCAGGTTCAAACCCTGATTTATTCCGGCCATAGCAGGATTGCCTAAATATTGATTTTGAAAATAAATCCCGGCAAGGGGATTTAGTTGCGCCTTTACTTCTATGTGTGCAAACGATGCAATCAGCAGCAGGACAGCTCCTCCTGCTTTTCTGAGCATTGATTTTTTATATTTTAATATATTCATCTTTGTTTATTTGATTTGCTATTTATTCCCATAAGCTCCAACTGGCAACTCTAAACCCCTCTCTAATCTTTAACTATAGAAATAAATCCTTTTTTCTTCTCTATTCCCGGTCCGAAGTCAACTATGTAATAATAGGTGTCTTCTGCTAGCGGAGAGCCATTTAAAGTACCATCCCATTGGTCGGTATAATTATTCTGACTGTACAACAGCCGCCCTGCACGGTCAAAGATCTTTACCACATTTTTAGGATACATATCAAGATTTTTGATTACCAGTTTATCGTTTACTCCATCCCCGTTAGGAGAAAGAATATTCGTCCCGACTACCACTGCATAATCAGCATTTACCGTGATGGTAATCTGCTGTTGTGTTGAACAGTTATTGGCATTCGTAGCGGTAACTACGAATGTGGTAGTTTCTTCCGGACGAACAGTAAGATTTGCCGTATTCTGTCCGGAGATGATTCCGTTTGCATTTGCCCATTGATAGGTTATTCCATTGTTTGCAACCGTGACATCTGCTTTGAGCACAGCGATTTCGCCCTTTGAAATTGTTGTACCGATGTTTGAAGTAATGTCGATGGCTGGTAATTGGTTAACAGTTAGCGTAAAGCTTTTTAAAATGACGTTGGTTCCTCCGTTAGCTGTTCCGCCGTTATCCATAACCATGACATTTATCACGGCAGAGCCAAAGGAGCCACTGCTGATTTTGTAATTAACAGAAGCGTTACCCGGACTTGACTGCGTAATTTCAAGACTTTCAAATAAAGCACTATTGGTAGAACTAACCGAAAGTGTTGTTGATTGACCGATTTCCGGACCTGCTGATATGCCACCGAGGTTAACCGTTTGTACCGCGGGAGTATAGCAGATTATCCGGTTAGCTATGTCATTCAATGTAGGCTGTTCATTCACATCATTGATGCTGATGATAAGCTCTTTATCTAAGGAAAGGTTATGCTGAGTAGTTGAACGTACACGGATTGAATAGCTTGCTTTCTGTTCGAAATTGAGGGCCGCAGCTGTTTTGATTTGGTTGCCGGAAATGCTAAATAAACTATTATCAGTATCGCCGTTGCCACTCACCAGACTATATGTGAAGGTTGCCGAGGGATCATTTGATGTAGAACTTAGGTTTCCGGCGAGTGTGCCGGCTAACTGATTCTCATAAACCGTTGTTGCTGCGAGGCTTATACTTGTTGGTGCTCCGGGGACAATTGTTAATGTTCCGGCCACATAATGGAAATTATAGTTTGCAGCAAGGCCACCGGTGACTGTAATCGGATAAGTGCCAAGTGCGGATAGGATAGTAGCAGTTGTGTTTGCTGTAGGGAGTGTAGTTAAAACTGAGGAGTTTTCTCCTGTGATAAAGCCGCTATAGCTTACTGTCAGAGCAGGATTCGCTGTATTCTGGAACTTGGTTTTATCGTCAGCTATTGCAGTCAGAGTTTTGCTTGTAATGTTTCCTGTTGTGGCCGCTGTTATGGTAGTAAGATTATAATTGCTTTTATCGAGGCCACTTGTTATAAAAGAACTCGCAGTAAGTGCTTTGCTGTTTCCTGCATTTTTATCAGCATAAGCAGCGGTTCCGTCAACTGTTACCACATCACCCGCTTCAATTCCTGCGAGCGAATAATTTCCACTTGTTAAGAAGGCAGAAGTTGTTCCATCGTAAACTTTGGTAATTAAGGGTGTTGCATTAAGCGACAGAGTGATATTTTTAGCCGTTATCTCGCCGGTTGTAGTTGCCGATGCTGTTGTCAGGTTATAGTTATTTTTATCTGCACCTGCCAGAATAAACGTGTTTCCTGTTACTACTTTCCCAGATCCGACGTTCTTATCCGCGTAGGATGCAGTACCGCTTACCGAGATTATATCTCCAGTTTCAATGCCTGAAAGGGCGTAATTGCCGGCTGATAGACTTGCAGTTGTAGATGCATTGTAAACTTTGGTGATAAGCGGGCTTGCATTTAAACTTAGACTGATATTCTTGGCTGTAATTGAGCCGCTAGTTGTTGAGGTGCTAGTTGTCAGGTGATAATTATCTTTTTGCGCACCTGCCAGAACAAAAGTATTCACCGTTACTGTTTTGTTGGTCCCAACATTTTTATCCGCGTAAGCCGCCGTACCGCTAACAGTAACTTCATCGCCTGTTTCGATTCCGGTCAATGTATAATTTGCTGTCGCAAGATTGGCGCTTGCTGATGCATTATAGGTCTTTGTAATCAAGGGATTCGCGTTCAGACTTAAGGCTATATCTTTTGCTGTGATGTTGCCTGTTGTAGTGGCCGATGAAGTAGTTAATAAATAATTATCCTTTTGAGCACCTGCAAGTACAAAGCTCATGGCCGTAACCGTTTTTCCGGTTCCTGCGTTTTTACTGTCGTATGCAGATGAACCGCTTACAGTAACTACATCGCCTGCTTCTATCCCTGACAAGGTGTAATTGCCCGCCGACAATGCAGCAGCATCCGACCCGTCGTATGTTTTAGTAATGAGTGGGCTTGCATTTAACGATACTGAGATCGATTTCGCTGTAATTTCGCCGATAGCCGCGCTTGCTGTAGTGGCGATTAGGGTATAATTAGAAGCATCAGTACCCGAAATTGATAATCCATTTACTGTAACTGTTTTACCTGTTCCGACAATTTTGCTGTCAAAGGTTCCTGATGCAGGATTATTCAAGTTTACTGTTTCAGCTCCGACTATGCCTGACAGGCTGTAATTTGTAGCGCTTAAGGTCGCCGCTGTGGTTCCGTTATATGCTCTTGAAACTGATCCCGTTAAGGAGGCAGTTAACGATTTTGTTGTTATTTCGCCAATTGCCGCACTGACGGTACTTGTGCTTAAGCTATAATTTGCCACATCATCACCCGAAAGGGAAAGACCACTTACAGAAATGGTTTTAGCTGAGCCTTTGTCCTTGGTGTCAAAGGTTCCGGATGTTGGGTTGTTTAAAGTCACTGTTTCTCCGGAAACAACCCCCGGCAAGCTATAGTTGGAAGATCCTAGAGTTGCGGCGGTGCTTCCATCGTATGTTTTAGTTACAGAGCCGGTTAATGCTGCAGTTAAACTTTTAGCTGTGATTTCGCCGATAGCTGCGCTGGCAGTAGTTGCACTTAAGTTGTAATTAGCTGCATCTGTACCGGAAATAGATAATCCGTTTACCGAAACTGTCTTGCTAGCACCTTTATTTTTATTGTCAAAGGATCCTGAACTTGGATTATTTAGACTTACAGTCTCGCCGCTTACCACACCTGCTAAACTGTAATTAGTCGATGCAAGAGTCGCGGATGTTGTGCCGTCGTAAGTTTTCGAAACGCTTCCTGTTAAAGCGGCAGTAAGCGTTTTGGCTGTAATTTCTCCGATTGTTCCACTCGCGGTAGTTGCGCTCAGACTATAGTTGGCTGCATCAGTACCTGAAATAGATAAGCCGCTGACAGAAACATTTTTTGCTGTTCCTTTGTCTTTGGTGTCGAATGTTCCTGATGTTGGATTGTTTAATATTACTGTTTCGCCTGAAACAAGACCCGGCAAGCTGTAATTAGCGGATGTAAGGCTTGCCGTTAGTGATCCATCGTATGTTTTACTTACCGAGCCGGTTAATGCAACAGTTAAGCTTTTAGGAGTAATTTCTCCGATAGTTGCACTGGCAGTTGATGCAGAAAGTGCGTAATTGCCTGCATCTGCACCTGAAATGGATAAATTACTTACAGATACTGTCTTTCCCGTTCCTTTATTCTTTGTATCAAATGTTCCGGATGTGGGATTGTTTAATGTTACCGTATCGCCGGAAACAACACCAGGCAGACTGTAGTTAGCAGATGTAAGGCTAGCAGACATTGTGCCGTCGTAGATTTTAGAGACGGTACCTGTTAAGGCTGCCGTTAACGCTTTTTTATTGACAGTTAAGGTCTGAGTGACGTTTGCTGCCGCAGTATAAGCTGCATTTCCGGCCTGTGAAGCGGTAATAGTAACAGTTCCTGCTCCGATGATGTGGATCTTTCCTGAAGCAATAGTTGCCACAGCCGTATTATCCGAAGAATAACTAACCGTTAAGCCTGAACTTGCTGTAGCTCCCGGATCTATATCAGAATCACCATAGCTAGAAGTACTGAGCGCACTAAAAGTAATGGTTTGAGGACCTTTTGGAATGGATGATGCATCGGTTGTAACAGCACTTACATTTCCGGCATTGTCTACAGAAGATACACGGTAATAATAAGTAGTTCCGTTGGTTAATGCGGTATCCGTATAGTTTGTATTTGGCGCAGCCACCGTATGGATCAATGTTGTGGGATTAGCCGTAGTGCCCCCATAGATTTTATAGGATTTTAGATCGGTTTCGGTATTTGCAGTCCAGCTTAGTGCGACTTGCGTATCACCACTAGTGGCGGTTAAACCACCTGGCGTAGCTGTTGCGGTGCGATCAAATGTAACCGAGCTGCTATTAGTAGTGGCGGTTACAGTAGTTCCGTTATTCCCGGCCGCGTCTGCGAAGTTTACACTGAAAGCAACAGCACCTTCAGAATCTGTACCCGTCATGGTGTAAGTTGCTGTATAGCTGCTGCCTGATCCACTCACAGATGCTGAATGCCCGGCGATTGTAACTGTTGGCGATGTAATTGTTTCGCTTGCTGCGAGTGTAAGAGTTAGCACATCGCCGGTTTTGGCAAGATTGTCTGTAGCATTGTTTGATGCGATGTCCACGGTACTAAGTGTGGGTGCCACTGCATCGACTAATACAGCCGCGGTTGAGCCAAGGTTGTTAAGTGTAAGAGATAAATCATTGCCTGCTAAGTCCTTTAACGTTCCACCGTTTAGTGAAAGTGATGCGGCCAGGGTGATACCATTTTCATCCAGGTTGCCGCTGGCTATGGTGTATCGGAAAACTAATGCAGAAGCACCCGACCCGGAAATATAATCTGCCTTCACGGAGCCTCCGGTATTTAGTGTTAGTCCTAAATAAGGTGTACCCAGGGTGGTGTTTACGGTAATATTTTCATTCAGGTTAACTGTAAAATCCAGATTTTGACCCGTCTTGTATGTTCCGTTTGCCGGCACCGTAACAGATGAAACGGTAGGCGCGACAGCGTCTATTACAATCGCTTTGTTATTGCCAAGGGAGTTGGCAGCTCCCGGTGATGCAAGCGTTAATGCTGCGTTGTTGCCGGCGGCATCTTGGATAGTGCCGCTATTTAAAGCTAACGCGCCAGTACCGGCATAATCCAGATCGCTACTGATATCGCCTGCCTGAACAGTGTAGTTAAATGTAAGAGAGCTAGAGTTGCTGCCGCTCGTATAGTTTACCACCCGATCCGTTGTTCCTGTTTCAAGTGTCAGTTGCGGAGTACCTGTAACAGTTACTGCTTCACTGAAATTTACCTGCAAACTGATGACATCGCCCTCTTTGTAAGTGCCATTGTTTGTTGAGGACAATACTCCGGAAACAGTTGGTATAACGGCATCAATAACAATGTTTTTATTTGCACCAAGGGATCCTGCCGCTCCGGGAGAGGCCAGAGTTAAAGTGCCAGTATTTCCCGCTGCATCCTTGATTGTTCCGCTATTTAAAGCTAATGAACTGGTACCGGTGTAATCCAAATCGCTACTGATATCGCCGGCTTGAACAGTATAACTGAATAGGAGGGTACTGGTTCCACTACCGCTGGCATAGTTGATTGTCCGGTCGGTAGTTCCTGTTTCCAGTGTCAATTGTGGAGTACCTGTAACTGTAACCACTTCACTGAAATTTACCTGCAGAGTGATCACATTGCCCGCTTTGTAAATTCCGTCGGCCGTTGAGGACGATACTCCGGACAAAGTTGGTGCAACTGCATCAATAACAATGTTTTTATTTGCACCAAGAGAACCTGCCCCTCCGGGAGAGGCTAAAGTTAACGTAGCCGTATTGCCCGCCGCATCCTGGATTGTTCCGCTGTTTAACGCTAATGAACTGGTACCGGTGTAATCCAAATCGCTGCTGAGATCGCCTGATTGAACAGTGTAGCTAAATGTCAGGGTGCTGGTGCCGCTGCCGCTAGCATAGTTGACTACCCGATCCGTTGTTCCGGTTTCCAGTGTCAGTTGCGGAGTGCCTGTAACGGTTACCGCCTCGCTGAAATTTACCTGAATACTGATCGTGGTTCCGGCTTGGTAAGTGCCGTTGGCGGTACTGGAACTTAGAGAAGTAACAGCCGGAGTCACTCCGTCGATAACTATTGCCTTGTTGCTAGCAAGCGATCCGGTTGTGCCGGGCGATGGCAGGGTGAGCACTGCGTCATTGCCGGCCGCATCGCGGATAGTGCCACTGTTTAAGGCTAGTGCGCCAGTGTTGGTGTAATCCAAATCACTGCTAATGTCGCCTGATTGAACTGTGTAGCTAAATGTGAGAGTGCTGGTTCCGCTACCGCTGGCATAGTTGACAACTTGATCCGTTGTTCCTGTTTCCAGGGTCAATTGCGGCGTACCTGTAACAGTAACCGCCTCGTCGAAGTTAACCTGAATGCTTACCACATCACCGGCTTTGTAACTTCCATTTGCTGTCGATGAGTTAACCGAAGCAATAGTTGGAGACTGGATGTCGGAAACAACCGTCAGGTTCACCGTCTGAGTGTTTGATGAATTATTAGTTCCATCGTTTACCTTAAAGATGAAACTGTCTGCACCGGTGAAGTTTGCATTTGGTTGATAAATTAATCTTCTGGGATTTCCGCCATTATCGCTAAGGCTTGTAGAAATTGCGGTGATTTCCGCTCCTTTAGTATACCCGTTATTTGTTTGATAGATTTTTCCATTGGCAGGGAGACTTGTAATTACGGCTGAGGCTGAGGTTTGATCGTCGATATCGCTGCCGCCCAAACGAAGTGACAGATAGGAATTGTCGACAGTTGCCGCATACGATGTGTTTCCAGTAATATACTCGTCGCCGTCAGAATTCAGAAGAGTTCCGGTATTGCTGTTCGCACTTCTGTCATCCAGAGATGTTCCGCTTCCTTCTTCAAAGTTCCAGTAGCCCACCAGGCCCGTTTCTGTGCCAGATAATGGGGTATACATGTATTCTTTTAGTTGTGCCGCAGTTCGCGCGGTAGACCAGATACGAACATCGTCAAGACTGCCATCAAAATATTCTCCGAAATTTGGTTTAAATCCAATACCCAATGCCTCGGAAGTGGTTACAGTATAGTTTGTGGTGAATGAAGAAGAGGCATCCAAAATACCATCGATATAAAGCTTCATGCTTTTACCTGTAGCATCCATAACCGCTGCAATATGGTGCCAGTTGTTATCACTTACAGAAGAAACACTCGATATATCAGTGCTGGCTGGATAATTTCCCGCAGCGAAGGAAAGGTTGTTGTCATTGAACCTGAGAAATACCCCTGAACCTCCACTGGTTTGTTTCCCTATCAAGGTGAAGAAGCCGGTTCCCGCAGGCCTTTTTACCCAAGCTTCCATTGTAAAACTTCCAGTGCCAAAATTTAAACTCGAATGATTTGCTACTTGAATTCCTTCGCTTCTGCTACGTTCAAAATTCATTGCTTTTCCCAAACCGGCAAGAGGTAAATTAACAGGGGGAGCAACTACAATGTTGTTAATAGTAGGGTAGCCATCGCCTGAATTGTAGGTAATACGCACTTCATCTACATTGTAGAAATCAGTACCTAAAACTACCGTAGAAATCGCATCGATGGAGTTAGCTACAAAAGTTGTTGAACCTATCTGAGCGCCATTTTTGTAGCCTATGACGTTAACTATACCTCCGGTCCAGCTCCAATCGTACCATTTAAACTGAGAAAGCTTGAATTCTGTAGCATCTGCACTTTTAATGGATATGCCTTTCCATGACCCTGATGGTGCATTAACGGTAGTTAATCCATTAAATCCTTGTGAATTTGCTAAATATGTGGCATCATACCATTCAATTGATCCTCCTAAAGCTGTACCGCTTGTATTACTAATATTGAATATTTGTATCACCTTTCCCGGGAAGTCATCGGACCCGCCTTCCCCGTCCTGAGCGATTCCATCCGCCCAATTAGACGCATCATTCGATGCGAAGTTGAGGGTTGTCTGCGCAATTAAGTTAGGTGAGAAAAAGAAGAATACGGTAGTAGTGAAAAAGCTGAGTAAAAGTTTCTTCATATAAGAGTTGTGATAGTGAATTTTATTTGAGTTCTGAATTTTACGATTTGTAATAACCGGAGTTACAGATCCTAGGAAATTATACCTATACCGATCCTAAAAATATCAGGGCCACTCCAGCATAAAGAATTCAAAAATGCTGTTTGACGCTGGATTAAGCTAATTAATTGGCGGGACAAATGTGGGACAAATATCCGCTGCGTTTAAGTGTAAAAAATATGTTACTATAAAACAATTAGCTGGTTGCTATTAATTTTTCTAACTCGCGATCTTCTAACTTGAGCTTCTTGCGTAGTCGCTGCCGTGCTTTACGAACTGCTTCTGTTGTTACCCCAAGCATATTAGCCATCTCTCGGTAGTTAAGTCTTAATTTCATTAGGGTGATCAGGCGGATGTCTGTCTCGGTTAGGTTACTGTTTGTCGACTTTATTCTATAAATATATCCCTGATGCACTTTATCAAAAAGCTTCCTGAACTCTATCCAATCATCTTCTGTAAGAATAATGGACTTTAGAAGCTTTTCTATATGTTCCGAGTGAATATCTTCTGCTTCTCGGCCTTTTACTTGTAGTTCAAGGTCTTTTAAATCACCCTTAAACTTTTCGATCAAACTATTTTTCTCTTTCAGGTTTTCGGTATAATTAAGCAATAGATTTTCGGCAGACTTTAGCTCATTCTCCACTTTTAACCGTTGTTGCTGTTCATAAGCTTTTTCGGTGGCCAATCTGTTTCGCTCCGCCTTATAGAAATTTATACGGTCGGCTAAAGCAAATGCCATTAGAACAGCTTCGGAAGCGGTGCCGATTTTAAGCGAATTACTAGTTAAGGTGTTGTATGTCAGCCAGCCCATGTCTTTACTTAAAAACACCAGAATACCGGCTATGAGTATCGTCCATCCCGCAAGGAAGTAGCGGGCGGGCGTATACCCTTTTCGGTAGATCATAATCCCCATCAAAAGGAAATAAAAAGCAGCAATGAATGCTGTTATCTGGCTTATCGATAAAGCCAGGAATTTATATCCTGCCAGGCTGACGACACAACTGCCTGCCCAAGTTATCATGAATATCCATAGTCCTTTTAATAACATCGGACCATTTTGCCGCAGACGTAAAAAGGCCGAAACAAAAAAGGCAGCAAAAAACATAGGAACCGAAGCCAATATTGCAGGATGGTCATTGAGCTGAGAATATTTAGGCCACAAATAGGCGTAAGTTATGCCATCAAAGTGCATTAATAGTAAGCCTGAAAAGAAAATGTAAGCCGAATAAAATAGGTACGATCTGTCTCTGATCATTAACCAGAGAAAAAGGTTATAAATAACAACTACGGCTATTAAGCCATAAAATATGCCAGCGGCAAAAAAACTCTCGTTACCATTTACAAACAGTTCGTCGGAGGTCCTGACATATACCGGAAATTGACGAGGTAGCCGGATATTAAAGCGTAGGTAGATAGTCGTCGGCTGCCGACTGCCTCGAATTCTAAAGAAGATGTTGTTTGATAAAATATCGCGATTTTTAAAAGGTATTTTATCTCCGGCTAGCTTCGAGATTATACTCGTCCCGAATTTTTGGTAAAAAAGTATTGTGTCTGTCGTGGGATTTCGGATGTCCAGCCACAAATCCTCGCCTGTATTGTTTTTAAGGGTAAGTTTAGACCATATATACGTCGCTTTGTTTGCAAAAACCGGAATCTCTTCTCTAGCTTGCCGAAATTTGCCATGCTTTGCCACAAGCTCAGCAAACGTGAAAGTTCCTGAACTGTCTTCTAGAATGCTGAGATGTTTTCCGACGGATACGGCTTTATAACCGGGTTCAATAATTAGCGTGTCTGCAGAGTAGCCATCACTTGTTAAAGTAAACAGAGAACAAAATAACAGCAGTTTTTTAACCATTTATTTAAAGGACCGTTGCGTAGCAAAATTAATAAAAGGAAAGAAATTTGGTTCACCATTCTATACGATGGATTCCGAGATGGTTTGGTTCAAAGCTTTTTTGGGGAAAGAGATCGTTTATTGATAGGCGGAATTCTTTCATCTTTCTATTGAAACCCCACGCTGTATTCATTCGTATAGCACATTCTAAAACCATGGTAAATAAACCTTATAGGATTGTATTGCTTTACTTATTAATCAGCTTGATCTGGATAACATTAAGTGATCATATGGTTCAAGTCTTGGTTTCCATTACGGGTATTCAGCCTGTCATGTTGCAAACATTCAAGGGAACATTTTTTGTGCTTGTAACGGCATGGTTGCTCTACCTGGCTATCCGAAAGCATCATAGAGTATTCTTGGATTTCGGAGAGCAGTATAAAAGTTTGTTCCATTCAAATCCTAATCCCTTCTGGATATATGATCATAAAACATTAAGGTTTCTCGAGGTGAATCAGGCTGCTATTCGGACATACGGTTATACGCAGGAGGAGTTTCAGGACATGACTGTTCTGGATATTCGTCCCGAAGAAGATCGTCAGCGGGTAAAGGATTTTGTTGCCCAGGTCTCGGATAAATGCTTCACTTCTGGAAAGGGGACACTTATTAAGAAGAATGGGAAAATGCTTACCGTTTCCATATTGGCGCATAAAGTAAGATTTAATAAGCGCGACTGTGTTATGGTCCTGGCTCAGGATGTAACTGTAAGAATTCAACAGGAAGCAAAGCTTAAGTTGCTATACAAGGTGGAAAAAGAACTTAGGGAAGAGTTGGAGAAAAATATGGCCCTGGTAAAGCAGTCGTCGGATTCAAATCAAAGACTGGCAGAGGTGGTTGACCGGATTAATAATATGGTTGTAATAACAGATCCAACAGGAACTATTATTTGGGTAAATCAGGCCTTTTTAAACTTTACCGGGTATAACTTTAATGAAGTGAAGGGAAGAGATTGCAGTTTTTTGCATGGCCCCAACACTGACTCTGAAGTGCAGACTAGAATGTTGGAATCCATGCCAAATAATAATTTCTCAAGCTTTGAAATTGTAAATTATACAAAATCTGGTATGGAATATTGGGTTGAATTGAATATTTCTGCTATTTATAATAATGAAAATGAAGTAGTCCGGTATATCACCATACAGAATATCATATCTGAAAGAAAATTGAGGGAGGCAAAGATCAGGGAGCAGAACGAAATTTTAAGAAAGCACTCCTGGACAAATTCTCATGCTATTAGAAAACCTTTGGCTTCAATTCTTAGTCTATTGATTTTGAGCAAAGAAATGACAGAAACAGCGGAGATTAGAGAAATGCATTCTCTTATTGAAACCTGCGCTGAGGAATTAGATGACATAATCAAGAGTATTGGCAAGGAGATTAATGATTTTGAGAAGGAAGCATTTTTATGATTCTTTTGCCAACTTTGCTTATGTGACACATTCTAAAGACCAGTGATAGGAACAGAAAAGCTTGCTATTCGAATCTAATTCCCTTGAGAACTTAATCGAGTGCTCTTATTTTAGCAGCCAGAAAACTAACCAATAAGCCACAGCAACCGATTAACGCATATGAGTAGCGCAGATTAAATAAGGCTGAAATATACCCTATTAAAGGCGGTCCCATTAAAAAACCCAGATAACTTACACTCGAAACCATAGCGATCGCCATTCCGGGTGATACTTTTTTATTTTTTCCTGCAACGCTGTAAACAGTAGGCACAATGCTTGATACACCCAATCCAACCAGCATAAATCCTATAGTGGCCGGAATAATAAAAGGGAATAAAACTGATGTAAACATGCCTGTAAATATGATGATCCCACTAAATTGAATAGAACGTTTCCGGCCCAGTTTTAAAATTAGCGAGTCGCCCAAAAATCTTCCCAAAGCCATCATTACCATAAAAGACGCATAGCCTAAGACCACGAGTGATGCTGGTGCTTTTACTATTTGCTTGAAATATACTCCGCTCCAGTCGAACATGGCACCTTCAGTCGCCATGCTGCAAAAACCGATGATGCCCAATTGCAATAAAACACCTTCGGGTTTGATAAAAAAGGCAGACTTGGTACCGGCGCCCGTACCTTTGCCGGGAACTAAATATTTGTGGTTTAACAGAACATTAGACCAAATTAAAACAGCTGTGACCCAAAAATGCAGATAAGGTGGAACATTGAGGTTCATCATTAAAAGGCCCATCAACGCTCCAGCGAAACCGGCAATGCTCCATGCCCCATGAAAGGAGGTCATGATGGGTTTGGTGAAAAGCTTTTCAGCCTCTACACCCTGGGTATTTACAGCGATGTTGCACATGTTGCCCACCACGCCAAACAAAAATAAAAAGACTGCCAAATGCCACGGAGCTGTTGCTAATCCAAGGTTTGTTAAAGCTAACACGTATAACGGAGCAGTAATGGTAAGTATAATGTGACTTCCAAAACGGGTAACCAGTCTGCCCGAAATAGGCATCGTAAACAGCTGTCCCAAAGGTAAAGCCAATAATATACTTCCTAACAGCGCGTCCGACAGACCGAGGTTTTGTTTTATGTCTGGAATACGACTTGCCCATGAGGCAAAACTGATACCCTGGCCAAAATAAAATAATGAAACTGCCAGGCGAATTCGATTTGGACTAATCGCTGAAATGCTTGAACTGACATCAGGTGAAGTTTTAGAGAAGGGTGGTGTACTATTAATTTCCAAGATACGCGCAAAATTGAACGGCGCAAAGTTCTTCAAATTCGATTTAAGAAATTTAAGTAGATTGTTTTTTTACTGTGCGCTGTTAAACGGAGGACACTCGCCGTTGAAGCCTTGTTTTTATGGTAAGGAAAATCGCTTAAAGAACTCCCATATGACATAATTATTTTCGAAGGCTTTCGAAGGAGGATCGGTATTTAATCCAGGGCCCTGAGTGCCTCCTGGCCATGAATGCCCTCCATCGTTTGTAAGATAAAGCATAACCTCCATGTTGGTGTTGCCGCAGCCAGTCCATTGATACACAGAGTAAAGAGGTTTCGATACGATTAATTGTTTACCTCCGTTGCAAGCAGCTCGCTGTGCAATCGCGTTTAAACAAGAATCCACCGGCTTGTTGTATAAACCGCTAAAAAGAGCATTAATAGATGGTCCACCGGTGTATTTAGCATTTTGATCCAGTAAAGAATTAATGTGAAGAACGGGGACATTTCTTACTGGCCGGTATGGCTCCTTCATCTGGAAAGCGCCAGCATTCGGCGCAATAGCCGTAAGTTTAAGCGAAAGTTCGTTAGCTAATTTATAACACATCATGGCTCCGTTTGAGTGACCTGTTGCATAGACTCTCTTATTGTCTATTCTGTATCTGGCAACGAGAGTATCTATTAGCCTGGATATAAAACCGACATCGTCCACATTTAAAAGTGCATTGGCCCCGCAGCAATCTCCTGCATTCCATGTTTTTACCCCCGATGGATTCACCGCGCCTTCCGGGTATACAATTACAATGTCGGAGGAGTCGGCTTTTGTATTTAAGCCCGAAATAGTTTTCATGTGTTCAGCATTTCCGCCTCCGCCATGCAAAGCCAGAATTAGTGGATACTGTTGATTCTTATTTAAATAAAATGATTTTGGAAGATGTATAGAGAATGTTCGGATTTTATTGCCATGTACAAATGAAGCGTCTATATCGAAAACTTCAGGTTTGTCATTCTTCTTTTTGCACGAACAGAATAGCAGTACTAAAGCTGTAAAAAAGAGGGATATTCTCATGTCAGGACTTTTTTTCTCTGACTAAAGTAAATAAATAAGGTTTAACAGAGGAGAATGAAAGGCCAATGAAATAGAAATAATTGTTCCGAACAATTAACTTTTGAATGAGTTAATTAACCAGCAAAACATTGAATGCAAATGAAACAAAATGATATCCAAAAAGCATTTTTATTATTTATCGTTTGTTTGAGTGCAGTCAGTTGTAAGGTGAAAGTAAATGGAGAATTTCCAAAATATACAGATTATGAAATGCCATCACCGGCTCCGGCAGCGCCGGGAGAGCCGTTTGCTCCTGAAATGGCTGGAAGCGCGAAAGAAAATACACCTGCCTGTGCAGAGTGGACACAGACGGCAGGTCCAGACGAGTCGTTGATTCTTACGGGCGAAAACTTCACATCTTATAAACGTGCGGATGAAGGAAAAGACTCACGTTTTAAAATAGTTAGTTCGGGGGGAATAGTAAAAGATGCCAGCATACAACGCTTAGAAAGAAATAAGGCTGTTATTACAATTGATAAAGAGATTCCTGAATGGTCCATGTACCTGATCTGGCCGGGAAATAAGGAAGGGTATGGAAAGCCCATCGCGGTGAATAAAACCGATGCATGGTGGCTCGGACCGGCCAGAGCCACCAGGGGAAGCACTATTTCTGTATATGGTCGCAACCTTTCTCATTTTAACGATTCGGTTTCATCCAATGTTTATATTAAACCTGCCCGGGGTAAGGGGATTTGGGCGAAAGTAACCAAAGTAAATCCCTACAAAGTTGATTTTATTGTGCCCTACGAGCTGTCGACGGGGGAATATGAAGTATGGACGCATAATGGTCATGGAGCTAAATATGGTTGGAGCGGACCTTTAAAGCTCGATATTACACCTCCAACGCAATGGATTGAGAATAACTTCAACGTTAAAGATTATGGCGCTTTGGGCGATGGACAGGCGGATGATACAGATGCTATTTACAGGACTTTGGCTGCTGCCGCAAAATCAACAGGTTCCACGGTTTATTTTCCTCGTGGAACGTATATGATAAGCAGAATGCTTAATCCCGCTGATAATACCCGGTGGAAGGGAGACGGCCAGAATCAAACGTTCATTAAATGTAATTCGAGTTTTAATGCAAAGTCCGACGCGATGATTTACGGAGCTGTAAATACCTTCCAAATCAGCGATCTGGCGTTTGATACCAATAACAATTACAGGGCAATTCAGCCATCACCGTTTTTTTTGCGTGGGAGTTCGAATGTGAGGTTGCACAATGTGACGTTTTCTTTTCAAAATTATAATGTGTTGCAACTCGACAATACGAAAGAAGTATTTGTTTCCAATTGTAAGATGATAGGGAAAATATCTTTCCTGGGAAATGCTTCGCAATTGTTTATCGATAGTTGTGACTTTTATCTAACGAATGATACAGAAAACGCCCTTCATTCGTGGGGAGGGAATGGAATCAGTCTTACCAATTCAACATGCCGCGATTACGATAATAAGGATATAAACAATGGTGCCGGTTGGGGAAAAGGACGTTTTTTCCATGCAGCTGGCAATGCTGGCAGTACGCGGCATACTTATTTAGGCAACAACAGAACATATGATCTGGCGGTAAGACCCGTTGGCACGGATCAAAATTCTGGTGAGCAGTTTTTGTGGGAGGGTTTCTCTGCAGAGTGGGCAGGTGCAGTAAGTTCATCTTCAGGATCGAAAACCAGCTTGCGGCAGTTTTCCAAAACCCTATCTCCCGGGATGTTTGTTGCCGTAATTATTAAGGGGAGGGGCATGGGGCAGTCTCGCTGGATTAGATCTGACAGAGGCACTGACATACTATTGGAGCGACCGTGGAATTTGCCGCCTGATAAAACGAGCATCATTGTTATCGGACACTTTGCTGATAAGATAGTTATGTACAAAAACTCCATAGACGGAAAGGCTGAAGCTGTGAAAAGGGCCTCTGAAAATGCCTCGTCCGGAATACAGCCCTATGGCGGAGTTTTAAATTTTATCGCTGACGGAAATATTATAACAGACGTTAGAGCAGGCATCTCGAATTGGTCTACACAGCATACCACAGGCATCGATCCAAACTATTTTAACCTGTTTGTAAAGAATACTATAAACAATAGCAGATGGGGTATTCTGAATGCTCTTTTGGAGTTAAAGAGAGCTGAAACCGGATTAATGGGAGCGGTTTATCGAAAAAATACAATCCATTCTGCACTCGAGTCCGGTATTGCCATTTGGCTGAGCCCTGTCAGCACACCGGTTATGGACAACTTTTTATACGAACATAATACTTTTTTGAATGTCTCCAGAGGGTTTTATTTGCGCAATAAGGCAGCTAATAATATTACGGATCAAACTTTTTATAAGAATAGCTTTAGCGCCGGCGCAAAGAACCCGGCGATTACTCTGACAAATAATAATAAGTTTCGGGGTAATACCTATATAGGATTCCCGCTTGCATATTCAGGAACACTATTCACAAACGCAATAGCAGCTCCGGTTCATGTCATTGAATTGCCCCCCGTCGGCAAAGGTACATTTAGTACTATGCCCTTTACACTTTGGAATTCTGGGGCCTTAAAATTGAATTTTAAACTTAAAACAGATGTGAAATGGCTCTATTTATCGGAAAGCGCGGGTAGTATATCTGATGAAAGAGCGAGTAATCGAATTCTTTTGCGAGCCGACCCCGCAGGATTGCCGGCCGGCGTACACAGGGCTCAACTGTCGGTAATTTCGGGTAATCAGATCAGGAAATACACCGTGTTATTTAATGTTGTTGATGAGTTAATAAAAAAAGTTAAAAAGGATTAAAGTTTCTTATTCATACCTATGCGGAATCGCATCAGCCCGTATTAACATGCTTTATAGCTGTTTGATAAGATAAAAAAAGAGGCGTTGCTAATTGACAATATGAGTTTTTTTATAGCCTATCAAACGGTCCATGTTCATTCCTGAAAATGTGTCTGAGATAAAATACACGCGTCTTGTGAAAATTACCTAGTTTTGTAGCAGGTGAGTGATCGGCTTTCTTTAAAGAAAGCTTTGATCTTAAAAGTTTGCGGATTCTTTATACCATAGTCTGGTATCCTTTCTTAAACGCAAATTAGAATTTATTTATTTTGACTGGTATTGATAATATATGGAACAGCCGATATCATTTTTCAATTGGTCGTTAAAAAAATTGCTGTCAACCGAAAGGGATGCTTTTGTAAAAGCGAAAATTAACATCTTATTTGTTGTACTCATATTTGCTTTAGGGAAGCTCTGTAGTGTTATTCCTGTCTTGGTGCAAAATCATCAGACACTTCATCTGCAAAGAGCTACTGTGATGCTGGTGCTATATCTGGTTCTGTTAAAACTCCTTCTGGCTAACAAAAATAATCTAAAAGTGGTGGCACATGCCATGGCATGCATTGGGTTAATAATTATCTGGACCAATGTATTTGTGTTTGCCAAAAACGTTAATCTTATAACACTCCAATTTGTTTTTATGCTCATTCTAAGCGCTTTCTATATATTAGACAAGGGCTTCGGGATTTTTTATTCATTCTTAAGCACAATTCCCATTGTTTTTTATTTTGTTTTTCCGAGGGCTTTTGCTATTGGCAACGAATCATCCCATGAATTAGCATCGCCGGGATATGAAATTATTGCGGTGTTAAATTTTATATCCATAATATATGCTCATTATCTGTTTCAGAAGGCCTTTGTAAATACTATTGCTGAAAAAGAAACTTTAAACAAACAATTACAACTGGCTGTGAAAGAGGCTAATCAGGCAGCCTCATCTAAGTCTGATTTCTTGTCTACCATGTCGCATGAATTGCGGACACCCCTGAACTCTGTGATAGGTATAAGTGAACTTTTATTAATTGATTCGCACAGCAAAGAACAGGAGGAAAATTTAGAGATTCTGAGGTTTTCTGCAGTCAATCTTCATTCGCTTATTAACGATATTCTCGATTTTAATAAGCTTGGCTCCGAAAAAGTCGAGCTCGAATCGATCTCTGTTAATTTGAATGACTTGATGAATGGCATGTGTGCGGGATTGCAGTTTCAGGCTAAACAAAAAGGAATTGATTTTATCTTGACTATTGATGAGATATTAAAAAATCAATATATCGTGAGCGACCCGACGCGTCTCACCCAGATTATTTATAACCTTGCTGGAAACGCGATTAAGTTTACTGAGAAGGGCACTGTAACTGTTACACTGCGGGTTGAGAGTTTAGAGGAGGAAAATTTAAACGTGCGGTTTTCTGTGATAGACACAGGAATAGGTATCAGTGCCGACAAGCAAGAAGCGATTTTTGAACCTTTTACCCAAGCTTCTTCAAGCATCACCCGCTCTTTTGGAGGTACAGGTTTAGGACTGGCAATTGTAAAGCGCTTGCTTTTTTTATTCAAAAGCAATATCGGTGTCCAAAGTACTGCCGGCTTTGGCTCGACCTTCTTTTTTGATATTGTCTTTAAACGGGATAAACAATCTTCGGGGATGGACTTGGAGAGTCAGGAAGCTGACTATGACCTGACAGGCTTAAAAATTTTAGTGGCTGAGGATAACCAGATGAATAGAGTGTTATTGGTCAAGGTTTTTAATAAATGGAATAATAAACCTGTATTTGCGCTCAATGGGCGCGAAGCTGTTGAAATGGTTAGCTCTGATACCTATGATGTTGTTTTGATGGATCTTCACATGCCGGTGTTAGATGGATATGAAGCTGCCAGGACCATCAGGACTATCGCAGATCCAGCCAAAGCTGAAGTACCGATTATTGCTCTAACGGCCTCGGTATCCGACAATCTTTATACTAAGATCAAAGAGGCCGGCATGGACGATTATATTTTGAAGCCATTCAAGTTAAAAGACCTGTATAGCAAATTGAAAGACATCTCCATAAAGGTGTGATCAATTTAAGTCGTGGTCAGAAATCTCATTTATAGAGCGTGTTGTTTTTAGCTGTTATCAGCTGTTTGTGCAGTGGCTGTGAATCAAATGTGAAATAAATTCAAAACTTCATCAAAACTTCATGTTCGCTCAGCATCTTTGAGTTCAATCAAACTAAAAAGAGCATGAAACGATTTTTTATTGTTGGAGCGTTGGCTATAGCGGTTGCTTTTACATCCTGCAAGGATGATAATTCAGCTTCTGCGACAAAATTCTCTGTTAAGATGACGGATGCACCAGGTGCATATCAGTCCTTATTATTGAATGTTAAAGAAATTCAGGTAATTACCTCTGATGGTACCACTACCATGCCAGTAGGCACCGAACCATTTGATATATTACATTTCAGAATGGGTAAGGATACTTTACTTGCTTCACAGGATATACCTGCAGGTCAGTTACAAGAAATTCGCCTGGTTTTAAATGAAACTGGAAATACGGTTACAATAAATAATGTAATATACGATTTAACCACACCAAGTGCGCAAAGCTCGGGTTTAAAATTAAAGGTAAATGCCGACCTAAGTGCCGGCAGTCAGTATACTTTATTGCTTGACTTTGATGCTGCAAAATCAATTGTAAAAACGGGTAACGGAAAATATATTTTAAAACCTGTAATCAGAGCTATACCTCAGGCAGTATCTGGCGCTATGAGAGGCGTTATTTCTCCAGCGACGGCAAGTCCAAAGATATATGCTATTACGGGCACTGACACGATTGGTACAGTTTCAGATTCAACCGGTAACTTCTATTTCCAAGGTTTAACAGCTGGAACTTATAAAGTTAACATTGTACCGGTAAGTCCTTATCAGGCTAAAAGTATTGAAAATGTTTCGGTAGTAAATGGCTCTACTAAAGATTTAGGAACTATCACCATAGTTCAATAATGATAAAACCTGCTGTTTTTTAAACAGCAGGTTTGTTTATAAATACAGTCCGTAAACAAGCGATAGCTTTTTACGGGCTTTTTTGTTGAAAAGGATTTTTGCTGGGTGTCAAATTCGTTTCGCTTGCTAAGCTCACATCCATCTGCAAGTTTAACACACAGGAAAGATTTCTGTGTGCTGTTGTTTAAATGCGAGAAATGTTGATGGAAATTAGTCGAAATGATTGTCTCTGTCTTTAACAGCTTTGATCTTCTAGCTCAAAAGGCTCAACAACGCATTTGCTGATAATTACTTTTTCATCAAGACCTTCTTGCATCATTGCGGCCATCGCGTTTCTTAGACTTAATGTCATATCCAGCAGCAGAGCTGTATTGGTGTCGGCATAAGGTCTTAAAAGCTCCAGACGCTTATCTAATTGAGATGTATGAATGGTTTCATAGTTTATCTCTGAGGATTTAAAGATCAAGTCGTCCAGAATATCAACCCGGTCTATGGTATGGCTTACTAATGTATCTGTATAGCTCGAAAACAAGTCATTATAATTATCCTTCCTGGAAATTCTGGCAAGATATTGCTCTAACATATCTTCAGCGCTTTTAAGTTCTATATTACTAATGCTGGCAAGCTGTTCGATTTTAATGGTTAATTCCGAAAATAAGTTGCCGAGTATTTGTACAGCTTTGTCTTTTGAATCGCTTAATAGTTCAGGTTTCAAAGTGTGTTCGTTTGCCGCATTAAAGTCGTTTTCTGCATTTTGTTCGGCGGCAAGCACAAGGCGATACCCTGTCGCCAAAGTTTCGTAACGCAGTTTGTTGAAAAAAAGCAGGTTGCTTTCAATGTGTTGGAGGTATTCAATACTTTTCATTTTGGCTTATTTTTGGTTTAATGTTGGTCTTTCCGCCCTTCATATGAGGGAGGGAGCGAAAGTTTCCAATATATAAAAAAGATAAAACATTCTAAATGATCTGGAGGTGTATTTCTTCGGAAACCTGATTGTATTGAAGATTTTACTTTAAGCTCAGTTCCAATCTCTAATTTATATCATTTCCGCAACTGATAGTAATCAGAAAGTATGTTTTTCGATTGACAGATATTTGTCCTTCAAATCTGCGTAATGAAAAGCGCTTGCTATGTTAGCAAGTGAATTTTAGCCTTTAAAAAATCAGAAATCACTTACCAATAAACGGGATATACCTATGAAAAACTCAAAGCTAATTTTACCATTAATTGCAACAGTCTTTATTGTTATCAGTTGCGAAAACAAAAAGTCAAAAACTGCATCTTCCGATTCAGCAGCTACCGATACAAGTTTTGAAAATTCGGGGATGATGGGTATGGATACCGCCCTGCATGGCTCGGGAATGGCAGGAATGATGAGATCCCGCCAGGGAATGATGGACGAGATGCATCAGATGAAAATGTCTGGCAATACCGACAATGACCTGGCAACGATGCTTATTCATCATCATCAAGGAGCTATAAATATGTCGGAACAGGAGTTGAAATCTGGCACAGACCAGGAATTAAAAGATCTGGCTAAGAAAATTAAGAACATGAATCAAAAGGAAATTGAGGATCTAAAAAGTATTGCAGAGAAATATAAATCAGCGGCAAAGAATTATAGTCCGAACGATAAAAGCCGCGGTTTGGGCATGGCGATGAATAAAAATATGATGTCGATGATGGAAATGCACACTACGGCCTCCAAAAGTGTCGATCATCAATTCGCAACTATGATGAAAATGCATCATCAGCATGGCATTCAAATGGGAGAGATGATTTTACAATATAGTAAAGATGAAACGTTTAAAACTATAGCGCGAAAGATGATTGATGACCAAAAGAACGATGTCGCGAAATTGCAGAAATGGCTGGATAAGCAAAAAGGATAAATGCTTGCTGGTCTTTTAATAATATTGCTTAAGCCAGGGAGTTTTCTCTGGCTTTTCTTTTTATAGGCTCTCGGGTGTTAGAATAGTTCAAATAGAATCGATCACAGTTTGAAGTTTTTTACTTACCTCAGTGGCAATGGGTTGTAATTTATCATTGCCTATAGCCGACATTGTTTCCATTGGGTTTATTGCCGTTACTTCCACTTTCCCCTCTTCATGTTCCTGAACCAATATATTACAGGGCAAAAGTACACCGATCTTATCTTCCTGTGCAATTGCTTTATAAGCTAGCGCTGGGTTGCAGGCGCCAAGGATTTTGTACTCCCGAAAATTTATGTTTAGCTTCTCTTTGAATTTCTCTTTAAGATCTATTTCCGACAGAACACCAAAACCTTCTTTGCTTAATGCTGCTTTTGTTTTTTCTACGGCCTCTTTATAAGATAAATTAACCTCTTTGCTGTAATTATAGTTCATGGCTTGTGAGATATTAATTGAATTGTTTTTGTCCGACACTGTTTTTTACCTGCTAACAGCTGCAAAAATGCATTCATGATCCAGGCAGCTATCTGAGTTTATTTTACAGAAAAGATGCTCTGAGGTATTTGGGTGCAAATCGCTGCCCGCCTATTTCTTTAAAGAGCGTGCCTCCATTTTCTGAACAATGGTAATGGCAGATACCACCCTGCAATCCATTTTGTGAAGCTTTAAGACTACAATCCGTAATTTTAATAGTTTCTGCTATCTTGAAATTGTGTCGCGGGTTTTACAGGTGCTTATTTCAGCAAGTCATCTAGGAAATGTTGCATTTTTTCTGAATTATAATTAGCCATCCCTCTATGCTCGAAAACAATTTCACCTTTCTTATTGATTATGACAGTTGTTGGAACACTGCCCTCAAATAGCGATTTTGGAATATTGCTGCCTTGAGTGTAAACCGGCAGGTCGTAGCTGTTTTTTTTCATAAAAGCATTTGCAACGCTACGATTGTTATCCACGTCCACCATTAGAAAAACCAAGTGCTTATTGTTGTTATACCTGGCTTTAAGCGAATTTATAGAGGGCATTTCTGCAATACACGGAGGACACCAAGTTGCCCAAAAGTTTACAAAAACCACTTTGCCTTTCAGTTTTGATAAGTCTACGTATTCACCATCTGGTGAAATGAATATACTTGCCGGTGCCATCGGATAATCAGAAGTTTTTTCCGGTGATGATTTTGGCACATTGGGCTGATACAATCCTGTTTTAATAAGACTTTTTAGTACAAAAGCCTTGGCCCCGGGATTTAGAGTAATGATTGCTAAAAGCAGAAGCGAAATGATAAACCAGAAATTTGATTTTAAATATTTCAATATCGAATGTTGATTAAGGGGCCAGCGGATATCCTTTACTTATCCAGTCTGTTTTAATATTAGTGGCCAGGTTTAAAAGGCGGCCGTTTGTAAAGCCTGCTGATTTTAAAGCCTGAAATGCGGGGCGTATATTTGGACAGCGTTTAAAGGGGCAACATCCGCAATATACCACCACTTGCGCGTTTTTTGGGATTTTCGTGAGGGCCTTTTTAAATAAATCAAGATTTTTTTTCTCGCTTGCCGCACCCATTTTTCTGGCACCTTTTATGTTTTCTACAACACCAATATTAAAAATATATGGTTTTGCGGCATTTGGGTTTGAAAGAATTACCGCCAAAGCAGCAGGTTCAATTAATTGATTTTTTGTCCATGGATCCTTCAGATCTCCACCTTGCATTTGCTTAGGAAAAGGTTGAGCAATTGCTGTTACAAAAGTTGACGCTAAGGCAAGGGCGTATAAAATTGATTCAAACATACTTATTTTGATAGCTGACTTAACCCAAAGGTCGACAAAAGTGTTTTTACCTTTTGTGATATTTGTTACAAATAACCCGGCAAAAGAGACTTAATGAATCGTTCGACAAATTTTTTCAGGCTTACATTTTTACCCGGTAAATTTTTTTGAACTTCTAACCTGATCAGTATCATTTGAATAGATGACTGATTTTAATTGCTCCTGCTTTGGTGTATGGTATTTTTGAAATTCATGGCAAAGAAGAAGATTTTAATAGTTTATTATTCATTTTCTGGTAATAATGAGGTGCTTGCGAAGAAGTTGCAGGCGAGATTAAACTGTGATATCTATAAAATCACCGAAACCAGGACGAGGAATACTTTCGATATTTTTTTAGATATAATTTTCCGGAGAAGTCCGAAAGTTCAGAAGCCCTATATCTCCCTAAATCAATACGATTATATTCTGTTGGTTGCACCCATTTGGGCTGGTAGAATAGCCAATCCCGTTAAAACCTTTCTAAAAATGGAAAGATCTAATATTCACTCATATTCCTTTATCACTCTTTGTGGTGGTGGAAATAATATAAAAGTAGAGAATGAGCTTAGCAATATTTTAGATAGTGGTCCTCAAGCTATTTTAGAATTAACAGTTAATGATTTACTTCCTTTGGAAAAAAGGAATAAAGTGAAGTACACATCAAACTTTCAGGTTAAAACATCTGATTTAATACTGTTTGAGCATTCGATAGAAGCATTCCTTAAAAAAGCCCTGATACCGCCGGCTGTTTAAGCCAGGAGGGAAATCAATCAGAGGTTTTTGTCTGGATTTCTGTATCGATATCATTCCTTAGCCTGATAATGGTCATATAGGTATATTGTTGATCCTCAGAGCTTTATTACTAAGAGAAAGTTTTCATGAAAACGATAATGGTTTTAACTGACTTTTCTGAAAGAGCAGAATGCGCAGCTGAATATGCCTGGCAACTGGCACTATTTCAGGGTGCAGATCTTTTATTTTATAATGCCTATCATGTGCCGCAGGGAATAGCTGTAGAAACCGCAGTTCTTCCAGGTATTTATGGAGATTATTCTATTGCTGAGGAGGAAAGTCAGGAAAAATTACATTCATTGATCATGCGGCTACAAGATAAGTTCCAGCCATCGGGACAAGAGAGGGACCCTTTTGTCCTCTGCAAAAGTGGTAAGGGAAATCTTTCAGAGAATGTGAAACCACTTTTGACTCAGTATGATATTTGGTTAATAATCATGGGTGATAAAAGCGACGAAAGCTTTTTTAGCCATTTGATAATTGGAAGTGATTCTAACCGGATGATTAAGAAGGCTAATCGGCCTTTACTGATGATTCCCGAAAAGGCGAAATTCCGAAAATTACGCCGAATTGCCTTTGCGTCAGACTCGTTAAAGAATTCAGACTTGGAAGCTCTGGACTACCTGATAGAAATTGCTTCTCCGTTCAATGCAGAAATTGTTATAACGAATGTGTCTCCAAAAGATTCCAGGGCTCATGTATTGAATCAACATTTACTGAGTTTTAGCAAAATACGTTCTGTAATAAATTATCGAAAAATCAATTATATAGATTTGACGGAATCTAATGTGAGTGAAACACTTGTTGAATTTGCGCAGTTGGCCGATCTAGATATGATCGCCCTTTTTCAGAAAAGAAGTGTGTTCTACGAGCAGGTGTTCCAGGAAAGTAACACAAAAAAAATGATGAATTACCATGTTTTGCCTTTACTTATTTTTCCTGACGGCTTTAAGGATGTGCTGGAAAGCTGAACAGAATGTTTTGAAACCTGTTGTAAAACTCTCGCTATCGCATTAAGAGCTTATTCATAATATCAAACCAGACTATAACAGGCGCTGATTTCGGCGCTATTGCATATTTTCTTTGTGCTGTTACCTGTTTGTTCCTTTCATTATTTATTAAAAGCAAAAAGGACGAAATACTAGTGAGAACAGGTTTAGGGCGATATTCCGGAACAGATTGTGTTCTGAATTTCTGGCTTTTACTCTTGTTCCCCTTACCGTTTTTCTGTCCTGATTTTTTGATTTTAATTAATTCTACCTCTACAACCAGAGTGGTATAGGGTTCTATCAGATCAGCATAACCCATTGCGCCAAAGGCAAGATAGGAGGGAATTATAAGTGTTGCTATCGATCCTTCATTCATTAATAATATCCCTTCATCCCATGCTGTCATGATACCAGATGCCGCAACAACAAAACTAACTGGGCTGTAATCGCGACCGGGCTGGTCCAGCCCGGCTTCTAGCGCTCTAGCTTTATTACTCGAATCGAACACTTTTCCGCCAACAGTACTGGCTGTGTAATTAATAACCACCGTGTCGCCAGGGTCGGGTCGGAATGTTTTTGTTTGTTTTTTAACAACATAGAGCAAACCTGAAGCTGTGAACAGAGGATTTAGGTGATGATCTGAGATGTATTTTGCCAGCAATGACCTTTCGGCTTCAAGCGCTTTCTCTTCTTCAGCTACAGCTTCCTCAACAGTTTGTACATCTTCAATTTTTATGATGAATAGTAAAGCACTTCCTTTTGGTAAGTAATGTGGCCGGTCGAATTCACGATTCTTAAAGATTGAATCAGTAGGAATACGGATTAGCGCACTATCTTGATCGCTGAGAAGAATAAATACATCCATGAAATCTGCAATGTTTTGCGAGGAAATAATCTGAGCCCTGAGTGGCTTGCCTCTGTCGTAAGTGCTGAACAGAACCGAGTCTTTTTCGGTTTTTTCGACCAGACTGAATGTGATTATGTCGTTCAGCTGGATTTTTTTACCCGATTGTACAGTGTAAATCTGGTACTTGATTCCATTTCCGGTTGTTTTATAATTCCCCTGACTGTGTACCTCGTTCGATAATACGGAGAAGGCGATGCATAAAAGAACTTGACCTATAAATTTCATGACTGTAGGGACTTAAATGTTTACTAACCATAGGTTCACCCAGTATTACCGCTCTAATTAAGAGTTTTTTTATGGATGCAGCCACCAGAGCTGTCAGGCAGAGTATTGACAGATATCAGTTATTTTCCTGATTTATTTTTTTATATAAGTAATTGATTGTTTGTGTTTTGTGTTGTTTTTATCGTTTCCAATTTTCAACTGTCAAGCCGTCTTTCAATAAACTTGTCTCCCCATAATACTCAGGTCTTTAAACTGAGAGAGTTTTTATTTGCAGGGGAACCTTGACGGTATTTCGGGAGTGATAACAGGGGGAATCTCAGTTTTACTACCAATCCACAGGTTTTACTTTCTCTGAAAAGATTTTCCAGTTTCATTTTGGGCTTGGTAAACATACATAGTACACTGCTGCCTTTTCGTTTCATATACGCTCGCATTTCATCAATTAAAGTGAGCTCAATATTTCTTGTGATCTCCACAAGGTTTAGCTTGGTAGCCTTCAGCAGTTCTAGCATACCTGCACTTGCGTTGGACGTTCCATAATTGAAATTTACTAATTCAACGCCTGTATTTAGGTTTTGCGCAAGGGGTAATAATTGATTTAGTTCGTTCTCCAGATCTTTGAAATCACAGGCATAAATTATCTGTTTAATTGGCCGGTAAGGATAGTTAAGTGGAATGGTAAGGACAGGAATTTCAGCTCTGGAAATAACCACCGAAGTGGTGCTGCCTAAAAAAAACTTTTTTAAGCCCGACGATCCATGCGTAGACATGATTATAAAATCAATTTTCTCATTTTCAACAACCTGCAAAATGTCGTCGATCACGTTTCCTCCGAGCTTTATTTCATAGTCTGAACGCAGTGAAGAAGGTATGATGCCAAGCTTTAAGCAACCTTTTTCGATGAGCATTGTTAGCCGCTGCGCCCTGGATTGGATCGCTGCCATTACGGCATCATCGTACGTTGTTTTAACAGCACTGGATGGGATCAACTCGCAAATAGAATGAAAAAACAAAAGCTTACATTTAAAATGGTGTTGGAATCCGATGGCATAATTTATCAACGCACTTGGACTTCCTGAGAAATCAATAGGAACCAGTACTTTTTTCATTTTCTCCGTCATGCCTTTCTAAAATACTAAGTTCCGATATGCATTGTAATTAGCTGATGATACACGTCAATGCCAGTGCTGATTGTAGTATGGGAAGTTATAAGCCTCGGAATATCAGATGAAGGGGTTAATAAATATCAGCTCGACGACTGATTTCTATCAGCAAAGTATCGTGCATCTTGATTGATCTTTAGATACTATTTATAAGGGGCAATGAAAACGATATTGGTGTTAACCGATTTTTCTGAAAAGTCTGAGCATGCTGCTGAATTTGCCTTGCAAATGGCTTTAAAATTGGAAGCAGAGGTTCTACTTTTTAACGCTTATTATTATGTCCCTCAGACAGAAGACTCATACGCAGGCGTATTTCCTGTACAGTTCAAAAACTATTCTGTTTTTGAAGAAGAAAGTTTGGTCAAACTGACCCAGTTAAGCCATCGACTTACTGATAAGTTTAAAATAGGTTCTGAAGGTGAAACTCTGGCCTTGAGATATCAGAATGGAATGGGAGATCTTGCTGACAATGTTCGAGAGGTTCTAAGTAGAGAAGACATATGGATGATCGTAATGGGCGACAAACGTGAAGAGGGCTTTCTAACTCATTTGCTCCTTGGAAGTGATGCCAATGGAGTACTTAAAAACGCCTCCTGTCCGATTTTAATGGTGCCCTCCAAAGTCCAGTTCGACAATTTTAGCAGAATGGCCCTGGCAGTCGCATCCTTTGAGCAAGTGGAATTAAATGCACTGAAATTTATGGCAGAGTTGGCTTTACCATTTGATGCAGAGCTGGTGGTTATTCATGTAGATAAAGATGGAACAGCTGATAAAACAGTAAATAGCTTACTCGATGAATTTTATGAAAGAGGTGCTGCAATAACCTATGAAAAGATTTCTTTTCATGAGATGCGGGGTGATGACATTACCACTGCCTTAGTGAAGTTTGAGCAAATAGCAGGTTTGGATTTAATTGCCCTGGTTCATAAAAAACATCCCTTTTATGAACAATTGTTTCATGAAAGCACCACTAAAAAGATGATGAGTTGTCAAAAAATACCATTGCTCGTATTTCCTCCAGCTTACACGGCTGAACGGATATTTTGAACAATAATCTAATATAATCACAACAAAATGAAAAAAATTAGTGCAGCTTTTGACGGCCTGAAATTTTCAACGAGTACACTTGAGTATGGTATTCAGTTTGCGGCCAAAAGTGATGCCATGTTGTCGGGCATTTTTCTTGATGACTTTACTTATCACAGCTATAAACTGTTTGATATGGTAGGAAGTCAGGGGATCTCAAAAGATAAATTGAAAAGTTTGATGAAAGCGGATAAAGAAACCCGTCTAAAATCTGCCGCTTCTTTTGAACAAGCATGCTTAAAGGCTCATGTCAAATATGTTGTGCATCATGATAAAAGCATCGCTGTACAGGAATTACTTAGAGAAAGCATTTATTCTGATCTGGTTTTAATAAGTTCGGATGAGACTTTTACTCATTTTCCAGAAGAACACCCTACTCAGTTTATAAAAGATATCCTTGCTGATTTGCAGTGCCCGGTAATTATTATCCCAAAGGAATACAAGAAGATCGAAAAAGTAGTGCTGCTTTATGATGGTAAACCGGCGTCGGTCTTTGCTATCAAAATGTTCAATTATATGCTCCCCTGGATGAAGGATATAGAAACAGAGGTTGTTTCAGTGGTAGATCCTGAGGATACTTTACAGCTTCCTGAAAATGAGTTGATAAAGGAATTTGTGCAGTGCCATTATCCCGATGCGACTTACACTGTTTTGTATGGTAAAGCGGATGAGCAAATCCTGACTTTTCTTAAAGGTTTGCATCAGAATGCGCTTGTTGTACTTGGAGCTTATAATCGGGGGGCTGTTTCAAGGTGGTTTAAAATGAGTATGGCAGATATTTTACAAAAGGAGGTTCCGATGCCATTGTTTGTTGCACATAACAAATAACGGCACACTTCCCTGTTTAACAGAGATTAGTTTTAGATATATAAAGATATTTTAATGGGTTTTAGTTCTTAATAATTTGCCAGGAACATTGTTAAAATAGAGGTAAAAGAACATTCAATAACAATCTGCTAAGAAGCTGATTCTGATCAGTTAGCTCCTTTTTTTAATTAATGAAATTTGTATTAAATCGTTAAATTTTTAAATAGTCGAACATGAAAACAAAGCATGCCACCAGAGATCTAAACGAGGCCATCGATGTATTCCGCAGAGAACTGCCGGATCCGAAAAGAAGTAATGACTCTACTTTTACAGACGCTTTTCTTGTCGGAGAAACGGAAGTTACTCTGAAAGCCCAAAAGGTTAAAGGAAGTACAGGGATGGCGTGGAAAATCGATTACAACTAACAACATAGAAATGTTAAAGCGGATCCTGATTATTGAAGACAATGCTGAACAAAGGGAGATGTTACGGGAAGTTTTGACTTATTTCGACTTCCTGGTAACCGCTCTGCCCGATGGGCGGGATATGTTTAGCCAAATAGCAGCCTTTAATCCGGATCTGCTTTTAATCGATTACATTTTACCTGGCGAAAATGGTGTTGAATTATGTATGAAGCTGAAGCACGATTACAGAACATCCGAAATTCCGGTGATTCTTATGTCGGCATATTTGGGCGTTTTAGAGCATTTTAGCTGTTGCAGCGATGTGTTATGCAAACCTTTCGACCTGGATGTCATACTTTCAAAAGTTAATAAACTGTTACAAACAGAAAGGATCCCTGTAACAGTTTAAATCTTCCCGATGTATGTTTTGTTCAAAATATTTATCACTGACGAGAATCAGTAGCAGGGATAATTACTGTCAAGTAACAACAGCTGTAGGCTATTGATCTTTACATCATAATCTATTTTAACTAAAAATTTACAACTATGAACACATTAATGAAGTCATCCGGCATCCCGTCGATCAAAACCATTATGGAAGATTTTTGGAACAGTGAAAACCTATTGGAGAGAGCTTTTCGAAGAGATATTTTACCTGCAGTAAACATAAAAGAAAACGAGGGAAACTACGAAATTGAAGTGGCTGCCCCTGGCTTTCAAAAGCAAGATTTTAAAGTAGATATTCAAAACGATGTACTTAATATAAGTGCAGAAACTAAAGAGGAAAGCTCGGAAGAAAGAGATAATTATACCCGTAAAGAATTCTCTTATTCGTCGTTCAATCGTTCATTTAGTCTTCCTAAAAATGTGAAAGACGAGAATGTTCAGGCAAGATATGAGAATGGCGTTCTAAAGTTAAAGCTCGAAAAAGCCGAGAAAGAAGAACCGCAAAGAAAAAGTATTGCTGTTGAATAATTGCTTTACCAAAAGGATAAGTAAATCAGCTTATCCTTTTGGGTTTATTCTTGCTGTTGTATCGAGTATACATGGATCATCTGGACACTTGATTTTTTATCGTTAATTCGCCAACAAAGCTTGTTCTCTCTTAATATTTGGTAAATAAGCGTTTTAAGAATTGGTTCTATACAAGGATAAAACTGGATTAATGAAACAGTTCGTCGTTTTTTTTTTGCGGTAATCATTACAATCTCCTGCACCAAAGGGCGCGAACGAACCAAACCTGTTGTAAATTCCATAACCGAATCTGTTTACGCCTCCGGTAAAGTTAAATCGGCCGATCAGTATGAAGTGTATTCTACAGTGAATGGCATTTTAGAGAAAGTTTTAGTGGAAGCTGGTGACGAAGTAAAGGCGGGCGATCCGCTGTTTATACTCGATAATCGCACCGCTGCTTTAACTACAGAAAGCGCCAGACTTGCTTATGCTAAGCTGAGGGAAGAGAATAGCGTCCGCTCGGACAAGATTCAAGAACTAGAGCTGAATGTGAAGCTTGCACGCGATAAATATCAACTGGACTCATCCCTCTATACCCGCCAAAATAATTTATGGAAAAACCAAATCGGCACCCAGTTAGAACTCGACCAGCGACGACTTAATTTTCTAAACTCGAGAAATAGCTACCTGTCGTCGCGTAATAAACTTCGGCAATTAAAAAAAGATTTACAGGATGAGCTAAAACAGGCGGATATCACATATCGGATCAATACCAGCCAGCAGGCCGATTTTATCATAAAAAGTGCCTTTAAGGGTAGGGTGTTTAACGTGCTTAAAGAGAAAGGCGAACTCATTACTCCTCAGAGTCCATTGGCAATTATCGGAAACTCAGATAATTTCATCTTAGAAATGGCTGTTGATGAATATGATATTGCACGGGTTAAACCTGGTCAGTCTGTCGAAATTACGATGGACAGTTATAAAGGACAGGTGTTTAGTGGCAGAGTAGACAAAATTCATCCCATTATCGACGAGAAGCAAAGAACATTTAGGGTTGATGCTCATTTTCTTGATCCGCCACCGGTTTTATATCCCAACCTCACGGCCGAAGCAAGTATAATTATTCAAAGCCGCAATAATGCTTTGCTTATTCCAAGCGCTTACCTGATTGACAATAAATATGTCTTGATATCGAAAGATAAAAAAAAGGCCGTTGAAATTGGATTAAGCGACTACCGGATGGTTGAAATAAGAAAGGGACTGGACACAGATCAGGTTATTTATAAACCGCAATAAAAATGAATATTCCTCTTATTCCCGATATTGCCATCAGTCTTTTAAGAGCCAGACTTAAGCAATCTATCGTAGCAGCTGCCGGAGTAACATTCGGGATCGGGATGTTCATAGCCCTGGTAAGTTTTATGAACGGTCTTAATCAGCTTCTGGACGATCTTATCTTAAATAGAACCCCACACATTCGCCTGTATAATGAGGTGAAACGATCTGCAAATCAGCCTGTAGATCTTTCACCCCGGTATGCCCGGCATTATAATTTTATTCACTCCATTAAACCGAAAGATCGCGGAAAAGAAATTTATAATAGCCAGGCCATTATTAAAACCTTACGTCATGATCCACGGGTATACGGGGTAGCTCCGAAACTCATCGAACAGGTGTTTTTTAATTCAGGAAGTATCGAAATCGGCGGAATAGTAAACGGAGTGGATGTTTTGAATGAAGAAAGGCTTTTTTCATTAAGTAATTATATCATCAAGGGCGAGCTTAAAAGCCTGGTGAATACCAACGACGGAATATTCATTGGGAAAGGTATAGCCGATAAAATGCTGCTTGAAATGGGTGACAGGATACAGGTAACATCTTCTAATGGCCAGGTATCGATGCTGAAGATCGAAGGAATTATTCAGTTCGGAATTTCAGAAATCGACGATGTTCTAGCGTATACCTCCCTTCAAACCGCTCAGAAATTACTTGGTAAACCCGATAGTTATATAACAGAAATTCAGATAAAACTTAATGATTTAACTGCTGCCCCAGCAATCGCCAAAGAGTATGCCCATGTTTTTGAGCTTGATGCCATTGATATTCAGGCTGCAAATTCTCAGTTCGATACCGGAAGCCGGGTTCGGTCTATTATTTCGTATGCCGTTGGTATAACGCTGCTCATTGTTGCCGGCTTTGGGATTTATAATATTTTGAACATGATGATTTACGAAAAGATGGATGCCATTGCAATACTAAAGGCTACCGGTTTTTCGGGTACTGATGTAAAAAGGATTTTCATCTACCTGTCATTGATTATAGGAGTCGCCGGAGGCGTTTGCGGCCTTATTGTTGGATATATTTTGTCGCTTATTATTAGTTATATCCCATTTGAAACGCCGTCGTTGCCTACCATTAAAACCTATCCTGTTTATTTTGGCCCCATTTTTTATTTTATAGGCATCACCTTCGCGCTGTTCACCACTTATATTGCCGGACTTTTTCCGGCCAGGAGAGCGAGCGAAGTCGATCCGGTTACCATTATAAGAGGGAAATAGTATGGTTGAAAATGTGTTAGACGTTGCCTCTGTTAATAAATACTTTTACGATCCTGTAAAATTTCAGGTCTTAACTAACTTAAATTTCGCTATTGAAAAGGGTACGTTTGTGTCTGTTGTTGGAAAATCGGGTTGTGGAAAATCAACTCTCTTATATATTTTATCGACAATGGATACCGATTACGAAGGAGAAATTATTCTTGACGGTGAATCATTGCATGAAAGAAATGGCGACGAACTGGCCGCTATACGAAACGCAAAGATTGGTTTTGTATTTCAGTTTCACTACCTGATCGAGGAGTTCAATGTGTTGACAAATGTTATGCTTCCAGGTATAAAACTTGGAAAACTTGCAAAGAATGAGTTGGAAGCACGAGCTTATGAGCAACTGAAAATACTTGGCGTTGGCGATCAGGCCCTAAAATGGCCCAATCAGTTAAGTGGCGGACAAAAACAACGTGTATCAATTGCCCGGGCCCTGATCAACGAACCTTTGATTGTGATGGGAGACGAGCCGACAGGTAATCTTGATAAAAAAAATAGTGATATGGTATTCGGTATCTTCCAGGATTTGTGTACTGAAAAAAAACAAACCTTGCTTGTTGTTACCCACGATCTCGATTTTGCAAAACGTTCTGATCGTATTATCGAAATGCGGGATGGCCAGATAATTACTTAGGTGCTCGTGATTTACCTAAGAGATTCTGGCTTAGGCTAGCACAAGCAAGGGTATACCATGAAAATCTAACATGTCCTTGCTGATGCTTTTGTGCACCAGCTGATCGAAGAATCCTCTTTTTTTATGGAAGATTGCGAGTGCATCCATTGCCTTGTTTTTGGCGATTTTTTCAAGCGCTGGAACAACATCATCTGCACGTACTTCAATATAAGTTGTGTTTGGAGTGTTTATCTTTGCGGCGATTTTTTTATAGTGGTCGAAATTTTTCACCTTTTCCTTGATCGACAAATCTCCGGAAAGTACATGGACAACTACAATTTCAGCTTTCCAAATGTCTGCCAGTTCATGCAGAAACTTCAGCGGCCTTTCTTCGAAATGTTCGAAATCTGTAGCAAACGCAATTTTTTGCAGAGGCCTAAACCGGTGCTTTTCGGGGATTAGTAGAACCGGGCAACTAGCTTCGTCAATAACAGCATTGGTGTCGCTTCCAAAAACAAACCGGCTAAATGCGCCTTCATTACTTTTATCTCCCATCACAATCATCCAGAACTTTTTAGTTTTTGTTAATTCCTGTATGTTGTCGGCGATATTTCCGGCTCCATTTTGTACATGCATTTCTGGCGGATTGATTTTGTGTGCTTCAATAAATCTCTTTTTTAATCGCTCTACTGTTTTCGCCAGTTGAAGTAGATTTTCCTTTTCCATGATCGAAACATCCTCGTAGTAAGGGGATGTATAGGTAACCGAAGGAACTATTTCTGGAACAAAAAAGGAATTATAAAGCAGGATTTTTGCATTTGCTTTGGCAGCTATCAGCATTGCATACTCGGCAGCATGTTCGGCTCGCGCCGAAAAATCGGTTAATACTAGTATGGTCTTCATTCTTCTTTATGAGTCTATTAAAAATACATATTCCATGTCTGGACGCGATTGATGCCTGTCATAGCTAGGGCTGATTGGGAAATGAATAATACAGCGATCAAATTGACCTTTGTCAACCCTGCGGCTGATATTGCTCATTCATTGATGGATTTAGAAGGAAGAACTTTATTCTATGAAAGTATTCGCTTTTTTATTCAGTGCATGTTTTCTTTCCTTTACTAATTTTCTCTGCTCCGAAAAATCGAAATTTCAGGACTTTACAGGTGATTCTACAGATGTTAATAACGTGAGGCAGTCTTTAACAGATACCTTATTGCTTTCACCGGATATCCAATTTTATGGCGATATAGTATCAATTGAGCATTACAACGACTTAAGAAAGAGTAGCATCGGTCAGGGAGTAACGCTGTTTTCATTATCTCAGTAATATGAAATGGCATCAGCAACCCGTAGATCTTGTACTGGAAGAGTTAAATACATCTGCAAACGGATTAGACGAGGAAGAATCAGTTAAACGCTTGGAGAAATACGGCTGTAATGAACTAATGGCCGACAAAAAGGCCACGCCGTTTCAACTTCTCTTTAAGCAGTTTGCAGATGTCATGATCCTGGTGCTGTTAGCAGCGGCGGCCATTTCCTTTTTTTTGAAAGAATATCCAGATGCAGTTGTTGTACTTGTTATTGTGTTTCTGAATGCCATTACAGGGTTTGTGCAGGAGTTTAGAGCTGAAAAGGCAATGGCTCTGTTAAAAGAAATGGCAAACCCTGTAAGTCTTGTCGTGCGCAAAGGTGTAGCGCATAAAATAAATTCCTCTGATCTTGTTCCCGGGGATGTTATAATACTTGAGGCAGGTACAAAAGTTCCGGCTGATATTCGCCTTATCGAGAGCCATTCCTTAAAAATAGACGAATCAAGTTTAACCGGAGAATCAATGCCATCAGATAAAGTTACTGCAGAGCTAAAACAGGATAATCTGAATTTGGGCGATTATTCTAATATGGCATTTAATGGTACTTACATTACTTATGGAAGAGGCAAAGGAGTTATAACGGCCACTGGTATGAATACCGAACTGGGCCGGATAGCAGAGATGCTTCAGGAAGCCTCGCCACCTACGCCGCTACAGGTCAGGATGAAGGATTTTAGCAGAAAGTTAACCTTTATCGTGATAGCGATTTGTGTTGTTTTATTCCTGATAGGATTTTTGCAAGGCAATTCAGCTGCTGGAATGTTGCTGCTGTCTCTTTCGGTGGCCGTAGCAGCAATTCCGGAAGCGCTCCCCGCCGTGATCACCATTTCGCTGGCTATGGGCGCTAAACGGCTTGTAAACCGGAATGCGCTGGTGCGAAAATTATATGCTGTGGAAACCCTGGGTTCAGTATCTTTTATCTGTTCTGATAAAACCGGTACACTTACTCAAAACAAGATGCAAGTATCTGAAATTTGGGTTCCCGAAAATAAAACTCACCCTGTATCCCTGGTGCAGGCCATGCACCTTAATCAGGATGTAGAACAAAGAGAAAATGCTCTCCTTGGCGACCCTACCGAAGTGGCTTTGTTGCTTTACTTGCATCAACATAAGGTCTACGATCAGGAATGGATAAAAGAACATGAACGGGTAGATGAAATTCCCTTTGATCCTGAAAGGAAAGTGATGACAACTATTCATAAGGATAATGGCGGACCGCTGATTATTACAAAAGGTGCCGTGGAATCGATCGCTGCTATTTGTCCCGGCATTACTGATGATGAAGAACTTGCCCGGCATGTCGACGAAATGACAAGTCGGGGCCTGAGGGTAATGGCCTATGCTTACAATCAGGTTGATGAATTGCCCCTGGAAATCAGTTCTTCGACTGTTGAAAAGGAAATGAAGTTTCTTGGCCTGGCGGGATTGATAGATCCACCGCGCGAAGAGGCAAAACAAGCTATCCAGGAATGCAAAGCAGCAGGAATAGTTCCTGTGATGATAACTGGAGACCATCCCTCAACAGCTGAATATATCGCGAGGGAACTTGAAATTTTATCAAACGAAACGGATCTTTTAGTAACCGGGGTCGCTATGGAACAAATGCCCGACACCGAGCTCGAAGATAAAATTGAGCAGATTAAGGTGTATGCACGCGTTTCGCCAGCGCAAAAACTCAGAATTGTATCTGCCTTGCAAAAGAAAGGGCATTTTGTAGCAATGACAGGAGACGGTGTAAACGATGCGCCTTCCATAAAGATGGCCAATATTGGCGTGGCGATGGGAATTACTGGAACAGATGTTACCAAAGAGGCGGCGCAAATGATATTGCTGGATGATAATTTCGCTACGATTGTAAAAGCTGTAAAGCAGGGGAGAAGAATATTTGAGAATATTAGAAAGTTTATTCATTTTATAATGGCCGGAAATACTGCAGAGCTCGTGGCAGTGTTAATTGCACCTTTAATGGGACTTCCTTTGCCTTTACTCCCGGTGCAAATATTGTGGATCAATCTGGTGACTGATGGACTGCCAGCCTTAGCACTGGTGGCCGAGCCCTCGGAAAAGGATATAATGAAAAAACCTCCGCGAAAAGCAAATGCAAACATCTTTTCGGATAACCTTGGAAACAAAATTCTTGCAATGGGTTTTTTTATGGGAATTCTTACCCTAACCAGTCAGCTGATATTGGTTAATGAAGGAATAGAGCATTGGCAAACTATGATATTTACCATTTTATGTTTTTCTCAGCTTTGGCATGTTCTTGCTATTCGGAGTGAAACAAAAACCTTGTTTAAACTTGGTATATTTACTAATATATATTTGCTTGCAGCAGTTATCTTTACAGTTGGTCTTCAATTATTGATAATTTACACCCCCGCAATAGGCCTGTTTTTTCATACTTCTCCTCTCAGTTTTAAAGAAATAATGTTCTCGGTTTTTATTTCCAGCCTGGTGTTTGTAGTGCTCGAACTTAGTAAGGTTATGATCAAAAAAGGTCTGAATAATGCGCCTTAAGGGCTCTAGATATTGATTATTATCAGTATGTTAACTAATTTGAATCAGGATGAAATGATCGGCTTTGGCCTAACTTTAAAATAAAAAGTGATGGATATATACATTAAGCGGTTCAATCAAATCGGTGTTTCTGATATTGCCGAGGTGGGGGGTAAGAATTCATCATTAGGAGAAATGTATTCAAATTTATCTGCCCATGGAATCTTGGTTCCAAACGGGTTTGCCGTTACAGCCTTCGCATTTAAACATTTTATTGAGCATAATAAATTAGATGGTGTTCACGCAAAATTACTCTCAAAGCTTAATCGCGATACGTTCAAAAATTTATCGGAAATAGGATTGGAGGCCCGGAAAGTTATTCTTGAAAGCCGGATTCCCGAAGACTTGGCAGACGCAATTCTTGGCGCATATAAAAATCTATCCGCCGCACAGGCAGAAGTTGCAATTCGCAGCAGTGCAACTGCGGAAGATTTGCCCGATGCAAGTTTTGCGGGACAGCACGAATCTTATTTAAACATAAAAGGCGAGAAAGCCGTATTGGATGCCGTTAAAAGATGTTATGCCTCTCTTTATACCGACCGCGCCATTAAATATCGTGAAGACAAAGGATTTGAACATTCTAAAGTTTTACTATCTGTCGGTGTTCAGTTAATGATTCGCTCGGACAAAGCCTGCTCAGGAATCGGTTTTACCCTCGAACCTGAATCGGGATTCCGAAATGTTATCCATTTGGCGGGAGTATGGGGTTTGGGAGAAAATATAGTGCAGGGTCAGGTAATTCCTGATGAGTTTTTACTGTTTAAGCCTGCGCTACAAAATAAAAAGAAGGCAATTTTGCAGAAAAATCTTGGAAGCAAATCGAAGATGATGATTTATTCGGGCGTCGGGGCCGATCAGCCTACATTAAACCTGGATACACCTCCCGAACTTAAATCAAAATTTGTGTTAACCGATGATGAAATTACTCAGCTTGGTAATTGGGCCCTTATAATTGAAGATCACTATCAAAAACCGATGGATATTGAATGGGCAAAAGACGGCGAAACTAACTTGCTGTATATTTTGCAAGCAAGGCCAGAAACTGTACATAGCAGAACCCGCCCCACATCCATTACAGAATATACACTGCAGGAGCGAGGAGAAGTTTTAACTACGGGCGAAGCAATTGGAAATAAAATAGCCGCAGGTAGGGCGAAAATTCTTTCCTCGCCCGAGGAAGGATATAAATTAGAACCCGGAGATATCTTAATAACAGGTGGTACCAGTCCGGATTGGGACCCGATTTTAAAGCGGGTTTCGGCCATCGTTACCGATAAAGGTGGAAGAACCAGTCATGCCTCCATAGTTGCCCGCGAACTTGGAGTTCCGGCTATTGTAGGTACGGAGGATGCCACCGCCAAAATTAAAGATGGTGAAGTAATTACAGTGTCGTGTGCGGAAGGAAAAACTGGTATGGTTTATAAAAATCAGTTGAAATGGAAAGAAATATTGCGTGACTTCTCACACATAATACTGCCCGACTTAACAAAAGTTATGATGATTTTGGGCGAGCCGGAAAAAGCATTTCAGTTAGCAGCCTACCCCAATGCGGGCGTGGGCTTAATGCGGATAGAATTCATTATTACACATTATATTCAGATACATCCAATGGCGTTGGTTAAGTTTAATGAACTAAGCGACAAAACCGCCGCCGCTAAAATTGAAGAACTTACGGTTAATTATAGCAATAAAGAGCAGTTTTTTATAGATAAACTCGCCGAAGGAGTGTCAACAATCGCTGCCGCTTTTTACCCTAAGGAAGTAATCGTTCGTATGAGCGATCTTAAAACAAACGAATATTCAAACTTAATTGGCGGCAAAGAGTTTGAGCCAGTTGAAGAGAACCCGATGTTGGGATTCAGGGGCGCTGCAAGGTATTACAACGAGCGTTATAAAGAAGCATTCAGGTTGGAGTGCGAAGCGATGAAAGTAGTGAGAAACGACATGGGCCTGGAGAACGTTAAGCTGATGATTCCTTTTTGCCGCACACCCGAAGAAGGCCGGAAAGTAGTCGATTTAATGGCTAGCTACGGGTTAAGGCAGGGGGAAAATGATTTAAAAATATACGTAATGGCCGAAATTCCTTCGAATGTTTTACTGGCGGAAGAATTCGGAAAGATATTTGATGGCTTTTCCATAGGTTCTAATGACCTCACACAACTGACGTTGGGTATTGACCGGGATTCGTCTATAATTGAGTATTTATTCGATGAGGAAAATCCTGCAAGCAAGGCCATGATTAAAATGATGATTGAAAAAGCCGGGATTATGAATAAGAATATCGGAATTTGCGGCCAGGCACCAAGTGATTCTCCTGCCTTTGCAGAATTTTTGGTTGAAAATGGAATAGACAGCATTTCTTTTAACCCGGATGCGTTGTTGACAGGCATTGAAAATATAAAAAGGGTAGTTCCATTAAAACAAGGTTGTAGCGGGTCGTTTTATGAAATCGTCAGAACAGGAAATTAGATTTCTTGATGGCCCACAATCGAGGTGGCAAGATTTTTTATTTGCGCTAAGTACTTTCCTGCAGCTAATTCACGGCTTCCGAACCTTGCATTTTGCCGGTCCTTGCGTAACTTTTTTCGGTTCTGCCAGGTTTACAGAAGATCATAAGTTTTATAGGTTAACCCGACAGATAGCTTCGGAAGTTGCTAAACTTGGATTTACAATAATGACTGGCGGAGGCCCTGGTTTAATGGAGGCTGCCAACCGTGGAGCTAAAGATGTAGGAGGCAAGTCTGTTGGCTGTAACATTGTGCTTCCAAGAGAGCAGCTGCAAAACGCCTACCTCGATAAATGGGTCAATATAAAACATTTCTTTGTCAGGAAAATTCTTTTGGTCAAGTATTCCTTTGCTTTTGTTGTGATGCCCGGCGGATTCGGGACTTTAGACGAATACTTTGAAGCCCTTACATTAATCCAGACAAAAAAAATTAAACAGTTTCCTATAATTATTTTTTGTAAAGACTATTACATTGAATTGGAACAGCATATTCAACGAATGAAGCTAAATGGTACTATTTCTGAAAATGATGTACATCTGTTTCTCATAACTGATTCGGTAGACGAAGCGGTAAAATTGATAAAAGAAAAATGTATTAAAGGTTACGGACTTGCGCCAAAGCAGAAAATATCACCGGTTAGGTGGTTGTTTGAACACGGATGAATCGAAAGCTTCAAAAAGGGAGAGCAGGAAACTGGTAGTCTCCTGTTCCCTTAAAGAAGTAGGTTAGTATACGACAGCCAATTGATCGTCAACTTCGGTTACGCCTGGGGCTGAGGCTGCGGCTCTTTCTACTTCTTTTCTTTCATTCCAGGAGCGAGCGGAACCTTTTAGTATCACTTTACTTCCCAGAGTGTCTATCGTGATTTTGTCAGCTTCAAAATCGGCGCTTCTTTCAAGGGCCTTCCGTATATTTTCTTTAACAATTGCGGTATTTACTTTTGGTTTTACAGTAATCCAGTTTCCGATACCCCGTACCCCGGTCAGGTAGTTTATAGCATTCGTAGCCGCTTCCTTCTGATACAGCCAGTCTACTTCTCCCTCAAGAGTCACTCTGCCATCATCCACTTTAACCTTGATGTTTTCGTGTGGAACAGAAGTATTCCATTCGAGCGCTCTTACTACACTTTCGGCTATTTGCGAATCTGATAATTGTCCGTTCTCTGCTAAACGTACTTCAATATCTTCAGCAACAGCTTTAACGCCCTTCACTCTTTTAGCCGCTTCTTCCGCCGCAAGCTTGTCTGAGTAGAACTTAACTGTACCGCTAAGAGTAACAATTCCGTTGTGAACTGCAACTCCAATTTCGCTGGCATTGAGTGAAGGCACCCAGCGTAATTCGTCCATGACGTCTTTCTGAATATCTTGGTCGGTTTTCATTATAATTAAATACTTATGTAAAACTACCTCGTCTTTCGTACGTTTCTTTTGATATAAGTCAGGTGTAGTTATGACACTTATCATTATGAAATTCACGTACTTAATTATTTTTTTTTTGTATGTAATGTCAAACCTGTTAATTATATTTGAGTGAGCAGCTACCTTTAAAAAACTGCGTTATAACCAAAACATTATCATAGTAATTAAATCTTACCAAATGAAAAAAATCCTATTAATCGAAGATGATGTGGTCTTGAGAGAGAGTCTTTCTGAAATCCTCGTATTATCCAATTATTCAGTTTACCAGGCATCAGACGGAAAAGAAGGGGTTGAAAAGGCTTTAAAAGAAAAACCTGACCTCATTTTGTGCGATGTGGGTATGCCTTGTTTAGATGGATATGGTGTTTTGCATGTTCTTAGTCGCCACCCCGATACTTTTGCTATTCCTTTTGTATTTCTGTCTGGGCGTAATACATCTTTAGATCAGCGTAAAGCTATGAGCATGGGGGCCGATGATTACCTGATTAAACCAGTTAATGAGTCCGACCTTTTGGACACCATCGAGATAAGGCTGAAAAAAGCGGAAGGATTGAAGCGGAATGTTATACCGGATAAGAAAGGGGTCCGCAGATTTATACAACAGGCCACAGATACAGAAGTTTTTAACCTTACCTCAGGCAATAGAGATGTAAACCGTTATAAGAAAAAGCATATTTTATATGCGGTCGGTCAACGACCAATGAATGTTTATTTTGTTGTAAGCGGAAAGATTAAGGAATTTCTGATCAATGAAGATGGAAAGGAATTAATCACCAATATGTACACCCAGGGAGATTTTTTTGGTTACATTAATATCTTAGAAGACGTTAATTATACAGAAACAGTACAAGTTTTAGATGATGCTGAACTGATTTTAATTCCTAAGGTTGACTTTATGCAACTTATTTCTAACGATAAACTCGTAGCAAAACAATTTATTAGTTTACTATCACATAACATTCGTGAAAAAGAAGAAAAATTATTGAATCTAGCCTATAATTCTCTCAGGAAAAAAGTTGCATTAGGGATTGTTGAAGTAATGGATAAATTCAAGGATACCAGAGATGGAAAGCCGGTAGTAGAAATATCGAGGGAAGATTTGGCAAATGTTATCGGCTCGGCTCAGGAATCTATGATCCGAACCTTAAAAGAATTTAGAACTGAGAAGCTAATCGATGTTGTTGATGGAAGTATTCTTGTGTTGAATGAGAATAAATTAAGACATCTGTTATACTAATAGACCTCTCAAAGAAGATTTCGGTGTATTACACTGAAATCTTCTTCATTGCTTCAGGAAATACAAGGAGCGGAAGTTGCGCGCTATCAATCAATAACTTGGTGGTGCTGCTATGAAATAAACGGTGAAATACGTTTTCTTTTCGATGTATTACCCCTAATATATCGATTTTGCTTTTTAGTGCGAATCGGCGAAGGTCATCGTCAACATCTGTCCCCTGGATATTCTGGAAAAGAATTTTTGGATATTCGATATTTTCGGTGATATCATACAAAGCAAGTTCTACCAAACCTTCTTCACTATAGTCATTTTGATGATCATTGCTAACTGAAACATGCGCAAGTACTATGTCTAAGTTATATGCACTCTTGAAATCTGTTAAAAATAATAAAGGCGAAAGCTCTGGCTGTTTGAGATCTGTTGCAATTGCTATTCTGCTGATATCTTTTATGGGTGCTCCCGGTGGAACAAATAACACCGGACAGGTTGCCTCACTGATCACCGAGTAGGCGTTCGTACCAAATATAAAATTGCTGAGGCAGTCTTCAGTTTTTGCCCCCATTACGATTAACCAAATATTATTATGATCCGGTATGTCTTTAAGTGAAGATCCTAAATTTCCCACATTTCCGGGCTTGGAAAGACACTTGATCTTGGGTTTAAATTCTTCAGTCGTATGTTCTTCTGTTTTTTGTCTATAGGTATTCGCGAGCTCCTTTATTTGCTTTTTGCTTTCGCCCTCAATGCTAAAGAATTCCTCAAGGGCCCATGTGAGTTTCTGCCTAAGCGTTACATGTTCAGCCGTAAAGACGTTGCAGAGCAGTATGTTTGACTTTAATTTATACGAGAGATTTAGCGCATACTCAGCTGCGTGATCGGCTTTTTTTGAGAAATCAGTTAAAACCAGTATCGTTTTCATCCTATCAGCCCCCTAACAATTAACATATAAATCTTCACTTATTCTAGAATATTGCGGTTGATTTTTATCAGGGACATTATTGATTATCAGTCAAATGCAAGATAAAATTGGGCGATGCTAAATGGTGTGTATTTTGTTGAAATTAGAAAAGGAATCAGGTTCAAAAGTTGTGCTAGAAGAGGAAAAAGCTTGTTTTGAGGTTAAAAAAATTTTAATGCACATTCTACCATGCTCTTCTTAATCTGATAATTCCAGATGATGTCGGATCAACCGAAATAGTTGTCTCTGATTATTTCAAACGGCTAGGCCATAATCACAAAGAGAATATACACATAGAGTGAGTGCAGCCTCCTACCAAGCAGGGGACCTGTTCGAGACAAGTTCGGACCAAGTCCACTAAATAGTGGACTTGGTCCGAACTTGGTACCTATTTGGTAGCGCTCATTCCCGTAAGAGATACTGCTTTTTCGTACCTTACCTTATTCGAATCTAAGGCGAATTCTATGCGATATCCTGACAAATTGAAAACCAGGGCGAATTGGCTGTTGCGCAAAGACAGACGTTGATATAGGCTGCTCGTCTGAGCTTTTTTTTTCCTTACATCTTAAACATTCAAGCGACCCCACATGCAAGAAAGGAAAAAAATCGAGGACATCCACAACTTTTGAGTCAGATCCTTAGAACGTGAACAGTTTCTACTACCCGGGAAATAGTTTATTTTTTTAGATGGTATGCTACAACTATAATGATCAACCCAAGAGTTAAGGATATAAAATGCTGCCAAAAGGGATAGATAAATACTATTTCTACTAAACTCCAGATACAAATCAGGGTTCCACCTGCAATAGACCAAATAAAACGCTGAGGATGCACTTGGATGGTGTACAGAACAGCAATAAGGTTAATACTTCCTACAAAGGATGTTAAAATTAATCCAGGCACCTTGAAGTTCTTGAAGGGTGTACCGCTCAGTAAACTTACCTGTAGATTTAGTGTTTCACCTTCCGGGTGTGATATCATTTGTAATCCTGAAAGCAAACTGGAGATCGTTATTACTAGCACCAGTAGAAATAGAAACGATTTCATGGCTCCGAAATTTAACGAATGATAAATTCTACTATTTCGATACGTGTATCGCGATATTTTTTACAGGTATGTTCAAAGGAAGGAGAAATATAAATTGTTCCTTTTGATATTGATCATTCCACAATCTGATTATTATCACGGTGGTTTTGTGAAGCTTATAATGCGAGATATGCCATTGTTTGTTGCCTATTTATTCCGTTGTGGTTGATTAGAGTCAGATCTTGTTCTGACGCTAATCATTCAACAAGATCTAAATTTTCTGTTTTTTTGAATAAAGAATTTACGACACGATCATACATATTAAATCTCTCTAGTTATGAAAACAGATCTTCAGATTCAAAAGGATGTAATAGAAGAACTTAAGTGGGAGCCCTCAGTAAATGCGTCTCACATCGGTGTTGCTGTTGACAATGGCATTGTAACACTTTCGGGGACGGTTGATAGTTACGCTGAAAAGTTGGGTGCAGAAAAAACTGCTAAGAGAGTTGCAGGAGTTAAAGCAGTTGCAGAAGATATTCAGGTTGGTATTTCTGCGGGAGAGCGTAAAACAGATGCGGAAATTGCTGAAGCTGTACTGAACGCTCTAAAATGGCATACTACCGTGCAGGATGAAAAAATCAAAATTAAAGTTGAGGATGGCAATGTTAACCTTGAAGGACAAGTCGATTGGGCTTATCAGCGCAATACGGTAAGAGCTGCCATAGAAAATATCGCTGGAGTTCGTTCTGTAACCAATTTAATCACTATAAAGCCTCAGGTTACGTCATCTGATATTCAGGACAAAATCGGTGCAGCGTTTCAACGAAGTGCCAGTATTGATGCAGGAAAGGTATCGGTCACCGTCCTGGGAAGCATAGTTACTCTCCGTGGCAAGGTTCGGTCCTTGGCCGAAAAAGAAGACGCAGAAAGTGCCGCGTGGGCAGCACCAGGGGTCAATGGCGTGGAGAATTATCTGCAGGTTGAAATACCCGAATACGCCTTAGATGAAGAATAATGGACGATCAGGAAACAAACCTTAATCACAATACGCTGGCCTGAAAAATGACCAGACATAGTCTTTTGAACTCCCGCTTGGGAGTTCAAAGACTAAATTTTAGATCTTTAAATTACAGGAGCTGAATCCACCGGGCTTCAATATCGTAGTTATTATTTTATATCTCCAGATTGATGTTGTGATTCTTCATTTGTATTCAGCTTTTTAAGAAGTTCTTCCGAAACATCATCCGAATACACACCATAAGCATTCAGAAAAACTCCCTTTACATGGTATTTATCCGATTCAATACCATAAACTACCGTGTTATCCGCAGGATCTGACATTCCTTCAAACCGGTAAATTTCCGTAATTCTGAAATCTTCAGGCTGTAGGTTTATATTTTCAGAACTATTATGCAATGCGCCGTTTGCGAGGTTAAAATCTAATGTAAAACCTCTTTTTTTTAAGTCGGCAAGTGCTTCTGTTACTGTTTGATAATCTTCCATACTCATTAAACAGCAGTGTTTAAAGTTTGTTTACACAAGGTAGATGCAGTTTCTGGATTTTTTCTTCCTACTAGTTTATAATCTTGAAAAATGATTTTAAATAAGGTACTTGTCATTTCTTTATAAAAATCACCCAAGCGTTCCTTCAAAAATTGATTGCCTGCCCCGGATCAATTAACTTTGTGCGGTGCAAGTTTTAGCTCTTAAATTATTTCTTACCCCATTATTAACAGGTGCTGCCACCTGGGCAGGAAGAAAGTACGGACATTCGATAAGTGGTATTTTAATTGGACTCCCTTTAAACGCCGGACCCATTGCTTTGTTTTTGGCCCTCGATCATGGTAATACTTTTGCAAGCTTATCAGCAAAAGGAATTGTTTTTGGGGCAGTTTCTCTTGCCTGCTACTCTACAGTATATGCTGCACTTTCTAGAAGATTTAGCTGGGCGATATCAGCATTGACTGGATGGATGGTGTATCTGAGCGCAACTTTTTTTCTGCGACAATTCGATTTTTCCCTTTTGTCAACATTCATTCTTACCATTTTGGCCCTCCTTGCTTTTCTTGTCTTTTTTCCAAAATACCAGGATGAAGATTTGGAAATCGTGCCTCCGCGATGGGATATTCCCTTAAGGATTGTTTTGGCCACCTTATTTATCATCGGTTTGACCTACGTTTCTGCCAGTCTCGGACCCAAATTAAGTGGCTTGCTTAGCACTTTCCCAATATTCGGTACTATTTTCGCTGTCACAACTCATCATTTGTATGGGTCCAACGCATGCATTAAACTGTTAAAAGGAGTTATTGTAAGCTTATTTTCGTTTTCAGTGTTCTTTGTTGTGATTTCTCATTACCTCCAAACTTTAACGATCGGCTATACCTTTATTATTGCAACTCTTGTATGTCTGATTATCCAGCTCTTAATTATGTATTTAGTCAAGAAGATAAAAAACCCTTATGCTGGAAACACAGTTTCTAGGGTTTAAAAAGTAAACCCGAGCCATACATGAACTTTTCCAGAGAATCCTCGCGTGTCATTAGGTGGGTTTGAAAACCCATTTCCTGTGCGGTTTTTAAATGTTGCGGACTATCATCAATAAAAAGGGTTTCAGAAACATCCAGGTTACTATCGTTTATCACGTATTCAAAGATTTCCCTGTTCGGTTTCCTGAGTCTTACTAGGTGAGAATAATATACTTTCTCAAAGAAGCCATCGTTCGATTCGATCTGATACGTCTGCTGCAGGTAATTGCTGATATAACTTAGATGTATCTCGTTGATATTACTTAACAGGAATGTCCGGTATTTTTTTTTAGCCTCTAACAAAATCTGATGGTTAACTGGAGGGATCCCGATTAGAAGCGAGTTCCACGTATCATCAATTTGTTGATCAGTCAAATTTGGCTTTTTGGTTAGTCTTCGAATTCCGTCCCGAAACGCAGCTGAATCTATGTTGCCTTTTTCAAATTCGCTGAAAAGCGGATCGTGACCTGCATGACCGAAGAAGGTTTCGACATTGTCAATTCCCAGTTCGGTGAACGAATGCTGGGTTTTTAAAAAATCGATCATGAAAATCACGTTTCCATAATCGAATATGATGTTTTTAATGTTTTGCATGAATTATCAGCGCAAAGATGAGGATTGTAAAATAAATCAGCTGTTTTTATTGAATATTCTGATGATTTTCACAAACCGGCCCTGGTAGTACTCGTTAAGAGGAGTAATGGTGACACCATAGGCTTTTCCTGAAGTTGAATGGATGAATTTGGTTGAATCTCCATTTTCCACAATGATACCCATATGACCCACATTTCTGATCGTGCTATCTGTTCCGGTAAATAAAATCAAATCACCCGGCTTCGCCTCATTCGTCTGAATTTCCGTGCCTACATTCGTGAAATCTATGGAGCTTCTGGGAACTGCAATATTAAAGTGATTGAACACATATGTGATGAATCCCGAACAATCAAATCCTTGCTGAGGTTCGATAGAGCCATATTTATAAGGAGTTCCGATAAGTGTTTTTGCAAAATTTGTCAGTTCAACCGGATTTACATCACGGGTATCAATGCTTGAACTTGGTGGTAAGGCTTCGGTTATTTCATTGGTGTCGACAGACACCTCTGTATGATCGGCAGTGTCCTTTAAATCTTGTTGCTGCTCCTCTGTATCAACATTCCTGCATGAAAGAATGACCATTATTAAAGCCGGCATTAAGATGATTTTATTCATGGACATAAAATTAGAACGGAATAGTTGTTTTTATGTTTTACAATGGGGTTTTTACAGATGACGAGAAACTTTTGGTCTGTTAATATAATGTATTTCCGATTTTAGAGTTATTTTAGGAAAGATATGAAACGGACATACACACTTTTCGCACTGCTCTTATTCTTCGCATCGATTGTTAAGGCTCAGGTTGTTGATTTCAATTTTATAAAGTCAATAGTTTCTCTGGACGATAGTGCTGCAATACAATTGCTGCTAAAATCGGGCTATACTCCGTCTAAAGACGGCGATTACCGGTTTATTGCCGATAATAAAATCAAGGCCTATGTTAGTTATGTAAAAGCAAACCCAGCCGCTGGTGTTGATATAAGTTACTGGGCCTTTCAATCGAGAGGAAAGAAAGCCTATTCGCCGATTTTTAAACAGATAAAAAAGGGTGCAGTGGTGAAGTCAGGAACCCATTTTGGCAAGCCGAAAACTGAATACAAATCCCCTGAAGGTATTTATTACTATCCATTCGAGGACAGCATGTTTGATGGATTATACTGGATTTATGCTTCGAAACAATCGTTGTTGGAGTGATTTTATCGGATGAATAAATCAGCTTGCATGTATTCTAATGTCAAAAAAAAATGCCATCTCCTTTTCGGTGATGGCATTTTAGTATTTAAATTTAAAGCTTAGTCTTCCAGTACTTTCGTTACAAGTGCCGCAGCTTCTTTTAAAAGAATCGCTGAATAAACTTTTAAGCCAGACTCATCGATTAATTTTTTCGCTTCAACAGCGTTAGTTCCCTGTAATCTGACAATAATAGGAACACGGATATCGCCAAGTTCTTTATACGCATCAATTACACCTTGAGCTACACGATCGCAACGAACAATACCACCGAAAATATTGATTAAAATCGCTTTTACGTTAGGATCTTGTAGGATAATGTTAAAGGCAGCTTTAACAGTTTGTGCGTTTGCAGTTCCACCAACGTCAAGGAAATTTGCCGGCTCGCCACCTGCAAGTTTAATAATATCCATAGTTGCCATTGCTAAACCTGCACCGTTAACCATGCAACCAACGTTTCCGTCAAGCTTAACGAAGTTAAGGTTTGATTTGCTGGCTTCAACTTCCATTGGATCTTCTTCAGCAACATCGCGTAAAGCAGCATAATCCGGGTGACGGAATAAACCATTATCATCAAGATTTACTTTTGCATCAACTGCTAATATTTTGTTATCAGAAGTTTTTAAAACCGGGTTGATTTCGAACATTGACGAATCTGTATGTTCGTATGCTTTATATAAGGCAGCAATGAATTTAGTCATGTCTTTAAACGCGTCGCCGCTAAGACCTAAATTGAAAGCTATCTTACGAGCCTGGAATCCTTGAAGTCCAACCTTAGGATCGATCTCTTCTTTGAAAATTAAATGAGGAGTGTGTTCAGCAACTTCTTCAATATCCATACCACCTTCGGTAGAATACATTACAATATTGCGGCCTTTTGCACGGTCAAGCAATACACTTACATAAAATTCTTTTGTTTCACTTTCTCCAGGGTAGTAAACATCTTGAGCAATAAGTACTTTACTAACTTTTTTACCTTCAGGTCCTGTTTGTGGAGTAACTAGTTGCATGCCAATAATCTGGCTTGCTCTCTCTTTTACTTCGTCCAGATTCTTAGCCAGCTTAACACCGCCGCCCTTACCGCGACCACCGGCATGAATTTGCGCTTTTACTACAACCCAATCAGAATTGTACTCTTGTTTTAGCTTTTTTGCTGCTTCTACGGCTTGTTCAGGTGTGTCAGCAACGATGCCTTCCTGCACTCTTACACCGAAACTTTTTAGTATGGCTTTACCTTGGTATTCGTGAATATTCATGATTTGAAAATTTTTCGTCGTAAAACTACCATTTTGCATCTATTATTTAAAAAAATATCAAAAAATTGCAGCTTTTATCGATGAATTTCTGAATTTTTCTGGCTAATGCTATAATTTTCCCTCCGAAGCCTCTTACGCCCCCCATCTTTCGTCACCTGGATTTTTACAGATGCTCAGATTTCCCTGTAAGCTTTCCACCTTCAAACCTTTTACCTTTAGCCTTTCATTTCACCTCTTTCACCTTTCACCTTTAACCTCTATCTTCGCCTTATGCTGCAGGCTAAAGGAATACATAAATCATACAGAGATCTTGAAATTCTGAAGGGAGTCGATTTTAGTGTCAAAAAAGGCGAAATTGTGACGATTGTTGGTGCCTCGGGAGCCGGTAAAAGTACATTGCTTCATATTGTAGGTACTTTGGACAAGGCCGATAAAGGCGAGGTGATTATTAACGGAACTAATATTGCAAAATTATCAGCTTCTGGTTTAAGCGCTTTCAGGAATAAACACATCGGTTTTATCTTCCAGTTCCATCACTTATTGCCCGAGTTTACAGCTCTCGAAAATGTTTGTATTCCCGCATTTATTGCCAAAAAAAGTAAAAAAGAAGCCGAAGCAAGGGCAATGGAATTACTCAGGATGCTGGGTTTGGAACACAGAGCGGGGCATAAACCGAACGAACTTTCTGGAGGCGAGCAGCAGCGTGTGGCGGTGGCCCGGGCGCTTGTAAATAATCCCTCAGTTATTCTGGCCGATGAACCCTCAGGTAATTTAGATTCTCACAATGCTCAAAGTCTGCATTCCCTTTTCAGGGATTTAAGAGATGAGTTTTCTCAAACATTCATTATCGTAACTCATAATGAAGAATTAGCCGCAATGGCCGACCGAAAAGTAACAATGAAAGACGGACAAATCATAGATTCTACAGATTGAATATTTTAATTACTGCCGCGGCTGCCGCGCAAGCATATCAATTACAACGTTTATTGAACACCGATGATAGCATCTACCTGGCCGATTACGAAGAATTGCCCCAGGTTACACTTAAGGATAAAAAATTTCTTAAAATTCCTTCCGGCGATTCTCCATCTTTTGCGCATTTGCTTTTAACTATTTGCCTGGATAATAATATTGAAAAAGTTTATCCCCTGCGAAGCTCGGAAGTTATTGCCCTTGCAGAAGCCAGGCAACTATTTGATGAGTATGGAATAAAATTGATGGTCCCGGATAAATCGGAAATTCTCCCTCTCTTGAATAAAGGCCTGAAAGGCAAACTTATAATAAAGGATAATACTGATCAGGACGGACTTCCTGATCGGGGTATTTTCTTGAAAGATGATTTGTCGTTTGATTTTCAACTATTTACTGTTAATTAATGGAGAGCTACTCAGATTTAATTGGTAGAAAAAAGGCCGTTATTTTTGAACTTGACGATGTTCTGTTCCCTGTAAAAGACTATGATCTGCAGGTATACTATCTGTTTGCTAATTTTTTGGAATTTCATGAGGGATTTCCGCCGGCGAATGATGTGATCCAGTTTATGAAAAAAGTTTACGAGAAGCACGGGCCGGATAGGATTTTTGATAAGGCAAAGGAGGTTTATGGCTTTGATGAAAAGTATAAAGAAAATTTTGAGCGCTTGAAACGTGAAGGCCATTTGCCGCTTAAACTTCTTTTGTTCCAAAATATTTTAAGTTTTCTGCAGGAGATTGTAGTAGATCGGAAGCAAATTTTTATTGTTACTGCCGGCAATCCTTTGCAGCAATTGAATAAAATTAAGCAGATCGAATGGCACGGTCTGGAAGAGTTTCTGAAGGTTTATTTTGCTGACGAGATAAAGCCTAAGCCAGATCCGGATGTGCTCCGTTTCTTGATGGACCACAACAAATTAGCAGCGGCCGATCTTGTTATAGTCGGGGCTTCTGACTTGGATTCAAAATTCGCTGAAGCTGCAGCTATTGAGTACATACAGGTTTCCGACTTATTTTTGTAATATTTGTTATAAAGCTTATAAACCACACGATGTATCGAAACCTTAGATCTAAGCCCTTGCTTCAATTTTTGCTTTTCAGTTTTACGTTCCTTTCCATTTCCTTTACAGGATGTAAAAAGAATAAAGATTACGAAGTTGAATCGAATGTTTTAGATTCTGCATATTTAAAAACAAAAGATATTTATTTATGGACGGAACGCCTTCCATCGGTTTCAAGTTTTAAACCCAGAAACTCGCCCGATATTTATGATGTAGTGGCGAGGGTAAGATCTTATCAGCCACTTGATAAATGGAGTTTTGCCGAAACCAAAGAAGAAACCCAGCAGAGTCAACAAGGCTCTTCTACAGATTTTGGCTTCATGGTAAAATTTGTTCCCGGAAGCAATACGGAAATTCGGGTTAGCTATGTATATGCTAATTCGTCTGCTGGTTTAAAGGGAGTGAAGAGGAGCTGGCGGGTGAACAAAATTAATGGTAAAATAATCAACCGCAGCATTGCGGCAGATATTGATTATATCAATGATATTTTCTTCGGAGACCCAGAGTCGGCCCAATTTGAATTTATTAAACCCGATGGTACAGTTGAAGTGTTTTCTCTTCAAAAAACAACTTATACCCTTAATACCGTGTTATATTCCAATGTTTATTTAAGAGGAGACAGGAAAATTGGATATGTCGTTTTTAACGAATTTTCTGAAGCAATTTCAGTGGCCGAGTTAGTGAATACCATAAGTGACTTTCAGAATCAAGGTGTAAATGAAGTAATTGTCGACCTTCGTTACAACCGGGGTGGCTTTGTTTCAACACAAGATACTTTGGCAAATATGCTGGCTCCTAAATCCGTGGGGCGAGGGCAAAAAGTGATGTATACCTATGTTTTCAATAAGAAATATACTTCCTGGAACGAATCCTTTAAGTTTTACAAGGTGGGAAATCTCGATTTAACCCGGATTGTCTTTATTGTTTCACCTTCATCAGCATCCGCGAGCGAGTTGCTGATTAATAATTTAAGTCCTGTAATGAATGTTAAGTTAATTGGTGAAACGAGAACTTATGGCAAGCCTGTAGGATTTTTCCCAATCCCGGTTTTTCAATACAATATCTTTCCGGTATCTTTTAAGACGGTAAATAGTGTAGGTAACGCGGATTTTTATGGAGGCTTTCCGGTTGATAAAAATGTGGCCGATGACTTGATACACGATTTCGGAGATCAACAAGAAGCGAACTTAAAAGAAGCTTTATATTATTTTACAAACAACAGCTTTTCTGCGATAGCCCCTGATAAGATTTCCTCTGTCAGTGCCTCAGAAATACAACATGTAAGCGAGCTGAATAGTGGGATTGCCGATCATTTGCCCTCGGTTACTATCGAAAACAGACCTTCCCGAATGCCGCCATTCATAAGGCACTTACAGAAGCAATAGAATTGTCGGCAAAAAGCCATATATTTATCTTGAAGGGAATAATTTATAGAATTAGATAATCGGAGAGTAAACTACACGTTAATGCTTTTCGTATATATATCTATTCAATGATTAAAATAAACTGCCTTTTACATATGAAATCGTCATATAACTCGAAAGCTGTTTCATTGTTCTTGTTTATAGCCCTCTTGGTTAATTTGGCAAGCGGATGTAAAAAAAATGATCCCGCTGAAGATGCTCCCGTTCAGACAGAAACTAAAACTCCTGCGGATGTGGCTCCGGCTACAGGAACAAGAGATCAACTCACTAAAGATTCGATTTTTTTATATGCCCGTCAGATTTATTTATGGTGGGACCTTGTGCCGAATTATGATACATTTAAACCGCGGGATTATCCGAGTTTCGATTCAGAACTTTATGCAATTACCCGCTTTGGCATCAATCCTTTAACCAACAAACCTTACGAATTCCAGGCGGATGCAAACGGGGCTGATACATATGAGCCTAAGTACTCTTATATATCAGATATCACCCAACAAAATCCTGTTGCTTATGTCCCCGAAAAAAAGAGTTCAGTTGATTTAAAGGGAAATGGAAGTGATTTCGGATTATTGCTTGGCATCTACGGTCAAAGAACTTCATATACTTTATCCATCAAGGCAATTTATCCAGGCTCGCCCGCTGCCATAGCAGGTTTTAAGCGAGGAGATAAAATCACAAAAATCAATAATAAAAGCTTTGGAACTAATTACGATACTGAAATAAATGAAATAAACAGTGCTTTATTTAATAGCTCTTCAATAAGAATTTCTGGTACCACTATAGAGAACGTCTCTTACGACAGGAATCTCACTACGGCTGTTTATAAAAGCAGTCCGATCTATAAAGACTCCGTGTATACGTCCGGGTCGAAAAAAATCGGGTATATCGCTTACGCGCGATTTTCGGAAGACAATAATTCTTACCCTGAATTTGATAGAATTTTTTCCAAGTTTGTTCAACAAGGAGTAACTGATGTAATTTTGGATTTAAGGTATAATGGGGGAGGGTTTGTAACCACTGCTCAAAACCTTATGAATCGAATTATTCCGAGTTCTCTCAACGGAAAGGTAATGTTCACCGAGCATTATAATAAGCTGATGCAAGAAGGAGGGGCAACTATTTTGTCAAAACAGCCATTGACCGGTGTAAACGGTCGAGCTGGAACTTATGCTGATGTAGATTATAGTGTGAAAGCAAATACCAACTATTTCCAGAAGGTTGGTGCTCTAAATAGTGTTAAAAATGTGGTTTTCATTGTATCATCCGGCACAGCCTCCGCAAGTGAGTTGGTTATCAATAGCCTGAAGCCATATTTGCCGGTTACAATCGTAGGCTCAACTACCTATGGTAAGCCGGTAGGGTTTTTTCCTGTTCGGATAGACAAGTACGAGGTTTATTTTAGCATGTTTGAAACTCAGAATTCAAAAGGTGAAGGTAAATACTATTTAGGTTTAACTCCCACCACTGGGAATTCAACAGCCGATAATGACAATGTTAATTATGATTTTGGCGACCTGAGGGAAAGTTCTTTTGCGGCGGCATACAATTTTCTCACAAAAGGGACATTTACCGCTGAGGTAAAGTCGTCCGGTACTATTATGAGTCAAAAGCCAGAAGTAATATCAAGCCAAAGCCTATTTCTTGATAATGAATTTAAAGGAATGATTCAAGACCCTAAAAAGCTTAAGCTGAAATAAAACGATGTTTTGTTTTTTCTGATATTCAAAGCCGCTTTTTAACGAAGCGGCTTTGGTTTTTTATTGCATAATCAGTTTATCCCTGTATATCTGTTGTATCGTAACGCTTTTATCAATATTCTTAACTACTTCCAAAATTAAATTCACTGCATCTTGATAAAAATCTTTGTGAATTCTCGAATAATCGTCAGTGGGTCTATGATAGTCTGCATGATCTTCAACTCCAAAATATAAAAAAGGTATTTTCCTGGCGTGAAATGCACCCTGATCACTTTGATTCGTCCAGTCATCTTTACCCAATTTAGGGTCATCGTGTCCAAAAAGTAGTTTTATTTCGGGGTTGGCATTATTTACATGAGCCTTTAGCAAAGGATAGTGCCAGGTGCCCGCTACATACAATGTGTTGCTATCACTGCGACTGATCATATCCATATTTACATCTAATTTTATACAGTCAAATTCTACCGGAGGATTTGCTATAAACGCTTTTGCTCCCTGCAAACCCGATTCTTCTGCGTCAAATGCCGCAAAAATCAGGGTGTGCTCAGGCTGATTTTTTGCAAAGTATTTTGCAATAAAGAGCAGCCCGCCAACTCCAGAGGCATTGTCATCAGCACCATTGTATATTTGACCGTTGATAACGCCGATATGATCATAATGAGCAGAGATTACTATCGCATCCTGTTTCTTACCAGGAATGTACCCGATAAGGTTAGTGCCTTGTATGGTTTTACCCGAACTTTCTTTAAAGCTGAAAGGCTTTTTATATTCGGTATTAAAAGCACCTAACCCGATTTCTTTAAATCGTTCCAGTATATAGTCTGCTGCCAGTTTATTTTCAGCTGTTCCGGTTTTTCTGCCTTTATATTTGTCGGCAGATAGTTCCTGCACATCTTTAAACAATTGCTGAGGTTTAATGGCTTTTGAGCATCCCGTAAGGATGAAAGCGACTAGAAAAAATGATGCAAATGATCTCATGGTTTTCAATGATAACAAGATTGTATTTTAATAAGATGCCGTTCGCACATACTACCAGTTCTTTTTATAATAACAAATTTACAATTGTAAGTTCTACCTTAAGTAAAGATAGTTTAGCTTTGAATATGATACCAGAAATACTAAAAAGATATAAGAATACACTTTTTCTACTAGCTTTTGTGTTTTTTTTCGGATCAGTAAACGCGCAGGTAGTCAGTAAGTTAACAATAAATCAATTAGAAAACCGGGTTAAAAATGGAGGCGATACTATTTATGTGGTCAACTTTTGGGCTACATGGTGTGCTCCATGTATAGCAGAACTGCCTCATTTCGAGAGGCTACAGTTGGAGCATAAAGATCAGCCGCTAAAGGTAATATTGGTGAGTCTGGATTTAAAATCGAAGCTTGAAAAAGTTGTGATACCGTTTGTCAGGCGAAACAAGTTACAAAACGAGGTTTTTTTATTGAATGAAACCAACGAGCAAGAGTACATAGACCGAATAAGTAAAGAGTGGTCTGGTGCTTTGCCAGCAACCTTAATTTATAATACTAGAAATAACTTACGCAAGTTCTACGAAAGAGAGTTCAGCTATCCGGAACTGGAAAAAGTTTATCAGTCATCTAAATAAAAATCATGAAAAAATTACTTGTTCTATGTTTGCTTGGCATGAGTTTGCTAGCAAAAGCGCAGACAGCCGGATATCAGATCGGCGATATAGCTGCGGATTTTAACTTAAAGAATGTGGATGGCAAGAAAGTCTCCCTTGCTGATATGAAATCGGCTAAAGGTTACATTGTTGTTTTTACCTGCAATACATGTCCTTATGCAATTGCCTATGAAGACCGCATTAATGCATTGAATAAGAAGTACTCTGCTCAGGGATATCCGGTTATTGCAATCAATCCCAACGACCCTGGTACCCAGCCCGGAGATTCTTACGAGAAGATGCAACAAAGGGCAAAGGAAAAAGGTTTCAGTTTTCCATATCTCATGGATCCGAATCATGTAATTACAAAGAAGTTTGGTGCAAGTCGCACACCCCATGTTTTTTTGCTTGAAAAAACCAGCAAAGGAAACGTTGTACAATATATTGGGGCGATTGATAATGATACCGAAGGTAGTAATCCTGATAAGGTTAACTATGTCGAAAAGGCCATTGATGCTATAGCAGTTGGTAAAAAGCCGGAAGTAACCACTACAAAAGCTATTGGTTGTACTATTAAGTGGAAAAAAGAAGGAGCCTAATGGCTAATAATTGATAAATTTGCAGCCGGATTTATTCCGGCTTTTTTATGCAAAAACAAAAATCAGACTATTCTTTCTGGACCAAGTACAAACGGTTTGCTACCACAGAGATCTTGCTTTATCTCGTAATGGTTGTAGGAATACTACTAGGAATATTGATATTTTCTTAATTACAATTTAGTTAATTCCAATTCTAAATTATCAGCATCAGCTATTTCCTGGAAAAAATCAACCAGATCCTGGTATTGCTCGGCTTTATATTTTCCCTCATTTAACAGCATTGTCCTTTTATAGATGATCGTATTATCTTTAATTTTCACATCTGCAGAGTATTTTCCAAATGCTTTTTCGATTGTTTTTGAATGAGGGGGAATAGTTAAGTTAAAGCTCTTAGGTATCTGATATGATATAATATCTTCATCATAGTATCCTCTCCCAATGGTTACCGGGTTGGTTCGGTTACGCACTTCCCGTAAGCTACGTGTTTTATTAAATCCATTTAATGTGATGTGTAATTTACCATCATCTGTTCTGCAATAGCTAGCAGAGCTTAGATCAATAATTTCTTCGGTCTCTGGTTTTATTCCTTTGTTTTGTGTAAGCTGAAAAGATTTTATTTCGAGATTGGGGAGGGGATACAATTCAGGAATTTTTTTCTTTTGTTCGGATAAGGGTTCGTTAAGTAAACTATGATGATTGTCGTATTGTATGCCACTAAATAAGGTAGTCATTTTTCCGGCGATGGCACCATTCTCAGTTATCGTGAAATTTGCTGTTCTGAGCTGTTTACTTTCGAGTGCGGTATATTTTGGTGTCCGCATGATTTTACCCCCCTCGGGTGTGCAAGCAAGTACATAACGGTCATCCGTAAAATCACCTAAAAATCCGAACGGAGCATCTTTACTCGTGCATTCCAGCCAAGTCGTATCGTTTTTAAAAGGCAAACATAAAATGATATGATTGCCATCATTCATACTTGTAAAATCAGGAGAAATATCTCTTTTAAAAGATCCTCCATAAACCACGGTATAATATGATTCAATTTGCGCAATTTTTAAAAGAGAGCGCATGTAATTCACCAATCCTTTACAGTCGCCATAACTCAAACGGTCAACATCAGCCGCCGGATAAGGCTGGTAACCGCCAATTCCAATCTGAACGCTTATGTACCGAGTTTTATTCTGCATAAACTCATAGATTTTTTTGGCTTTTTCTTTAGGATCGGAAATGTCTTTTACTAAATCTAAAATGAGGTCCCTGGTTGCTTGTGGAAGCTCATCCCGGCTTTTTAATAAATTATCATTAGTCCATAATCCATATTCTCGCCAGTTTGAGAAGCTGCCTTCCATACTTCTAAATGCAAACTTCTCTGGTGCGAGTTTAACGGTGGTCAGGTATTCTTCGTAGCTCGGGCTGTAAGGCTCATCGCGAATAGCCAGCATATTACTAATGTGCCATTTGAAGCTTTTGATGCCATTTTCGGTGGTTTCATCAACTTTTCCATTATAATTAAATTCTTTATGGCGCAGGTTGAAACTTTCCGGACATATAAAACTTAATGCGCTGTTTTCAATAGCTACTCCGGTGGATCCGCCAGGAATCCATGTAGGAAAGTAAAGACTCTGTCGTCTTTTCATTTCATACTCATATTCAATAGTAAAGGGATAGGTTATTTTTGAAGGGATATAATATTTTACACGGTCGTCCTGGTATAAAGTATAGTTAGAAACGGCACTTCTATCCTGAAAATCTTTCTCAGATATTTTGAATGTAGGCATGCCGAGTTCATTATAAATAAAACCTCTTACCGACTTTATTGAATTGTTTTTATCATAATATAGAAAAAGATTAGCTTCATCTAGGGCGGATGAATTTAAAATGGTAATAGCATATTTTTGGCGATAATAAACTTCGTTTAAATCCTTTACTTCTATTACAGTCTCCGAATTTCTGATAATGGCACCGGCTCTTGTTAATATGTTTTTGGGTATTGATGACACCGCATAATTACTTTGCCCACTTGCATATGTCCCAAATAAAAAAAGACTGATAGCTAATGATATGATCTTCATAACTTCTTTTTTATGATGATATCAGACTGTTGGGTTTGAATTATCTTGTTATATAATTCCTTCAAATAAAAATATTCTTCAGATGAATACACCGATTTCGTATGTTGTAAGAAGCAGGAAAGTGTAAGTGTATTGCCTTCTACAGTTGTTTGTGTTATAAACCTTCCGCCCTGATTTGGCAAAGAAATGGCCAGCGGCTGTGGTTTATTCACTATTTGGAAGCTTTCTGGAAATTTCAGGTTCATTACCACTCTGGATTCAGAGATTGCACCAAGATCTACCGGGTAGGTTCTTTCTGTTAGTTTAAAAGGATTCTCCTTTATTCTGTTCAGAAAATAGGGATTTACATTTACCTGGCCATTTCCTTGCGCTTTTATTTCAATTTCGAAAGATTCTAATAGCGACTTTTCCAGACTATCGATGTTTTGAAATTCCGACTTGGTAAATTTGATTTTGGGATAGCGTTCGTCCAGATCTTCCACATACTCATCTGTCGAATTAAACTTTTTTATTGCATTTCGCTTATTATAAGCTTCATAACCTGATGAGAGAACTTGCATCCTGCCTTTTATTTTTCCTGTTTCATCTACTTCAAGATCCAGATTTATGCTTTGCGATTCTTTTTGTGATGCTGTTATGTCTATCCATGAAGATGGTTTATCAAAGCTCATCACCCGTCCCTTATCGTTTATACATCTTAAAGGAAGTAATCCAAATGGCAGCATGGGGTCAGTTGCGTCAAGCAGATAGTACTTTTCTCCGATTGTTACTTTACATATTACATAATCAAAGTCACTTAAGGCTGGGTAAAGATCGTTCAGCAGTCCGTTAGATCGTGTTGAGAGAATAACAGGCTCGGCTACTAATCCTGCAGAATTTATCGCGGTGACCAATGCAAGATTGATATCTGCTGAACTACCAGAACGGTTGTCGAATGCTTTTTTAATGCCGTCACTGTACTTACCATAATACCTGTTCCACTTAAACCAGGTTTGCATAAAGCTAAAGATGGCTTTTGCTTTATCAAGTTGTGATGTTTTTCCGGCAATAACCGGGGCGATTTTATCTTCAAAAAAATCTTTTTTCCTTAACTGAGTACCGAAATATCCTTCTTTTTTTAAATCGAGGTCAATATCTTTCCATTCTTTTGAAAATTTGTGTTTAATTCCCTGGTAGTCTATAAACTCTGTTAGTTCAAAGTACATGGCAGATTTGAAGTTGCTGGCTGCTGTCATGTAATCTTCTTCTATAAAAGCAGGTATATCTGCCATCGCATAAGTCATTTTTGAGCAATCGGCTTTATAGCCTCGGCCACGATCGAAGCATTCTCTGGCGATCTCTCCATCGCTCTTGGTTAATTTATAGGGTCCTCTTAGCGATACATTATAACTATAAACTCCCGGTATTTTTGCGCAATACTCACTGTAAATTTTGGGTATATCTGATTGAAAATCCCAGTTTCTGAATGTTCTGAAAAAGAATGGAGTTTGAAGTGTGTAACTATATTCTATAATACAGCTATCCCGCAGATTCGGCATTGCGAACTTGGTAATGTCATGATATTTGTCGGCTTTTGATTCTTTGAAAATCTGCTTTGGATCAAGTTCACTTGATCGTATCAGGTGGTCTGCATCGTTGTAAAATGTTACGGCCTTTATGTTGCTTATTTTTTCAAACGAATCGGCATCTTCTCTAACTGTGGGAATCTCGATATTGCCGTATTTAAATCCTTTGCTATTAAAAATCTTAATACGGACATGATATTCGAACATCAGTTCACCATCATTATTATTTATGTAAGCTGTACCAAACTCCTTTAAAACTACGGCATTGGCACTGGTATCTTTGTCGTATCGTTTTAATTCAAATTCTTTTGAACTTGGTTTACCGAAGGGAAAATCCTGGGCAGACGCCAGGAAATACTGCAAGAAAATTGCAATAAGGATAAATGTTTTTTTCATGTGATATTGTAAGGTTGTGAAAGATAGTGAGAAGTATAAAAGAATCAAAACACTTAGATTATTATTAGCTGTTTTTCAAAGCTTTTTATCACCTTTGTTTTACTATAAATATGAAATTAAATCTCACACGTCCGCTTGCATTTTTTGATCTTGAAGCAACAGGTTTAAATCTTGGTACTGATAGAATAGTAGAAATTGCCATTTTAAAAGTACTTCCTGATGGTTCGCAGGAAATTAAATGTATGCGCATCAATCCTGAAATGCCCATTCCTTACGAAACATCGATCATTCATAATATTTTCGATAAGGATATTCAGGATGCTCCGAAATTTAGTGATGTTGCACAGGAGCTTGCGGATTTTTTGGGAGATGCGGATTTAGCCGGATACAATTCTAATAAGTTCGATATTCCTTTGCTTATGGAGGAATTTCTTCGTGCTAAAATCAATTTTGATTTAGAAAGCCGGCGTTTTATTGATGTTCAGAATATTTTCCACCAAATGGAACAGCGCACTTTAAAAGCAGCTTATAAATTCTATTGTGGAAAGGATATTGAAAACGCACATTCCGCAGAAGCGGATATTCGTGCAACGTATGAAGTTCTTCTGGCACAATTAGATAAATATAAAGATACGGAGTGGGAAGATAAAAAGGGGAACAAATCTATACCGGTACAAAATGATATTGATGCCTTGCATTCCTTCACTAATCTAAGTCGCCCTGTGGATTTTGCCGGGAGATTGGTTTTTAATGAAGAGGGTATTGAGGTGTTTAACTTTGGAAAACACAAAGGTAAGTGCGTGGAGGAGGTTTTCACCGCCGAACCAAGCTATTACGCATGGATGCAACAGGGAGATTTTCCATTATATACCAAACGTTGTCTTGAAAAGATATGGGTGAGGTGGAACAATAATAAGAAGATCATCATCAAAGAGCATACAGAAAAGACCATCACGGTTGAAGTGCAGGATAAGAAGCAGGATCAGCAAAGACCTGCTCATCCTAAGAAACAATATCCTCAGCAGCCCAAAAAAGAAGAAAAAGCTGCTCCCTTAACTACGGACATGCTCGAACAGCTAAAATTGAAGTTCGGGAAATAGAGTCAACGGAAACTTATTTATATAGAAGCATTTGGAGACAGATGCTTTTTTTTTTCGTACACGGAAAAATAAAATCGCTAAAAAATAGCCTTTGGTATCATTTCTTACTCTGAAGGTATCATTTAAACTTTTTTCGTCTTTAGGATTCTTATCCTTGTTTATCAAAAAAATACAACGATGAACCGTATCCCACACTCAATTTTTATTATTCTGCTTCTCACATGTATTAATATGTTAGCATTTGCTCAAAAAAATCCAAATGTGCAGGATAAGCCGGTATGGGCTTCTGCACCAATAAAAATTGATGGTAAAATAACTGAAGATGTTTTTCAGGCAAGTAATAAAAGCACTTTGTTGTCCTATACCATGGCTAATGATGATAAGAACTTATACCTTGTTATAAAATCTACCGACAATACAAACAATAACAAAATAATGATGGGAGGGATAAAGCTCTCAATCAATACAGATGGGAAGAAAAAGGAGAAAGACGGATTCTCGATAACATATCCCGTAATTGTAAGAGCGCAAAGACAAAGAGGACAGGGCGGATTTGGCCAGAGGACAACGGGTGGATCTGCTGATTCTGCTATGTTGGCTATGCGCAAACAGCAGCTGGCAGCAGCTAAAGAGATTAAAGTTTTGGGCTTTAAAGATATCCAGGATAGTCTCATTTCAATATACAATGAATTTGATATTAAGGCAGCAGCCAATTTCGATGAGAAAGGAGCATTTGTTTATGAATTGGCTATTCCATTAAATCTATTAGGATTGACTTTAGCCAGTAAGGAATTTGCATACAATATTAAATTGAATGGACTGCAGTTCGGCGGAGGCGGAATTCGCGTGCAAGGCGGCGGAGGAGAAGGAGGACAGGGTGGCGGTGGCATTGGTGGCGGTGGTGGCTTTGGCGGAGGTGGACGTGGCGGCTTCGGAGGCGGAGGGGGTGGCTCAGCAAGAGGTGGCTTTGATCCTTCGGCCTTTCTGCCAACTGACTTTTGGGGTAAATATACATTAGCTAAGAAATAATATTCATCGACCTATTGCAATGAAAAAAATATCTATACTTCTTACTGCTCTTTTTGTAGCCGCTAAGATATATGCACAAACGCCCGTCGTTCCTGGACGTGAAGTAAGTGGTATTGTTAAAGACAGTACCGATAATGGAGTGATTGGTGCCGTGGTGGTTTTAAGCACCGGTACTGATTCAGTAAAGAGAATAACCAATAATTCGGGCGTTTTCGTTTTTAAAGATATTAAATCGGGACAGTTTACTATTACCGTTCGAAGCATCGGCTATCGCACGTTCAACAAGCGTTTTTTGTATAATGATGGAACTTCTAAATTGATATTAGATCCAATCGTTTTAAAAGAAAGCTCTAATATGCTCAATACGGTAACTATTAATGGGACTCCGTCTATAGTTTATAAAGAAGATACAGTAGAATACCGGGCAAGTGACTATGTAATGAAGGCAAACGCCACTGTTGAAGATCTTATCAAGAAGATGGAAGGAGTAGAGGTGGCAAACGATGGTACCGTTACCCATCAGGGAATCGCCGTAACCAGGGCTAAACTTAACGGCAAGCCTCTGGGAAGTGCAGATATTGCCAGTACGATTCAAAATCTTCCGGCTGATATTGTAGAAAAAATTCAAATGGTGGATGACTATGGAGATCAGGCAGCGAGAACCGGTATTAAAGATGGTGATCCGGAGCGAACACTGAATATTGTTACTCGAGCAGACAGGTCTGTTGGGAACCGTTTACAGGCAGAAGGGGGAATAGGTAATAATGATCGATATAATACAAGGCTGAATCTAACAAGATTCAACGGCAATCAGCAGGTTTTTGCTCGCGGAAATTTTAATAACACAGTTACTGGGGTTGCAAATAGTAATCAGTCGAGTGTAGGGACAACCCGTGGCGGCGGGCAAGCGACCGCAGGAGCCTCGGGAAGTGGAGGTTTGAGTACATCCGGCGGAACAACTGTTAGTTATTCTGATAAACTGAATAAGAAACTTGAAGTGAGCGGAAATTATTCCTTTAGGGGAAGTAATTCAAATTCTATCATTAACAGTTTAACTCAGCAATCAACCAAAAAATTTGGTGATCTTTCCATTAAAACCGATGGAACAATAGAACGTAAAAGCAATTCGCACAATATCGAATTTCAAATGAAATACGATATTGACAGTGCTAATTATCTGCAGGTAAGTCCTTCACTGGGATTATCATCTTCAGGAAATTTTAACTCCTCTTTTATAAGTCAAACTGGCGATGCTATACAAAATCGGAAAAATCAAACAGGTGCCGAAAGTAAAGCCCCTAATTATGGCTTAACAGCGCTATACAGTCATAACTTCGATAAAAAAGGTCGAATTTTCTCAACCCAAATCACATTTAACTCAAACTCCAGCGATCAGGATCGAACTACTGATAATACATATCAGTTTTATGACGTGACCAAAGGAGAGTTTCTGCCCGATTCGATAGTAAATCTTTTGATTAATAATGGAAACGATAGCAGGAATTTTAGAGCTAGTGTTACCTTCTCCGAACCGATAACGGTCACTTCTCGCATCGAATTTAACGGCCAAATTAACAGGAGAGACTATGATAACAATCAATTGACCGACAGCGTTTATAATGGAGTTATTGTAAGAGTGCCTTCATTGAGTAAAATATATAATTATTCTTTTACTGAGCAGCGATACGCATTAAACTATAGATATTTGAAGGGACGATATAATGCCTCACTGGGTGTAACGGCGGTACCCGCATTATTATCCGGATATTCTGAAAGTCTTAAAACGCCAACACATCGCACAAGCCTTAATATTATCCCAATTGCCCGAGCTGAGTATCGCTGGAGCCGCCAAAAGAGACTTTTTGTTAATTATTCGGGCAATGCGCAGGAGCCATCTTTTGACCAGATTCAGGATGTGCCTGATGTTACCAATCCTCTTAATGTAGTTTATGGTAATCCAAATTTGAAAGCCCAATTCAGACATACAGTCAGCGCCGGGTTTAACAATTATATTACCAATTCAAAAATGAATCTTTCATTAAATCTTCAAGCTACGCAAACTGATAATAAAGTGGTGCGTAACACAGTCGAGAAAGACCCTACCCGGAATTCCAGAGAGACTTATTTCATGAACGCCAATGGTGATTATTCGTTGAATACAAACTATAATATCTCCAAGCAGTTTGCTAACCGAAAATACCAGGTTGGCTTAAATGGAACAGTAACTTTCGCAAACTCGATTTCCATGCTCAATGGAAATAAAAACGTTGCCGAATCATGGAATTTTAACCAGCGATTAGGGATACAATTATATCCGACAACCTGGTTTGAATTAACTCCGAACGTTCGTTACAGTTATTTAAAGTCTGATTATAGCTTAAATCCTAAAAATAACAACGAAACCACAACCTGGGCTTTTAGTGCAGAAGGGAGAGTAGACTTTGTAGACGGGTTTTTCATGGGATATGACCTTAGCAAAAATTATGTAAAGGGCATCAGTGCCAATGTTACTAATAATCCATTTATCATAAATACATCTCTTTCAAAAGACATCTTTAAAAAGAAAGGAACCCTGCGATTACAGGCTTTCGATCTTTTAAATCAAAATAACTTCATTGTAAGAACTTTAGGAGATAATGGATATACTGATACAAAGAGCAACGCCTTAAGCAGATATTTCATGCTCAATTTCACACTAAGACTTCAAAAATGGACAGGAACCCCAACTAGACAAGGAAGGCAGATGATGCGTAGGGGAGACGGAAGTTTTATTGAGTAAAATTAAGATTGAAGGGCCAATTGGCCCTTTAATCTTAATTCTTTTTCACAAAATCGATATTTCTTTTCAATCCGGAATATTTGGTTCTCTTAACAGGAGATTTTTGAAATACTTTCTGAAATACGTCTTCTGTAATCTCTTCCCAATCGCGTGTGGACATATTCAAAAGCTCGGTATTGGGCTGGAATGCAATTTCATTGTTTAGGGTAGAAAATCGATTCCAGGGACAAACATCCTGACAAACATCACAGCCAAACATCCAGTTATCCATTTTACCTTGAAACTCGGTAGGTATTTCGTTTTTGAGTTCGATGGTAAGATAGGAAATGCAGCGGCTTCCATCGACAATATATGGCCCGACAATTGCCTCGGTTGGACAGGCATCGATACACCTGGTACAGGTTCCGCAATGATCTTTCGTGGCAGGGATATCGTAATCCAGTTCGAGGTCCACAATTAATTCGGCCAGGAAGAAAAATGAGCCGGCTTCTTTGCTGATCAGGTTCGTGCTTTTTCCAACCCAGCCCAGGCCTGCTTTTTTTGCCCAGACCCTATCGAGAACCGGAGCAGAATCAACGAATGCGCGGCCGCCTACTTCCCCGATTTGTTCATTTAGTACATGCAGTAATTCTTTCAGTTTATCTTTAATAACAAAGTGATAGTCTGTTCCGTACGCATATTTGGAAATCTTCGGAGCATTTGGGTCAGTTTGAACCGCTTGTGTATAATAATTCAAACCCAGAGAAATTACCGACTTTGCGCCTTCAATAAGTTTTGTCGGATCCAGTCGTTTATCGAAATGATTTTCCATGTACGACATCTCTCCGTTATAGCTTTGATTGAGCCAATGTTCAAGCCGTGGAGCCTCGTCTTCCAGGAATTCAGCTTTGGCAATACCGCAAAATAAAAAACCCAGACGCTTGGCTTCGTCTTTAATTATCTGGCTGTATTTCTGCTTATCCGAAAACATTTACAAAGATAAGGCGATTTTATGGACCAGAGCTATAAGGTTTTCAAAACCTTAGCTCTTAATTATCGTAGTCATATAATTCAGTGTATCCTCTCAATCTGTATAATCCTTAAATCGGTTAATCCAATCAATCGGTGTAATCCGAATTAATTAAATGCGTTAATCCCCGTAATATCCTGCCCGGTAATTAACAGATGAATATCATGAGTTCCTTCGTACGTTATTACAGATTCAAGATTCATCATATGCCGCATAATTGAATATTCGCCGGTAATTCCCATTGCGCCAAGTATCTGACGGGCTTCCCTTGCTATGTTTATAGCAGTTTCTACACTGTTACGTTTTGCCATTGATATTTGTGCGGCGGAAGCGCGGTTATCGTTTTTAAGAACGCCTAATCGCCAAACCATTAATTGCGCTTTCGTGATTTCGGTGATCATTTCAGCCAGTTTTTTTTGCTGCAGCTGAAATCCTGCGATTGGTTTGTTAAACTGAATTCTTTCCTGGGCATATCTCAAAGCAGTATCGTAACAGTCCATGGCTGCGCCTAATGCGCCCCATGCGATCCCATATCTTGCCTGGTTGAGGCAGCTCAATGGACCTTTCATTCCGCTAACACCAGGTAATATATTTGTTTTCGGGATCCGTACATTATCAAACACTAATTCACCTGTCGCTGATGCCCTAAGGCTCCATTTATTATGTGTTTCTGGAGTACTGAAGCCCTCCATTCCCCGTTCAACTATTAAGCCCGTTATTTCGTCCTTTTCGTTTCTTGCCCACACTATTGCGATGTCTGCAAAAGGAGCATTCGAAATCCACATTTTTGATCCGTTGAGAATAACTGAATCTCCATCATCCTTGATATTGGTTTTCATTCCTGCTGGATTTGAGCCAAAATCCGGTTCGGTTAAGCCGAAAGCTCCGATTAACTCACCAGAGGCAAGTTTTGGCAGGAATGTTTTCTTTTGCTGGTCTGATCCGAACGAAAATATTGGATACATTACTAATGAGCCCTGCACAGATGCTGTAGAACGTATACCAGAATCGCCCCGTTCGATCTCTTGCATCATTATCCCGTGTGAAATGTTATCTAAACCTGCGCCACCAAACTCCTGAGGGATTGTTGGGCCGAAAGCGCCCAGGTCTGCCAATCCTTTCAATAGAATTTTCGGGAATTCTGCTCTTTGAGCATAATCTTCAATAATCGGGCTTAGTTCTTTTTTTACCCAGGTCCGTACGGTTTCTCTTATTAATTTATGCTCTTCGGTAAGTAAATCATCGAGTAAATAATAGTCGGGCGAAGTATACAGATCTTTCTTCATACAGATGTAGCTTGTATTAAAGATAAGAAATTGTAATAAGAAATAATGCTGAGTATACGCTTAGGCGGGCATATTCGTCATGGAACTTGAGTGGGCTTTCGGATATTTTCTGAACCAGCTACTTATTTTCATTTGAATTACTCCTAAAAAAGCTTCTCTAAATATATGTGTGCTCATTTTCGAAGTTCCTTCGGTTCGGTCGGTGAAAATTATCGGAACTTCTACTACTTTAAAGCCGTGCTGTAGAGCCGTAAATTTCATTTCAATTTGAAACGCATATCCTACGAACGTGATTTTATCCAGATCGATGGTTTCCAATACAATACGGCGATAGCATTTGAAACCAGCAGTGGCATCCTGTATTGAGATTCCCGTAATAAAACGGACGTACACAGAGGCAAAATAAGACATCAAAACCCTGCTCATTGGCCAGTTAACCACGTTCACCCCTTTTATGTAACGCGAGCCAATAGCTACATCCGCGCCTTCAATACAAGCCTTACGTAGTTTAATTAAGTCGTGGGGGTTATGAGAAAAATCGGCATCCATCTCAAAGATAAATTCATAATCGTGTTTCAGAGCCCACTTAAATCCAAATATATAAGCGGTTCCTAAACCTTGTTTACCGGCTCGCTCTTCGATGTAAAGCTTCCCTGCAAACTCCCCTTGCAAGTGTTTGACAATTTCTGCAGTGCCATCTGGAGATCCGTCGTCGATAACCAGGATGTGAAAAACATGGGTCAGGGAAAATACCTCGCGGATGATCTTTTCAATATTTTCCTTCTCGTTATAAGTAGGAATGAGTACTAAGCTATCAGATAACACTAATATTATTTTTTAACGGCGCAAGATAGTAAACACTTCTTGCACCACGTAAGCAGTTTATTCTATACCGTGCATTTTTTTGCGCAATGTCTTATTTAAAAGAAGTAATAACAGACCTGCTACTCCAGTCGCGATAACAAATATCATAAAGAAGCTTGATAAGGAGGATTGTTCAGATATTTTATCCATGAAACTAGCCATAAAACCTCCTAAGTAATTGGCCAAAGCAGAAGCAAGGAACCAAATTCCAAACATCATGGCAATGAATTTTTTGGGAGATAATTTACTGATGTAGGAGAGTCCTACCGGCGATACGCAAAGTTCTCCCATCGTATGGAACAAATAAGCTAAGCATAGCCAGATGATACTCACCCTGGCTGTAGCCGCTCCTGCAGGTATACCCATGGAGCCAAAAACTAAAGCTGCGAATCCAATTGCCACTAGAATTAAGCCCCATGAAAATTTTACCGGTCCGCCGGGACTTAGTCTGGTGCCCGAGAGCCTAACCCATAAGGCTGAAAATAAAGGGGCAAGTAAAACAATAAATAGTGAGTTTAACGTCTGGAACCAGGACGCGGGTATTTCGAGCGCATCGGCTGAATATTGCCTGTTTAACATCCATAAAGCCAGACCCCAAATGGTGACAACACTGGCCCCCATCGCTGCAACAGTTAAGGGGTATTCGTTTCTTATCTTTCTAAACATATTTACCCATAACCATGTCAAAACAGCTAAGGGTATTAACGTGATGATTGTATTGATTACTTTAAAAGAATTCGCCGGAAGGCCTGGAGCTAAAGCCCGATCGGTATAATCTCTGGCATATAAGTTCATGGATGAACCAGCCTGTTCAAACGCCAGCCAAAAGAAGATTGTGAAGAATGAAAAAACTGCAATTACAATTAATCTGTCACGGTCTATTTTTGTTAGGGGAGTGTTTTTGATGATAGCGCCATCTACCGCCACTGCTTTAATAGGTTCTTCGCCAATAATACCGAAGAATTTTTTCGCAAACCAAAATTGTATGAGTCCAAAGAACATGAAAATACCAGCTAACCCAAAGCCGTAGTGCCAGCCTACGGTTTCACCAATATATCCACATAGGAGAATACCTAAAAATGCGCCCACATTTATTCCCATGTAAAAGATTGTATAGGCAGAATCTTTTAAAGGACTTCCTTCCGGATATAGCTGACCTACCATTGAGGAAATATTGGGCTTAAAAAATCCATTTCCAACTATTAATAGAACACAACCTGCATAAAAAGCAGGTACAGCATCAATTGCTAAAACAATATGGCCAAGCGTCATCAAAGCAGCGCCTACAACAATAGCCTTTTTAAAACCCCAAAATTTGTCGGCAATTAACCCCCCGAGAATGGGCGTAATGTATACAAGGCCCGTATACCACCCATATAGCATCGTGGCAGTTTCTCTTGACCATCCAAGTCCGCCTTGTGTATATTCGGCGGTTAGATATAGTACAAAGAGCACTCTCATGCCATAATAACTAAACCTTTCCCACATTTCTGTGAAAAATAAAATAAATAAGCCCAGAGGATGGCCAATCATATCGTGCTTTTTATCCATGTTAATTTCCTGAATTTTGAACTATATCGGATTTGTTTAAATTAGTAATTTTCCTCTACAAGTTTTGACTAATAAAATCAGTCATTTTTTTGAAAAGATGAATACGGGTATTCCCCTATACATGCCATAGTTTTAGTTAGGATTGTTAAATTCTTCGCGATTCTTCTGTGGAGTCCTCAAATATAGCTCAGTATACATTGTTTCGTAGAACCTCAGGGTAAATACCTTCATGCAAACATAGTTTTTCCCTTCTTTCTTAGATGGTAAAAACTGAATGGTTTTGGCTGTAAATCTTCCTTCCTTGGAAAAGTCTTCCAGCGTAATCTCTTTGCCAATTTGGGCACTGGCAAGTGCTGGAATAAATAAGAAGGTAATTAAGATTTTAGTTGTGAAAGAAATATGGAAATCGGAACTATGCTTCATAAACACAGATATAATAAATGTTAACCTTATTCAAAATATGTTCGATATGAAGCGCTAAATCTAATAAACCATTTTTTTCTAATTTAGTTTGTTGACTACTTTTTTCGTTGGTTTTTTCGGATCATTATACTCTCCATCCATCCCTGAAGGCGGGTTTTTTAACTGAAGATCTAAAACGTATTTCCATCGGCCATTAACCAGTTTATATCCATCATAGGACATGTCTGGTCCATAAAGTTCATATTTGTCCTCAAGTTTAGGATCTGGCGGAGCAAGGTGGTCGAAAACAATAGTGCCTTCCTTTGGAAGGTAATTCATCATAAAGGAAACTTGCCTGTTGTACTCGTAAACAATGCGTTTTTTTCCGGTACGTTCTTTATCACCTTCGAAAACAGGCATTCCGAAGCTAGCCTTCTTGTCTTTAAAAGTCAGAACTTCAATTACCTTTTTAGTTGATTTTACATTGTTTCCTTTCCAGCCAAGTAAAATATAATATGGCGTACGCACATTGTAAAGTACCGGAATGATTTTATAATACTGCGATCCATACCAGTCTTCATTGGTGGTGGTGGTGTCCTGGGGTTTTTTATAAGTATGGGTTTGATCTACCAGAGGAAACATTTGCAATTTTCCTGATGGGTTGTTCATTTGAATAGTGCCATAATACCTGTAACTCCCATCCTGGTTCATAACATGCCAGGTGAAAATTCTAAATCTACGATCAGGGGATGTAAGTACCGAGATGGTTTTTAACGAATCAAAATTGAAATTGAATGAATTTGGTAGTTTTAACGTGCTTACCAAAGTTTTTACCATGGCATAATTTGCATTGTACCGGTCGGGTTCGGCTGCATTATTAATAACCTGATAGCTTAAAGCTTTTAAACTATCAAGATATACATTGAATTGCCCTGGAGCACGGTTTGGCACAGAATGCTGCGCCTTAATTGTTAAACTGATTAAAATTAATGTTATTGAAAAGATAGACTTCATTTATATTATATTTTCTATTACCATTGCACTTGCCCCGCCGCCGCCATTACAAATTCCGGCTACGCCCACTTTTGCCCCTTTTTGTTTCAGTGTATGAATTAAGGTTACTAAAATCCTCGCTCCTGATGCGCCAAGTGGATGCCCTAAAGATACAGCTCCGCCCTTTATATTTACTTTTGCCGAGTCGATATTCAATAGCTTATTATTTACTAAAGACACTACAGCAAAGGCCTCGTTAATCTCAAAAAAATCAATATCAGAGATGTCAAGAGCCGCCTTTTTTAAAGCCAGAGGAATAGCCTTTGATGGTGCTGTCGTGAAATTCTCAGGACTAAGTTGCGCATCAGCATAGCTGATTATTTTCGCTATCGGTTTTAAACCCAATTCTCTCATTCTGTCTCCGCTGATTAGCACAAGTGCCGCGGCTCCATCGTTTAACGTAGAAGCATTGGCAGCAGTTACAGTACCTTGGGTTTTGAATACAGGATTTAATGAAGGGATTTTTTCAAATTGCACGGTTGAAGGTTCTTCGTCAACGGAAACACTGGTTTTGTCGCCCTTTTTTCCCGTAATTTCTATTGGCACTATTTCATCATTAAAGGAGCCATCGGCTTGAGCTCTTTGAGAGCGTTTATATGATTCGATTGCAAAATTATCCTGATCTGCCCGGCTTATATTGTAATCGCAGGCACATTGTTCGGCAGCAGCGCCCATGTGAAAATCGTTGTATACATCCCACAATCCATCTTTAACTAAGCCGTCGATTAGTTGACCATGGCCAAGTTTGTACCCATTTCTGGCTTTGTCGAGGTAAAACGGAACATTACTCATGCTTTCCATTCCGCCGGCGACAGCAATATCTATATCGCCTAAGGCAATTCCCTGGGCTGCAAGCATAATTGCCTTCATGCCAGAGGCACATACCTTGTTGATTGTTGTAGCAGGGATATCCGGTAAGCCTGCAAATTTTGCGGCTTGTGTAGCTGGCGCCTGACCCAGGTTAGCCTGCAGCACATTGCCCATAAAAATTTCCTGAACTGAATTGAATTCAATACCGGATTTTTCTACGGCCGCTTTTACTATGAGAGCAGCTATCTGTGTAGCTGATAAAGAAGACAAACTCCCTCCAAAGCTCCCGATAGGAGAACGTACAGCAGATAAGATGTAAACCTCTTTCATTGGAGTATGCTAAAAACTGAATAATAAACGTTAATATTTATCGATCCGTATAAACTACTTTTGTACTAAGTTAGCGATTTATGAAAACTTATATATTTTTGATAGAACTAGGATCAAGCTGTGGCAAAATTTAGAAAAAATTCTCACCTTATTTTATATCGCAAATACTCATCTGCATCAAAATATGTTATGATGATTCTGTCTGTGCTGGTAATTACAATGGTTTTACCTAAACATGCACGGTTTAGATTTGAGTATGAAAAAGGGAAAATATGGCAGAATAAAGATTTAATATCTCCCTACAGTTTTGCAATTGAGAAAACCCAGGAAGAAATTAACATAGACAAAGCAGAGGTTTTAAAATCTGTTTTGCCTGTCTATCAGAATAATTTGCAATTAGCTCAGTCGGAGCTGGAAGGTTTTGCTACCGATTTCGATCTAAAATGGAACACCTCAGGACTTAATCAAAGATTTAAGGAAACCTATAAAGGTGTTGGTCAGGCAATTTTAACCGACATTTATAGTCAGGGTGTAATGAGCCTGAGTAAAAAATACCAACGCAGTGGTACGCACTATAACTTCACTTTATTAACAGAGAATATTGCGAAGCAATTGAATTCTTTAGAAGTACTGAGCACAGATAATGCCATAAAATACGCCGAAAATCAACTCAAGATTCACGAAAGTATACGGAACAAGGCATGGTTACTTGATATAATAAGTGATCACATTCAACAAAATTATCTCTATGACGAACAGCTGAGCGAAAGTATTGAAACGGAGGCTTTAAATAATATTTCACTTACCCGGGGGATGGTTCAAAAGGGAGAGTTAATTGTTTCTGATGGCTCTGTAATCACACCTGAAATTTATCAAAAACTTGAATCTCTAAAAGAAACATATGAAGATGACGCTAAAATTAACGGTAATAAAAAACTGATTTTCTTCGGTCAGTTTTTATTGGTTGGGCTCGTTGTATTTTTGCTCCTCGTATTTTTATATCTCTTTAGAAAAGACATTTATAGTGATAACCGGCAGCTATCCTTGATTTTGCTGGTGATTACAACGATGGTAATTGTGCTTACATGGGCCATAAAGCTTCAAATTCCTAGCGTTTATTATCTCCCGTATTGTATAGTCCCCATTATCACCCGGATTTTGTTTGATACTCGTCTGGCGCTCAATATTCATTTATTGGTTGTGCTAATCGCCGGCTTCGTTGTTTCTAATAGTTTTGAATTTACCTTTCTACAGACGATTGCCGGGATTACAGCAATTTACAGCATAAAAAATCTGATTAAAAGAGAGCAGTTTTTAATTTCGGCGGTATTAATTTTATGTAGTTATTTTGTTGCATATCTGGGTATTTCCCTGCTCAGAAATGGTTCGTTACTGGCGATTGAATGGTTTAATTTTGTGCCATTTATCTTTAGTGTATTATTGTCATTACTGGCTTACCCGCTTATCTATGCTTTTGAACGGGTATTCGGAATAACATCGGACGTTACGCTGATGGAGTTAACCAATACCAATTCCAAGCTTTTAAGAGAGTTATCATATAAAGCTCCGGGGACATTTCAACACTCCTTACAAGTGGCAAATCTGGCGGAGGCAGCTATTTTTAATATTGGAGGTAATGCTTTGCTGGTGAGGGCAGGAGCTTTGTATCACGATATCGGGAAAATGGAAAATCCGCAATACTTCATTGAAAACCAAAATAAAGGTGGAAACCCTCATGATGATTTGTCTTATGAAGAGAGCGCCCAGATTATTATTAGACACGTAAATAAAGGTGTGGAAATCGCTAAAAAAAATCATCTTCCCGAGCTGATTATCGATTTTATAAAAACACATCACGGTAATACCCGCATGGATTATTTTTACCAGTCATTCCTGAAAAATTTTCCTGAGAAATTTATTGATGAGAATATTTTCCGTTATCCGGGGCCGATACCTTTTTCGAAAGAAACAGGTGTGCTTATGCTCGCAGATTCTGTTGAAGCAGCGTCCAGAAGTTTAAAAGAGCCAGATGCCGAGAGTATCAGTTCCCTGGTCGACAGGATTATCGATTACAAGTTAGATCAGGGCCAGTTGAATAATAGTAATATCACTCTCAAAGATTTAACGGTTATAAAATCAATATTTAAAAACATGTTAATGAGTATCTATCATATCCGACTTGATTATGATATTTAATGAGACCAATTTGGTTTCGTAATTTGTACTCAAGGGTTAGGTTTTGTATGTTATAAAACAAATTTCTGTCACGACGCTTTATATTCTGTGCTTTTACTGGCAACAATTTTCGCCACTTGATGTAAAACTTGATGATGATGATCATTTTTAGTTTTGATAGCTGTCACTTAATATCTGTCTTAAAGAAATGAGATTTGAAACATGATTTGCAGGCTTCATAATTGAGTTTTAGCGATTTGTTTTGAAGGCATTAATCGCGATATCCGCCCTGCTTTTTCACATTTAATATTATTTAATTAAAGATCCACCCCATCGATCCAAAATGACCAAAACAATTTTTATAGCATCAGCAGAACCTTTCAGTGGAAAATCTCTCATTGCTTTAGGCTTAGTTAACATGTTACTCGGTAAAGCTCAGAAGATTGGTTATTTCAAGCCAATTATTAATCACGATCCAAAAGAGAAAAAAGACGTTCATATTCAAACAATAATTGAGCATTTTGGCCTTCCTATTAATTTCGAAGATGCTTATGCTTTTACCCGTCAGGAGGCGATGCGTCATCTGGAAAGTGAGAGTCAGGGCGAGATGATCGATACCATTATCAGTAAATTTAAAAAGCTCGAGGAAAATTACGATTTCACTATTCTGGAAGGGAGTGATTACGAAGGCGAAGGCGCAGCTTTTGAATTTGAATCGAACATAAAAATTGCGAAAAATCTTAATGCTCCGGTAATGCTTGTTGTTTCAGGAGAAAAAAAGGCCACGGCACAGGTTATAAACGATGTTTTAAACCTTTTGCGTAATTTTGAAGCCCGTGAAGTGCAGGTTTTGGCTATTGTAGCTAATAAAGTAGAGCCCGAGCAAGTTGATGATGTTCGATCGATATTAAGTGCTCAGTTACCTGCAGATACTATTCTGGCGATCATTCCCGCGGATAAAGCGCTTAAGAATCCAACTTTAAAAGATCTTTATCAGCACCTGGGCGGTAAATTGCTATTTGGTGAAGAATATCTTTCTAATCAGGTAGATAACTTTGTTACGGGTGCCATGCATGTGCCTAATTTTTTAAACCATATAAAGGAGAATGTTTTAATTGTTACACCCGGTGATCGTGGAGATATTATTATTGGGTCCTTACAAGCCAATCTTTCTACCAGTTATCCAAAAGTTGCAGGTATTATACTTACTGCGGGCTCGGAACCTGAAGAACCAATTGTGCGGCTGATTAAGGGTTTGCAGAATGTGGTCCCCATTATTTCCGTCCAGACGGGAACCTTTCAAACGATAACTGAGATTGCCTCGGTGAAACCACGCATAACTACAGATAACGTAAAAAAAATCCAGCTAGCAATTGATACGTTTAATAAATATGTAGATGTTTTATCTCTGGATAAAAAGATTGTTACCTATGAATCGGATGGTATGACCCCGCATATGTTCCAGTATCAGTTAGGTAAGTGGGCTAAGCAGAAGATAAAAAACATTGTTCTTCCCGAAGGGAATGACGACCGTGTTTTAAAAGCTGCGGCCAGGTTAATATCACAAGAAATTGTTACGCTGACACTCCTGGGTAACCCTGTTGAAATTGGTGCTTCTTTAAAACGTTTAGGTATTCATTTAGACGAACGTGTTAAAATAATAGATCCTGCTGATTCTGATTATTACTCTAATTACGTGGAGACATTGTATCAGCTAAGGAAGGACAAAAATGTGACTTTAGAAATGGCACGGGATTTAATGACGGATGTATCTTATTTTGGTACAATGATGGTATTTAAAGGTGATGCAGATGGGATGGTTTCCGGCGCTACCCATACCACACAACACACCATCAGACCAGCCTTGCAGTTTGTAAAAACTAAACCGGGGATTTCTACGGTATCTTCTGTGTTCTTTATGTGTCTCGAAGATCGGGTTTCGATTTTTGGCGATTGTGCGGTTAACCCGAATCCAACAGCAGACCAACTGGCTGAGATTGCAATCTCGTCGGCCGAAACCAGCAAGCGTTTTGGCATAGAACCCCGGATCGCCATGCTATCCTATTCGTCAGGTACATCGGGGGTTGGCGAAGACGTAGAAAAGGTAAGACGTGCGACAGAAATTGTAAAAGAAAAACGCCCAGACCTGAAAGTTGAAGGACCTATTCAATACGACGCCGCAGTTGATCCGGTAGTTGGAAAACAAAAAATGCCGAATTCGGATGTTGCAGGGCAAGCCAGCGTTTTGATTTTCCCGGATTTAAACACCGGTAACAATACATATAAAGCGGTACAACGCGAAACCGGTGCTTTGGCGATCGGGCCCATGTTGCAGGGACTCAATAAACCTGTTAATGATTTGAGTCGTGGTTGCACCGTGGATGATATTTTTAATACGGTAATTATTACGGCTATTCAAGCTCAAGATGAGGCCTTTTAATCCGACTTATACTTAACACTGGGTACCAAGTACTAGCTACTTAATACTTGGTACTTCGTACCTAATACCAGATATTTAATACTTAAACTTCCTTTTCATTCATGAACATATTTATAATAAATTCAGGCAGTAGCTCTATAAAATATCAATTTTTCAAAATGCCATCCGAGCAGCCAATATGCAGCGGACTGGTAGAAAGAATTGGCTTGGAAAATTCGATTATTACCCATAAGGTTTATACAGATGGGGAAGAAAAAGTAGTCAGACGAACGCTTGATTTGCCGGATCATGAAGCCGGGATGTTCGAAGTGGGGCATCTGTTGACTGAGGCCGGCATTGGTGTTATTCAAAATCCCGACGAGATTGAAGTAGTGGGGCATAGGATAGTGCATGGTGGCGAGAGTTTCTCTAAAACAACGATCATTACATCGGAAGTAAAAGACGAAATAAAGAAATTATTTCCACTTGCTCCTTTGCACAATCCAGGAGGATATTTGGGTATTGAGGTAGCCGAGAAGATATTTACCAAGGCAACTCAGATAGCGGTATTTGATACAGCGTTTCATCAAACTATGCCCGAGAAAGCATTCCGTTATGCAATTCCCGAATCCTATTATGCCGATTACGCGATTCGTGTTTATGGATTTCATGGCACAAGTCATAAATACGTTGCCGAGCAGGCAATTCAATACCTCAACAAACCGGATGCTAAACTTATTACCATTCATCTCGGAAACGGATGCAGTATGGCTGCGGTAGATGGTGGTAAATGTATTGATACCAGTATGGGTATGGGACCTCTGGATGGGTTAATTATGGGTACACGGAGTGGAAATATAGATGCTTCGATTGTGTTTCATCTTGTATCGCACTTAGGTTATGATATTGAACAGGTAAGCAATTTGCTTAATAAACGCAGCGGAATGCTGGGATTAACCGGCTATAGTGATATGCGGGATATCAGGAAATCGATAGAAGAGGGAAATGAGAATGCTAAGCTGGCTTATGATATGTATGCTTACAGAATTAAGAAATACATTGGATCTTATATCGCCGCACTCGGCGGACTTGACGCTATTATTTTTACAGCCGGAGTAGGTGAAAATGATGCCTATACACGCGAACTCGTTTGTGCAGATATGGAGTTTTTTGGAATCACAATCAGCGATGAAAAAAATTCTTTACGGCCCCCCGGTATCAGAGAAATTAATACACCCGCGGCACGAACAAAGGTGTTGATTATACCCACCAACGAGGAACTGGAAATTGCTAACCAGTGTATCGGTTTGCTGCAGTTATAAGAATTGTTAAACAAAAACATAAGAAAAAAGCTGCCGGAGTGCAGCTTTTTTTGTTGCTCCTTGCCTTAAATTGCCTTTTTATCTCGTTCCGATGGTTTCCAGGTTTGCGCACTAAGGTGTATTGATTTCAGAGTTTGTAAGAAATAAGCTCATCCTGAATGTCAATCAAATTTTATCATGATTGGAATCACCTACTCCCCAGTTTGGCCTGTGTTATTTTGTGGCATAGAAATAATCCTAATAGAGATGAAAAAAGTAAAAAACAGGTGGCTAATAGCTGCTTCAGCTGTAGGAATTCACATATCAATAGGTTCTGTATATGCATGGAGTGTTTATACAAAACCCTTAATCGAGAAATTTGGGTGGGGATTAAAAGAAACTCAATTTACTTTTAGCCTTGCTATTTTCTTTCTGGGTACATCAGCCGCCTTCCTGGGCCATTATCTTGAAAAACATGGTCCCAAAAAATCCGGGTTACTTGCAGCACTTTTTTTCGGACTTGGAATAGCAGGTTCGGGACTGGCTATTAAACTTGAGTCTTTGCCTTTGTTATACTTGTCATATGGTGTGCTAGGTGGCATCGGATTAGGAATAGGATACATTACTCCGGTGTCTTCACTGGTCAAATGGTTTCCGGACAGGCGAGGGTTGGCAACCGGACTTGCCATTATGGGCTTTGGCTTCGCCGCGTTAATCAGCGGTCCCCTTATTGTTAGATTAATATCATCTGTCGGAATTGCGAATACTTTCTTCATAATGGGAAGTGCATATTTTACAATCATCTTTGCTTCTTCCCGATATCTTGAAGCCCCGCCGGCAGGGTGGATTCCCGCAGGTATGCAGGCCGGTGTTGCATCAGGAAAAATGAAAATAAACAACGATCTTTCTCAGTTATCGGCCAATGAAGCAGTAAAAACAAAACGTTTCTGGTATTTATGGACGATGCTCTTTATTAATATTACCTGCGGTATCGCAATTATATCGGTAGCCTCTCCGATGGCTCAAGAAGTTGCCGGTCTGACACCTGTTGCAGCAGCTGCTATGGTAGGTGTCATGGGATTGTTTAATGGAGGGGGACGAATCGGATGGGCTTCATTCTCCGATTATATCGGACGTCCAAATATGTATACTATATTTTTCAGTCTTCAAATTTTGGCCTATTTCCTTCTTCCTGGCTTGCATAATGCTATTCTTTTCCAGGGAGTTATATTCCTGATCCTATCTTGCTACGGTGGTGGCTTTTCAACTATCCCAGCTTACATCGGCGATATGTTTGGAACCAAACAATTGGGGGCAATACACGGGTATATTTTAACAGCCTGGGCTGCGGCAGGTATGGCGGGTCCGTTATTTGCCGCCTGGACCCGCACGGCTACAAACAGCTATAACAACACTTTATATTGTTTTGCAGGATTGCTTGTAGTGGCCTTAACTGTCTCTTTCCTGATCAGGTTGGAAATTCGAAAACTTCGAGAAGAGCAAAAAAAGGAAAGCTTTATGCAAGAATACGAGAGTACAGATATACCTGAATTTGTAGATTAATAACGGTTTGATTTAAATAAGAATGTTCCAGAAGTTAAATAAAATTTTCATCGCGCTATCAATTTCATCTTGCCTTTTACCCTTTTATTCAATTGCGCAAATATCTTTGACAGGTCAGTTAAGAACCCGTTCGGAACTCAGAGACGGGGTTGGTACACTAAATCCGGTAGATGCATCTTCGGCATTTTTTACATCGCAAAGAACCCGGCTTACCTTCGGATATAAGTGGGACAGGCTGAATTTTAATGCATCGGTGCAGGATGTCAGGGTTTGGGGCCAAGATGCTTCAACTATCAGCAATGCAGATGGTAACCGTTTGATGTTACACGAAGGATGGGCTGAGATTTTTCTGCTCAATTCAAAAGACAGCACCATACGGACCAAATGGCTGGATAATCTGAGTCTTAAAATAGGCAGGCAGGTTTTAAATTATGACGATGCCCGTTTGCTTGGTGAATTGGATTGGGCACAGCAAGCACGAAGACATGATGCAGCTTTATTAAAAGTTCTGCAAAAAGGCTGGCAGCTTGATCTGGGTGCGGGCTTCAATCAAAATAGTGATGCTTTTGGTGTAACCGGAACCAAGTATGTTGCAGGAAATGTCCCCCAATATGTTACGAACTCTCAGGGCGAACTTGTCGTTTCCCCTTCGGGGATGATCCCACTTGCTCCGAATGGTTCTGTAAGTGCAAATAGTAGTAAATCGGGCAAACCTGTGTTGCTGAATGCAGTAAGTACAAATGGATTGAATCAGGAGTATAAAGCAATTCAATTTATTTATCTGAGCAAGGCACTTGGCAAGTCTAAGCTTTCAGGATTGATTTTTAAAGATGATTTCTCCAGGTATCGCATAGATTCGGTAGGCAATTTGAGCCGGGGCTATGTTTATGGCAGACGATACGATCAAAAAGGGGTAAATAGCAGGTTAACTTACGGCGGATTATTATCAGGAAGCCTTGGAAACAATTTAAAGAAGACCTATTCCATTGGTGCATATTTTCAAAGCGGAAAAGATAAGGAGGGGCTTAAATTAAATGCCGAACATTATACAGTCAGTGTTTTATTTCAAAAAGGAAGATTCTCATTTGGTCCCGGTTACGATTATCTTTCAGGCGATAAACCATCAGTATCTCCTTCAAGTACTCACAGGTTTGATCCTTTATATCCTACTGCTCATAAGTTTTGGGGGTATATGGACTACTTTTACGTTGGCACCGGATCTCCTGCAGGAGGGCTTCAAGACGCGTATTTTAAAACCAAATACACTTCGGGCAAATTTGCTTTGGCTTGTGATATACATCACTTTGAACTTGCGGAAACTATGTTGAACAACAGCCTTCCTGAAAATCCTGAAATTAAAACAAACTTAGGCAACGAAGTGGACCTGGTTTCCAATTATTCTATTAACAAATTTATAATTCTCGAAGCCGGTTATAGTTTTATGGCAGCTACCAATAGTTTGGAATATGTAAAGAAAGGAACTGTTGGGCAAACAGATCACACTCCTCAATGGGCATATTTGTCTATTAACATTAAACCTGATTTCTTCGAGAAATCCTCAGCAAAAAAATAAAAAAATCGGTTAGTTGGTTAGTGAAAAGCACCTGGGTATCCCCAAAAGCCCGGGGCTTTTTTTTAAAAAAAATAACTCAAAAATCGCCTGTTGTTAATTTGACAATTCTTAGGTTTTTATCCGCATTAAATTTATTTTTTTATAAAATATCTGACATTATTTGTCATAATTTTATTTTTTTAATAAAAAACATGTAAATATCAAAATCATATTTTGTCGTGATATAAGTCATGTTAACCGCATAAATAGCTCCATAAATTTGATTCATATTAATACTCACGGTATGAAAATAGATGTCACCAATATCCCGTTCGAATCCGGAAAATGGAGTTCAGAAATTAATGTTTATGATTTCGTTTTAAACAATATTAAGCCTTACAATGGCGATGGATCTTTTCTTAAAGGCCCTTCTTTTAAAACAAGTCAGCTGTGGGATTCAGTAAAGAAATCCTTACTGGATGAAAGAGAAAATAATGGAGTTCTGGCTATCGACACCGATACCATTTCATCGATTACGGCTTTTGCGCCCGGTTATATAGATAAAGAAAATGAGGTGATTGTCGGATTGCAGACGGATCAATTACTCAAACGTGCGATGAAGCCCTTTGGCGGTATTAAACTCGTTGAATCTGCAGTTCAAGAACGAGGTTTAAAGGTTTCTGAAAGAGTTCATGAAATTTTCAATTATGCCAAAAATCATAATGAAGGGGTGTTCAATGCATACGATGCTGAAATTCGCGCGTTTCGGTCAAAACATGTTTTAACGGGATTACCTGATAATTATGCCCGCGGACGCATCATCGGGGATTTTCGGCGCATGGCTTTGTATGGAGTTGACCGGATTATTAAAGCGAAAAGAGCTGATTTAATAAATGTCGATGGCGAAATGAGCGAGCACAAAGTTCGCTTACGTGAAGAGATCAACGCCCAGATAGGTGCTTTGAGAGATATGGTGACAATGGCTGCCGAGTATGGTTTTGATCTCAGTCGTCCGGCAGAAGATGCAACCGAAGCGGTTCAATGGGTATATTTTGCCTATTTGGCTGCGGTTAAAGAGCAAGACGGAGCTGCCATGTCTTTAGGCAATGTATCTTCCTTTCTTGATATTTATATCGAAAGAGAGATCGAAGCAGGCTTACTTACCGAAGAGGAAGCTCAGGAATTGATCGATCAGTTTGTAATGAAATTGCGTTTAATTCGTCATTTGCGCCCGGCATCTTACGATGAGATTTTTGGTGGCGACCCGACTTGGGTCACAGAATCAATCGGCGGGATTTTACATGACGGACGTACAAAAGTTACTAAAACTTCCTTTCGTTTCTTACAAACCTTATATAATTTAGGTCCGTCACCCGAACCGAATCTAACTGTTCTGTGGTCTGATAATTTACCTGAAGGTTTTAAAAAATTCTGTGCTCAGGTATCCATCGATACCTCGTCTATCCAATACGAAAATGACGATTTAATGCGTGGCAGCCGCGGTTCAGATGATTATGGAATTGCCTGTTGCGTTTCTTACCAGGAAATTGGAAAATCCATTCAGCATTTCGGTGCCCGAGCAAATTTACCTAAGGCTTTATTAATAGCTCTAAATGCGGGTAGGGAAGAACATGATGGTGTAGAAGTGATTAAAAACATTCCAGTTATCCCGGAAGGCGAATTGGATTATGACATAGTGTGGGACGTATTTAAACGCACCCTGAGCGAGCTTGCGAGAGTTTATGCAAAGGCAATGTACATTATCCATTATATGCACGACAGGTATTATTATGAAAGAGCTCAAATGGCTTTGGTTGATACCGATCCGCATATTGATATTGCTTATGGCGCTGCCGGAATTTCGATTATTGCCGACTCTTTGTCTGCAATAAAATATGCCAGGGTTACGCCTATTCGCAATGAAAAAGGGCTGACCGTTGATTTTAAAATTGAAGGCGAATATGCGCAATATGGAAATGATGACGACCGGGTAGATAATATTGCAAAAGAAGTTACTTCATTTTTTATCAATGAGCTTCGCAAGCATGCAACCTACAAGAATTCTACTCCAACCTTGTCCCTGCTTACTATTACCTCAAATGTAATGTACGGCACAAACACCGGGGCAACTCCGGATGGAAGAAAAGCCGGAGAGGCATTTGCTCCCGGAGCGAATCCTATGCACGGCAGAGACTCAAGCGGCGCAATCGCTTCTTTAAATTCTGTTTGTAAACTTGATTATAACGATGCTCAGGATGGTATTTCAAATACTTTCTCTATGGTTCCCAAATCTTTAGGCGACAACAGGGCAGAGCAGATTAAAAACCTTGCCAGTACCTTGGGGGGATATTTTAAACAAGGTGCCCATCATCTAAACGTAAATGTGCTTAATCGAGAGACATTAATCGACGCTTACGAACATCCAGAGAATTATCCGCAGCTGACTATCAGGGTGTCAGGATATGCTGTTAATTTTGTGAGGCTTTCAAGAGCTCATCAGCTCGAGGTAATTACCCGTACTTTTCATGAAAGTATGTAATTTGTGTTTGTTATATTGCATAGCCGGGCTCTAAACCAGCCCGGCTTTTTTTTTAAATAAATTGCAGCCACCGAATGATTGTAGCATATTGCAAAATCAATCATTTCTAATTCCAAAGCAATGTATTTCCCTTTACAGGATAGTGAAGCAGCGAAGTTAAACGAGAATGATCCGGAACATTTAAGGATTCATTCTCTGGAGACATTCGGTACGCATGACGGGCCGGGAGTGCGTATGGTTGTATTTGTGCAGGGATGTCAATTTCGGTGCCTCTATTGCCAGAATCCGGATTCACTAGATGTGAAAGGAGGTACCCTGGTCGAAATCAGTGAGTTGGTAAAACGGGCCATCAGACAAAGGAACTATTTTGGTTACGATGGCGGTGTTACCGTTTCGGGAGGAGAGCCTTTACTTCAACGAACAAAACTCACTACATTTTTTAAGCAATTGCATGAAAATGGAATTAATACATGTCTTGATTCGAACGGACGTTTGAATACTCCTGAAGTGCACGAACTTTTGGAATATACTGATATCTTGCTGCTGGATGTAAAACATATCAATGATGAATGGCACCGGAAACTGACCGGACAATCAAATAAAACCACGCTCGAGCTGGCAGCTTACCGCGAATCAACCGGCAAGAAAATGTGGCTTCGATATGTATTGGTTCCGGGTTGGTCTGATCAGGAAGAATACATTGAAGAGTGGGGGATGCATTTTAGCAGATATAAAACTGTTGAACGGGTTGAAATAATTCCGTTTCATCAGTTGGGAATGCATAAATGGGAGTTTATGAACATCACCTATCCGCTACAGGATACTCCTGTTCCTTCCAGCGAAGTCAAAAACCTGGCGAAGACGATATTTGAGAAGTATTTTGAAAATATAGTTTTAAAATAAAACTCGTTTTTCCCCCTCTGGAAATTTTATAAAAAGTTCTCTTATTTTAATACCCGCCGTTCAGCCGGCATCACCAAAATCTTTTTTATTTGATTACTGTCATTGGCCTCTTTGATGAGTGTCACGATGTTAGTGTACCATTTACACGAACTTTAGTTAACTGAAATAAATATCTGAAAAGATTGATTATTTCTTAATGAATATTCAGTGTTAATGTAAATATCGTAATCATGAAAGCAACCAATTCAGAGAAACTCCTCCGACAGATCGAAAGAGTCAGAGAGGCTCAAAGGCAATTTTCTACATTTACCCAGGAGCAGGTAGATGAAATTTTCAGACAAGCGGCTATCGCGGCAAACAACTCCCGCATACAACTGGCTAAAATGGCGGTTGATGAAACCGGAATGGGCCTTGTTGAAGACAAGGTAATTAAGAATCATTTTGCGTCGGAGTATATCTACAACCAGTACAAAAACGAGAAAACCTGTGGAGTTATTGAAACTGATGAAGCTTTCGGAATAATCAAAATAGCAGAACCCATAGGGGTAATTGCTGCGGTGGTGCCTACCACGAACCCTACATCTACCGCTATTTTCAAGGCTCTCATTGCGCTAAAAACCCGTAATGGCATTATTTTTTCCCCACATCCGCGAGCTAAGAACTCTACCATCGCGGCAGCTAAAATTGTTCTAAATGCTGCAGTAAAAGCAGGTGCACCAGAAGGTATAATTGGCTGGATTGACGAACCAACAGTAGATCTGTCGCAAATTGTTATGGCTAATGCCGACCTGATCCTGGCAACCGGTGGACCGGGTATGGTAAAGGCGGCTTATTCGTCAGGTAAGCCGGCGATCGGGGTAGGAGCCGGTAATACTCCCGCGATTCTGGACGAAACAGCTCATATAAAAATGGCTGTAAGTTCTATTCTCCTTTCAAAAACTTTCGATAATGGTATGATTTGCGCATCAGAGCAGAGCGTAATTGTGATCGAGCAGGTGTATGAGGAGGTAAAAAAGGAATTTCTTGAACGCGGCGCTTATATTCTCAAGAAGGATGAAGTAAGTAAAGTAGGTGCGATTTTATTAATGAACGGTATTTTAAATCCAAACATTGTGGGCCAACCTGCTGCAAAAATCGCTGCGCTTGCTGGTATTACTGTTCCCGACGAAACGAAGGTGTTAATAGGAGAAGTGGAATCTGTCGAGCTCGAAGAGCCTTTTTCACACGAAAAACTATCGCCTGTTTTGGCTATGTACAAGGCAAAAAATTTTGACGATGCATTGGCAAAGGCAGTGAGGCTGGTTAAACTGGGCGGATTTGGACATACCTCGGTCTTGTATACAAATGCGCAGAAGAATACCGACAGAGTGGAGAAATTCGGCGCAGCAATGAAAACCGGGCGGGCAATCATCAACATGCCTTCATCGCAGGGTGCCATCGGCGATATTTTCAATTTTAAACTGGCACCGTCTTTAACTCTGGGTTGCGGAAGCTGGGGCGGAAACTCTGTATCGGAGAATGTGGGAGTTAAGCATTTATTAAACATTAAAAGCGTGGCTAACAGACGCGAAAATATGTTATGGTTCAGAGTCCCTGAAAAGGTATACTTTAAATACGGTTGTTTGCCTGTAGCTCTAAGAGAATTAAAAGAACTGGGTAAGAAGAAGGTTTTTATTGTTACGGATAAGGTTTTGTATGATATGGGTTTTACAGATCATGTAACCAAGGTGTTAGACGAGCAGGGAATTGAGCATACGGTATATTTTGATGTGGAACCCGACCCTACACTTGCTACCGCCAGAAAAGGTGCTGCCGAGATGATCAGCTTTAAACCTGATACTATTATTGCTTTGGGCGGTGGATCGCCCATGGATGCTGCAAAAATTATGTGGGTGCTATATGAGCATCCTCAGGAACGTTTTGAAGACCTGGCAATGCGTTTTATGGATATTCGTAAGCGGGTGTATGCATTTCCGAAAATGGGTGCAAAAGCGTTGTTCGTGGCTGTGCCAACATCTGCTGGAACAGGCTCTGAAGTTACCCCATTCGCAGTTATTACCGATGAAAATACAGATATCAAATACCCTCTGGCCGATTATGAACTAACTCCGGATATTGCAATTGTAGACGCCGAGCTGATGATGGACATGCCGAAAAGCCTAACATCGGCTTCCGGTATCGACGCTCTAACGCATGCACTCGAGGCCTATGTTTCTGTTCTCGCCTCAGAGTTTACAAACGGCCTGGCTCTCGAAGCAATTCGTTTAATTTTCAAGTATTTGCCTGATGCATATAACTATGGAGCGGCGAACCTGAAGGCGAGAGAGAAAATGGCTCATGCTTCTACTATTGCAGGAATGGCGTTTGCGAATGCCTTTCTAGGTGTTTGCCATTCTCTGGCCCATAAATTAGGAGCTTCTCATCATGTTCCTCATGGCGTGGCGAACGGCATGCTAATCACCGAAGTGATCAGGTTTAATGCTGTGGATAATCCTCGTAAACAAGCAGCATTCCCTCAATATAAATACCCGAATGCAAAATGGAGATACGCCAGGATTGCTGATTATTTGAATCTTGGAGGGAAGGACGAGACAGAGAAAATTGAGCTGTTGATTAAGGCAATTGATGACCTGAAATCGCAAATTGGTATTCCTAAGTCAATACGAGAGTTTGGCGTAACAGAAGCAAAGTTTTACGCAAGCATCGACGCCATGTCCGAGCAGGCCTTCGATGATCAGTGTACAGGAGCTAATCCTCGGTATCCCCTTATAAGCGAACTTAAACAGATCTATATAAAAGCTTTTGAAGGGAAGCTTGAAGTGTCTGATCAAAAAGCGAAAAAGCGTGAAATAGTTTAGGCTACCACCCAATAAAAGCGGCTCTGAAAAGGCCGCTTTTTCATTTAAAGATGGTGATTTAAAAAGTAAGGTGTCTGAGCTTGGTATCGTTTAAAACTACAATGTTACCTTCAAGCATGTCGATGAGTTGTTCGTTTTTAAACTCTTTAAGGGTTCTGCTGAGCGACTCTTGAGCGGCACCTACCACATTGGCTAAATCTTCGCGAGAGATCACAATTACAGGTTTACCATCGCGCTTGTCTTTAAATTTATCGATCACTTCAATTATACCGGTAGCAACTTTTTTCCGAAGAGAACTGTAGGCCAGCTGCAAAAGCTTTTGATCTTTGATTAATACGTTATGCGATAGCATGCCAATGAATTCGTTTGCCACCTGCAGGTTGTTATTTATTAGCTGGAGGAAATCTTTTTTTGGAATAAGCAGCAATTCAGCTTCTTCTATAATTTGAGCCGTTTCGTTATAGAGCGTGTTTTCCAGAATGGTGGTATAACCTATGAAATCGCCTCTGCCGTACATATTTGTAATTAGCTCCTTGCCCTCCTCATTAATCATATACTCCTTTACCTTTCCGCTAACCATGAAATACACAACTGATGCTTTTTGGCCGTCTGAATATAGAATATGCTTCTTTTTGTATTTTTGAACCGATGTATCGACGATCGACAGACTGGCAGTTCCATTTAGTCTGATCTCTTTGATAAACGTTACGATGTTTTGCTGAATTTCAGTAAGTTTCCCTTTTAAGGCATGAGTTTTACTCAAGCGCATTTCTATCGAATTTAATAGATCTGTTTCGTCAAAGGGCTTTACCAGGTAATCATCTGCGCCCATACCCATCCCTTTTCGGATGTCGGTTAACTCGTTCTTCCCTGTCATGAAAATAAAGGGAATGGCAATGGTTTCAGGGTGCCTGCTCAAAATATGAAGTACACTGAATCCGTCCATATGAGGCATAGACACATCGCAAATTATTAAATCTGGCTTCTCTTTAAGTGCTTTTTCGACCCCTGTTTTTCCGTCTGCTGCGGTGAGTGTGATATAATTAGAGAGCTGAAGTATCTCAGCTACATCTTCTCTAAAATTTTCATTATCGTCAATAAGTAATATTTTTCTCATCGCTGACTGTATTATAATTGATTTATTTTTGCGGCTTAGTCAATAATTAGTTGTTTTTCAATTAATTATGACGCGGCTTAACGTTGATAAAGTTGCGCTACTATAATCAGCTATGGAATGATTGAGGTCACGTTTTTTTATAACCTTAATCAGAAGAATCAGGCAAGTTCAATCACCTTTCGAATCAGTTTTCAAACCTCTTGCTGTCTAAAATTGCTGTATTGGGTTCAAATGGATTTGCTATTCTGAGGATAACAATTGTCGCTGTGAATCTTCAAAACTTAAACTCTTGAAATAATTTTTTACCTGTTCTAACATTTGTGGTTCGGTCTTTTTATCGGCGGCCTCAACCGCCATGACCCTGAATGCGAATTTCTTTCCGGCTTTTTCAATAAACTTATTCAGTTCATGCTTAGAACTCCCCGGACCAAATATGTAAAGATATTTAACATCGCGAATGGCAGAGCTTATACTATCAAAAAATTTTAGCATTTGTTGATGCTGGCGCCTTTGTGTTCTTTCCTGATTTAAATACATGTGCTTCATGTTCGAGTACTTTTTACTCTCATGTTCTTCATGACCCAGATCAGCGTCAATAGTTTGAAGCTCGTATTCAAAATTGTCGTTCAATTTAAAAATATAGGCATGTTCCTGGTCTAACCAGATGCCGGCGTTTTTTTCGGGAGAATAGATCTTGTTTTTCATAAAAACAATTCAATATAAAGGTCTTTTATGCATTTGCCAGGTAGATTTAACTGATCATCAGGGTCATTTTTTCTGATCCTGTTTTGTGCCACTAATCAACCCGAACAAAAAATAATCTCCTTAAAGTTCGTCGGTAAGATTAAACTACTCTCTGTTAACGGTCATGTCCCGAGATGATTTCCGTCATTCTATATTGAAGTTTATCGTTCGATTTTTACATAAAAATTTATAAGCATGAAAAATATACTGGTACTTACAGATTTTTCTGATCGGGCTAAATCGGCTGCAGAATATGCAATGCATATGGCATTAAAGATTAGGGCCAACATCTTTCTTTGTCATGCATTAGAAGTTACAGAACAATTAACGTATCCTGTAGCAGACCATTTGATTTTGCGAAATCAAACGATAAAGCGTTTACGGGAGGTTGGCATGCATTTGCATCAAATGCTCTCTAATGAAGAACAAACGGTCACTTTCTGTCCATCTATATCCTACATTAATGATCTGGATATGTTAACAGAAGTTGCAGGTAAAGTGGTAGATGGGAAAATGATCGATTTGGTAATTATAGGCTCAAATAAGCAAAAAGGCCTGTCACGGTTCTTTATGGGTAGCCATACCAACGATATCCTCGACAGTATTAATCGACCTGTATTAATTGTTCCCGAAAACACAAGATTTAAAGGTATTCGTAATATCGCGTATGCCACCGATCTTACTTTTAATAATTCGAAGGTTATTTCATACCTGGCCCAATTTGCAAAGCCATTCAATGCAGAAATATCTGTTAAACATATTTCTCCTTTGGACCTGCCTCTAAGCCAGGCCGAAAAGGCTGTTGAGTACTCAATCATCGAACAGATGGATGAAGTTAATACAAGGCTGTCTTATAACACCATAAAAGGTGATAATGTGCCTAAAGGATTAATGGAAATAAGCGATGTTGAAAAGGTAGATATTTTAACACTGGTGCATAAGCGATACGATTTTTTTGAAGGCTTATTCCATAGCAGTATAAGTAAACAATTAGCTCATTCTACTAAAGTTCCGCTTTTAGTTATGCCTTATTCTTTTAGCTTTAATTCAGGCGAATTAGCTCCTGCAAACTAACATAGAACAAGTTGTTAAAAAATGTCTGGTTGTAAAGCCAGGCATTTTTTATTTTCTAAATGTGATCAATATCATTTTATTCCTCTTTAAATATTTTCTTCTTTGTAATAGAAGACAAAAATATCTTTTATTATTATAGACAAAATATGGAAACTGTTTTAACTCTTGACGTAACTCAAATTGAACCTCGCTTCAAACATCCTCAGATTTTTGAAAAATTCGATTCTTTAAACCCCGGACAGGCATTTGTTATTCATAACGACCATGATCCGAAGCCGCTTTATTATCAATTGTTAGGCGAGAGGGGCAACGTATTTACCTGGGAATATATCGACAATGGCCCAGAATGGTGGAATGTTAAGATCGGCAAAATCGATGCTAGTCAGCCTCAGGAAACCATTGGAGAAATGGTGGCTAAAGATTACCGGAAAGCACAGGTTTTTAAAAAATTCGGAATTGACTTTTGCTGTGGCGGGAAAAAAACTCTGGAGGAAGTTTGCGATACCAAGGGGATGGTTGTTGAGAAAGTGAAAGCAGAGTTATCAAACCTGGAAGATGAGCAAAATACCTCTCTCAGTTTTGATACATGGGATCTGTCGTTCTTAACCGATTACATTATTAATACGCATCACAATTACGTGAAAGAAAATATTCCTTTCATATCAGAATTGGCCAATAAGGTTGCTCGTGTGCATGGCGACAGGCATCCGGAGGTAATCGAGGTAGCGCAGGTGTTTGCTCGGATAGCATCAGATTTCAGTTTGCACCTGATGAAAGAGGAGGCGATCTTGTTTCCTTACATTAAAGAGTTAGCTGCAGCTGCAAAAAATAATACACCTTTATCTCCTGCATCTTTCGGATCCGTAAATAATCCTACGCAAATGATGGAAGTGGAACATGAGCAGGCCGGTGAAGATTTGGCCGCAATTCGTGAAGCAACAGATAACTACACCTTGCCTATAGATGCTTGCAATTCTTATACAATTCTCTACAAAAAATTGGAGGAATTCGAAAATGACTTGTTTAATCATGTTCATTTAGAGAATAATATTCTCTTTCCGAAGGCTATCCAACTTGAAAAAGATTTAGGACTGTAAATTTTCACACTAAAAAACTGAACGATGAAAAGAAATAAGAACCTGATCGAATTATCCCGCGATCATCACCACGGACTCCTTTTAGGATGGAAGATCAAACAGGGTTTGAAGCGTAACGTTTCAATCGCAGAAATGGTAAGTTACATTTCTCATTTTGCAATCAAAGCCTTGATTCCACATTTTCTGGAAGAAGAAGATCAGGTTCTTATTTATTTAAATACCGACGATGAGTATAGGAAAAGAACGGTTCGGGAGCACTCTGAAATAAGCGATTTAATCAACAGATTGCCAGATGCTGATGAAGAGATGCTATTACAACTCGCAGATTTGGTAGAAGCACATATTCGATTTGAAGAACGTACGTTGTTCCCTTACATGGAAAATAATATAAGCGAGCAGCAATTAAATGAAATGGGCAGGCGGATTAACGATGCTCACGAACCGTATGTAGAAGACTATCCCAATGCCTTTTGGGCCAAATAGTTGCACTTTTTGTACTTTTAATAAAAAAATAAACAATAAAAGCGCCTTTACCTTTTCATTTGCCTTCTGCCCTGAGATTGCCCTGATTCTTCAAGACATTTCAAAATAAATGAACATAATCCGAAAAATTCATTTTCGCTTCATCTTGCTGCATTACCTTGCCGATATTAAACTCTCAGATAATAAAATGAAAAGATTGATTTATTTTTTGGCTGTTTTTGCAGCATTAACGGCTAATAGCGCAATGGCGCAATACAATAGAGATCAGGTGGTAAACAGGTCATACGAGCCTGGAGTTTACAACGATGATAGAGGAGAATATCGCTGGCAGATAATCGAACGACGCGTATGGATTCCTGAATATAGAACCAGAGGTATACTGGGAATTGGCACACGCGTTATTCCAGGACATTACGAAATGAGAACTGATCGGGTTAAGGTGTATACAAATTCAGGAAACGACGGCTACGGCAAATCAAATAATGGCCGAAAAGGAAATCATCCTCATGGAATGCCTCCCGGACAACGTAAAAAACAACAGGGTAACAGATATTATTACTAAGGATTTTGGGTCTGAGGAAAGAGCCTTCTGCATTCAGAGGGCTCTTTTTTTGAGCAATCAGTTTATGTTATTTATTACTTTCTTTATAATTTGAAAGTTGCTGTTATGTTGGCCGATTCATATTTAAATTCTTTTACAGCAGACCGCTGGCCAATTCCAATATGATTAAAGCCCTGCATAAATCCCGCGCTGAAGCTAAAGGATCTTAATATATTAAACTCAATTGCTGCGGCGGCTGCAATACTTCGTTCTTCAGTATCGTGGGTTATGTTAGAATCACCTGAACCACCTTTTTGTTCTGCCTTGATTAATAAATCAAATTTTGGCCCGACCAGTAAAGCAAGCCCCTCGGTAAGTTTGTATTTAAATAGAACAGGCAGCGAGAAATAAGTCATGGAGTAGTTTACACCCGATTGTTTATTTTCTCCTTCCAGTTGAGAAATCAAGTATTCAGGCTGTATATAAAAGCTTTCGTATAATGGCACTTCCATTGCAATACCAAATACAAATCCAGGCTTCCATGATGCTTTCACAGGCGTTTCGGGAGCCGGATATCCTTTATTAAAATTCATGTTGCTATAGTTTACTCCTGCTTTTAATCCGAAATGTACTGCCGCTTGTTGATACGATTGGTGCCAGGGGCTTTTTGAGAAGACCTGAAATTTTTTCTTGCTCAGATCAAGGTTAACCAATGAGTTTGCCTGGCTTTGAGCAAATGAAGTACAGTTTATGCAGAGCAAAGAAATAAGTAATAGTTTTTTCATATCGTCAGATTTATGATCTTTAAATCTGATAAACGAACTCGATATTGAATGGTTTGACGTAGCGGCTTCGGTCAGGTGTAAAAAACTGACTGTTCCGGATAAATCTAGTAAGAGTAGTTTGGCCTGAATGTCTATTTGGGTTTATCATCTTCAAATAGCATCCGCATAGCCGGCGTTTGCATATCATCATTCTGACCGTTGCGCATCGCCCAAAAAAAAGCGATTAAAAAAATCATAGCGATTAAAATACTGCAGCCTATCAAAAAGTAAATAATGCCCATATCTTAACTTGATAAAATTATTTTAATCCGTTTTGCCGGGCAAAGTACCGCGTGCTAAATGATGTAAATGAAATAATAGTTATTGTGCTTAGCGGCATCAAAACAGCCGCGGTTAATGGCGAAAGTGTTCCTTGAATCGCAAAATATACACCCACAAGGTTATATGCACTTGCTATAGCGAAACTTAGCCTGATGGTTTTCATTGCTTTTTTTGACTGCGCAATAAACTTAGGCAAAAGGTTTAACGAATCGCCGTGTAGAACCGCATCGCAACCCGGACTAAAATTGTTGATGTTATCTGTAACAGCAATACCAAATTCGCTTTGTTTTAAAGCCCCGGCATCATTTAAGCCATCACCACACATCATAACGATGGAGTGTTCCTCCTGTAGGTTTTTAACATAGTCCAGCTTATCCTGGGGCGATTGTTTGAAAAACATCTGATTAGGGTGGGGAAATATAGAAGCAAGACTCGCTTTTTCGCCCGCGTTATCTCCTGATAATAGGTAAAGGTTAAATTTATCCGATAGTGTGTGGAAAATGCTTTTTATTCCGGGTCTCCATTGATGAGTGATTTTAAAATGACCCTTATATTCTCCTTCAATTTCCAGATGAACAATAGAATGGTCTTTATTCGATCGATCGGCCGAAGGCACAAATGCCTGATTGCCTAAAATTACCGCTTTGTTGTCAATGAAACCGGCAATGCCTTTTCCGGGAACTTCGATAAAATTTGTCACCTTGATAAAATCATCCCATTTCAACCATTTTATAATTTCGCGGCTAAGGGGATGAGCAGAGTTTCGGGCAAGCGAAGCCACTAAAAACTTTTCTTCGAAAGCCAATTTTCCCGAAAATGTAATGTTTACAGCTTCTGAGGAGGTAATCGTGCCAGTTTTATCAAATACAATGGTGTCGATCCGAGCAAGTTGTTCAACCGCGTCGGTGTTCTTTAAATAGAATTGATTTTTATCAAAAATTCCAAGAACTGCTGAGAGTGTAAAGGGTGTGCTTAATGATAACACACAGGGACATGCGACAATCAGAACTGCTGTAAAAGCGGCCCAGGCCTTATTCATATCTGATGAGTAGATCCAGAAGCCTGCTGCGGAGATCGCAATGATAAAAGTAACCAGACTGAAGTATTTGGCAATGCTGTCGTTAAAATTCTGAATAGACTTTTTGCGTGTAAATGTATCGTTGTTCCATAAATTGGTAAGGTAACTTTGCGAAACCGGTTTGATAATTTCAAGTTCAACGGCTTCTCCAACCTGCCTTCCTCCTGCATATACAATTTCTCCCAGTACCTTCCTAATCGGATCCGATTCGCCTGTGACAAAGCTAAAATCAAAGTAACCGTCTCCTTTCATCAAAATAGAATCTGCCGGAAGGATTTCGTTATTACGGATCAGAATCCGATCCCCAATGCTCAGTTCAGCTATGGCTGTACATTTTTCTTTGTTGTCTTTTAATACGCTAACTGCCACGGGAAAGTACGAACGATAGTCGCGCTCAAAGGATAAATGATAATAGGTGCGCTGTTTAACCCACCTCCCCATCAGCAACAGAAAAATTAGTCCTGTTAAAGTATCCGAAAATCCGGCGCCGGTTTGAGTCGTGATTTCAACTACTGTTCTGAGAAATAATACAGTGATAATTACAGCTAAAGGAGTGTCAAGGTTTATTAGCCTGTTTTTTAATCCTGCCCAGGCAGAGGTAAAAAACTCCCTGCTGCAGTAGAAGGTCGCGGGAACTGCAAATGCCAGATTGAGCCAGCCAAAAAGTACTTTGTAGTGTTGCTCATATTCCGACAGACCAAAGTATTCCGGAAAGCTAAAAAGCATTACATTACCCATGCACAAGCCTGCTACCGCAATTTTTTTGATAAGCTCTCTGTTTACCGAGCTCTGTTTTTCTTTTACAACGTCCTGCAAACTTATTAACGGCTCGTAGCCAATTGAAATTAATAGTTCAACAAGCTTCCTTAATGATATTTCATTGTGCCTAAAAGTTATCGCGACCTGTTTTTTCAAGAAATCAATTCTTGAATGTACTACCCCCGGGTTGAGTTTATGTAAATGTTCCAGAAGCCAAATGCATGAACTGCAATGTATAGATGGAATATAGAGCGTGATTACAGTGATGTTTTCGTTTTTAAAATCGACAAGATCTGCAGTAATGCTGTCTTCGTCCAGGTAGGCAAATTGCTTTTCTTTACTAGATTGTGTTTGACCAGGAGTGTCATTATACCTGTAATAGTCGCACAAACTATTTGAAGACAGAACCTGGTAAACACTCTGACATCCAATACAGCAGAATGCTTTGTCGTCAAAAACATAAGCTGAATTCTGTGTGTCTGTACCGCAATGAAAACATTGCGCCTCAATTATTGTGTTGTTTGTCATATTAGTCTTTGCTTACAAAGATTCGATCAATTGACTCCGATTTGAATGATGTCTGTTATCACATTTTGTGATTAAAATCACAAATGATAGAAATGAAGATTTAATGTTAATTTCAATGCATGTTTGTACTCCTGGTTGTTTCGGCTTCCGCAATTTTAATAGCCCTTGCTCTGTATTTCAGAAAACTCCAGCGCAAAGCAGGTATTCTTCCTCACTTAAAAGAGAAATACGGTAATCTGCTTCAACAGGAAGTATTATTTTATCGTAATCTGAAGGATGTGGAAAAGGAGAGATTTGCCGAAAAAGTTTGTTTATTTCTGGAACGAACCACGATAGAAGGTGTAGGTACTGAAATAGATGATACAGACAGGGTTCTGGTGGCTGCCAGTGCAATTATTCCAATTTTTAATTTCGGAAACTGGGAATACAGAAATCTCACTAACGTGATTTTATATCGGGATACTTTTAATGACGAATTTCAATACGAAGGGGAGGGCCGCAGTACACTTGGCATGGTTGGTTCTGGTTTTATGAACGGACAAATGGTATTATCCAAAATAGCTCTGCACCGTGGATTTCAACCGGGAGGAGTCCAGAATACTGCCATCCATGAATTTGTTCATCTGCTCGACAAAGCAGATGGTTCGATTGATGGGATTCCGGAGTTATTGCTCACCCACAGTTATACGATTCCATGGATCAAGGCAATGGAGCAAGAAATCAGGCGGATCCAGCAGGGGAAGTCTGATATTGATCCCTATGCTCTTACTAACGAAGCCGAATTTTTTGCAGTAGTTTCAGAGTACTTTTTCGAAAAGCCCGCGCAGTTTGCGGAAAAACATCCGGAGCTGTTTTCGATAGTTGACAAGATGTTTAATCCGAAAAACGTTGAATAGATCTCGGGGCTAAAATATATATTCTGGTAAATCCTGTTTAGCAGATTTTTAACTGTACCTTTGCGAATTATTTCGCGAAAAAAGAAGCATGTGAATTCTCATTTGCAAACGTTTTCAAGAATATACGAATTGGTACATGAAGAAAATTGTTGATTACAGAAAACTTTTAGGAGTAAACGAAGCTGCAGAGTTACAAGAATTAAAAACGGTTTACCGTACGTTAATGAAAAACTGGCACCCGGATAAATTTCAGGATAGCGCTGAAAGTAAATTAGAGGCAGAAGAAAAAAGTAAAACTATTATTGAAGCCTATCACTTTTTAGTAAGTATTGCTCCCGAAACCCGTAAGCAATCTTTAGAAGAATATACCATCACAACCACAACCTCAAACATTGCCGATTTTGAATACAAATCTCAGGTATTGACAGTGAACTTTTTCGACGGGAGTGTTTACGAATATTTTGATGTTCCAAAAGCTGTGTATGTAAAGCTTGTTAATGCTGACTCGCCGGGTAGATTTGCCAGGAGACATATTTTTAACTCGTACGTTTACAGAAGCACCAGCAAATTGGTTGCTACTGCTTAATATACTTTACTTTATCTGCATCGCAGAGAAAAAAATGCTACGCTTTATTTCGTGGCATTTTTTTTGATCTTATATTTTCATTGCTCGGATATTTTACTCAGCTTCTAAATCTTTTTCTTCAGGTACAAGCCTGATCTCGTTTTCGGTCATAGTAATCAAGCGCTGTTTGTACAATCCGCCAATAACTTGTTTGAATGCTTTTTTACTCATCTTCAATCGGTCTCGAATCTCTTCAGGAGAGCTTTTGTCGCCCAGATTTAATACACCATCATTTTTCTTCAGAATATTCAGCACCACGTCCCTCGAATCAAGGATGAAATCAAAACCAACCTGACGCAGACTGAGATCTATTTTATTGTTTTCTTCTCTGATTTTTTTAATATATCCAACCCTCGATTCACCAATCTCAAGTTCTTCGTAAACTTCGTTACGATATAATAAGCCGATATATTTATTGTTGATTATAGCACTGTATCCAAGGTCGCTTTTATCGTAAATCATCAAACTAACTTCATCGCCTTCTTCCAGATGGCTTAAATCGGTTTCTACTTTGTCTTCTAACCAGGTAGTTGCCGTAAGTTTGCCTTCCAATTTATCCAGATACACGTAAACAACATATCGTTTGCCTTTTTCAAGTGGGTACAGTTGTTTTTCCGACGGTATAAAAAGATCCTTATCAATGCCAAGGTCCATGAATGTACCGCTGGCATTTTTATCCACAACTTTTAAAAATGCGAAATCACCGGCACAGGCGTATGGCCGCTTACTGGTGGCGATGATGCCGCCATCTTTCTGGTGATAGACAAAAACTAGTAGCTCTTCACCTATTTCTGCCGACTGCTTAAAATCCGGAAGAAGCACCTCTTGTTCGCCATCCGTAAGGATTAATCCTTCCGGAGATGTGTTTTTTACCTTGAGATAATTATAGGTGCCGATTTTTATCATGATCTGAGCTGTTTTTTGAAATGCGTCGATTTACGAAATGCAAAGGTAATCATCTGTTTAGGAATGCTTCAATGTGAATTGATTTTTACTTTACTGATAACACTTCCCTGATTACTGAATTAGCGGCCAGGATGGAGTAAAGTAGGGATAACTATTCCCAACCTTTATCGTTAACATTGTACAAACTCATAAATATGGGTTTGCGAATAGAATCGAATAAATGAATATTGAACTTAGAAAACTTACCCTTGAGGATTATGATGACCTAAAGGAGTCGATGGAACAGGCATATGATACGCTTGGAGGGCAAATTTGGGGTAAGCAGACAATAGCCAAGTTGTTAACGCTCTTTCCGGAGGGGCAGCTCTGTATTGCTGTAGATGATAAAGTTGTGGCCTGTTCGCTAGCTATTATAGTGGATTATGACCAGTATGGGGATAAGCATACTTATAAACTGATTACCGGCGAGTACACATTCTCAACGCATGATCCCAACGGCGATACTTTATATGGAATTGAGATTTTTGTTTCTCCTGAATATCGGGGCCTGCGGTTGGGCAGAAGGTTATATGAAGCAAGAAAGGAACTGTGCGAAACATTGAATCTTAAGAGTATCATCGCGGGCGGACGGATTCCGGGTTATCATGCCCATGCTGATCAACTAAGTCCGAGACAGTATATAGATAAAGTAAAAGCCAAAGAATTATTCGATCCAACCCTTACATTTCAGATATCAAATGATTTCCATGTGCGGAAAGTTCTTAAAAACTATTTGCCCGGTGATCATGAATCGAAAGAATTTGCGACGCTGATAGAATGGAATAATATTTATTACCAGGGTATTGATGCTTCGGCACGTTCGGCTAAAACTATCCGTATTGGCTTAGTGCAATGGCAAATGCGTCTTTTCCCTGATATGGATAGTTTTTACGAGCAGGTAGAATTCTTTGTGGACGCAGTTAGTGGTTATAAATCGGATTTTATTATGTTTCCGGAGTTGTTTAATACGCCTCTTTTGCAGCCATATAACCATTTGCCCGAAATGGAAGCTATGCGGAAGCTGGCCGAGTTAACTGAAGAAATCGTCGCAAAAATTCAAACATATGCACTCTCTTATAATGTAAATATCATTTCGGGGAGCATGCCTATAATTGAAAATAACAAGTTATATAACGCTACTTACCTTTGCCACAGGACCGGTAAAACTGAAGAATACCGGAAGATCCATATCACGCCAAATGAACAAAAGTATTATGGTATGATTGGTGGGGATAAGATTCAGGTATTCGATACCGATTGCGGCAAAGTCGGTATTTTGATTTGTTATGATGTCGAATTTCCAGAACTAAGCAGGATCTATGCCGATCAAGGCATGCAAATTTTATTCGTGCCTTTTTTAACAGATACTCAAAATGGCTATACCCGGGTAAGGCATTGCGCACAAGCCCGTGCAATCGAAAATGAATGCTATGTGGCGATAGCCGGCTGCGTCGGAAATTTACCCAAAGTGAATAACATGGACATCCAATTTGCGCAGTCAGCGGTATTTACTCCATCAGATTTTGCTTTTCCGACCAATGCCGTTAAGGCAGAAACCACTCCGAATACAGAGATGATGCTCGTCGTGGATGTTGACCTTCATTTGCTGGACGAGCTCCATCATTTTGGCACAGTTAAGATATTAAAGGATCGCAGAAAAGATTTGTATGAAGTTAGACTGTTGAAATAATTATTTTCTGCAAATGTAGAGGGTTGCACTTTTTGAAAACTACATTACACTTAATAAACTATTTTTAATACTATTGTACTCGAATTATTGCGAATAAAAAAATCATGAAATTAGCTAAAAAGATCTTTGCCTTTGCCTCTGTATTAACCTTTGTTTTGTTTTCTTCTGTAAATACTTTTGCAGGGAATCCCGTAGATAGTGATATCAGTAATACTGCAGGCACTAATTCAGGTAATAGCCATCTTGATATTTACCTTTTTATTGTTGCATTATTGGTATTAGTTGTTGTGATTCCTTTTTTTGAAGACAAAAACAAGAAGACTTCAAAAGGGGCATAAATAAAAGTTTTGGGATTTACCCATGCTGTTTTGCCGCGAAACCACACGATAAGCTATTGTTCGACCATTAACAATACGTTGAAAAATGCATTATAAATTTCTTTCAACTGTATCGGGTCGGTAATAGCTTTTTCTATTTTTAACTCTAGAAAGGGCGCTTTCCCATCACCCTCTTCCAAGGTATATTCTACAATTCCAAAAGTTAAATCCGGGACTTTTAGTAAAGTATTTCTCAGTTGTTTATTAGTGAAAATTAATGTGGTTTTACTTTCGTCATTGGTTTTAATGATAAATTTTTCATCAAAATCGTTAAAGCCCAAAACGACGTCCTGCATTCCAAAAAACTTACTCAGCTCGTCTTTAAAGCCTTGATTATAGATAGCAAATCGAAAATTATTTCTTCCAAACAGGTATGCGCTGAACGTAGTAAATGCCATGGCTTCAAATCCAACAGCATGGTTGTTGTAAATATCCAGAATAACTCTCCGCTCATGTTGTTCTAAAACAACATGATAATCAAGCGGATCAGGGTCTGCTTTGAAATCTGAAATTACTCCTTGCCACAACTGCTCTTCATTGACAGCTGAGATAATTTTTTCTTCCTCTTCCATAAGTGCTTTTAAAGTAGAACTAACCGTATAAACTTTAGTTTTAATTGCACCAGATTAATTATGCGCGCATGTAATCAGGAAGCCAGTTTTTTATAGATTTCTTGATCTCATCAGGAGATAGTGCTTCCTCTGCTGTACGAAGCGCAAGTTCTGGAAGTTCTGTGTCGGATGCAAAACGGAGTGCAGCCAGTTGAGCAAAGGATAATTTTTCTTCAAGTAATTCTAAACGATTAGCGGTAAGTTGATAATAACGCAGACGGAGTTCTAATCGAATTATCCTGTTTTGATTGTTAAGGGCATAATGTTGTCGCATCATAAAAGATAGCCAACCAATAAGAAAGAATACAGCGGCGAGCATTGCAAATTCAATTTTGTGTTCATTAAATTTGGTAAATCCCAGAATACTTAAAATGAGTAGAACAATAACAATTGGGTAAAAAATAAAATGATGCGGATAATAGTATCTCGAATGGTTTTTATAGTTCTGAGCTTTCATGTTGCAAATTATAATTTCTTTGCGCCGCTCTGCAATAATTTAAATCAAATAAATTCCTGATAGTTAGGTAATTTAATTGTACCTTTAGAACTTATACATAAATAATAAAATAATGCAACAAGGAACAGTAAAATTTTTTAATGAAACTAAAGGTTTCGGATTCATCACACCAAGTAATGGTGGTAGCGAAATCTTCGTTCATTCTTCAGGCCTAATTGATAACATTCGCGAGAATGATACTGTGAGCTACGATGTAGAGCAAGGTAAAAAAGGTCTAAACGCGGTAAATGTAAAAGTTAGCTAAACAGCACTAGTATATAAATCGTAAGCATCCGCCAAAAGCGGATGCTTTTTTTTTGAACTGGTTTTTATTTTAGTTGAAAAGAACAAAAAACAGGATGTAAATATTAATAGGGGATGGAAGCGTTTCAAGTTAAGATCAATGACAGGAACTTTACGGTTGTTCCCCGTCTACACGATAATTTTTATTCTGTAAGCTATGCAGGCAGATCAGCAATGTTGGGTAAGGAGGAAGATGGAGAATGGGAGTTTTCACTGCAGAGCTCTGAAGATTTGGATGTTTCTGCCAGAGAGATAGGAGAGGTTATTGAAATGTATTTGAAAAATCGGGATCTCTCCTCAAAGTAATTTACTTAAGTATTAAATCATTTACTCAAATCAGTTCAGAAACTTCAGGCCTTAATACCAGTTCCACTGGATACCCGAAACCCAATCTGGCTCTAAATCTGTCGAACCAGGTTTTCGATTCAATTACTTTTAACTCATATAGTTCTTTTCCGGCCAAACTTGAAGGAAAGAGCACGTTGCTCTTGAAATCTGTTTCCAGAGCTAATTTGCCCATTATTTCGGTGCAAAATAATAAGGATAGTTCTGTCAATACTTTTTGAATGCCATCCGCATACATAGAAACTTGCAAGCTTTCTGTGCTAGACAGCACAAAGACTATGAACCATTCGTTTCTATGAAGTGCATGCACTGTGGTGTATTCGCCAATTGCACAAATAGAGGGTATTTCTATCTCCAGCAGATTGTTGCCGTTAAAGTCCCAATAAATTTTCTGATCTCTGATATATGTCTTTCCTGAATCCTGACGTGGTGTAATAGCTTGTGCGGTCATTTAGCAATAGTACCTGATTTTTTTAATTAAAGGAAGTTTTGTTAGCAGCAAGTACTAAATCTCAAAGTCTAAATCTTATTGCGACTCTAAGTGGTCCTTTAAGGAGGCTCCAGCCTTCTGCCATTCTTCTTTTGCAGAATTATATTCTGGTGAAGTTGTGGCTTCACTGCCAGAAATACCTAATTCTTCCTGGAGTTTAAGGAGAGCGGCAAATTTTTCCTGATAAGTAATTTGAAGGGATTTTAGGATTTCAAGATCTTGCATATGATTTTTAAAGTACCGGCTAATTTATCATTTATAAATTGAAACAAAACCTTAGAACTTTCGTATTTGTAGCTATTGAATATTAAAATATGATTCGTTCCGCCTATAAGAAGCTTCCTAAGCTTTTGACATACCTAACAGGCTTTGCGATAGCTTTAATAATTATTTCAATTGTTGGGTGGATCATCGGTTGGCTGCGCCAGTTATGACCTTAGTAGGTGTTACAGTTCTAAAGCGATTTCTCGCTTATTGAAACCACTAATTCAATAATTTTTCTATATCAACTTTTTCAAGATAAGGTTCTAGAATACGTACCGCTTTAAAGGGTTTTACCCGGGTGATTTTGTTTTTTATCTCGTCGTAAAATACCTCTGCATAGAAATTGTCGATATTGAATAAAAAAATTACATATGGTTTAGCTTCTCTTTCACCTAAAAAGTCTCCCTGTGAAACAGTTTCAACTTGTTCATCTATAGATAATCTAAAGAAATCATTAAGTTTCATATGTCGTCTGTTTAAAGACCTGGCTATATCTATTTAACTTATATCGGCCTAAAATGTTCTAATAATCGCTAACCTTTTTAGACGTTCGGAGTATAAAGAAAATATGAAGAATGGCCTTATCGCTGTGATTGATAATGATGAACTTGATCGTTATATCCATAAAAAAATCGTCTTATTAACTTGTCCTAATTACAGGTTTATAGATTTTGCTAATGGGCTAGACGCTTTACATTATATCAAAGTAAATGCTGAAATCGCGGGGAACCTTCCTGACTTAATGTTGCTGGATATACGAATGCCATTTCTTAACGGGTGGCAATATCTTGAGCAATATTGTAAGTTAAAACCCAGTTTGGCTAAACAGACTCGTCATTATGTCTGTACGTCATCAATGGAGCGCTTTGATATGGATTTCAGAAATAGCAGTTTGTATGGTTATTTTATGAAACCCATATCCCCTCAGAATGTATTGAAAATGATAAACGATACTGAAAAAGGGCAAGATATGAATACTGAAGGGGATTTCTTTAAAAGCTGGCAATAGGTAGAGTTATGTTCGGACGGTTGGCTTTACCCATCCAAGTTTTAGTATTGATATTTTCTTTAAAACTAAAACCTAGAATCATAAACTAGTAAAAAGCACCCATTTATGGAACTTCTTACTAGTTTATGTTGTCGATTCAGCCTTCAGTTGAATCCTGTAATGCTTTTCTAACCTTGCTATGATTTCGGCTGTAAGTGAAGTAAATCAAAATTCCAACTACCAGCCAGATTAATAAACGTTCCCAGGTGTGCCATGGGAGGCCAATCATGAGGTACAAGCAAACTAATATTCCCAAAATAGGAACAAATGGAAAAAGTGGGGTTTTAAACGGCCTTGCAAGTTGTGGGTCTGTATATCGAAGTACTAAAATTCCGGCACAAACAATAACAAAAGCCAGTAATGTTCCAATTGAAACGAGCTCACCCAACAAATTTATAGGTCCGAATCCTGCAATAACCATAGCTACAAGCCCTGTAATGATGGTTGTGATATAAGGAGTTTTGAACCTGGGATGTATGGCGCTAAAAACCTTTGGTAATAAGCCATCGTTAGACATGGAATAAAAAATGCGCGGCTGGCCCATTAACATTACTAATATCACTGAACTTAAACCGGCGATTGCCCCGATTTTAATTGGAAATCTTAACCAGAACAAGTCATTTCCACCGGCATTCACAGCCACGGCGATAGGATCTGGAACGTTTAACTTTTCGTAAGGAACCATTCCCGTCATAACAAGCCCTACTAATATGTAGATTACTGTGCAGATTGCCAATGATCCTAATATCCCTCTGGGCATATCCTTTTGTGGGTTTATTGCCTCCTGGGCCGCTGTGGAAACTGCATCAAAGCCTATATAAGCAAAGAAAATAATTCCGGCTCCGCGAACTATTCCCTCAAACCCAAACTTGCCAGGTCCCTGTGCTTCGGGAATAAATGGCGTTAAGTTATCCGTGTTTATATATGAAATGCCAAATCCTATGAATAAAAGAATGACAGCCAATTTTACTATGACAATGACATTATTAAATTTGGCGGATTCGCGGATACCAATTACTAAAAGTGATGTTATGATCGCAATGATAAAAATTGCTGGGAAATTTATTACGGCTCCGGTTGGCGTAAATACTCCACTCGATGAGTCGTAGTTGTAAGGTGCTTGTGCTATGCTTGCTGGTATATTAACGCCAAAATCTTTTAAAAAGCTTACCATATATCCAGACCAGCTTACCGCCACGGTGGATGAGGCAAATAAATATTCTATAATCAAATCCCAGCCAATTATCCAGGCTATAAATTCACCCATCGTTGCATAGGCATACGTATATGCACTGCCGGAAATGGGAATCATTGACGCGAACTCGGAATAGCAAAGCCCCGCAAATGCACAAGCTACTGCGGCAAGTATAAACGAAAGGACTACAGCTGGACCTGTATGTAAGGCTGCGGCGGTTCCGGTCAGGGTGAAAATACCAGCCCCTATGATTGCCCCAATACCTAAAGATATCAGGTTATTTGCCGTTAAAGTTCTCCTTAACCCTCCTTCCAGTTTTGATTCCTTTATCAGTTGGTCTATCGATTTTTTATAGAACATATAAATCTTTTAACAAAGAATTGATGAATTTAATTTTACCTAAGATAAAGTTTTGTCTTTCCAAAAAAAGCATTTTTTCCGGAAAGACAAAATCGGTGCTATTTAAAATGTTTTGATACGTCCAGTGATTTAGCTGCAGGTGTAATTTGCGTTAATTGTTTTTGCTCAATTTTTACGTCTGCTTTTACAGTTTCAGTTCGCGTTTCAGAAATATGTGGTGCAATTATCAACGAAACAATCGACATTAATTTAATGAGGATATTCATTGAAGGTCCCGATGTATCTTTAAAAGGGTCGCCCACAGTATCTCCAGTTACAGAAGCTTTATGTGGTTCGGACTTTTTGTAAAACATTTCTCCATTTATTTCAATGCCTTTTTCAAATGATTTTTTGGCGTTATCCCAAGCGCCCCCGGCATTCGACTGGAACATTCCCATCAATACTCCGGATACCGTTACACCAGCCAATAATCCACCCAATACCTCCGGTCCGAAAGAAAATCCGATGATAATTGGAACAATTAATGCAATAGCGCCCGGCAGCATCATTTCACGCAGGGATGCCTTTGTAGAGATAGCTACACATTTCTCATATTCGGGTTTGGCTTTGTACTCCATAATGCCCGGGATCTCTCTGAACTGTCTGCGTACCTCCTGAACCATATCCATTGCAGCCCTTCCGACTGCCGAGATGCATAAAGACGAGAAAATATAGGGGATCATTCCGCCGACAAACAAACCTGCAAGTACATCCGCCTTGTAGATATTGATCTGATCAATACCGGCAATTCCAACAAAAGCCGCAAATAAAGCCAATGAAGTTAATGCAGCGGATGCAATGGCAAATCCTTTACCAGTTGCTGCAGTAGTGTTCCCTACAGCATCTAAATTATCGGTACGATGACGAACTTCTTCAGGTAATTGACTCATCTCGGCAATACCACCGGCGTTATCAGCTATTGGCCCGAAGGCGTCGATAGCTAACTGCATTGCAGTCGTGGCCATCATTCCTGCTGCTGCAATAGCTACACCGTAGAGCCCCGCAAAATGATAAGAACCATAAATACCGGATGCCAAAACCAGGATTGGAAGAACTGTTGACTCCATTCCGACTGCCAATCCACCAATAATATTGGTTGCATGACCCGTAGATGATTGCTGGATGATTGAATTTACCGGACGCTTGCCCATCGCAGTATAATACTCTGTAATTATACTCATCAATGTTCCCACGGTTAATCCAACCAGGATCGAAAGAAATACATCGGTGCTGGTAAAATCGTAACCTCTGATGCTCATTGCATCCGGTAATAACCATTTTACAGCTATAAAGGATGCAAGCGCCGTTAATACAATCGAAGACCAGTTACCCATATTAAGGGCGTTCTGAACGCTGTCGTTTTCATCTTTAATTCTTACAAATGTTGTTGCAACTATAGAGAATATTAAGCCCAGCCCGGCAATCAGCATTGGAAGCAAAATAGGTGCGATTCCGCCAAAATTATCCAGTGTTAACGAACTTACTTCTCTGCCCAAAACCATAGTCGCCAAAATTGTAGCAACATATGAACCAAATAAATCGGCTCCCATACCGGCAACGTCTCCTACGTTATCGCCTACATTGTCTGCAATTGTTGCAGGGTTACGAACATCATCTTCGGGAATTCCCGCTTCAACTTTACCTACCAAGTCTGCTCCTACATCGGCAGCCTTGGTGTAAATTCCGCCGCCAACGCGGGCAAACAGCGCAATTGATTCGGCTCCTAATGAAAATCCTGCAAGCACTTCGAGTGCTTTTTCCATTTCATGCCCGTTTACATTGCCACCGGTTTGTACAACATACATTTGGTAAAATACAATGAATAAGCTTCCGAGACCCAACACAGCAAGTCCTGCTACTCCAATTCCCATTACGCTTCCGCCTGTGAAAGATACCTTCAGTGCCTGGGCCAGACTTGTTCTGGCCGCATGGGTAGTTCTTACGTTTGCTTTGGTAGCGATATTCATTCCAATATATCCTGCAAATGCGGATGTAAAAGCTCCTATTAAGAAGGAAATGGCGATTACCGGACTTGATGTTTCAACCATCGTCCCTGAAAAGGCCAGCACGATTGCAGCTATCACTGCGAAATAGCCGAGAACTTTCCACTCGGCTCTAAGGAAAGCCATGGCACCATCGGCTATATAGCCTGCCAGAGTACGCATGTTCTCATCTCCTGCATCCTGTTTAATTACCCAGGCGGATTTGTAAAGCATTACCAGAATGCCGATTACGCCAAATAAAGGAATAGTATAAATTAAATTGTCTTGTAAAAATTGCATAAATACGCGGTCGAATTAGATTAATTGTTTAGTGTAAGGGTCAAAATTAAAAGGGAAAATCAGTTTTGCAAATTAAATAGTGTGAAATCTACACTTTTGTAAGATTAAATTAAATCATTGTGATTTAGATTCTATATTTAAATATCTTAGAAGCCACATAAGGTACTGAATTTTATTATGACTGAACTACAGAATTCTTCAATGAAACGTGAACTTGGTTTGCTTGACGCGACATTATTAGTTGCCGGAAGCATGATCGGCTCGGGGATTTTTATCGTAAGCTCCGATATGCTGAAAGATGTGGGTTCATCAGGCTGGTTGATTCTGGTATGGTTCATCACAGGGATAATGACCTTAATTGCGGCAATCAGTTATGGAGAGCTCAGTGGAATGTTCCCTAAAGCAGGCGGCCAATATGTTTACTTAAAGGAAGCCTACAATCCCTTGGTTGGTTTCTTATACGGTTGGAGCTTCTTTACTGTAATCCAAACCGGAACTATCGCGGCGGTAGCCGTTGCATTCGGAAAGTTTCTGGGTTATTTAAATGAAGATCTGGGGGATAACAACATATTGCTCTCAATAAATGGAAGTTTTAAAATTTCAGCCGCTCAATTAGTGGGCATTCTTCTGATTGTTTTTCTCACGTACATTAATACCCGGGGAATTAAAACTGGCAAGTTAATTCAAACTGTTTTTACGTCGACTAAATTGATAGCTCTTTTTGGACTGATCATTTTTGGTTTTTTGGCAGCTAATTCCACTATTTGGAACCATAACTGGCAAGATGCATGGACAATGAAACAGCATATCAGTCGTATAGATACCGGTATTTCTCAGAATTACTGGGTTAATTTAACGGGTGTATCGATTTTGGGAGCCTTTGCGGCTGCAATGGTTGGAAGTATTTTTAGCAGTGATGCCTGGAACAATGTGACTTTTATAGCCGGTGAGGTTCGGAATCCTCAGAGGAATATTGGGCTGAGTTTATTTCTCGGCACACTCATCGTTACTTTGATTTATGTTGCTGCAAATGTTATGTATATCTCTGTTTTGCCAATCGAGGAATTGGCGTTCGCTAAGGATAACCGTATTGCATTGTCGGTAGCAAATGAGATTTTTGGAACCATCGGAACTACACTTCTTGCACTGCTGATTATGGTATCTACATTTGGTTGTAATAATGGACTCGTACTGTCGGGGGCCCGAGTTTATTATACTATGGCTAATGATGGATTATTTTTTAAAAAAACTGCCAATCTGAATAAAAACTCTGTCCCTGAGTTTGCACTCTGGATACAGTGCATTATGGCATGTGTGTTATGTATAAGTGGCAAATACGGAGATCTTTTAGATATGATTTCCTTTGTGGTGGTTATTTTTTATGTTCTTACTATTTTCGGAATTTTTATACTGAGAAAAAAGCGTCCCGATGCCGACAGACCCTATAAGGCATTTGGATATCCTTTTCTGCCGGCAGTATATATATTAATGGGTCTAACATTCTGCACCCTACTAATTGTGTTCAAACCAGGGTATACCTGGCCTGGGTTAATTATTGTGTTAATTGGATTACCTGTTTATTATATATGGAAAAAGGTTGCAGCTGAAAAAATTGCTTAATTTCATCGGCCTTAGGCTCTAGAGGCGAGAAGCTTAGTCGACCATTTTTCCGGATTTTTTTAAGTATCTAATTAATAGATAAGCTGATAGCAATATAAGAAATGCTATTGCTATTAAAATATTTCTAAAATCGGTATCTCCATAGATTATTTGGGGGTATCTTAACAAAATCACCAATGTAATACCCGAAAGCCATACAAATTGGGTGTTATATTCTTTAAGTATCCAGCGTCTCCAGTTGAATTTCATACTTTTTATAGTGTCCGTTATACCATGGAAATTGATTAGCCACCGGTTTACCCTTTTGCAATAAGCATTAAATTGTTCACCAAATTTACCTCTCAAAAACTTTTCTTCTGCTAGTACGATAGCTTGATATATAAAAAGAAATAGAGGCATAAAAACAGCTACAAAGAGCAAAGAATTGGCTAAGATGCCCACTCCAAGCAGCATTAATATATTACCGACATATAATGGATTTCGGCAATGATTAAAGATTCCGCCGGTGACAAGATCTTCGGCGTAGACTTTTTTATTTTGACCTCCTCGTACGATATATGCTAGTCCAATAGTTAGTCCCCTGATTAATTGACCTGAGAAGGTAATTATTAATCCTAAAATGATGGGAATCAGATAGTAGTTCCCCCCAAATTGGTTTTCAGTGAAAATCAACTTTGATGGAATAAATATTCCCACGTATAAAAAAATAAATAAAAAGTTTCTGTACTTGAAAAAGAAGTTTCCTATTCCGATCATCTAGTTTTTAATTGCAATTAATCCTGAAAAATTATACCATTTAAAAAAAACTTCACAGTGTGAGAACCCTGCATCCCGGAGCATTAAAATGTTTTCACTCAGTTTATACGGGATCAACACATTTTCCAGAGCTTCCCTTTTTTGGGAAATCTCCATTTCGCTGTAATTGTTTCGCCGCTTCATATTATAATAATATTTTATAAAGTTTCTGTTAAACTGGCTTTCTTCAGCGAGTATTTTTTCAGCTAAAATTAAAACTCCGCCAGGTTGCAGGCCATCATAAATTGTTTTTAAAACCTTCTCGCGACTTATTGGCCGAATGAATTGCAAGGTCAGGCAAAGTACAGCTACCGATGCGTTTTCTATTTTAAACCCCTCCTGCATGTTGGCTTCAATCAAATCGTATGGTCTTTTAAATCCCGCTTCTTTGAGTTTTTGATCGCATTTCTGAAGCATCTCTTTTGAATCATCCAAACCAATAAATTTAACATCATCAGGAATCATCGTGTCCATCCCGATCATTGTGGTGCCGGTAGAGCAACCCAGGTCGTAAACATTCGTTCCGGGTTGGATATGGTCTGCAGCAATTTCTGATATCATTCGCTGGATTTCACTGTAAAATGGCACAGACCTGCTAACCATATCATCAAAAACTTTAGCGACTTTATTGCTGAACTTAAAGTCGGAGACTTTTTTTATTTCATCTTTAAAAAATTCGTCTGTAGGGTTTTCCTTTTGCATGTAGGTGTTTGTACTAAGCTGTTTAATAATAAGTATATGTTTTACATACAGTAAATATGCAGATTATTGTTAACTTTTTTAAGGAGTCTAGTCAATCCAATTAGTTATTTTTGTCATTCAATTTATTCAATGAAACAAAACGTTAAAGTAGGATTGGTGCAAATGACCTGCACGGCAAGCAAGGAGGAAAATCTAGCGAAAGCCATTTCTAAAACAAGAGAAGCGGCTGCCAAAGGGGCACAAATAGTGTGTTTGCAAGAGCTTTTCACTTCACTGTATTTTTGTGATGAAGAGAATTATGAGAACTTTTTATTAGCTGAATCAATTCCAGGGCCTTCTTCAAATGCTTTGTCAGATCTGGCGAAAGAGCTTAATGTGGTAATTATCGCTTCTTTGTTCGAAAAAAGAGCTGAGGGCCTTTATCATAATACGACAGCTGTTTTAGACGCAGACGGAGCTTATTTAGGTAAGTATCGTAAAATGCATATACCCGACGATCCGGGCTATTACGAAAAGTTTTACTTTACCCCAGGCGATTTGGGATATAAAGTTTTTAAGACAAAATATGCAACTATTGGCGTGCTGATTTGCTGGGATCAATGGTATCCTGAAGCGGCCAGAATCACTTCGCTTATGGGTGCTGAGATATTGTTTTATCCCACTGCTATTGGATGGGCATCATCCCAGGAAGCTGATACCAACACAGAGCAGTATAATGCATGGCAAACTATTCAGCGTAGTCACGCTGTTGCAAATGGAGTGTATGTTGTGAGTGTTAATCGTTCAGGAAATGAAGGCCCGATGAAGTTCTGGGGCGGTTCTTTCGTGTCAAATCCTTTCGGAACGATACTTTACCAGGCCTCTCATACTGAAGAGGAAATACATGTTCAAGAATTGGATTTGTCAAAATCTGACGGATATCGTACGCATTGGCCCTTTCTACGCGATAGAAGAATAGATTCTTATTCTCCTATTACAAAGCGTTACATTGATGAAGATTAGTTCTTAATTTAATCCCATTATTAATTGGATACTCTTAAAACACCAAAGGAATTGGGCTACCATTTTCCTGCAGAATTTGCTCTACACGAAGCCACATGGCTCAGTTGGCCACATAAAGAAGAAAGCTGGCCTGGAAAGATTCAGAATATATTTCCTGCTTATAGTCAATTTGTGAAGGTCCTGACCTTAAGCGAAAAGGTAAGAATCAATGTCAAGGATGAGCAAATGAAGAATTTTGCCTTGAATCATTTGCAGTTAGCAGGAGTTGATTTAAGCAAGGTCGAGTTTTTCTTTCATCCAACAAACGATGCATGGTGCCGTGATCATGGTCCCGCATTTTTGGTTAATCCAAATGCAGATATAAAAAAAGTAATTGTCGACTGGGGCTATAATGCATGGGGAAATAAATACCCTCCCTTTGATCTGGATGATGTCATTCCAACTTTAATCGGGCAGCGTTTTACTATCCCGGTATTTAATCCAGGTATTGTGATGGAAGGTGGTTCAGTGGAGTTTAACGGAAAGGGAACTGTATTAAGCTCAATTTGTTGCTTGCTTAATGAAAATCGGAATTCACATTTAAATCAAGGTCAGATCGAAAAATATTTGTCTGATTATTATGGAATTGATCAGGTGCTTTGGGTCGAGGAAGGGATTGTCGGTGATGATACCGATGGTCATATCGATGATACGATTCGCTTTGTAAATGAAGACACTGTGTTATCAGTGGTCGAAACCAAAGTTCAGGACGATAACTATGAACTGCTTCAACAGAATCTGAAGTCCCTCAGTAAAATGAGGTTACTCAACGGAAAGCAACTTAATGTTGTTGAATTACCCATGCCAGACGAGGTTATCTACGATGAAATGCGCCTGCCTGCTTCATACGCAAATTTCTATATCAGCAATAAGCATGTGATTGTGCCAACTTATCGATGTGATAAAGACGATAAGGCTTTAGAAATTATCAGTCAGTGTTTCCCCGAAAGGGAAGTGGTAGGGATTGATTCTACAGAGATTATTTGGGGATTGGGGAGCTTCCATTGTCTTAGCCAGCAAGAGCCTGCAGTATAAGGCAGCAGTAAACTTTCCAAAAGTTCTAAACTTTTGGAAAGTTTAAATAATTTCAGCCACCACAAACGTACTGCCACCAATAAATATTAAATCATCTTGATCCGCAGCTTTCCTGGCAGCTCCAAGTGCTGCTTTCACCGAAGAAAATTCGGTGCCTTTTAAATTGAATGCCTCAGCTTCCCGGGATAATTCAACAGCAGGTTTTGCCCGCTCAATATTCGGTGCGCAAAAATAATATTCCGCGTTTGCGGGAAGCAGAGATAGAACCTTCTTAATATCTTTATCTTTCACCATTCCAATAACCATATGGAGATTTTTATACGGAGTAGAATGAATGTTTTTCATTACTTCCTGTATACCATGTTCATTATGGCCAGTATCGCAAATGGTAAGCGGATTTGTGCTTAGGGTTTCCCAACGACCCATTAATCCCGTAAGCTGTTTAACTCGTTTTAAGGCGCTTTGGATATGCGTGTTTGTTATCTGGAACCCTTGTTGCTTTAATTCATTAACAGCGCTTAGAACAGTCTTAATGTTTTTTTGTTGGTAAGTGCCGGTAAGGTCAAGATCTATCGGAATTGTGGTGTGATCTGATTTTGAAGTCGCATCGAGACTTAAGATATTTGGGGTTTCCTGATTCTTGGTTTCTTCTTCCAAAGACCATTCGTCGGATGCGAACACAAGTTTAGAACTGTTTTCATCCGCTTTATTGATAAATACATTCTCGATCTCTCCTTGTTTCTCTCCAATAACTACCGGAATGTTTTTTTTTATAATACCCGCTTTTTCAAACGCTATTTCACCGAGTGTATTCCCCAGGATATTGGTATGATCGTAACCGATATTCGTAACAACCGATAGGAGAGGAGTAATGATATTGGTTGAATCTAATCTGCCCCCAAGGCCAACTTCAATTATCGCAATATCCACTTCTTCGCTGGCAAAGTATTGAAAGGCCATCGCCACGGTAACTTCGAAAAAAGATGGCTCTATTTCTTCAATATTTTTCTGCTGTTGCTCAACGAATTTTACGACTTCGTTCTCTGAAATCATTTCTCCGTTTATACGGATGCGTTCTCTGAAATCTCGGAGGTGAGGCGAAGTGTAAAGTCCTGTTTTATAACCGGCGGTTTGTAAAACAGCTGCCAGCATGTGCGATACTGAACCTTTGCCATTTGTGCCTGCTACATGGATAGATTTGAATTTGGATTGTGGATTATCTAAACGCTTACAAAGCTCAATAGTATTAAATAAATCTTTTTTAATAGCAGATGCACCCAATCTGGAAAACATGGGTAAGCGGAAATATAGATATTTGAGTGTTTGCTGGTAATCCATTTAAGCTTGAGAGCTTAATCAACTTTAAAGCTAAATACAAAGCTGCCTTGCTGAATCTCTGGTGCGGTCTCAGAACGATTAAACCTCGCGCCATTAACGGCTCTTATGCACTTCTGCTGTAACTGATAATCTGCAATCGTGGTTCCTTTTCCCACTCTGGCATAAATAACGTCACCATTCTTGTCAACCCTGATATCAATTACGATCTTACCTGTAGCTTGACCGGTATCTTCAACTTTTGGTTTAATAACTGAGGTTCGGTTTGGTAATCTGGCGTTGCCAAATCCGGAACCACCCTCGCCGTAATTAGGCGCCAAAGTAGATCCGTCTGGATCGCCCTGATTTCCTGGCGTACTACCTGTTCCGTCACCTTCGCCTGTTCCAGTACTTTTTTTGCCTTTGTACAGCGCATTCTCATTAACAGTCGGCTTACTATCTTTTTTCTCAGGAGAGGTGGTCGGGGTAGCAGTGCTGCTTTTTTTCGATGTGCTTATTGCCGGAGCATCATCTAAATCTTGCGTTACAACTGCTTTATCGCTCGTTTCGGACGTAGGAGTTGTTTGAGTCTCCGGATTTTCTATTACTTTATCAGGAGCAGTTTGATTTGCATTTGGCGAAACAGATGGTTCGTCTATACTGTTAAAATCGTCGCCCATTCCTTCAGGTACCGTACCATAGTTCACAACAATTCCGCCCATACCTAAGTCTTGAGGACGGGTGCTCATTCCAAAAACTATAAAATAGCTTATCAAAAAAATCAAAGCCATAAAGCCTGTAGAAAAGGCAATAGCTTTGGGATAATTATTTTCTTCCTGATAGGGCATATTATTTTGGTTCTGTTGCCAGTACTAATTTAATCGACATTTTATTAGCAATATCCATAATTTGAACCACATCCTGAATTGCTACTGTCCGGTCAACGTATAACACAATCGTTAATTCAGCAGCTTGCTTCTTATATGCTGCAAGGCGGCCTGGTAACTCCTCTGGTGTAACCAGTTGTTTATCCAAAAAGTATTCAAGGTCTTTTGTTACTGCTATTGTAACGGTTTTTTTAGAAACTGATTGTCCCGAATCGGATTTTGGGAGCATCAGTTTAATTACATTTGGATTGGTTACCGTTGAAGCAATAAGAAAGAATAACATCAAAAAAAACATGATATCATTCATTGCAGAAGTGTGTATTTCTGCATGAGGGCGTTTTCTTCCTTTCAAATTCATCGTCCCGGCTCTTCTAACAGATCAATAAACTCTATAGCATCGGTTTCCATTCTTAAAATAACTCTGTCTACCATGATATTTAACACATGGTATCCGATATAAGCTACAATACCAATCATTAATCCCGCGGCCGAAGTGATCATCTTTTCGTAAAGACCACCCGCTATAATTCCCATACTAATATTATCGGATAATGAGATGTTATAAAATATTCTGATAACTCCTGAAATGGTACCTACGAAACCAAACATTGGCGCTATACCTGCTATAATTCCAAGAATACTAATGTTCTTTTCTAATTTAGAAACTTCGAGTTTGCCTATATTTTCAATAGCACCTTCAATATCCTTTATGGGGCGGCCTATGCGGGTTAGTCCCTTTTGAAGCATACGGCCAAGCGGAGTGTTACTGTTGCGACAAAATGCAATGGCTGTATCGAGCTTTCCTGACAGGATATTTTGTTTAACCTGCATCATCAGATTAGATTCGTCTCTTGAAGCTTTTCTAATAGTGATGTATCGTTCTATAAAAATAATCAGTCCCAGGAAAAATAAGATCGCGATAGGAATCATTACCCAGCCACCCTTTATTAACAGGTCTATGAATCGTAATTCCTGAGCGGCTTGAGCAGTTTGTGTTGCAGCTGTGGCAACGGTATCTGGCATTATGGTATTAAATGAATCTGATTGAAGTAAAAACATGTGTGTATTAATTTTCTTTATTTATTACAGTTAAAATCCAGGCGTCTTTGATTAATTCCTGCTGTATACGTTTTTTTTCTTTGTTGGCAGCAACCATCGTGGTAAAGGTGCCTAAACTTACTTTATACTTTGGTTTTTTAGAATCCACAACTATCTTGGCGTCAATACCTCTGTGGCGTAAGTTTCGAACAGATGCTTCCGCTTCTCTTTTTAATCCAAATGAAGCGACGATAACCTCGTAGACCTTATCAGGTTGCGATGCTTTTTTTGTGCTATCCAGAGATGTGGTAATATTACTACGTAACGTGTCTTGTGCTTTTTCTACCTGCGCACCGTGCATCCCCTGTTTTTCGAGTTCCTTAACTAAACTGTCAGCAAACGAAACTGAATCCTTAATAGTGCTGGGTTTAATAACAGGGCTAACGGTTTTAGGGCGGGGCTTGTTATTTGTTTGAAGATTTAAATTTTTAAACAGCTCAGGGTAGTAGAAAAAAGCTAAACCACCAAGGGCGAAAAGCAACACTATAATCGACAATATTATCCAAATACCTTTTGAACTTGAACCAGACTTTTCCTCAGCATATTCAAGTTGTTGTTCAGGAGCCTGGATATCGTTGTTTTTTCGATGGTCAATAACTGCTGTATGTGAGTCTTTGATTGGTTTTAATCCAAAAAAAGCAGCCCCTTGAGTCGACATAGGTTCAAGAGAATAGCCATCATTCGTTTTATGTAACGAACCAAGAGGCGAAATGGTGGCACTTAAGTCTCTGTTAAGTGTACTTTTCAGATTTTCGCAAAAACGCTCAATAAAATAAAGAGCAGATGCTTCTGAAATATGTTTACTATCGACAATAAAATTTACAAGTAATGGAGATCCTTCTTCCTCCGATTTAAAATCTATAATATCGGCGGGGGGATAAAATATACCCTCAGCTTCGTTATAATAAGCACTCCTACTTCTTTTGAAAAAAGTACCAAAGCCCGGAAGGCTTACTTCATTATGCTCATTAAGTAAATCTGAAATATATTGACCTATATCCATTCAGGGTAAAATTAATTTAAATTGTTGATGAGACAAATAACATCAGAATGAATAATTAAGACCACCCAGAATATTTAATCCGAGATTAGGGTAATATAAGTAACGTTGATATTCGTTCCCAAAAAGATTATTGGCTCTTAAGAAAATGCCGATTTTATCCTTCACCTGGTATTCTGCACCTGCGCTTAAATCAACATAGCTGTTAACAGCTATAATTTTTCGCTCAGGTGGTAAGCTGGAATCAGCATTTGGAACATATGTTAGACCGTTAGAATCTCCATTAAGAACCAGTTCTGCGTCTAAAATAAATTTCTTGTTTAAAGATAACCGGGCGTTAGAATACAGGCGAAAATTGGGTTTGTACCAAGCCTCCTCTTCAGTTCCCATACTATAATCATTCATTAATAACTTTCCGGTTAAATTTAGAGTTTCTGATGCTTTTACGCTTAACTCGCCCTCCAGCCCAAAAGTCTTACTGTTTCCTCTGTCGTAGATTACATCAAATTGTTGAAAACCACTCTTGCTGTTCGTGAAAAGTGGCATATCCTGAATTGTTTTGTAAAAAACCATTGCCTTAAATCCGAATCCTGCACCTGCATTCCCCTTGATCCCACCATAAATGTTGGATTTTTCTATCGCATTTTCGACAGCTATATTTTTCGCGAGATAAGGATTCTCCGTGGCAAAGTTTTTAAGAGTGGATTTAAGTACATCACCGGTATAGCCTCCGAATATGGTGGCATATCCGGGTACAATTGGGAATTCGGCAATTACCGTCGGGAAAAGGTTAGTTCTTGAACTGGTACCAAACTCCTTAACAAGATTAATTCCTAGCGAAAGTTTGTAATTTTTACCCTGAAGCTTCAGATAGGGATTGATTCTGATCAGGTTATTGCTGATATCATACGCGCTATCTTTCGTTGCCGTAAAATCTATCGAACTATTCGCTCCTACATTAAAGTCTTTCCAAACCTTATTGAAAAAGCCGCTTAATGTGTAAGATGTCTCTTTTGCGTCATGGCTGCTGCCTAAGAAATAGGCATCGATTTTCGCAGCGTAATCAGATTCAGAAGTTTCTGTAAAATTCTTTAGCAACTCGCCTCTAAGATTTAAATTACCCCAGCGTTGCTGTTTCGGGTCGGGGTTTGCTAAGGCATTTTCTGGATTGAAGCCATATAAAAAAGTCGAATGTCTGTCGTACCCCAGCTCACCGTTTAAAGTGATTTTGTCCTGAATGCTTTTTCCAAAAATGCCAAGCTCCTGGCGAGATATATTTTGCTGATTTAAATCGCCACTCTGGTTAATGTGTTTGAAAAAACCTCCAGCCTGCAGGGCTTCGTCCGAACCGGTGTTTATGTATACTTCTCCGAGTAGAGTGCCCAGATTTCCGGCTCCAAGTTTCGCGTAATTATTTCTAAGCGTTGGGGGAGCTAGAAGATTTATGTCCTGAGCTTGTAACTGGCGTAAATCGCTGTTCAGTTCGAGCCTTTTATCAAGAATGGTGTATTTTAAATTTGGTTTAAAAGGCTTGTTTATATCCAGATCAGGACTGCGCCTGATTTTAGATGCATCTGCGAGCACTGGCATGTAAGGTCTTACAACTTCAATTTCTTCGGTGATTTCAGCTTTCGCCGGCTCGCTTTTTTTCTCTTCTGTGCTAGTTTGCGAGAAACTTGCCAGCGAAGAAGTGATCAGAAAGAGGAATGTATATTGAAAATATGTCGACTTCATGTTATTTCTTTTTATTTAACGACTCAAGCTTTGCTTTTGCTGTGGGAAGGATGTCATCGTCTCCCTCATAATTTGAAATTATACTTTGCAATGTGCTTTTCGCCTGAAAATTATCTTTTAATGCGATGTAATTATCCGCCAAGAGCAAGAAACTCTTAGCTACCCAATAATCATGTGAAGGCATTTTATTGATCAATTCGAACGCGGTTTTTTGAGAGGTTTTAAAATCACCTTTCAAATATTGTAGAAGAGCGACGTTGTATTTCGCCTCGGCGCCAACTACGGTAGATGTTTTAGTAGCTATCTCTGTGAATTCTTTCGTAGCTGCCGTGGTATCTCCTTTCGTTAAGTAGGCCTTGCCTGCATATAAACCAGCTCTGTATTTGTCTTCTGCAGAAGCTTTGTCAAAAGCTTTTACAATAGTTACATAATTAAGCACATCATCGGGCATACCCATCTGACTGTAAGCAATCATCAGGTTGTTTACAGCAAATCCATAATTGGCCTTATATTCTGAAGTGATTTCGAGTTTTTTGAGATAGACAACCGCTTCGTTGTATTTCTTCTGGTTAAGATATAATTTGGAAATACTAATTAAGGAGCGTTCAGTATAATCGCTTGTCCAATCGTTTAGAATTACATTGTAATCTGGAATTGCTTCATCCGGACGATTGATCTTAACCAAGCTTTCGGCCCTGATAAAACGGGCATGTTTATCATGAATTGGCTTTGGAAACTTATCAAAATATGCATTAATAGCTTCAAAGGCACCTTGGAAATCACCTTTTAAAAAGCGGTTGTTGGCAGCCTGAAACGTGATATTGTCCTGTTCTGCAGTACTTAGATTTCCAATACTGGTAGTATTTGCATAGGCCAAAAATCCGTCAGCATCCGATTTATCGAGATAAATATTTTTAATCGACTCGAGAGATAACTTTGCTTCGTCTGTTGTTGGATACTCTTTAACAACACGCTGAAAGGCCTCTAAGGCTTCTGCGTCTTTATCCTGATTGTAATTTACAAGACCGATGGTAACCAAGGCCCGCGGTACATAGCTGCTTCTTGGATACTTTTCAATAAGCTTGGAAAGATCTGCTTTTGCCCGCTCATTATCGCCTTTCACAAAATAGGTATAGCCGATCTCAAAAATTGCATCATCAGCATAATTAGAATTTGGATACTGGGCTAATAACGATTGATGGGTGCTTATTTTCGCATCATTTTGGTTCTGTAAACCTTGAATCATCCCTCTTTGAAAAAGTGCATAATCCTCGCCTTTAGCGTTCCACGCAATTATTTTGTTGTATTGCGTCATTGCCTGAGCATAGCTCTTTATTACAAAGTAAGAATCTGCCAGACGCAGCGTAGCATCATTTATCGTGTTACGATCTTTTTCATTTCCATTTAAAAATTTCTGGAAGTAATTTGCTGATTTGGCATAATTATCATTTTGGAAGGCTGAATAACCCAATGCGTAGTTAGCGTAATTAAAAACATCCGTGTTGCGGGCAGCAGATAAATTTAAGAATTTCTCGAAGGTTGCCACGGATTCTCCGTATTTACGAACCTCAAACATAGCCTCTGCAAGCCAATAAGTAGCCATGGCCTCAATTTCGCTATCCATTGGATTACTGATTGAGCGCATAAACATAGATATGCTGTTCTCAAAAGCTCTTTCATTGTAAAACTCAAGTCCGCGGTAATAAGTTACTCGCTGATAAACAGCACGGGTTTCTTCCGACTTATTGGAGATCGTTTCCAGAATGTTTACAGCATCTTTGTAATTTTTTGTAGAAAGAAGCACTTGTCCGAGTAAGGTTTTTGCTTCATTTAATTTGGCCGAACGGGGATAGGTTTTGATGAATTCCTGGACAGCATCTAAAGCTACAGTGTGAAACTCAAGTTCATACGAAAGCTTAGCATAATTCAACAGGCCTTCTTCTTTCAAAGCAGGATCGAAATCCATTTTCGATGCTCTGAAGAAAGCGTTTCTGGCTCCTTGTTTATTGCCCGTTTTTATAAATGCATCGCCCAAAACAATCATTCCATGCTGATAGAAAATATCAGGACTTTCCATCTTTTCAAGTTCAGATATCGCCTTTCGGGGATCACCAAGTTTCAAATGCAGGTATCCAATCTGATAACTATCCTGATTATTTTGGGTCTTTCCTTTGTCGAGGTCTTGAAACTTTTGATAATAGCTGGCAGAGGTCTTATAATCTGCTTTCGCGAAATAGGTAGCACCAACAATTCTATACATATCCGCCTTGTATTTAGCATCTATGGTTTCAATCGCAGGTATAGTGTAGCTTATTACATCGTCATATCGCTTATCCAGGAAGTAAAGGGCAGAAATATAATAGGGATAGCTCGCCTGATAAGTTTTAGAATTTTTTAAACGTTCAAATTCTCTCAACGCGGTTTTATAATCCGCATCGAGGTAATTAAGATATGCATAATAGTATATGGACGATTCTGAATATTCGTTTTTCTGGTCTTTTAATTTCGCGAAAAGAGGTTCGGCTGATGTGTAATTCTTAATCGTAAAATACGAATAGGCTAATTTGAAACGATATTCGGCAGTCTCCTTTGCCGTTAAGCTATTTGCATCAATTTGTTTAAACCATTCAATTGCTTTTTCATAGTTCTTTCTTTCGAAATAAGAAGTTCCCATGTGGAAGTAGGCAGATTTGGTATTTGCACTGGCGGGATATTCTCTTATAAACTTGAGAAACAGGCTCTCAGCGTTCTGGTTGTTCAGTTTTAGTGCGCAAACCGCCTGATAAAATTTAGCATTTTCCTTTAACAAAGACACCTGGCGATTGTCTGCAGGTTGAGTTGACGGAACAGTATTTAACTGCTCTACTTTACTAAATTGCTCGTTTGCAGCTACAAATTTACCCTTGTCGAATAATTCTAATCCTGATTTATAATGTTGATTTAACGTAAACCACTCGGTTTGTTGAGCTATTGAAGCGCTTGATATAAGAAGGCATACTAGTGTTATCTTGGTAATGTTTTTGAGCATAATTAATAGTATGTGTGCTAAATTACAGATATCCAGAGGGTTAATTATTAAGAGTAATTAACAGATGTGGAAAATCTTGCAAAACTAACGTTTAAAGTACTGATATTGTATAATTGTTCTCTTATTGTGGAAATTTAAAATGGATTTCCACAGTGAAAAAACTTAGCTGAGCGGCTAACTTTCCATCTCTTTAGCAGATGCCTCCACCTTTTCTTTAAGCTCTTTTTTATAAGCCTTTAATCTTTCTGTTAAAGCTTCATCACTGGTTCCAAGAATTTGTGCAGCCAGTATACCTGCATTTTTGGCGGCATTTAAAGCTACAGTAGCAACCGGAATACCATTGGGCATTTGTAAGATAGAAAGTATAGAATCCCATCCATCAATTGAGTTTGATGATTTTACAGGAACACCGATAACAGGAAGGTGAGTGATAGAGGCCACCATTCCTGGCAAATGAGCAGCACCGCCGGCGCCGGCAATAATTATTTTAAGTCCTCTTTCAGCAGCACTGTTGGCATAATTAAACATTCTTTCGGGAGTGCGATGAGCAGATACTACGGTAATTTCGTATTCAACGCCTAGTTCTTTGAGTATATCAGCGGCGTCCTGCATTACAGGTAAATCTGATTTACTGCCCATTATTATACCTACTTTCATGTTAAAGAAATTAAAAATTTAAAGTTAAAAATTTAAAAGATGGTCTAGGTCAAGTCAGTGTTTGCGTGAAGGTTTTTAATTTTCACTTTTTTTGATTTTGACTTTCTCATACTTTCACCTTAATTGTTTGTTGTACCGATCTGGCTTTGCTTATAGCCTCCTCGCGGTTTTCGTCAACAATAGTAACGTGCCCCATTTTGCGGAATGGTTTTGTGAATTTCTTGCCATAAAGGTGAACATACACACCTTTTTGCTTTAATATATCTTCAATCCCTTCATATTCGGCAAGCCCTTCAAATCCTTGTTCTCCTAATAAATTAATCATTACAGCATTGCCAATTGCCGAAGTATCGCCTAGCGGGAGATTAAAAATAGCTCTTAAATGTTGTTCAAATTGAGAAGTTACATTTCCCTCGATGGTATGATGGCCGCTGTTATGCGGTCGGGGTGCCAGTTCATTAACAAGGATTTTTCCATCCTTAGTAAGAAACATTTCAACAGCAAGCACTCCAGTGATTTTTAGAGCTTCTGCGATTTGAATCGCTAACTGATCTGCTTGTTTTAGTACTTCAACCGGAAGGGTAGAAGGCGAGATTAGAAATTCTACCAGGTTGGCATCAGAATTGAAATCCATCTCCACGCAGGGGAAAGTTTTAACATCCCCATCTTCATTACGGGCAACAATAACTGCTATCTCTTTTTCAAAATCCACCCATTCTTCCACGATACTCGGAGCGTCAAAGGCATTTTCTAAATCTGCTTTGGATTTTACTTTATAAACTCCCCGTCCATCGTATCCGTCTTTCCTGAGTTTTTGAATATATGGAAACTCAATATCCGCAGATTTCAGCGCATCCTTTGAGCTGATCAGTTGAAAGGGAGAAGTTGGGATATCATTTTGTTTGAAAAACTCCTTCTGTAATCCTTTATCTTGTATTAAGCGTATAATTCGCGGTTGCGGATAGACAAGTACTCCTTCGTCTTCAAGTTGCTGAAGTGCTTCAATATTTACTTTTTCGATTTCTATTGTGATCAGGTCGGTTTGTTTCCCGAACTTGTATACGGTATCAAAATCTGTGAGCGAACCCACTACAAATGTGTCGCACAAGTGTTTGCAGGGAGCATCCTTATCGGGATCAAGAACCTTTATATTGGTATTGTAATTTATCGCGTTTTGTATAAGCATGCGGCCCAGTTGTCCGCCTCCCAGAATTCCTACACGTAAACTACCATAAAAGGATTTCATTTTTAATATTTTAAGTCAAAAATTAAAGATATCAGCAGCTTAATTATTTTGATGTTAATAAGCTTTCTTCCTGTATTTTTTTCTGCAATTCGAGAATAGCACCAATTAATGATTCCGGTCTCGGGGGGCATCCCTGTACGTAAACATCAACCGGAATTATTCTGTCGACACCTTTCACCACATGATAACCGTGTTGCCAGTAAGGACCTCCGCAATTCGAACACGAGCCCATCGAAATTACATATTTAGGCTCTGGCATTTGTTCATACAGCCGTTTTATTCTTTCAGCCATTTTAAAAGTTACCGTTCCTGCAATAATAATAACATCAGATTGCCTGGGGGAAGGACGAGGAAAAACACCCAGGCGATCGAAATCGAAAGTAGAGGCGTATGATCCCATCATTTCGATAGCGCAGCATGCGATACCGAAACTTACCGGCCATAAAGAAGATAAGCGGGCCCAGTTTAAAAGGTCATCTATTTTTGTTACGATAACCCCACCATCTTGTGACATCTTTTCTAAGCTCATGGTTGTGGTGGTTTTCTGAACGTTGGTTTAAATGCCGGTTTGGCTGATGCAGGAGCAACTTGTTTGGTCACTTCCTCATCGATTTTGTTATTTAATGTGAAAGGTTTTACCGTATAAATTTCCGAATTTATCTTGTCGTATATAGATAATGGAATATTATGTTGAATAACCGGAAGTTTCTGTTCTGGCCGGATCCAGTCAAGATCTCCTTTTCTCCAGACATACACTAAGCCAATAAGCAGGATCGCCACAAAAATGAACATTTCCGTAAAGGTTAGCCATCCCCATATTTCATTTGCAGCAATCAAACTTTTCTGAGCAAATACAGTGGTCCAAGGAAAAATAAAGATCATTTCTACGTCAAACAACAGAAATATTAAGGCAATAACATAGAATCTGGAATTGAATTGAACCCATGAATTACCACTTGGTTCTTCACCGCACTCGTAAGAAGATAGCTTTAAAGGAGTTGGTCTGTTTAATGCTAATAATTTAGATAAGAACAAGGTGCCACAAACCAGCACTATTCCAATAATCAGAAAGATAAAGATCTTGCCAAACTCTGTAAGCTGCGAAGCCTGCTCCATGCCGCAAATTTAGATAAATTTAATTTACGCACTAGCGGAAATGCATAATTGGAGCGCTTGTTTTTACTTGTCAATGCGGTATTCTTATTGACTTGTCATTTGGTTTTACTGAGAAGTGGCCTTTAAACTTAAAATATTCCAATTTGAATTTGCTTTGAGCAAAAATCCTCCTATATTTGCACTCTTGTTTTTAAGAGCTACATTTTAGAGTTTTATATAAGTCATGAAAAGAACATTCCAGCCTTCTCAAAGAAAAAGAAGAAATAAGCACGGATTCAGAGAACGTATGAGTACCGCTAACGGTAGAAGAGTTTTAGCTTCGAGAAGAGCAAAAGGCAGAAAAAGATTGAGCGTTTCTGACGAGCGTCGTCATAAATCATAATTATTGATTGCAGTCCTGTCCGGTAATCCGGATTCTGCAGATCAAATCTGCAAATAAAGGTTAAGGCAATCAAAATGTATACATTCAAAAAAGAAGAACGGTTATGCAGCAAAAAGCTTTTAGAAAAGCTTTTTCATAACGGTTCTTCTTTTTTAGTTTACCCTTTTCGAATAGTTTCCATTCCAGAAACTTTACATGTAGTGTCACCAGCGCAAGTAGTTATTGCGGTATCAAAACGCAAGTTTAAACATGCCGTTGATCGAAATCTCATCAAAAGACGTGTTAGAGAAGCATATCGTTTAAATAAAGACACTCTTTTATATTCCTTTCTTAACGAGAAAAATCTAAACCTGATTATCAGTATTCATTATATAGGTAAGGAAATTGCGGAGTTTCAGTTTATTGAAAAGAAGTTAAAACTAGCAATCGGTAAATTAATCGAATCGTATGCAGAATCTCAATCCACTTAATCTCTTAAAAAATCTACTGAGCTGGTTTTTTCTGTTGCTGATTAAACTTTATCAAATTCTGTTGTCACCGCTTTTGGGAGCATCCTGCCGGTATACGCCGACTTGTTCGCAATATGGGATTGAAGCGATTAAAAAGCACGGTCCGTTTAAAGGATTGTGGCTCACCATAAAACGCATTTCCAGCTGCCATCCCTGGGGAGGCCACGGACACGATCCAGTTCCTTAACATAATAATTTCCCTTTTATTTGCATCTTTGCCCCCATAATGGCATTAATACTTCAAATAGAAACTTCAACGATTTCATGTTCTGTAGCTTTATCGCTCGACGGAAAAACCATTGCAAGCAAAGAATTGGCCGAACGGAACGTACACGCCAGTTATCTAACATTATTTATAGAAGAAGTGATGGCGCAATCAGGAAGGTCTATTGGCGATCTGGATGCTGTTGCGGTTAGCATGGGCCCCGGCTCTTATACAGGCCTGCGCATTGGCGTTTCTACCGCAAAAGGTTTATGTTATGCTTTAGATATTCCGCTTATCGCGATCAATACTCTTCAGGCAATGACACGGGGGTTTATGTCTTCATATAATGATCATTCTGTGTTATTTTGCCCCATGATAGATGCTCGCAGAATGGAGGTCTACGCAGCAGTATATAACAGTCAGCTGGACGAATTGCTTCCGGTTGCAGCACGAATTATTGATGAAAATTCCTTTTCTGATCTATTGCTAGATCATAAAATTGTGTTTTTTGGCGATGGAGCAATGAAATGTCAGGAAGCTTTGGCTGCAAATCCAAATGCATTGTTTGTTTCCGAATTTCTTAATTCTGCCAAAGATCTAAGCTTTTTGGCGGCAACAAAGTTCGAAAGAAAGGAGTTCGAGGATGTCGCTTATTTTGAGCCGTTTTACCTGAAAGATTTTTTAATTACTCAGCAAAAAAAGGTTTAATTACTCGCCTCTTTTAAACAAACGCCTGAAAAACCCCGACCGCGTTGTGCTTTCTATTCCCGGAATCATATTCGCATTTTGTTGCCGTTCCATTAACGGTCCGAACTTCACAGCAAAACCAAAATAGACAGAAGCAGCGGTATTTCCTTTGCCAATATTCTCATTAGCTGTCAGCGCTCCTTTAGTCGAATAGTACGATTTTAGTAATTGATCACTGCCAATGAAAAGCTCAGCATTAGGCGATTTTAACATAAACTGACCTCCAAGCTGAAAGAAGCCGGTTAAATTATAGGCTGTAGAAAGACTGAAATTCATGGCTCTGTGCTGTATACGATTTATCAATGCAACGTCTCCGCCCTTGTAGAACAAATTTTTAGAAATCAGAAGGTTAGGTTGGTAAGAGCCTAAATCTTTGTTTATTAAAAATTCGGCTTTCCCGTTAATCGGCGTTTTATACGATCCCGAATCAGATCCGTTATCAAAGAGCCTTTGAATTTCAGTGCCTAATCGATCATTCGCATTGGGCGATGAAGCAGAATTGATGTTAATTTTATCATGAAATGTGTACGTATACGAGTCCTTTTTATCCCATTTAATAAATCCAAGATCTTTCAAATTTCCTAAAATGTACCAGCCGCCTCTAAGTTTATAATTGGCACTTAAACTTAAAGCTAAGCCGGGATTTTTGATGCCGGGAACTAACATTTTTTTATTCGCCTGATCCCAGGAAACATTGCTCCGAAATTTTCCGTAGAGCGATAAATTATATGAATCCAGCTCCTGATTTATACCAAGGGAAGATGAATCGATTTTAAGTTCGTTGTGAACAATTCCACTTAAATAACTTAATTTAATTCCCAGTCCTAAACGTTTGTCGTAATCTTCCCGGTAGGTAATGCTGAATTGATGGTAATTTATGCTGTAAGCATTATTGTTGAATGGATCTACATAGGATGACTTGCCAAATAGTTTATAATTATTGAAAATTGCTATCGTCTCATTTGTTATTTCTCCGTAAGTGTCCGATTTAACCTGCCATGCAAAACCCAGTTCTCGATTAAATTTGACAGTTCTGAAAATTCTGAACATCGCCAGGTAAGTATTTTCGCTCACCGTAAGCTTGTTGGTTTTTTCCTCCCCCAGAGTCAAACCGCTTGCGTTCAGCTTGCCGGTATACAGAAACTTTTTTATTGGTATTTGGGCCTCTCCGGTGGCAGTTCCGCTCACGCTAAACGTTGGGATGAAAAAGTTGAAAGCATATTTCTTACTGCTGTCGGGATAAAATGCTTTTTGGGAAGGATTCTCGAAGGTATCGTAAAGAGTTCGGGTGTTATATAAATTGAACTGACCGAAACTCATGGTGGAGGTAAAAGTCAGAAGAGATACTACAAGAAGACTTTTCTTCATTTAAAAGAGTGTGGTTTTTACCTATATAACGCAAGACTGTCTGAAGAGTTATAGCTTAAGTATAAATTAGTGAAGAAATGATCTTTGTCGCCGGTCCATTGGAATGATAATCCATAGAAATTCTTCAATCCAAAGCCCTCATTATTAAAAGGTTTAGAGTAGTTTTCCTTCAGAGTTGAGCTGATTATTCGCTTCGAATTTTTTATGTTAATAAAGAATAAAATATTGCTTTGATTTGCGACCAGCTGGTCATATTGCTTGAATCCTTCTTTGTTGGCTAAGAGGAGGTCTTTTTGATAAGCAATTATAAAATTAGTTATGATCCCGGGTGTATTTGCCAATATCAGATAGTTATCTATTACCGCGAAGTATGGCTTGGGAAAGCTTTTAAGTGGATCACCGAAATAATAATAAAATAAGTCGCTATGATTAAGTTTGCTGATCTGTTCATTCAGCGGGGTACTGATCAGTTGAAGTTTGAAATTTATATTTCTACCATTCGTGACCTTAATAACCACATACTTCTCTCTATATGAATTTTCTACCGTCGCAAATTCTTTTTCAAAAAAAGGTTTAATATCACGGTTTGGGCTTACACCGGTTTTTGATTGTATGAGCTTTAGTTTGTTCTCCAGATCTTTTAATACGCCTTTTTTGTCGAAATATACCTTCAAGTCGCTCTGAAATCTTTTTACATCCGACAAGCCGAAGGCAACAAAGTTTGAGGTGTTTTCTGGCAATACTTTTTTAATTTGATTCGGTACAGCTTGTTGATGAAGGAAAATATTTAAATAATGAGGCATTAATGTATCTGTGTTACTTATGCCATTAAACATTAATGCATCACTTTTAAAATTCATACTTAGCGATGAAATTCCTGTCAATTTATTCAGCAATGCGGAGTTGCCATTCAAATGACCTTTGAAAAAACGTTCCAGGTAGAGCGGAACTGCTGTCTGATTAATGAATAGATTTATCGGCGAATTGAGATTTTTGCTGCTTGTTTTCGCAATCTCCTGGATAAAAAGTTCATTTACCGATGCTTTGTGTTGATTGATACACTTTTTTATGAGGTCGCTGGAAAAGCTTGCAATAGCTACTCCTTCTTCAATAAATATATAGAAGGGTTTTCTTAACTCCGAGCTCTCGATTTGATAGAAGCTTTCGAATGGCTTAACCGAACAATCCTTAATTTGGGTAATTAGGTCTTGCAGATCTGAAGTGGAATAAGATTTATCAAGGTTAATGCTATAAAGAAACTCTACCGAGTCGGCGGTGGGATGGAATGATAAAAAAACGTTTTTATCCGCCGTTATTTCTGGTAATTTACCCTGGTCAAGGATGAGTTGTTTTAGTTTGATGATTTCATCAGAGCGATTTTTTCCAATTATGGCATTAAATAATTCGTAGTCTTTGAAAATATCATAGAAAGATTCATCGTTCTTGAAGTTTAACACTATGGCTGCATCCGCGGGAATATAATGCAGAACCTTAGTCACATTTTCATCTTTTCCGGTCAGTTCCGAAAAATACTTGCCAGCCAGAACAGCAATAACCACTAATAAAATTGTACAGAGTAAAATTATATTTCTCATCAGTTACGCAAAATTAACTCTTTAGGAGCAAGAAATCTTATCAGTATTATTAAATTAGCAAATCAACATATGTTATGAATAGGCAAATTATAATTACAGCTGCACTTTTCGGCTTAGCTGCAGTAGTTTTTGGCGCTTTCGGGGCACATGCCTTAAAAGAAAATATTTCACCTTCGTCTCTCGAAGCCTGGAAAACGGCTGTTAGTTACCAGTTCTACCATACTCTGGCATTACTTTTTTTATCGAACTTTTCTAAATACAGGAGCCGGGCAATCAGAATTTCTTACTGGGCTTTCATGTTAGGAATGATTCTTTTTTCAGGATCTATTTATCTTTTATCAACAGCTGCTCTTATCGGCATGAATCTTTCTTTCCTTGGTCCGGTTACTCCAATCGGTGGATTCTTCTTACTTTTGGGCTGGTTTTTTCTGCTACTTTCTGCTATAAAAAATAAATAATGCTTGAGTTTAACGAAGAGGCAGGTGGTCGGCAAACTTTTTTTGTCGAAGTAATTCTTCCTTTATCCATATCCAAAACCTATACCTATCGAATTCCTCAAATTCTTAACGATAGTATTGAAATTGGTAAGCGGGTGATCGTTCAATTCGGGAAGAGCCGGATCTATACTGCGATAATTTTAAATATTTCTGAGGAACCTCCTTTGCTTTACGAAGCCAAGTACATCATTGAGGTGTTAGACGAAAGCCCTATCGTAAATCAAAGTCAACTGCGCTTATGGCAATGGATGTCCGAATATTATATGTGTTATTTAGGCGAAGTAATGCAGGCAGCTTTGCCGGCAGCCCTTAAACTTGCCAGCGAAACCAAAATTGTTTTGCTTAAGGATTCCACTTATGATAAAACATTATTAAGCGATAAAGAATTTCTGATAATTGACGCCCTTGAAATCCAGCCAGAGCTGCGTGTTAGTGATATTGTCAATCTTTTAGGTCAGAAAACAGTTTTTCCTCTTTTGAAAGGCTTGTTCGAGAAAGGTATCATTAATATCTCTGAAGAAATTTCTGAGCGATTTAAACCTCGCCGGAAGGCATACATTTACTTAAATCCAATTTATGATGAGCCCGAAAACAGGAAGGGTTTATTCCAGGTACTTGAACGTGCGCCTAAACAGTTAGACGCTTTACTTGCCTATCTAAAACTGAGTAAGACTGATCCAACAGTATTAAAAAGTACGATTCTGGAAGAATCAGGTTGCGGAAATTCTGCTCTGAAGACACTTCTGGAGAAGGCTATTTTGATTCAGGAAGATAAAGTGGTGAGCCGTTTAGGAGTGGACGAGCAGGAAATTTCCGACAATTTCTCTTTAAGCGAGTCTCAGGAAAAAGCCGTTGAAAGTATAGAACAGCATTTCTCGACGAAAGATGTGGTGCTGTTACATGGAATAACATCATCCGGCAAAACCCAGGTCTACATCAAATTGATTGAAGAGGCTTTGCTTAGCGGAAAGCAAGTGCTTTATCTGTTACCCGAAATTGCGCTTACGGCACAAATGATAGAGCGTTTACGACGGTGCTTTGGCAATAAAATCGGTATTTATCACTCCCGATTTAGTGATAATGAACGTGCGGAAGTTTGGAAAAAAATGCTGAAAAATGAATATGACATTGTTCTTGGTGCCCGATCATCAGTGTTTTTGCCATTTTCTAAGCTCGGATTAATTATTGTGGACGAAGAGCATGAAGCCTCTTATAAGCAATTTGATCCTGCACCGCGCTACCATGCCCGCGATACAGCTATTTACCTTTCGAACGTACATAAAGCGAAGGTTTTACTCGGTTCTGCCACGCCATCCCTGGAAAGTTATTTCAACGTTAAAACCGATAAATATGGTTTGGTAGAATTAAAGGAGCGCTTCGGAGTTGCTCAGTTGCCCCAAATTGAAATAGTTAGCATAACTGAAGAAACGAACAAGAAAACCATTCAGTCGAACTTTACCAGCGTGCTTATTAACGAAATAAAGCTTGCTCTGGATAACAAGGAGCAAGTTATTCTATTTCAGAACCGGCGAGGATATTCGCCAATTCTGCTATGCCGGACTTGCGGCTATTTACCTAAGTGTATCAATTGCGATGTAAGTTTAACCTATCATAAAAGCAGCGGAAAGTTGCATTGCCATTATTGTGGCTATAAGCAGGAAACAATATCCAGATGCCCGGCATGTGGTTCTACACACATCGAGCAGAAGGGGTTCGGCACTGAAAAGATTGAAGAAGATTTGCAGTTCATCATTCCGGAAGCCCGGGTTGCCCGGATGGATCTGGATACAACCCGTTCAAAAAATAGCTTTCAAAATCTCATAGCCGATTTTGAGGATGCCAAAATAGATGTGTTGGTTGGCACACAAATGGTTGCCAAAGGGCTTGATTTTGGAAATGTTACGGTTATCGGGATTATAAATGCTGATAGCCTGTTAAATTATCCTGATTTCAGGGCCTATGAAAGAAGTTTTCAAATGTTATCTCAGGTGGCTGGACGAGCCGGAAGACGAGATAAAGTAGGGAAGGTTATAATCCAAACATTTAATCCTGCCCATCGGGTGATAGAACAAGTAATCAACAATGATTATGAGGGCTTGTTTAACCGTGAAATAGCCGAACGCAAAACATTTTTATATCCTCCCTTATTTCGACTGATCAGATTGGATATCAAGCATAAAGATTCTTCGTTGTTATTTGACATTGCTTTCAGACTAGCCCAGGAACTTAGAACAACCTTAGGTAAAAGAGTTTTAGGTCCCGAAGAGCCTTTAATCAGTCGGATTAGGAACTTCTATATCAAAACGATTTATATCAAAGTTGAGCGGAATGGTATCTCCATTGCCAAGGTTAAAGAGTTTTTACATTCCGTATTATTAAATATGGAAACCAATAAACTCAATAAAGGCGCATTTGTGCAAGTCGACGTCGATCCTTATTAATAGGCTAAGCCGAAATTATATTGCAATGAAACTTGACTTAGCGGCTTTAGTAAAAACTCCCATTTTTGATAATCGCTGAATGTTCGGGTACGATTGACGTCTTGATAGGTTTTTTCTTGCTTTTCGTAGCTGTATAACAGAGCGATTCCAGTTTCAACAGCAAAAGTAAAGTGCCCCACAGGGTTAAATTTGAATCCAAAGTTCGGCGACATTAAAAAGCCGTTTTTTAACGAATTTACCTGATATGGATTTGTATAATGGATTGCTGATGCATTCTTTACATCTCCGCTAAAAGAATTTCTTCTATAGCCAATGTCAAAAGCCAAATACGGTTGAACCATTCCGTAAATGAAGTTTTTTTCAAATCCGATTTTAGCCGAAAAGTCTTTTACTGTGCCAGTTGCTTCCTCACATTCCTCACACTCATTTTTGAATGAAATATCTTCGGTATGGAAGTTTGCTCCTAAACGATAGCTGATCTGGTTGTCGTTTAGCTTGACAAATACTCCGCTCATTTTTGTTGTCACATAATCATTAGAATTGACCTGATTTAAAATTTTAGGAAATTCTTCCAGACTTAGCGCCTTAACACCGACGGTGTACATATAAAGCCGCTGGTTTTTAAATTGAGAAGGCTTTATGTTAATATTTGAGTTATTAACAGTATCAATTCTTATAATTTGTGCTTGTGAGGATAAAGAAAGAACAGAAAGTAAAGCAAGTAAAATTTTTTTCATGCTATTGAGAACCATGCAACAAAAGTAATAAAAGTTCTTAGTGTCAAAGGATTTTTAAAAATGGTTTAGTAAGGAATAATTATATTTTTTGTTTGGATGATTGATATCTTTTCAAATCTTATTTTTGCAATACAATGGCATACAAATTTATTGATAATTATCGCGAACAAGGGGCAAGGAAAAAATTAGTTGCGTTTCTGCGGGATGAGCGAAAGATTGAGGATAAAAATGTTTTAAAAGCTATTGAGAAGGTTCCCCGGCATTTTTTCTTCGACGAAACCTTTTGGCACCAGGCGTATAAAGATATTGCGTTCCCAATAGGTGAAGGTCAGACTATCTCCCAGCCCTATACTGTTGCTTATCAAACTCAGTTGTTGCATGTAAAGCCGGGTGATAAAGTGTTAGAAATTGGCACCGGCTCTGGTTATCAAACTTGTGTTTTGCTTGAGCTGAAGGCAAAAGTTTATACCATTGAACGGCAGGAGAAACTTTATGAACGCGCTCAGCTGTTTCTAAAAAAAATGAACTATGCGCCCGAATTCTTTTTAGGCGACGGTTCTCGGGGAATTCCTCAGCATGCACCCTACGATAAGATCCTGGTAACCGCAGGTGCGCCTTTTGTTCCTGAAGATCTTTTGAAGCAATTAAAAATAGGCGGTATCTGCGTGATCCCGGTAGGGGATGAAAAATCTCAAAAAATGATTACAGTTTTCAGAGTTAGTGAAAACGATTATGAGAAAATAGAACTGGATACTTTTCGCTTTGTGCCCTTAGTAGGCGATAAAGCCTGGTGATTTGGGTAATCGGTAATCAGTGGTTGGAGATCGGTGATTAGTAATCGGTGATCTGTGGTTAGTTACTTGTAACGCTAGTAAATAATACTGTAAAAACCGATTACAAAAAGAACCGATTACTAAACCTTACACAATCTCTAACTTTTCAATACCCTGCTCAATTCAATTTTGCTTTCTCTGTCTTTAATCGAATCCCGTTTATCAAACAGCTTCTTACCTTGAGCCATTCCAATCTCCAGCTTTGCAAAACCACGATCACTTATAAATAGTCGTAAAGGCACAATTGTAAATCCTTTTTCTTCACCTTTGTCTCTCAACTTCCTGAGTTCTTTTTTATTTAATAAAAGCGCTCTGTCGCGTTTTTGCTCATGATTGTAAAAAGACCCGTGAGAGTATTCGGCAATATGCATGTTTCTCACATAGAGTTTATCATTGAGAAAAGTGCAGAAAGCATCGTTAATATTTACTTTACCTTCTCTGATCGATTTTATTTCTGTCCCTAGCAACTGCAAACCTGCAGTAAATGTTTCGAGTATGTAATACTCAAAATATGCTTTCTTATTTTTTACGTTTAAATCGTTTTTCATTGTGTTGTTTGTGGCATCCTTTTAAATGATCAGGATATTCTCAGCAAATTTCTGCGATACCATTATTTTGGTATCACTTATCATAATTTCCATCGAACCATCAAAAGCTTGTTTAGATATCACTTTTATTGGTGTATCAATTCCTAAATTCAATTGGCTAACATATTGTAGAAATGCGGCCGTGTTATCTTTCACAGCTACCATTTTACAACTGTCTCCCGATTCTACCTCAGAAAGAGTTTTTTTAAAAGATTGTTTTAGTTCACCCTTTGCATTTGGTATGGCATCTCCATGTGGGTCGAATTCCGGAAATCCCAAAAATTTATCGAGCTTGTCGACCAATTTAGGCGAATGGATATGCTCCAGCTGTTCGGCAACTTCGTGAACTTCATCCCAGGTGAATTCCAGCTTCTCGTACAGAAATGTCTCCCAAAGGCGGTGTTTCCTTAAAATTTCAATCGCCTTTTTTCTGCCGGTATCCGAAAGGGAGATTTTGCCATACTTTTCGTATTCTATCAGCTTCTTCTCCTTTAGCTTTTTAAGCATATCGGTGGCTGTTGCAGGTTTAACACCTAAAAAGAAAGCAAGCTCATTGGTTCCGGCTTCAACTTTATCCTCAATCTCCATAGTTAAATGAAGCAATGCTTTTAAATAATTCTCTTCTGTAAACGACAGCATGGCTATAAATGTAAGAAAAAAACAAAATTAAAATTGTTAGGTTAATCTAATTATTATAGTTTTGTTGCTCTTATTGAAATTGTGAGACATGTGGAAATTTGCTATTTTTTTTCTTTTAGTGCTGATTACGAATGAATTGTTTTCACAAAACATCAACGGAACAGTATATGGCAATGGTATTCCTGTTCCCGATGCCTCTGTAAAAGTTTCTGAATTGAATCAATTTAGTTCAACGGACAGTACTGGGAGATATGAGTTTTCATCGCTTAAACCCGGCAAATATATTTTTCGAGTAGCTGCTGTAGGATATAAAACATTGTTTAGATCTCTCATAATTAACCCGGCCGATTCTCTAAAAGTTCTCGATTTTGATTTGAAACCCGACGCAAATTTAAGTGAGGTGGTGGTTACCGGAACTCTAAAAGAAGTTAGCAGGCTGGAGAGCGCCGTGCCGGTAGAAATATACAATCATACTTTTTTTAAGAAAAATCCAACACCCTCAATATTCGACGCCTTGCAAAATATAAATGGCGTGCGACCTCAATTAAACTGCAATGTTTGTAACACCGGTGATATCCATATTAATGGCTTAGAAGGTCCGTATACCATGGTTTTGATAGATGGAATGCCTTTGGTAAGCAGTCTTTCTACCGTTTATGGCTTATCCGGAATTCCTAATTCATTAATTGAGCGTGTGGAAATTGTTAAGGGACCTGCCTCCTCGCTGTATGGTTCTGAAGCCGTAGGAGGTTTGATTAATATTATTACAAAATCGCCTAAAAATGCGCCCCGGCTTTCTGCAGATGTATTTTCAACCAATTGGAATGAGGTAAATACCGACCTGGGCTTTAAGTTTAAGACAGGAAGTGCGACAGCCTTAAGTGGTTTGAATTACTATAACTATCAAAATCCGATCGATAACAATGGCGACAATTTTACGGATGTAACTTTGCAGCATAGAATTTCTTTATTTCAGAAATGGATATTCGAACGAAATGAGAATCGACTTTTCTCATTGGCCGGACGATTTTTTTATGAAGACAGATGGGGAGGCGATATGCGCTGGACAAAAAATTACCGGGGTGGCGATTTAATTTATGGCGAAAGTATTTATACGAAAAGATTTGAAGCGTTCGGGGCTTATCAACTTCCTGTTAAAGAAAAACTGTTAGTGTCGTTTTCTTATAATAATCATGAGCAGAATTCGGTTTATGGAACTACCTCATTCATCGCTTCACAGCATGTTGCATTTACCCAGCTCACATGGGATAAGAAAATTGATCGTCATGATTTATTAGCTGGCTTAGCCACCAGGTATACTTTTTATGATGATAATACTCAGGCTACAGCTTCACAAGCCGACAAAACCTGGCTGCCCGGTGTTTTTTTGCAAGATGAAGTTAAACTGCATGAGAAACATAATATTCTTTTGGGTCTTCGATATGACTATAATTCAAATCATGGAAATATAATAACACCACGATTTGCCTATAAATGGAAAGCTGATGAAAATACTATTCTACGCCTCAATGCCGGAACAGGCTTTAGAGTTGTGAATTTATTCACAGAGGACCATGCGGCACTGACCGGTGCAAGAATAGTTGAGATAAAAGAAGAGCTGAAACCTGAAAAGACCTTGAATGTTAATCTTAACTTCTTGAAAAAAATAATAACAAAAGGCGACAATATACTTTCGTTTGATGCCTCGGCATGGTTCACGCGTTTCAATAACCGCATAATTGCAGATTACCTTACCGATCCAAATAAAATTATCTATGATAATCTGAATGGGTTTGCCATTTCAAAAGGAATAAGTGCAAATGTAGATCTTGCCTATTCCGGCGGTCTAAAGTTTTTGTTGGGCGCTACCGTAATGGATGTATATAGCCAGGAGAAGGGCACAAGAGTTAAGCAATTGCTAACTGAACCATGGATGGGAACCTGGGCTATTTCTTATCCTTTTAAAAAGATGAACCTGGCGGTAGACTATACCGGAAATCTTTATGGGCCAATGGATTTACCTACGCTTGGTGGTCTGGACCCCAGGGAAAAGGCTTCTCAGGTTTGGAGTATTCAAAATATACAGTTTACTTTTTCAGGTATGAAAAAAATTGAGCTTTATGGCGGGATAAAAAACTTACTGAACTGGACACCAAATAGAAGAAATCCGTTTTTAATTGCCAGGACGAACGATCCATTTGATAAGGATGTAAAATATACATCAGACGGACAGGTTGAAAAAACTGATTCTAATCCTTATGCCTTGACGTTTGACCCGACTTATATGTATGCGCCTAACCAGGGTATCAGAGGGTTTTTCGGAGTGCGTATGAACATTAAGTAATTTGGAAGCTACTTTCAATAGATCTCGCTTTATAAGCGGAAGACTTCTGTTACAAGGCGTTAAACTGTGATCGACAAAATGTACTGCCTTGATTAGAGGTGCTTTCAAATTTTGACTTTTAATTTTAACTTATCAAACCGTGAAATTGCAACTCTTATTTTGGATATTCACTTTATGGGTAAATGCAGCGAGTTATGCCCAATTAAAGATTGTTAATTTTGAAGATTTGGCTGGATTGCAGGAGAAAGAGAACCGTCCGGTGATGGTGTATATTCATACGGATTGGTGTAAATACTGTCATGCTATGAAGCAGCAGCTGAAGAATACTGAGATAGTTAATTTTTTGAATCAAAAATATTATACCGTGTTCTTAAATGCGGAGAGCAAAAAAGATATCAATTTTAACGGAAAAGTATTTAAATACAAGCCTTCGGGTATTGCCACAGGGATTCATCAACTTGCCGAAGAATTGGGAAGCATAAATAATGAAAATCCATATCCGGCTTTATGTTTCTTAAATAATAAGAATGAAATCATTTACCAAGCTGGTGGGCTTTTAAGCGCAGAAGCTTTTTTAAAAACTTTAAAAGTTATTTCCGGGGCAGATAATTAAGGGCTTTAACAAAAAAAGCAGGGAAAGATGCCCTGCTGTTTTTGTGCCAATTGGGATTTTTGTTGCGATTTAGCTCATCGTACTATCAACACCGGAATGCGAACTTTATGTCTAACAGTATCTAAAGTAGTCCCAAAAATCCAATCACTGATTCCTTTATGACCGTGTGCACCCATCACCAGTAAATCTAATCCATTCTTTTCAGCCAGAGATGCAATGGCATTTGCCGCAGTGCCGTACCCAATCAGAATTTCAGCTTTAAAGCCTAGTTCCATCAGGTTTAATTTATATTTCTCAAGGTTTAAAGTGTCACTTTGTGTTTCATAATCCATTACTTCATTGCCATGATATCGTGCACCTGCCGTTTCGACAATGTGGATGAGGTAATAAGTTGCTGATTTACCTCCCTGTATTAAAGCATGCTGAATGGTGTTTCTGTCATTTTTAGAAAAGTCGACTGGTATTCCAATATTGGAATAGGAAACAGTACCAACTGTTTCAATTTCAAGGGCTTCGCCATGGGGTATATTGCTCAGATTTTCTGCAGGTTTTTTGATCATAGGAATTATCAAAACATACAGAAGAAGACAAGCAATCGCCAATGTTACAGGTAAAACGAATACATAAATCCACCAAGCATTGTTGGTGCTTATCATCCAGCCATAAATTTCTTCGTATACTAATTTTACGTTTAATCCGACAATAATAAAAGCACTTAGCCATGCGAGTATTTTCACCCAAGGTTTGATGGCAAAGTCCTTCATTAAATTTTTATCAGAAGTAAAATGGATTAGCGGAATGATAGCGAAACCTAGTTGTAAACTTAAAACTACCTGGCTGAGTACCAGTAATTCGCCCAATGCATCCTCACCAAAATAAAGGATGGTAAACAGACAGGGAACTATTGCTAAGAGCCTGGTTATTAGTCGCCGCAGCCATGGCTCAATTCGCAGATTAAGATGACCCTCCATTACAATTTGTCCGGCTAGGGTACCTGTTATAGTAGAACTTTGTCCGGAGGCGATCAGGGCAACAGCAAAAAGAGTAGGGGCAAGTGAACCGAATATGTCTTCCAGCAATTTGTAGGCATTCTGAATTTCTGCTACTTCAAAAAAACCGTGTTTGTAGAATGCTGTAGCAGCAAGAATTAGAATTGAAGCGTTTACAAAGAATGCGAGATTTAAAGCAATAGTAGTATCAATAAGGTTAAACTTCAATGCTTCCTGAATTCCTTTTTTTGTCTTTTCAATTTTACGTGTTTGTACAAGTGAGGAATGCAGGTAAAGATTGTGAGGCATAACTGTTGCACCGATTATTCCGATAGCAATATATAAGGCATTACCGCTTAATGCGGATGGTTTTAAACCTCGAACAACCTCACCGAACACCGGTTGTATGATCAACATTTCTGTTAAAAATGAAATGCCTACTATAAAGACCATTGAAACGATGAAAACTTCCATCATTCGCATGCCTTTGTTTAAGAGAAAGAGTAATAAGAATGTATCTAAAACAGTAATCGATATTCCCCAGATCAGTGGCATGTTAAACAAAAGGTTTAGTCCGATTGCCATTCCAATAATTTCCGCCAGGTCGCAGGCGATAATTGCTATTTGCGCCAGCACATACAAAGGGTAATTTGCCCAGGTAGGAAATGCATTTCGTGATGCCTGAGCTAAATCCAGCCCCTTTACAATACCTAAGCGGGCACTCAATGATTGCAAAAGCAAGGCGATGATGTTCGACATCAATAATATCCAGAGCAGTTTATACCCAAACTGACTTCCGCCGGCAATATCAGTGGCCCAATTTCCAGGATCCATATAGCCAACACTTACAAGGTAAGCCGGACCGATAAAAGCCATAAGCTTTCTCCAACCTGTTTTCCCTGAAGTTTTAACTGAAGAATGTACTTCTTCTAAGGATTCACTGTATTTTCTTTCCGCCATAAATATTTTGTTTTGTAAATCTAATAATTAAATTAGATTAGTCTAAAAATAAATTTATTCAGATTTTGTTTTAATTTGTCAAGCATTAAATAATTTATGGCTTTCGAACCCGACAAAACAGACCTTCAAATTCTTGAAATTCTTCAACAGAATGGCAGAATCACGAACCTCCAACTTTCTCATCAAATAGGTCTTTCTCCAGCACCAACCCTTGAACGGGTAAGAAAATTGGAAAGCGCGGGATTTATAAAGAGCTATCATGCCATTGTAGATGAGGAACTTTTAGGATTGGGGATAAAAACCTTCATTCAGATTCAGTTAGATTTTCATGGAGATAATGCCATTCAGACCTTTGTGGATGAGATAAAAGAAATTAGAGAAGTGGCCGAGTGCCATCATGTAACCAGTGGCTGCGATTTTATTTTGAAAATCTATGTGAAAGATATCAAGGCATACGAGAAGCTCATTATGGAGAAAATTAGCCGGATCAGCGTGATAAAAACCTTTCAAACGATGATGATTCTGTCTACCAGTAAAAATGAGCCAGTATTGCCCGGAGACTATTAATTACCCCTATGCCCGGAGGGCTTAAATACTATTGACCCCGGATGCAATCCGGGAGATTACACTATGAGCAGCTACACTCAAATCCTCTATCAAATCGTGTTCAGCACCAAGCATCGAAATCCATGCATGCTGAAACCCAATCGAGATCAATTGTACAGATACATTTGGGGCATTTTGCAAAACAAGAGATGTCATTTGTATCGTATAAATGGAGTAGAAGATCATTTGCATATTGTTACGCATCTGCATCCTTCTGTCGCCTTAGCGGGTTTAATAAAAGATATTAAGATTGCCAGTAGTTTGTTTATTAAAGAACAATCTCTTTTCCCTGATTTTGTTAGCTGGCAGGAAGGATATGGCGCTTTCACTTATTCGATAAAAGAGAAAGATCGACTGATTAATTATGTTAAAAATCAGGAGGAACATCATAAAAAATCTTCATACAAAGAAGAATTTATCGCGTTGCTGAATGAGCATGGAGTTGCTTTCGATGAGAAGTATTTAGATTAGGTTCTATAGTTAATTCAACCCTTTCAGGGTTGATAGCCATTTGCGTTGTCCTCCCCTGCATGAAATGCAGGGTTATTGGTATTGTATCCCTTCAGGATACATACTAAGTGCTAGCTTTATTATTCAAATACATTGTAAATCACGCCCGTCAGGTACTCCCAAGCCTGAAGAGTTTCAATATTATTAACCCCCGGCTTTTCCTTTCAGGATACGTAATAAGTGCTGCTTTATTATTAAATACATTGTAAAACACGCCCGTCAGGTACTCCCAAGCCTGAAGAGTTTCAATATTATTAACCCCCGGCTTTTCCTTTCAGGATACGTACTAAGTGCTAGCTTTATTATTAAATACATTGTAAAACACGCCCGTCCGATTAAAGGTACTCCCAAGCTTGCGTTCAATGTTATTACCCCCGGCTTTTCCCCTCGGGATAGATACTAAATACTAGTTTTATTATTTAAAAACATTGTAAAACACGCACTTCAGATAAAATGTACTCCCAAGCCTGAAGGGTTGCAATATTATTAACCCGGCGTGTTCTCCTCAGGATACATACTAAGTGCTAGCTTTATTATTTAAATACATACTCGTCAGCATTAAAGGTGCTCCTAAGCCTGAAAGGCTTAAATATTATTAACCCCGGGATGCAATCCGGGATAGTGCACCTTTCTTAAAGTCAACCCTGAAAGGGTTGACTACAATAGCTCGTCTAGCTTAAGTTCCAATTAATTCCGCTTTTTCCATTTTTCTCAAGAATCTCATTCGTCTTAGAAAAATGTTTACAACCCATAAAGCCGCGAGCGAGCGGAGAGGGATGAGGCGCTTTCAAAATAAAATGTTTCTTATCATCAATAAATGCTGCTTTAGATTGAGCGTAATTACCCCATAGTAAAAACACAATTCCTGCACGCTTTTCGGCCAGTACTTTTATAGCCTGATCAGTAAACTGTTCCCATCCTTTTTTTTGATGCGAGCAGGGTTCGCCAGCTCTTACCGTTAATATCGCGTTTAGAAGCAATACACCCTCATCGGCCCATTTAGTTAACTCTCCGTTATCTGGAATTTTGAAGCCAGGGACATCGCTGGCAGCTTCTTTAAAAATATTTCTGAGTGAAGGTGGGATAGCGACACCTTTTTGAACGGAAAATGCCAGTCCATGTGCCTGATTTGCCCCGTGATACGGATCCTGTCCAATAATCACCGCTTTAACCTTATAAAAGGGAGTATGCGCGAAAGCATTAAAAATGCAATTTTCCGGCGGGTAAATGGTCTTGCCATCCTCTTTTTCTTGTAACAGAAATGCCTTCAGTTTCAGCATATAATCCTTCTCAAATTCATCTCCTAAAACTCCGTTCCAAGAATCTTCTAATTGAACTGCCATATTTTTAGGTTTCTGTTTGTTTAGCGGCTAAATAAGCGGATATTTGCAGCACAAATTTAAGAATATTAATAATGCCAAATTTTATACGGTTAATAATAGCATTTGCCTTTCTTGGATCGGCAATTGCCCTGATTTTTTTCGGCTACTGGGGCTGGGGTATCCTGTTGATTTTGCTTGCTCTGATTGTTGCGGTTACGTTTTTCTTCAACGAGAAAATGTTGCTTGCACAATTTTATCTCCGTAAAGAAAATATGGATAAAGCCGAATACTGGTTGCGCCAGATTAAGAATTACGAAAAAGAATTGATTCAAGCCCAACAAGGTTATTACCATTTGTTGATTGGTTTGATCGAATCGCGTAAAGCACCCTTGCAATCCGAAAAATATTTCAAAAAAGCTCTTTCAATGGGCATGACCATGGATCATAACATCGCACTGGCGAAGCTTAGTCTTGCCGGAATCGCGATGTCAAAGCGCAATAAGCGTGAAGCAACCATGTATTTACAGGAAGCTAAGAAAGCAGATAAAAACAAGCTTCTGGCTGAGCAGATAAAAATGATGCAGAGCCAAATGGTTCAGTTAGATAAAACTGTAATGCAAAGAGGCGGCGGCGGTGGCGGCTTCAGAGGAAGGTAAAAAAAATTAAAATACGAGTAAATGGAGTTGGCTTTTTGCCAGCTCCATTTTATTTTTCATCCAGACGGCTAAAGTAAGAGCCTCTGTCGTATGCGTTTCTGCTTTTAATATCATCATTCTCGTCTGTGTCTTTGAAAGAAGAGAATAGCACTTCCGACTGGATTCGTTTCAACAGCTGGTTAATAAATGCAAGGTCAAAATTGTCTTTACTTAATTTAATTAAGTATTCGCTTTCGGTAATTTCAATTGTAGATAGTTTCATACGTACACTTTTCTCGGTTATAAAAATAGATGATGCTTATGAAGTAATTGTTGATACACCTTTAAGCTATTGTTAACAATAAATGTTTAAAAGGTGTTTACGATTAAATCAGAATATAAATAACCAAAAAAAAAATCAAAAGATTTTCTAAAAACCCAAATTGTGAAGCAAACTGTGAAGCAAGTGTGAAACTCAGTTATTGTGGAACAGGTGAAATCTGCTGTTAAAACTCAGCGTTATCAAAATGGGAGTCCATTAAACACAATTCTTAAACTCTTTTCCGATAGAAATCGGGCGGACTTAGTCAAACCACCAAAAAATCAAGAACAGAAAAATACTCAGCCGTTTTTATTCGTAAGTGTTTATTGTTTTTTAGTACTCATAAAGGCTTCGCCGTTCTGTTCGGGCTACCGCTCGCTCTTCGGTTGGTTTCGTGGGTTATGATAGGGCTATTTGTCTTTTGTTAAGGTAGTTTCCACGCAAAAAAGTACCAAAAAATCAAGAGCAGAAATAAGCTCAACCGCATTCTGTTCAGGCCAACGCTCGCACTTCGGTTGCTGTCGGGAAAGATGTTAGGGTTGTCTGTCGTTGGTTAGGGTAGTTGCCCCTCGAGCGTAAATGCATAATGCCTATAGTTTTCGGCGCCATATGCACTCAGCCGGGAAAACGTCGTTTAATCCAGCCCCGTTCACTTAAGAGAATGCCGAGCGCTGGGCTGGCAAGAACGGCGGGCCGGGAGTTTGCCCTGTGCGGCTGAAGCTTCGTTGTTGCCTTGGGCTTTTGGTCCTTTTGGGCCCAAGCCATACGGCGAAGCCCTCCTTGATTCCAAAGAAAACAAATAAATACTAATCAAGAACGGACTAGCCCTTCCCGCGGCAATGAGCGGGACGAAAGCATCTCTTCCGCACCGACCTCACATACAAAGACCAAACCTCCTAAAACAAAAAATGCCCACGAAATTCGCAGGCATCTTCAAAATCTTATATAGTACTCTTCGACTCCGCTCAGAGTGACAACATCACCTTACCCAAACCACTTCTCAACATCCTCTTTCCCCGGCATCGTAATATCCAATTTCATCTTCTTCCTCATTCCCCCCAAATCATTAAACACCTTATTCGGATTCCCGGCCTTCAATTCCTCCACCGTATTAAATCCCATCTTCATCAATACCGGAACCCATTCTGCAGGCACGCCGATATCAGTAAAGTCTTCTACCGACGCAACCTTTGCTTTTTTCTCCGGTCTCATTTGAGGGAAGAACAACACCTCCTGGATAGTATGCTGATTCGTCATCAACATAACCAAACGGTCGATCCCGATACCTAAACCAGCCGTAGGAGGCATGCCATACTCTAATGCACGAAGGAAATCTTCATCCATTGCCATGGCTTCCTCATCTCCGCGACCCGCAAGCAATAACTGATCCTCCAAACGCGCCCGCTGGTCAATCGGATCATTCAATTCAGAATACGCATTCGCAATCTCTTTACCATTCACAAACAGCTCGAAACGCTCCACCAGTCCATCTTTGCTGCGGTGTTTTTTCGCCAGCGGAGTCATTTCCACCGGGTAATCTGTAATATATGTAGGCTGAATCAGGTTTGCTTCAACCTTTTCACCAAAAATCTCATCAATCAATTTACCCTTACCCATGCTAGGGTCAGTTTCAATGTCCATGCTTTTACATACGGCACGCAGTTCATCCTCATTCATGGCCGAAACATCAATTCCCGTATATTTCTGTATCGACTCAAACATTGTCAGCTTCTCGTATGGACCTGCAAACTCAAGCACATGCTCGCCCATTTTAACCTTCGAGGTACCATGAATCGCCACAGCGATTTTCTCAAGGCATTCTTCCACCATGGCCATCATCCACACATAATCCTTGTAAGCCACATAGATCTCCATCGACGTAAATTCCGGGTTGTGCGTGCGGTCCATGCCCTCATTACGGAACATCTTACCGAACTCATACACCCCGTCAAAACCTGCAACAATCAGGCGTTTCAGGTAAAGCTCATTGGCGATGCGCAAAAACAAAGGCATGTCCAGCGTATTGTGGTGCGTTTTAAACGGACGCGCAGCCGCTCCGCCATGCACCGGCTGAAGAATCGGCGTTTCCACTTCCATCCAGCCCTGGTTATCAAAATAGCTCCGCATGGTGTTAATCACCTTGCTGCGGTTCATAAAAATCTTTTTTAAATCCGGGTTCACGGTCAAATCCACATACCGCTGACGGTAACGCATCTCCGGGTCAGTGAAGCCATCATATACATGTCCATTATCATCACGCTTCACAATCGGCAGCGGTTTCAGCGATTTCGCCAGCAGCATCATTTCCGTAACGTGGATAGAAATCTCACCCGTTTGCGTAGTAAACACATAACCCTTCACACCAATGTAATCGCCAATATCCATCAGCTTTTTGAACACGGTATTGTATAAAGTCTTGTCTTCACCCGGACAAAGATCATCGCGTTTCAGGTACACCTGCATCCGTCCCGTCGAATCCTGGATCTCAGCAAATGATGCGCTGCCCATAATCCGTCGCGTCATTATTCTGCCCGCAATGCTGATGTTCTTATAATTTGTTTTATCGCGCTCGTAGTTAGTGTGTATATCCTGTGCGCTAACATTTACCTCATACGCTTCGGCAGGGTAGGGCTCTATGCCCAGTTTACGAAGCTCCAGCAGTGCCTCTCGGCGATAAACTTCCTGTTCGGAAAGACCAATACTCATGGGTTGTGGTTATTTATGTGATTGCATTATGCTTATTATTCTATTTCTAGATAATTCTGCAAAAGTACAATTTGCAGAGCAAGTATCAAGAATGGTTGGTAAGTAATAGGGTTGAAGTAGTTTAGGGCATTGCGAATGGAAACTTATAACCTATAACTTACAACGTATAACGTAAATTAGAAAACGAAGGGTTTGTCTCCTTGGAGGTTGCAGCCCCGCACTCTGCTCATACTGCACGAGGCCTTAGCCACGGAGGTCGGTATTCGTGCTGTCGGGTTTAGGATGGAAGGAATATCCTCCAAAGGTTCTATTCTGTTGTCCATTTCTTTCGAGGATAGTTTTTCCAATAAGTCTGGTATGTTGAACTTTCCTCATATTTAAATAGCAAGGGCTGAATACTTTGGCCCAGTGATATATTTTTCATTATAACTACCGGTTGATATGGGCTTGGTAAATGTACTCCATCCAATTCCGATGTTCTAACAAAACTTAGGTTATTACCTTTGTAATTTGTAAGCGTTATTTTCTTTCTATTATATTCATCTATGGTTGAAGTCCTAAATAGGTAAACATTTGGGTAGATGCCCTCACTTTCCATCAAGGCGAAACATTTGTCAATGGCATTTATAGCATTGAGCATCTCTTGTTGTGTGGGAAAGTCATCTCTAGGATGTTGAAGCCTATTTCTTATATCTAACACATTGCCTTTACCAAATTCAGAGGGAATTACATTTATTGATTCTTTTATTTGTTTATAATCATTAGGCTTCAAATCTAACAGCAAAGCCTTGTGCTCGAAAGGGAATAATTTTAAAGGATCAGTTTTATAAAATCCTGGAAATTCGTTGTCTGGTCTCTTATGCGATTCTACGCTAGCTATTATATTCTCACAAAGCATTAGCAAAGCCTTAAATCCTGTTACGAGGGGGTACAAAGTGTTTTTGCCTGATGGGTCAAATCTTAGTTTTTCTCCAGCCGTATATTCGAAATTATCTAACCATGATATCATCTGGCTTCTTGCATCCTCATATACATATTTAAATTTCGTGTCCAAATAGTGATCGGCTAAAAGTGCCCAAGTAATAAAAGATAAAGATTGTTGAAGGATTTCTTCAATCGATACAAATACGTTTACAGCGCTGCTCCTAATTTTGGCCTTATCATTTTCATTATAACGTAGCGAGGATAAAACGTCTGATTTAAACAAGGTTAAATTAGTCCAGAAACTTTCCATGTAGGTCGGATAAATATTTATATTAAACCCAAGTTTCCATGCGATTTTGTCCACAAGTAACTTTTCTTCTTCGGTATTATTAGGTGTGTCGAATTTTCCAGGGATTGACTTTAAAGCTTTTTCAAGTTGAACTGGTCCACTATAAATTGTTTCTTGTATCACCTTGATTGGAGTTTCTTCAATTATATATTCACTTATCTGCTGATCTAGCCCGGATGTTGTTTGATACCTTCTCAGTTTCCATTCTAACTGTTCTCGATAGGGAGATTCGCTGTTTACATCCTTTACAAATCTTTTGAGCTTTGCTAATGAGAGATCACTATAAGTAGAATTAATTCTAAAGCCTAACTTGTTGCATTGGAAGTAGGTTGAATAGTGTCCAAATTCTTCATTCAAATGAGACTCTCTTATTTCGGTATTCGGAATATAAATAAGTCCCTCATCAATCAAGCTTTCAACGTGTTGAATTAAGGTAATGTCCTCACATATCAGCAGTAGGCAATAGCATTGGTCCTTTGTTAAGTTTTTAACCAAGTCATCTGAGGAACCTTTTTTGAATGAGTTTGGAAGAAGTTTTCTAATATCTTCCCTATCAATCACTCGTTTTAAAATTGCCCTATGTTCTTCAGTTCCAAAGCAATTAACCAATATTTCAAAGAAACTCCTTAATTGGTATGGGTCGTAAAAGTCATTTCTATCTCTTTCTTCAACTAACTCGTCTAGACTAAATGCATATATGCCCTTATTAAAGTTGGAGGCTTCATTCAGCATCGTGTTTATAATGCTATCATCTGGGTTGTTTAATGTGGTGACATGAAATGTTGGACAAGAAGGGTCAGAGCAATGCCAAAGATAGACCTCCTTTCGAGGATATATAGTCCGATTAGTTTTACTTTTTATGATTCCGTAGGGGCCAATCAACAAGTCATCTATTTGGAAAACTCCTTTATGTGTTCCAGTCAAAAGCGCAATAGTATCTTCGAAGTCTAACTCCTGAGTTTGTTCTTTGAAGTTGTCAAAATATTTATCGTACAAGTCTCTTCCAAATATCCAAGGGAACCGTATGTCACCAGAGATAATCCAATTGGAGATACTATCCGTTATGTCTTGAACATTTACGTCATTAATGTCAATATATAATGCATCATGATAAAAATCGATGAAAACAGCAATCATAATTAAGCTGTCACCGATGTGTTTAAACTTCTTTTTAAGATGTTTAAATAACTTTTCGCCTTTTTTGGTCAAAGGCAAAGCGAACTCTTTGCTTTCTAATGAGGCTTCATTGCTGTATATCGCGTTTGATAAGGCAAATCTTAGCCTATATAGTGTGTTAAAGTTTTGTTTAAAGTTGTCTGTATTGGAAACAGTATCTTGATTCATAGTAATTGTGAATGTTTAGGTCCTCAAGATAGGAAACCTGGAGTTTTCTACCAAAAGTGTGAGTGGTTCGCGTCCCCCACGAACCCTCCGCCTTGGTTCGTGTCCCCACGAACCAATAACCATTTAATCAACATCTTTCCTACTTTTACCTTATGGACTCCAACATCTTCCACCAAAATCGGAAATCTTATATCGAAATAGGTGAGATTTATTTTTGGACAGCAACCATAAATAATTGGAACAAGCTTTTGACGAGTGACGATTACAAGCAGGTCATTACAGATTCATTAAGCCATCTGAGCCAGCAGGGTAAAATTGATGTGTTTGCATTTGTTATTATGCCAAATCATATTCACCTGATTTGGCGGATAAACGAATTAAACGGTAAAGAAACTGCACATGGTTCCTTCATGAAACATACAGCCCATCAATTTAAAAAGATGCTGGTACATGAAGACAGGAATCGGCTCGAGGCCTTCAAGGTAAGCGCAATGAATAAACAATATGAGTTTTGGCAAAGAGATTCACTGGCAATCCAATTATTTAGCAGAGACGTTGCGTTCCAAAAATTAGATTACATTCACAATAATCCCTTAGCAGAACACTGGAAATTAGCTACTAATCCTTCTGAATATTGGTTTTCTTCAGCGGCTTACTATGCAGGTGGAAACAATCCTTTTTCTTTTCTAAAAGATTTACGGGAAGAGTTGTGAATGGTTCGTGGGGACACGAACCACGGCATAGAGATTAGACATTAGTGAACTTTACTTACCCTTAGGTCAAAAGTTGAATCTAGCAGAATTAGATCAGTTAGAATCATATCGAAAGTTTAAACAGAGCGTAAGGCAATCATTTATTAATCTAAATTTCTTAAAGGGTTGATAATTCAATCGTCAGTTTCCTCAAGCTGGCCTTTAGGTTTGTATTAACAAAATTCACAGTTATTACACCACTGTCCGTATAGTTCCGCAGGGCTCTACGGATTCTCAAATAAAAAAGAGTCTTCGACTCGCCTACACAAAATCTTGTGAGTGGCCCGTGGGGACACGAACCCCGACATAGCGAAACGCTCAACCAGTGGGGGGCAGCCGTATACGAAGTACGAATTATCCCATGTTGAACTAAAGATTAAAGAATGTTAAAGGTTATAATTTTCACTGATAAAGTACCGCTTATAAGAGGTGCTTTATAGGTACTTAAAGGGTACTTAAAAGGTACTTCAATAGTACTTTAACCGGCTTGCTGCCTCTTCTCACCTTTACCAGAGGAGTTGTGAGTGCTTCGTGCCTTACGAGCCATGGCATAAATGCCCTGCCGGCTCCATTTTTTAAACATTTGCTATTTCGCTACTCGGGCGAGCGCTGTATCACCTTTTCCACTATCTTTGCCGCTCAATTTAATATCCTCATTTCGTGATTAATGTAAATAATATCTCCGTTTCTTTTGGCGGAACCACCCTGTTTAGTGATGTAACCTTTCCGATCAACGAGAACGACAAAATAGCATTGATGGGTAAAAATGGTGCTGGCAAGTCTACCATTTTAAAGATAATTGCCGGTGCTGCGAAACCTACTACAGGTACTGTTACCGGACCAAAGGAAGCAGTAATTGCTTACCTGCCTCAGCATTTGCTTACTCATGATAATGTTACCGTTTTTGAGGAAGCTTCAAAGGCTTTTCAGGAGGTGCATCAAATGCAAAAGGAACTGGATGAGATCAATGAACAACTCACTATCAGAACCGACTATGAAAGCGACGATTACATGAAGCTAATTGAGCGCGTATCTGAGCTGAGCGAGAAGTTCTATTCGGTGGAAGAAACTAATTACGACGCTGAGGTAGAGAAAGTGTTAAAAGGTTTAGGTTTTCAACGTAAAGACTTTACCCGTCAAACTTCTGAATTTTCGGGCGGATGGCGCATGCGGATTGAACTAGCCAAGATTTTGTTAAAGAAACCCGATCTGATTCTATTGGATGAGCCGACTAACCATATGGATATTGAAAGTATTCAATGGTTAGAAGATTTTTTAATTAATTCAGCAAAGGCGGTGATGGTGATTTCCCACGACCGCACCTTTGTAGATAACATCACGAATCGTACAATCGAGGTCACCATGGGCCGGATCTACGATTATAAAGCTAAATACAGTCATTACCTGCAGCTGCGCGCCGACCGCCGTGTACATCAGTTAAAAGCCTATGAAGAGCAACAACGCTTCATTGCAGATAACCAGGAATTTATAGATCGCTTTAGAGGCACTTACTCAAAAACCTTGCAGGTGCAGTCGCGGGTAAAAATGCTCGAAAAATTGGAAGTCATTGAGATCGATGAAGTAGATACTTCGGCATTGCGTTTGAAGTTTCCGCCATCGCCACGTTCGGGTCAGTACCCGGTGATTGTAGAAGAGCTAACGAAAAAATACGGCGATCATGTAGTATTCGAAAAGGCCTCGTTGGTCATTGAGCGTGGAGAAAAAGTAGCTTTTGTCGGTAAAAATGGCGAAGGTAAGTCGACCATGATCAAAGCCATTATGAACGAGATTGAGTTTGAGGGAAGTTTAAAAGTTGGTCACAATGCGAAGATTGGCTATTTCGCTCAAAACCAGGCCGCATTGCTCGATGAAAATTTGACGGTGTTTGAAACCATTGATCAGATTCCATTAAGTGATGGAACCATAAAAATCAAAGACCTTTTAGGTGCTTTTATGTTTAGCGGCGACGATACTACCAAGAAAGTTAAAGTACTATCCGGCGGTGAGAAAACCCGTTTAGCCATGATCAAACTGCTGTTAGAACCAGTAAATGTGTTAATCCTTGATGAGCCGACGAATCATTTGGATATGAAGACCAAAGACATCATCAAAGAGGCCTTGCAAGATTTTGACGGCACCTTGATTTTGGTCTCGCACGACCGCGATTTCTTAGACGGACTGGCTCAAAAAGTATTCGAATTTGGCAATAAACGCGTTCGCGAACACTTTGAAGATATTAAAGGTTTCCTTGCCTACAAGAAAATGACCAGTTTGAAGGAGATTGAACAGAATCAATAGGGTGTGTTTTTCTCATGGTGTTTTCATCATAACCCTTAGCAGCTTTGCTTCACTTGTCAGAAGCACTGGAGAAGGGTTGCCGGGGCTATGTTGGTTTATTGGGAAGCAGCAGGAGAGAGGAGAGAAGTTGTGAGTGGTTTTGGGTGATAAGAACTATGGTGCAATTCTTAGAATGTAGCTTTAAAGTAAATGCCTCAAATATGCACTTGGGTTCTCCAGGAAAGATTTGGTCAATTGGAAATGTTCGGTCTTTTCATAGGAGGTCTCACTGATTCCATCATCGTTAAACTGATAAATACTCGCATCAGGATAACATAATAACATTGGAGAATGGGTCGCAATGATAAATTGAGCACGTCCCGATCGTTCCAGATCAGAAATTACCGACATAAAGGCCAGTATTCTCGATGGAGACAAGGCAGCTTCAGGCTCATCGAGAATATAGAGACCACTGTTAAATTTGTTATTGAATAAAGATAAGAACGACTCGCCATGAGATTGTTGGTGTAAAGATTTTCCACCGTATGCTTCTAAAAATGCATAATCATTTTCTTCTTCTGCGATATCATCCAGCAGCGAGGCAAAATTAAAGAAGCTTTCGGCACGCATAAAAAACCCCTGGGAAATTCTTTTCGGTGTCCAGGCTAGTTTAATGCTTTCGGCCAGCGGAGATTCATAGCCATGGAAATTACTGCCGATATTTAGATTATGGTTTTTATTGCCACCTCTGAGACTGAACCCGCATTTTTCGGCTATCGCTTCAAGTATAGTTGATTTACCTGAACCATTTTCACCTACAAAAAAAGTGACATTATTCTTCAATCTTAAATTGAGCCCTTTTTTTAAGCTCTTAACATTAAATGGATAAGTGTCGATATCGCTAAATGGAAGAGTTATTTTGGATAGATATGGCATCTGTAAGAGATGGATTGCGCTCTTACGAAGATAGTAAAACTTGCGATTTTTTCTCTTTATGAGTTTGTCGGTGTTGCTCTAAAGAATTCTTAGCCAATTAAATCGAAGCTGTCTCAAAAGTTCTGTCAGGCCCTGTCAAGCGAAAGCCCTGTAAGAACAGCGTTATGCAGAAACCAGCAGCACCGGGCCATAGACACCGGTGATACTCGAATCTTTTATCGGTTTATTAATAGTTCTAAGTTGCTTATAATGTCATGTTTAAATGCATTAATTTTTAAAAGGTGAGACCAATTTAAAATAGTGGCGGTGTAAAAATAGGTAGAAGCTAAATTCATGCTTCCAAAATAGTGTTAATCGATAAAAAGCATATTGTTGGTGGGGACAACAACAATTGATAAAGGGCTCCGTCAATCATCAGGTAAGCTCCGTCATTTATCAGGAAGACTCCGTCAATCATCAGGAAAGCTCCGTCATTTATCAGGAAGAC
>CAMLLO010000008.1 GCA_946480915.1 uncultured Sphingobacteriaceae bacterium | reverse complement strand
GCAACTGGAAGAGAAATTTGACCAGTTTGGCAAAAATGGTTTGCGTGTTATTGGCATTTGTTATAAAAACGTTGATACAAGCAGTATTTCTAAGGACCTTGAACACGAGATGATTTTCGCAGGTTTCATTCTGTTGAAGGATCCTATCAAATCTGATATTATTGAAACGATAAACGAACTTAAAAAACTTAAGGTTGGTTTAAAAATCATTACCGGCGACAATAGAAATGTCGCTGAATCTATAGCCCGGGACGTCGGAATTAAATCACCTGTGATAATGACGGGGAAAGAACTTTCCAAAACCAGTTCTGAAGCGCTAAAGCAGCTGGTAAAGAAAACCCACATTTTTGCAGAAGTAGAGCCGCAACAAAAGGAACATATTATATTGGCACTAAAACGAACATACACAGTTGCTTATATGGGCGATGGCATAAATGATGTATCGGCAATAATTGCAGCTGACGTCGGTATATCTGTTGATAACGCTGTTGATGTTGCCAGGGAAGCGGCAAACTTTGTTTTAATGGAGAAAGATCTAACTGTAATAACAGAGGGAATAAAAGAAGGAAGAAAAACGTTTGCCAATACCCTAAAATATCTTTACATCAGCACAGGCGCTACTTTTGGCAATATGTGCAGTGTGGCTGCGGCCTCGGTGGTTTTACCTTTTTTGCCTATGCTTCCCAAGCAAATACTGTTAACAAATTTCCTGACCGACTTTCCTTTTCTGGCCGTTACAACAGATAAGGTCGATAAGGAACAATTAGAAACACCAGGAAAATGGAACCTAAAACGTATTCGTCATTACATGCTGATTTTTGGCGTTCATAGCTCTCTTTTTGACATGCTTACTTTTTTTACCCTTCTTTTTTTATTAAAAGCTAAAGAAACCGAATTCCAAACAGGTTGGTTTATTGAATCGGTTCTCTCCGAACTTTTTATTGTTTTTATTATCCGAACACATAAGAATTTTTTTAAAAGCAGACCGGGAAACTATCTTTTTATATTTAGCAGCGTAGCTTTACTACTCACCATTGCACTTCCCTATCTGCCCTTTGCCGGTGATATCGGCCTAATGCCTTTGCCGATACTAAATTTTACTGCCGTGTTACTAATTGTGGCTATATATATCATCACAGCAGACCTTCTGAAAATTTGGTTCTTCAAAAAATACCACAGTGCATAGGATGATGGGGTTGAATATCGAAATAAAACTAATAGGTTATTTTTTCACTATTAACAACCAAAAACTCAGGTTTTAAGCCAGCGATCGGTTTTACGTTGGTGAACTTCACGAGTTCAGCATCATTTATCACAACTTTCGAATTTTCCGGCAGGGTAATATTTGTAAAAGAAACATCACGAAGGCGATGTTAACCGCGAAACTTTTTTCGATATCCGCCTCGCGCAATTACAACAAAAAACATAGTCAAACTACACCTTATTTAATTGATTATTATCATGTTACGAGTTGACATAGGTCGCAAGAACTAGACATTAGAATCTGCATTTTTAAATAAAATTGAAAGACATGAAAACTTTATTAATCGCCCTGTTGGCATTATTTACAATAATTTCTGCAAATACCTTCGCTCAGCCAAACAAGGGAACTACAAAGGCCGGGCAAACTAAACAAGACACATTCAAAACTCCGCGTATTTTTATCGATGCTAAAGGTGGAATTTATGATCATGGTGGCACCAAGTTGGGTTACATAGACAAGAACAATGTAGCATGGAATACTAAAGGCCAAAAAGTGTACTTTATTGATAAAAATGGAAATGTGTTTGATGGTAAAGGAAAGAAACTTGGTAAAGCCAACAAGAATGGAACCTTCTATAATTCACAAGGTGTAAGTGTGATCACTACTAAAGATAAAGATCAGCAAACATGTGAAATTTTGGACCCTAAAGGGCATAAATTGGGTACTACACATAAAAACTACAAACTCCACGCCTGTGCAGCTCATTGTTTTTTCTTAAATGAAAAGAACAAAATGAAAAAGTAAAAAGCCAGTAATTGAGAAAGAACAATCAGGAAGGTCTAGCGAAATAAATATTCTTATTTCCTCATTAACTTTATTACAGGCTGTATCAGTTTTTTAGATGCTACAGCATCGAGGTGCAAACCGTCACCTGTCATTGTCTCTATGTCCAATTCTGGTGTTTTAAAGCCATTGACAAAAAGACAGTGGTTCCGTTTGGCTACTTTTTTAAAAGTTTTACTCATCTTTTTAACCCGCTTGCCACCACCTTTATATTTCTCCAATACTTCAGCTTTCTGGCCATAAGGAGGTGGGGAAATGATGATGATTCTGGCATTGGTGATAGTTGAATAGCCGCAGCCTCTGATTTTTTTGATGAGTTTTTCAAGATTGACCGGCACCTCTTTCTGTCGGTTGGCAAATACCGCTTTAGCATCGTTGGTGCCCAGTTCTAATACGATAAAATCAAAAGGTCGATCCTTGGTATGCTCAGCAGCCTTCTTCAGGTTCTCGTCGGCAACAAACAGCGAATTTAAGGTACTGTCGCCAAGGTTTAGAAAACCAATCGTTCTGCCCGATTTACTAATATTGAATACCTCTGCATTCGGCAGGGCCAACTTCAGCTGTTTCGGCCAGCTATGAGGAAAGGTACCGTTACTGTCGCCAAGGGTGAGAATATTCAATGGCTTATCGGCCAATGCATTCGTTTGGGCTGCCAGAACAAAAGGAAAAAGAAACAGAAATACAAAGAAGGATTTTATTTTCATCTTAAAATTAAACAACTCATTTCAATTTTATCGTTTGCTTATCTGCGGAAACTTTAAATATCCCGAACAGGAAACAAAGCTACAATAAATGAAAGCTTGCAGGTTTGATAATTCTAAGCAAATATAGAAAATCTGTGGTGGGTGTTAATTCGATTACAAAAACACTTGCTGCCAGCGCAACATTTGAAAAGAATTAAATTTTAAATCCGTTTTTCCTTCTCCATGCCGAAGAAGGAAAAACGGATCTGCAAAATGGGGATTATATCTTTGCTGGAAACTATAATTACTCTTGTCCAAATACTTCTCTCAAACGGTACGAGCCTCAGGGCATAACCCGGGGATCATCACTCTTGTTAACATAAGTAATGGCAAAGGGCCCCATACCATGTATTTGAACCACCGTAGGGCTGTTGCAAAAAGCATAATGAACAGACTTAGCTGGCATCATGGCAAAGCTGCCTTTTTCAAGTTTCCTGGCCTTTTTCTTATCAAAAGTTTCCTGAGTTCCCATATAAAGAGCACCTTCAATAACAGTAATATTTTCAGAAGTAGGGTGCCAGTGGGGCTTCACCGCATAATTTGGTGGAAACTTCACGCGTATGGTAAATGGTTCGGCTTTTGAGGGATCTCCTGAAAGAACGGCCACCTTAGCTCCTGCTGGTAATCCCGGGGGCGCATCCATCCATTTAAAGTCCGCAACACCCATCATCGTGTGACCTGTGCTATCGGATGACATCATAGAATGATCCTGGGCCATTAAACCAGGATGCAAGACAATTAACGACACCATCAATAATGTGATTTTCAATAAAATTTTCATCGTAACCTCCGCTTTTAATACTCCTAAAAACAATCGGGCGCTGCATTGTTCCGTGAAAATATCCGATTGTAAACTCCCGTGAGAAATATTTATACGCACCGTAAAAGTCGTATTCGTTCCTACTAACAGATATCGGCATCGAAAATTCTATCCCCTTGTACCAGTTCCTGGCGACAGCTCGTCCAGTATCCCGGAAGTTCAAGTTCAATCAAAAATACGATAGAACCATTTGCAGGAATCTCCTGATGATTTTGTTGCTTCACACTTTATCACATATTTGTACAGATTCACGGTAATTAAGAACTTTTACGGCGGTTTGCTATTATCAATATAGCATGGCACATATTCATAATATTGATAACCAGTTATTGGGTGCACATATGGAAGCGCTCGTTGCCGAGCTGGGAGAAAGCTTCATCTTCCTCGACAATCATTATAATTTCCTCTATTTAAACCCTGCTGCCGAAAACTTACTTCGCAAAGCTGGAGAAGACTTGATTGGAAAAAATATCTGGGAGGTTATCCAATTAGAAGATAATCCCGACCTGTTTAAAATTTTGATGCGTTCTATTGAAGGCGAAAAACATATAAAAGCTAATTTCTTTTCAACCAGCCACCAAAAATGGCTATATATCGAAATTTTCAAATCGTTATCAGGCATTTCGGTTGAAATCCTTGATGTTCGACGCGACAGGTTTGCTTTCGAATATCTAAAACAACTGCCACTGGAGACAGTTATAGACAATATCCCTCAAATTGCCTTTGCAGCAAGCATAATAGGTACAAATATCTATTTTAATAAACGATGGGTGGAGTATACCGGGCAAGAGTGGGAAGGAGAAATCAGTAAGGTTTGGAAAAACGTTATCCACCCTGACGATTATCAAAGAGTCGTAGATCTTTGGTATGAACACTCAGCGAAAGCGGAACCTTATGAGGCTGAATATCGGATTAGAAAATATAATGGAGAATACAGGTGGCATTTGGGGCGATCAACTCCAATAAAAGGGTCAGACAATATCGTTGATTTCTGGATTGGCACGGTGACGGATATCCACGAGCTGAAAGAAATTCAGGAAAAGCTAAAAGCAAGCGAACATTTCTCGCAAAGTCTTATAGATAACTCGCCTGATATTATCGTGATAAGGAATTATATCGATAATAAAATTACGTATAGCAACAAAGTAATTAGCCGGATCTTAGGTTACGATGAAAAAGAATTACAACAACAGACTTCCGGATATCTCGAAAAGTATTTTCATCCTGAGGATCTTCCGATGATATATCAGTTCAAGGAATCAATACAAGCTAATAAATTGGACGATCCCAGCGAAAACTTGATTATACGTGTCAAAGATATTCAGGGCAGATGGCGTTGGCTGAAAACAAAGGCAATGATTTTTAGCCGGACAAACAGTGGGCTGGTGAAAGACATCTTATATTATTTTACGGATATAACTTCATTAAAAGAAGTCGAATTAAAGCTTAAAGGAAGCATTCACTTTACAGATAAAGTAGCTGAAGCAAGTCCTGATCTGATAACCACTTTAGATTATCCAACGCTCAGATTCACCTATGTAAACCGAGCTCCTATCGAATCAGTCTTCACGGTAAACGAGCTTATGGGTTCGTCAATAAATATTCTCGAGGGTATTGTCGAACCCTCAGACTGGCCCAGGTTTCTAGATTATTTTAACAATTTTCAGAACCTTTCGGATGAAGATATCCTGCATTTGGACTACCGGATGATTAATGCCCAAAAAGACTGGCGCTGGGCCCGGTCGAGGGGAAAAGTCTTTGAAAGAGATGAGAGCGGAAAACCTACAAAAATCATCATTATTACTCAGGATATAACTTCCAGCAAAGAAATTGAAGAAGCTGCCAGGCAAAACCTGTTGATGCAAAAACTTCTTGAAAAAAAAGATGAGTTTATGAGTGTTGCCAGTCACGAATTAAAAACGCCTATTACAACCCTCAAAGCCAGCATTCAAATATTGCAAAGACTTATTGATACCCAGGCCGAACAAAAGGTTCTGAAACTATTTATTGTAAAAGCCCATGAGCAGATCAACAGATTAACCTCATTGATTAACGACCTATTGGACAATGCGAGAATTCAGGCGGACAAACTTAACCTCACTATAACTCAATTTTATATAAATGAGGTGCTTGAGGAAAGCATCATGCATAGTCCCAGCAGCCATACAATTACAGTTAAAAATATTGTTCACGATTTGGTAGAAGGAGATAAAACCAGAATTGGCCAGGTGTTGACAAATTTTATCACCAACGCCATAAAGTATTCTCCCAAGTCTAATGAAATTGTCATCGACACGCAAAAAGAGGGCGATTATTTAAAAGTGTATGTTACCGATTTTGGAATCGGAATTCCCAAAGAAAAGATAGAGAGAGTGTTTGATCGTTTTTTCAGGGTTGAAGATACCTCTTCTGAATTTTCTGGTCTGGGATTAGGTCTGTATATATCGGCAGAAATTATTAAAAGACACCATGGTGAAGTCGGAGTAATGAGTGAGGAAGGAAAAGGCTCTACATTTTGGTTTAAGATTCCAATGAAGTTTAATGAGCCATGAAAACGGAAATCTTACCAGATAATTTCTTTGAACTCATACAGGCGAGAAATACTTTAAGATATTTCCATTTAAATATCACAAATTTCTATTGCACGTTTTAGCGATGCAATCTTATCGGCGTTGGCCGGTAAAAATTCCTGAGCCACGTAGCCTCTAAAACCCGTCTCTTTTATTGCATGCATAATGGCAGGATAATTCAACTCCTGAGTATGGTCAATTTCATGTCGACCTGGCACTCCCGCTGTATGATAATGCGCTATATACTGGTGATTATCTTTTATAGTTTGAATCACATTACCTTCGTCAATCTGCATATGGTAGATATCATAAAGAAGCTTTAGATTCTCCGAACCTGCTCTTTTCACCAGCTCGACACCCCAGCTTGTATTATCGCATTGATAATCAATATGATCTATTTTACTATTGAGCAACTCCATTACCAGGGTTACACCACATTTTTCGGCTAGGGCCAACACTTTCTTCAAGCCATCGGAAGCATTGCGTAAACCCGTTTCATCATCCATTCCATTACGGTTCCCGCTAAAGCAAATCAAATTCTTATATCCTGATTTTGCCACCAGAGGAATAATTTCCATGTAATTTTTAATAAGTGTAGTATGATATTGCAGATGATTCCATCCCTCTACCAAGCTAATTTCCGCACCGTTACACATGGACGAATCCAACCCATTCTTTTGGAGGATAGGCCAGTCTTTAGGACCGATCAAATCGATTGCTTTAATGCCAATATCCTTTGTCACCAAGCATAGTTCATCAAGCGTAAGAAAGTCGTAACACCACCGACATACGGAGTGATTGATATTTTCTTTTAATTTCATAGGTTCTTTCCTACACAATAAATTTTCGAAATGATTTTGCCGCCTTGTCCTTGCTTCCCAGTGAATTTGCTTCCGATTTTTAGAGCCAAAATAGCATCAAACCCATTAGGTGCTTTTTTACAACTTAACAAATATTAAATTTCTATATATATAAATTGAATTGTATCTTATATAATACATCGGTACGGTTACAATGCAGTAAGCAGGGGATGAAGAATAGGTGGAATTAATAGTGAGATACGTAGTCCACACACTGATTATGTTTATTGATCGAAATTTATTTTTACCATATTGAGCAATAATTATGGCAAATAAAACCTCTCAACATATACTAGGCACATCAGCCAATCTACTAGGATTTTGTCTTTTCATCATAACATCCCTGCACCTTACAAACAGAACACAAAATAACCTGATCGATGAATTTACATCGCTTATCGCATTGCTTTTAACAGTTTCATCCGTTTTTTCATTTATTTCCATCAGAACAACCCGGAAGGAAAAAGAAATTCGGACGGAAAGAATCGCCGATATTTTTTTTGTCGCCTCGTTACTTGGAATATTTGGGATAATCCTTTTTATAATAATTCACTTTTGGGATAAATAGCGACAAGGTGACCCGCAGCGATTCATCTCTGCCTGTCCTGAGATCTGCTTGTTGCTTTTTGAGTCAAAAGCTCGAGTAGCCTTTTCGTGAAGCTGGCTGATCGCCTGCGGTAGTTGTTCAAAAGTGAATGTTTCCATACAGCGTTTTTGTTTTATGCTGCAATGGTACTGTGATGTTTTGTAGGGTTACAAGAGGGTAAACCCATAACCCTACCGATTCCTACCCAAATTGCTGGTTCTTTTTGTTGCGCAAGGTTGGTTTTATAACGAAACGATCCTGCTGTCGGTGGATATCCAGGATCGGAGATTGACATTTTTTGATGTCCAAAGAAATGATTCCGTTGAGATAACCTGCGGTAAAATGCTTTAACCGGAGAAATGGATGAGCAGGTACTTTAGTTATATAGTAGAAATCTTCCCTTGTTTGAAATGTATGATTCATTTGCTTTATGACCTGGCAAAAGCCAGCAACAAACTGTAATGACCTTTATCGGCAGTTTTAACAGCATTGAGGTAGGCTGATCTGGTATCGCTTTCGCTGGAAAGATTGGCAGCACCCCAAGTAAAAACAGGCTGCTTGTATACTTTTTCGATGATAATATCGGCCATTAAACGGCTATGCCTTCCGTTACCATTTGGAAAGCAATGAATACTTACAATGCGATGCTTCAACCTTACGGCAATTTCATCGGGAGGGTAGGTATTGTTTTCGTGCCAGTATCTGGCATCATCCAAAAGGCATTTAAGCGCGGTGGGTATTTGCCATTTGTCAACGCCAATATTCTTGTTGGTTTTCCGAAACTCACCAGCCCATGCCCATACATCTGAATACATTCGCTTGTGTACTGTGCGTATAAAGCTCTCGGTAAAAATCACCTCCGGCTTGAAGGATCGACCCAATGTCCATAGTATTGCCTGTTCTATATTCTGCTGCTCAAACTCGTCTAATTCGCCACGGGTGGCAATGGCAGGAATGAGTAGGCCGTCTTTTTCCTCTTCGTCTAAAGGTGTTTGTCCATCTATGTAATCTAAATCTAATCCCATAAAATTTTAGGCATTTCGTTTTTGATAGATTCAGTCCTTTCTTCAATGGCTTTTTGAATACGAATTTGGGTATTGCCCTGATCTTCGAGCTTCATTGTATTGGAGGTACGCAACACAATCTGAGTAGCCAATTCTTTTGCCTTCCTATCAATGAGTGCATCCAATGAACCGTCTTTAGGAACAAAACCATATACCAATTCCATATCCAAGCCATTTGCAGCATCCCGCAAGGTTTTGAGTGTGATCGTTCCGTCCTTTTCCCTGCGTTCAATATCTTGAAGGCTTTGTTTGGTGATAGACATTTTGTTACCCAATTGCTGTAGGGACATACCTAAAGCCGTTCGTACCGCTTTTATCCAACCGGTAGGTGGTGGCGTAATTTTTTTAAGGACTGCAACTACCAGCATTTTGCTATTGATTTGCTGTATTTGTAATGATTTCTTTCCCATTATCGTAAGCTTATACACTGACTAAAGAAAGACAAATGTAAGCATATAAACTGACAAATAAATATAAAAGTAAGCCTGTAAGCTGACAAATTACTCATAAATGTAAGTTTATAAACTGACAGAGTAGTCAAATAGTGATTTTTATCGGGCTTCCTTTTGTTATTATTTAGGGACAACTTAAACCGATTTCTACCCAAATTGCTGGTTTTTTTTTTTGTTGCGTAAAGTTGGTTTTCTGCTCGGAGCCATTAACCAGTGTTAAAAGCTTCGGACTTGTATTTACAGGGCTTAAATTCTATGAGTCAAAATATCTTGAGCAGCAGGAAAACATTAAGATGTTACTAAATGAGAAAAACACCAAAGTTATAAACCATTATATCGACTACAGCAAAAGAGTTAAAGATTATCAGAGCTAAGTATTTTTTAGAAGGTGGTTATTTTGTGATTTTTTGGGCGATTACTTTCCAATACAAAACTTAGAAAAAATATTATCCAATAAATCATCGGTAGTAACTGTACCAGTAATTTCACCTAAATAATACAGTGCCTGTTTGATATCCATTGCCAAAAAATCGGAAGTAACCGGATTATCGATTCCATAGAGCACACGCTCTAAAGCCTCCTGGGTTTTTCCCAAAGCTTCAACATGGCGGATATTTGTAACCAGCACATCGTCCGAACTTAAATTGTGCAAGTTCACTTTTCGCAGCACTTCTTGCTTCAGCTCGTCGATCCCTTCTTTGTTCTTTGCTGAGATGAAGTTAGGATTGAGGAGACTAAGTTCTTGTTGCTCATGCGGACTAAGCAAATCCGATTTGTTAACTACTGCAACAAAAGGAATATGAAGAGAGGCTGTTTCTTCGAGCTGCATCTGAATTTCCTGGAGCTTTTGCAAGGGGTCGACTAAATAAATGATCAGTTTAGCCTGACGCATCTTCTCATGGGTGCGCTCCACTCCTATTGCCTCAATAACGTCTTCTGTATGACGCAAGCCGGCTGTATCGATAAAGCGGAAATTTATGCCTCCGATATGCATCTCATCTTCGATGGTATCGCGAGTAGTTCCTGCTATTTCAGAAACAATAGCTCGTTCCTCGTTCAAAAGAGCGTTTAGCAGAGTTGATTTACCAACATTGGGTTTTCCGGCGATCACAACCGGGACACCGTTTTTGATAACATTCCCCTGCTCAAAGGATTGGATCAAGCGACTTAAAACTGTATTTATCTTTAAGATGAGTTGTTTAAGTTGATCTCGATTCGCGAATTCCACGTCTTCTTCAGAAAAATCGAGTTCCAACTCAATCATGGAGGCGAAGTGAATGAGCTGCTCCCGCAGATTCTTTAGCTCGTTAGAAAAACCACCACGCATTTGCTGTAAGGCCACCTGGTGCGAGGCTTTTGAATTGGAAGCTATTAAATCTGCAACGGCCTCTGCCTGTGACAGATCGAGTCCGCCATTTAAAAAAGCCCTTAAGGTAAATTCTCCCGGCTTTGCTGCGCGTGCACCTTTACGTATAAAAAGCTTAATAATACTTTCAATAATATATTGCGAACCATGAGTAGAAATCTCTACCACGTTTTCTTTGGTATACGAATGCGGAGCTATGAACAAAGAAACAAGCACTTCATCGAGAATAGTTTCGCCGTCGCGGATCGTTCCGAAATGAATGGTGTGCGAAGCTTGCTTGCTCAGGTCTTTACCCCTGAACACCGCATTGGTCAAGTCAATGGCCTGCGGACCAGATAGCCGGATAACTGCAATAGCGCCGCTCCCGGCCGGCGTGGCAAGGGCAATGATTGTTTCGGTTTGATATTCTGTAGGTGTATTCGCTTGCTCCAACATACCTGCAAAGGTCGATATATTATTTTGATGATAAAATTCTAATACTATCTGACAATGCCAAATTATTGTCCGTCGAAATTGAAAAAGAAAAACCCAGCTGGCAATATTAGCATGAAATTTGTAAGTCTTAAGTTACTAAGAGAAATGGGGCCTACATCATAACTAGATTTTATGCGCACAGCAGTTTATATTATTGCTTTTATCTTTATATCAATAGGAATAGCCTTTACCATGCGAATCACACATGTTTCGAGTCTCTGGCCTAAAAGAATAAAACACGACAAAAAAGAATCGGTGAGAAAGAACCTTGAAAAAAGCGAAAAGTCCGGCGACTTTTTTATTTCAAAAAAATGGGATGTCCCGCAGGTGCTGCAAGAAATTTCTGACATAAGCTATGTTGGCAAAAACCGCTTTGCCTGTATTCAGGACGAGAATGGTAAGATCTTTATTTACAATACCAAGTCCGGAAAAATCGAAAAAGAAATTCCTTTCGCCAAGGATGGTGACTATGAAGGCATAGCAATCGTTGCCCAGGATGCCTATGTATTAAGGTCGGATGGCCAAATTTTCCAGGTTAGAAATTACAATGAGCCAAACCCAACCATTGTTGAATACAAAACTCATTTAACCTCAAAACACGATACTGAAGGTATATGCTATGACCAGAAAAATAATCGTCTTTTGGTGGTAATTAAAGGTTCGGAGTCACAGAGCGATGATTACAAAGGCATTTACAGCTTTGACCTAAGGCACTTCAATATGGCAGAACAACCTGTTTTGAAAATTAACCTGCAAGACAAGATCTTTGAAAATGTAAAAGGAAAGAAAAAAAATTCGCGGATCCAGCCCTCAGCAATCGCCATACATCCCAAAACAGGTGATATCTATATTTTGGAAGGCGCTAAGCCTAAGCTCTTAATAATGGATAGCACCGGAAAAATCAAGGCATTAAAGCAATTAGACAATTCGGACTTTAAACAGCCCGAAGGTATTAGTTTTAGTCCCGAAGGCACACTGTACATATCGAACGAAGGCAGAAAGGAGCCGGGAAATATATTGCGGTTAGAGGGCATGTAAAGGATAATTCTAAGTGCTCAGAACAAACAGAGGCGTGTCAAATCAAGGATATTTACCTCACGTTATTTGACAGCGCCTCTATTTGTTATATCCATGCTGTCTATCTCAGTATTTCTTAAAAATTCTGTTCGTCAGCACTCGGGCCGTAGGTACCGGGAATTGGGACGTTCAATAAACGGAGATAGACTCCTAATTGTGCCCGGTGATGTATGGTTTGACTCAAAGCGTGGCGAATCACTTCTCCTTTAGTCATCACACTCAAAACCGTCTCACCATTTCTCAATGTCCAGCTTGGAAGCAAATCTTCTTCCTTTGCCTGCGAAAGACTTGCTCTGCCTTCGGCCACGGACTTTTCGAACAGTTTAAGCAGGTCTGCGGTGGAATTAATGACCGGAGGATTATAAGGACTTGCCGCGAAATCTAAGCCTGTGGTATTAAGCGCCATGCTAACCCAGGATGGCAGGTCGGCGATGTGGGTAGCCAAACTGCGGATAGTCATACTTTTTTCGTGTGGTTTCCAATCGTACTTATCATCGGGCACACGTTCTAACATTTTACGGGTCGTTAAAGCTTCTTGCTCAAACTCTTTTGACAGGATTTCAATTAGTGACATAGTTTTTTTGTTTTTATTATACAAAGAAAACAGACCGATATGACAACCCTATGTCAGCAGCTAAGTTCATTTTAATTTCAGAAAAAGAACTTAGCTAAGAATTCGCAAACCACGCTAAAAACGATTTCGGGGGCATGCCCAGGCTCCTACCAAGCAGGGGATCTGTTCGAGACAAGTTCGGACCAAGTCCACTAAATAGTGGACTTGGTCCGAACCTGGTACCTATTTGGTAGCTGTCATTCTGGTATGAGGCATTGCTTTTTTAGTTTCGTACATTATCTTTATACCACATCTAAGACAAACTATATGGCCCGACAAGTTGGAACCAAAATTACTGGAACCTTTGGCAACCAGATTTATTATAAGTTCCGTGGTGGATATTATATTCGCCAGAAACCCTCCGTTGTCAGACAAACTAAGCGAACAAAGGAAGCTGCAGGCCAATACGGAAAAGCCTCTGCCCTTGCTAAACAGTTGCGTATATACTTGGAGCCGTTAATTCCCGATCCCAAAAGCAAAGCCTTACGCGACCGCCTCACTTCGGCAGTATACCCTTTTTTGACTGAGGCCGACCTCGACCACCTAAATGGCTTCGAGCTGCATGATCTAAAAGGTATAGGAAGAAGGCTCACGATACAACCTGTAATCACTCGCGAACATGATGGGACTTTAAGCTTAAAACTGCCTGCCTTTAATCCTAAAACCCGCTTACCGGGGACTTCTGCAACTTCGCAGGTGCGTCTAAGTGTAATGGCTGCTTTCTTATGCCCGGATCCAAATGATAACATGGCTACTGAAGTGCATGATCTATTGATTCCATACGATGATACGCTCATTGGCGAACGGACATTCATCCTGGCAAATGATGTGCCTCAGTCGTGTTTGATAACGGTTGCATTGGGAATGCAGTTTTTAAAAAAAACAGGATCAACCCACGATAGGAAGGCAGATCTGGCCTGGATTGCCGGCTGCTTGAATTGATTTATTCTCCGACAATTTTAGCCAAATCAATATCCTGAGCTCCAGGTGGGTTGTACAAGAACTCTCCCCTTCCCCCCCGCTGGCTTAAGCTTAATGTCCAGTTGGGCAAAGTCTGGCTTAATGCCTGTAATTCAAAAAAGCTTTCAACTACTACAGCAACAATGTATCAATACGATGTGCGTGAACCATCCCATCGCAGGGCGACCATCCAAAAATGGTAAATCGACCATCCTGAGAGGCAACTAATGCGATGGCGTCTCTTTGATCAAACACGAACTGAGCAGCAGAAATATGCCTGGTTCCTCCTATTTGTGTTGGCTGAACAATCAAAGCCTGATCACCAACAATGGGTTCGGTAAGCATTAATTCATCAATAGTTGTGCTGGTATAAGATCGCTGTATTTTAGATCCGAAAGCTAGCAGTTCATACTGATCGTTAATAATGGTTGCCCCATCAATAGCAGTTAATCCGGCAACGCTATCTACCTCACGGTTCAGTTCGGCCTGCCACGAGCTCTGCTCCCGAATATGAGCTTCCTGGCGGGTCAAATCTGCCAAACTGGGGAATACCGGAACTACCGGGTATGATATTGGATGAAGAACAGAGTCGCGCCAGTTTTCATTCACCGAAGGAACAACCAATAAAGTTCCACCCCGTCCGTGCGCTCTCATCGAAGTTGCCAGTTGTATCAGCACATTTACAGAATCGTTCCATGCGGTGTTATTGTCAAAGCCTAGCAAAGAGCTCAATAGTGCGGGGCAGTCTGGGAGTATACCGCTTTGTTCATCCACAATTTTAATTTCATCCCCTTTAAGAATGGCAACGTTTACAAATTTTCCAAAGCCATGAAAGCGACGATGTTTTACCACCAGTAAACCCGCCTCTACCATCTCAAGTACAAAACAAAATGCAGGTAGTTTACGCGTTGTTCCCCAGGCGTATAAGCCATTTTCATCATGCCAAACTCCAAGATGTATACCTGCACGCTCAATGCCGGGCGCAAGCTTCGTAAGAACTTTAGGCTTGAGTGGGATGCGCTCCTCGAACAATAAAGGCCGACCAGCCATTTCTGGCGGAAGATAGGCCAAAGATATCCTTGGAACGTGCCCTTCCTCCTTTCGCAGGCTCGTCCAGAAACCAGCATCAATAATTATTTCGATAGTTTCAGCAGATGGTTCTGGAGCCAGATCCTGTTCACCGGCTTCTCTGGCCGCGGCAATGTGTTGTATGAAGTGCTGCGCAATAGCACCGGAAATTAGGTTTGCTGCTTTGTATGTGGATTCGGAAAAAGGAGTGCGAAAGGGTGTATTCATTGAAAAAGCTTGAAACGTTGATATAAAATAATCTGTAAGACAATCCTGATGCTAAAGCTACACGATTTATCTTTCCGTTTTTTCGGATTAAAGTAAATAAACAAGTACCATCAGAAAAACTCAGCGGATTATTGTAACGTAACCTGAATAGGGTTTCGGCTTATTCGGAGTGGTTATCACATAATAATAAGTCCCAGGATGTAGAGTTTCGCCCTGCCAGCTGCCATCCCATGGGGTAAAATACCCTCTCGAACTGAATACAGGCACTCCGTAACGGGTAAATATATTGACTGTGGCTGAAGGAAAACTATCAAGATATTTAATTAGCCATACATCATTCACACCGTCTCCATTGGGTGTAAAGGCATTCGGTATAGTTATGTCATCGACGATATTAACCATAAGATTATCAGTCAATATACATCCTTCATCTGTGGTAATTGTAACGGTGTACAGCGTTTCCTGGTCGGGTGAGGCAATGGGCGATTTCACATCATCATGATCCAGTCCTGTCGAGGGTGACCATTTATATTTGAGATTATTACCTTCTGCCCGAATGGTGAGTGCAGTCTGCCCACCTCTTATAATCGTTTTGTCGGGACCGGCATCTAATATAGGGGCGAAAACATGTACGTCGCGGCTAAACACATTACTTGTACAGCCAAAGCTATTTTCTACCTGAAGTTCTACGGTGTAGTCTCCAACCTTGGGAAAGGTATGTCGGGGGCTCTGCTCCGTCGAGTTCGTCCCATCGCCGAAGGTCCAAAACCAGTTGGAAATAGTTCCTGAGCTGACCAGCGAAGCATCGGAGAAAAGTATAGTATTCGATGTACAGCTTATATCAGATAAAATGAAATCAGCTACAGGCAAAGGCCTTATTGAAACCGTTTTCTGCCTTGGATCGCTCAAACATCCCGTGCCGTTGTTAACTACTAAACTAACGTTAAAATCGCCGCTCGTGGAGAACTTATGCTTCGGATATTGAAGCGTTGAGCTTGTTCCATCGCCAAAATCCCACAACCAGCCCGAAATAGGTTTAGCAAGGGTAACAGGGCTACTTGAATCTGTAAAAAGCACAGTATCTGAAGCGCAATTACCCGTGAAACTGAAATTTGCTGAGGGTGGATCATATACCTCAAAAACGAACTCAATTTCTTGCTCATCCTGATAGCAAACGTTAGAACTGAAATATTTAGCAATAACCTTTATTGTTCGTGCTCCTGCAACATCAAACACACGAGTTCTGGGATAAAAATATTCGTAAAATGTTTTACCATTACGCACAATCCTTGATGATGCCGGCAAGTTTTGAATAAGAACAGGCTCTGATGGATCAAAGCTCCAGGTAAGCTTTGAAGCTTCTGCGGGAAGGATCAGCTTAAATTCAAAATCCTCTTTTGTACACGCATTAAACAACTCCTCCCGTGTATCCTTTCTGATGGCGGATAATGTTTGGTTGGCCGCCAGACTGGTACCGGCCGAATAACCATAAGATTCGTGATCGCCGAACCCATAAGCGATTGCATTAAAGCCATCATCCGCTGAAAGTGTAAAATCACCTGTACCGAAAGGATTGAGGTTTAATTTGATGTATGAATATTCTGGAGCCGAAGGAACAGGCGTAAAAGGAACAGCTGGAACGAGTCCGTTTATTCTAAAAGTCGTGGCGGCCGTTGTCTTGATCAACACATTTAGATATTGCTCATCAATATCCTCTTTATCAGAAGAATATATTGTTATTTTTTTTATGTTATATTCTATAGGATTCAGAATAACCATATCAGGATCGCTAACACCCAAGCCGCCCGCGCATGATTGAGAAAGAGCATACTGAGCCACAGCGATAGCCTTGTTGCTTGAAATTATACTCGGCACAGTCGAGGGTACCGCCTGATAAGAGCGCGGGTAAAATTCCCCGGCTTTTAAAGTGGCAACTGTTGTTCCGTTGACATTAACTATCGTTCCGTCTTCTTTAGCTAAGACACGATAAATACTTCCCTTAAAACGGGTGGAAGTTCCGGCAGAACTCTGGGAGCTAAAAGGAATAAACCCATATGTATTTCCCCAACTCTCGACAGGGTAGTTCTGTTGATACAAAGGATCTGAGGAGTCTCCACGACAATCAGATGTACCAAGCAGGCTGTTTGTACTGCCCGAGAAAACTGCAAAACGCTTACATGCAGAGCTTACGGGGTCGGCAGTTATTTCTGTACCGGTCGGATCATCCTCTGTTAAATATTGATAAACATCCCCTGCATTTTTAAGAAGTATGGTGTTAACCACAGATCCGTTCTTCTTAAATAAAACAGTAGTATTAGCCTCGGTTGCAATTACAGCAATAAAATTTGCTCCGCCGTCCCGGTTAAAGGTATTATCATAATTCATACTGAAATACTGTTGTCCCATTGATTCTACAGGCAGTATCAGCGAGGCAGCAGAGCGTGCCCCAGCAAAAATATGACCATATACAACAATCTTAGGCTTACCTGGATCAACCAACACGTGGATAGCCCTGTTCGGCAACACCATACTGCTCTCAAATTCGTTTATGTAAGCCTGGTTTCTGTCAATCTTAATTTCCGTTACTGTATTGGGAAGAACATTGAACCTCTGCGAAAAACTACCAACCGTCACCACACCCGACGACACCGCCTTAGAAGTAATAAATATTGAATAAGCTGCCAGACGTACATTGTTGGAGTTTGAGGAAGGCACGTGCGTAGGAAAAACAGCAAAGAAATCTGTACCCTCATTTGACAGGCTTTGCGAATATACCGACTTAGCGCATAAACATACCATCCAGAAAAAGCTGATTAAAAAAACCCTCTTTCTGACGAATATGAGAAAAACCACGTTTTTAAGAAAACAGTTTACCACTTTATTCACTCGTATATTACGCTAACATTCCATAGCATGAACGGTTTGTCGAAACTATCATATCAGAAACATGGTTCTGACCATTTGAGCGTGAAAATAAGAAATACGGCGAACTTAAATTTATTCTGCTCTATCCCTGCTCTTCTCCGGATTATAGTGTAAGCCAGGTGTGAGCCAATAAAGCAGAATAACCCTGGAAAAACGATAGTTGAATGGCGAAAGGATAAAAACGGCGGGAAAAATCACCATAATATAGAGCAGTGGATCTGTAACATTCCCGGTAATGAAATAGGTCAGCATTCCAACAATAACCATTTGAATAACATTCATGCCATAGCTGATAAACATTGCCACATAGAAATATCCCGGTTCCCGTTCGAACTTTAATCCGCAATGCGGACAATGTTCGTTCATCCTTTGGAGCTTAAAACCATACATTGATGTTGTAAACATATCCCCCTTCCTGCACCTCGGGCACTTTGCGTGCAATGCAGCTAAAAATTCAGACGGCTCGGCTTTATCCTTAATCATTTTTATAGATTCTATTGTAGAAAGCATTATTCAATGCTGGTACAAAATTAAGCACAATTAACCATGCTTTTCAGCAGAATAATAAAAGGTGTTAAATAGAACTGATTTAAATTAGAATTCGTGTTTACTTTTTCTCCTTAACTCCGCAAAGGCAAAAGATTTGATTTTATCTTTGCCCTTTCTTAGCGTTTCTTTTATGGATGACTTTATAGCCGCCAGATCTCAAATGGCCCTTTCTCTGGGCTTTCATATCATATTTTCCTGTATTGGAATGGTAATGCCATTTTTCATGGCCGTTGCCCATTACTTCTGGCTCAAAACAAATAATATTGTATACAAAAACATCACCCAGGCCTGGAGCAAAGGCGTCGCTATTTTCTTTGCGACAGGAGCGGTGTCGGGCACAGTGTTATCGTTCGAGCTTGGATTATTATGGCCAACGTTTATGAAACATGCCGGCCCAATATTTGGAATGCCATTCTCTTTAGAAGGAACAGCTTTTTTTATCGAAGCAATTGCTTTGGGTTTCTTTCTCTATGGATGGGAACGGTTTAACCCCTGGTTTCATTGGTTTACGGGCGTTATTGTCGGTGTAAGTGGCCTGGTATCGGGAATACTGGTTGTTGCTGCAAATGCATGGATGAATAGTCCGGCTGGCTTTGACTTTGTAAACGGCGAATACATTAATATCGACCCGATCAAAGCGATGTTTAATGACGCCTGGTTCTCTCAGGCTCTGCACATGTCTATCGCTGCCTTTGCTGCTACCGGATTTGCAGTTGCAGGAGTTCATGCATTAATGATATTAAAAGGAACAAACGTAATTTTCCACAGTAAATCGTTTAAAATAGCGGCAGCCTTTGCTACGTTTGCTGCAATTTTGCAACCCCTTAGCGGGGATATCTCGGCCAAAGATGTAGCTCAAAGACAGCCGGCTAAACTTGCAGCTATGGAAGCTCACTTCACTACCGAAAAAAGTGCATCTTTAATTATTGGCGGCGTTCCGAACATACAAGAGGGCAAAGTTGATTACGCCCTTAAAATCCCCGGTGCTCTCAGCTTTCTGGCACATGGCGATTTCCAGTCTGAAGTAAAAGGTTTGGACAGCATTCCGAAAGAAAACCATCCGCCAGTAGCAATTACTCATTACGCCTTTCAAATAATGGTAGGACTCGGAATGATCATGGTGATCTTGTCCATTCTATACTTTATTGCTCTTTGGAAAAAAAGAACCTGGCTAACTAAACCATGGTTACTTAAGTTTTTTGTGGCAGCTACCCCCATGGGCTTTATTGCTGTAGAAGCAGGCTGGACCGTTACAGAAGTTGGCCGCCAACCATGGATTATCCATAATGTTATGCGCACCGCTGATGCAGTAACACCAATGCCCGGCATCGCTTATTCATTTTATTTATTCTCTGCAGTATATGTTTCCCTGTCTATTATTGTAATATTTATGCTTTACAGGCAAATAAGCATGGTTGGTAAGTTATACGACTCTCCGGAAACGGATTCAAATTTGTAAATATGCTATACGTTGTAATCATTTTTCTGTGGACGGCTATTCTTCTGTATCTCTTAATGGGTGGCGCAGACTTTGGCGCCGGGATTGTCGAGCTTTTTACTTCAGAAAAGAACCTGAATAAAACACGAAAAACGATGTATCGTGCTATCGGTCCTATCTGGGAAGCCAATCACATGTGGTTGATTATTACCATTGTTATTTTATTTGTCGGTTTCCCGGACATATACACAACCATGTCTATTCATCTGCATATCCCTCTGATCATTATGCTTCTAGGAATTATCGCCAGAGGTACCGCATTCACTTTCAGACATTATGATGCTGTTGTGGACGATATGCAGCATGTGTACAATAAAATTTTTGTGTACTCAAGTTTCATCACACCCTTATTTCTAGGGATAATTGGAGGCAGCGCCGTATCCGGTCACATAGACACAGAAGCGAATACCTTTCTTTCAGCGTATATTTTCAGCTGGCTAAACTGGTTTTCGGTATCTGTGGGTTTTTTCACGGTCGCCATTTGCGGCTTCCTCGCTGCTGTTTATACTATTGGAGAAACCGACACCGAACTAGACAAGCAGCGTTTTATGCGGAAAGCCCGCTTTATGAATATCGCAGCATTTATTTGCGGAGCGATTGTTTTTATTGCCGCATATTTTGAAGGTATTCCATTAATGGACTGGGTATTTGGGAATACCATCGGGATTATATCTATTGCCCTGGCCACCTTATCTCTCATCCTATTTTGGTATTTATTATCTAAGGGAAAAACGCAAATTCTGCGGGTACTAGCAGGATTTCAGGTGAGTATGATTTTATTGACTACCACTTACCGGCATTTCCCCAATATTGTTATTCTTAAAAATGGGGGATATTTATCCCTTCTGGAACACGCCGGCCATGATAAAACGATCGACGCTTTGGCCTGGGCCTTACTTATCGGGAGTGTGTTTATTCTTCCTGCTCTGGGTTATCTGATTTACAGCTTCCAAAAAAAAGCCGCAGTTAGCCGTGTTCATTAAAGGCTTGTAAATGACCTCTGAACATCTGAGAGCCTATTTTTTTCAGAATTGAGAATTCAAAACAATCCGACAACTTTTCGATATCTTTTACGTAAACCCGACTCAGGAATCAGCCCAGGCTTAATCTGGAATTCCCTGAAACCGTCAGCACAACGTATATGCTAATTATAGGTATGAACAACCCCATCAAACCAAAACCGATCGTGTTGAGATTTATTTTGTTCATGTTAGTTGGCCTTGTGTCAATTGTACAAGCTCATGCGCAGGTAAGCATGATGAAATTCAACAGAAAGACGTCCCGGAATGGCCTCTCACAAAGCTTTGTCAAAAGCATTAGCAGTGATAAGAATGGCTTTATCTGGATCGGAACCAGCCATGGATTAAACATGTACAATGGTTATACATTTAAAGTATATCAAAAAAATCAGGAAGGGAAAGGTTCTATAAACGCCAATATCGTTAATAAAACATATGTTGATAAAAAAGGAATTTTATACGTCGCCACCGAAAATGGAGGTCTAAACGTTTACAACTCAAGCACAGATAATTTCACGATCTACGAACACCAGCCTAAAGACAAAAACAGCATTGCAAGCAACCGGGTAAGTGAGATCTTTGAGGATTCTAAGGGTGTACTTTGGATTGGATTAGAAGGTAATGGGCTTCAAATTTTTGATAGAACGAACAAAAAGTTTCATAAAGCATTTGTAGCCTCGCCAGGGAAAAATGGACTCGTGGATAACTTTGTAAGATGCATCACAGAAGATAAGGAAGGCAATTTATGGGTTGGTACCGACAACGGGATCAGCGTTATCAGCAAAGACCGCAAGCATTTCTCAAACTATCAGCATACAAACAGCGGGAAAAGTTTGAGCACCAGTGTTATCAGGAGCATATTTGCTGATTCTGAAGGAAAAATATGGATAGGAACAGCCTTTGAAGGCTTAAATATTTTCAATAAAAATGACCAAAGTTTTATCCGGTTTAAAAGCACCGATAAACGCAATACCATAGTCGGCGATTATGTACCGGCAATCTGCGAAGACAAGCAGGGAAAAATATGGATTGCCACAAACTTTGGATTAAGTGTTTTCGACAAAAAAACCAGTTTATTTACATCCTATACAAACGATCCCTTTGAGATAAACTCGCTGGTAGACAACGGACTAAATGCACTTCATAGCGATTCTGAAGGAAACATCTGGATCGGCAGCATCGCAGGTATTTCGATAAAAGAAGCCCTGGATTCCAGATTTCCTAACTACTCTTACAATGCCGGTAATAAAAAAAGTTTAGGAGATAAGGAAGCTTTCAGTTTTTACGAAGATTCTCAAAACCGGATATGGATTGGACTTAGAAATGGCTTTGACATATTTGACAGAAAATCAAACACATTTGTTCACAATCGGCCACGAGCCAATGGCGAGCGGGTTGGCACCATTCTATCTTTTTATGAAGATCGGGATAAGAATTTTTGGCTTGGCACCTTCGATCAGGGAGTTTACAAATACGATCATAAAAACAACACTTACCAGGTATACAACGGAATTGATTCGCTTGCTAAAGAAAGAATCCAGCTGCGGGACATCTGGTTTATTAAGGAAGATAATGAAGGAGAATTATATGTTGCCTCATTCAGCACCGGAGTATTCAAATTCGACAAAAAGAAAAAACAGTTTTACAGACTGCATTGGGACGGAAAACAAATACCTGTAGCGGGTATCAATTGTTTTCACATCGACAGGGAATCCAACTTATGGATCGCATCAAGTTCTGATGGTTTAATCAAGATAAATATTAAAAAATCGACCTATAAAACCTTTAAACACAATCCATTAAACGATAAAACTATTATTAGTGATAACATCCATATCTTACTTGAAGATAAGCAAGGTGATCTGTGGATAGGAACAGGAGCAGGCTTAAGCCACCTGAACACTAAGACAAATGCCATCACGAACTTTACCTCTGGTAAAGAATTCGAGAGCGCCTCAATCAATGGGCTTCTGGAAGCTGATAACGGGGATATTTGGATCACCACACCTAAAGGAATATCACAGTTTAAAAGGGCCACCAGAACATTTAAAAATTACAGTATCAATAACGGTTTCGACTACAATGAATTTCTTGATCGTTCGGCCTTAAAGCTAAAAAGCGGCGAAATGATTTTTGGAGGCCTGTTTGGATTTAACATGTTTAATCCTAACAAGCTATCGGTAAACACAACAGTTCCTAAAGTTATCATCTATGATTTTGAGCTGTTTAACAAGCACGTTTCTGTCGGAGATGAAGACTCTATTCTGAAGACTGTCATTAGCGAGACTAAAGTGATCCATCTTTCTTACAAGCAAAATATTTTTTCATTCGCTTTTTTAGCTTCCAACTTATCCAGAACCAAAGAAAACCAATATGCGTATAAGCTTGAGGGATTTGAAGACGACTGGAACAATGTGGGTACAACCAGACGAGCAGCCTATACAAACATTCCACCAGGAGTATATACGTTTAGAGTAAAAGCATCAAATAATGATGGTATCTGGAACAACACTGGCGCTTCTATAAAGATCATCATTACTCCCCCGTTTTGGATGACACTATGGTTTAAAATTCTACTAGTAATAATCTTCATTGGTGGCAGTATTGCTTTTTATCGTCGTAGAATCCATTTAATCGAGGCCCAAAAAAGAGAACTCGAAATTCAGGTTCAACTTCGTACATCAGAAGTGGTTCAACAGGCGGAAGAACTTAGGGTACAGTCCGAAAGTGTACTGCAAATGAATGAGGAACTGAATTCGAAATCGGATGAACTGCAGCAAATGAATGAAGAGCTGCAGGCACAATCGGAAGAATTGCAGTCGCAAACAGACCATTTGCAGACACTAAATGAAGAACTGCATGAAGAGCGTCAGAAGGCTGAAAAAGCAAACCAGGCAAAAAGTGTGTTTCTTGCCACGATGAGCCATGAAATTAGAACTCCTATGAATGGAGTGATTGGAATGGCTTCGCTCCTGGCCGAGACTAAACTTTCTAACGAGCAGCAAGATTATGTCAATGTAATACGCACCAGCGGCGATGCCTTGCTTACGGTTATTAATGATATCCTTGACTTTTCTAAAATCGAGTCGGGGAATATGGAACTGGAACATCATGACTTTGACCTCCGTCAATGCATAGAAGAAGTGATGGACGTATTTGCAGGTAAGGCTGCATCGCAGGCACTGGATCTGGTTTACCAGATCGACCACATGGTTCCTGCCCAGATAATCGGCGACCGCGGACGACTGCGCCAAATACTGCTCAACTTAGTCAGCAATGCTATGAAGTTCACTCATGCGGGCGAAGTTTTTGTAAATGTACACCTTACAAAAGCCGCAAATAATGAGATAGAACTTTTATTTAATGTTCGGGATAGCGGAATTGGCATTCCTAAAGATAAGATCGTACGCCTATTTAAAGCCTTCTCTCAAGTCGATTCATCCACTACCCGTAAATATGGAGGAACGGGCTTAGGCCTGGTGATCAGCGAACGCCTCGTTAAATTAATGGGTGGCGATATCTCTGTTGAAAGCGAAGAAGGCGTAGGAACTACTTTTAGTTTTAATATCAAGTGCCGCGTTGGTAATATCTCGGAAAAGAAGTATGCACACTTGAATATCGCAGAAAATGAAGGTAAAAAAGTTTTGATTATCGACGACAATGCTACCAACTTATCTATTCTAAAAACACAACTGGAACTTTGGAAACTGGTTCCTGTGTTGGCTAGCTCGGCAGATCAGGCAATTGACATTGTATCGACGGGAGAAATCGTTCAGTTGGTTATAACCGATATGCAAATGCCTCAAATGGATGGCATCGGATTAGCAACTGCCCTAAAGAAAATTATACCTCAGGTACCAATCATCCTGTTAAGCTCAGTAGGCGATGAAACCCGATCCAAATATCCTCATCTATTTAATTCAGTACTTACCAAACCGGTAAAACAAGCACAGCTATTTAATCTGGTCCAATCCGAACTGAAACCCGGAAAACAACCTGTACAAGAAGAGAAACCGAAGTCGCTGCTTTCTGAAGGCTTTGGAAAACTATATCCTTTAGACATTCTTTTGGCGGAAGATAACCTGATCAACCAAAAACTGGCTATGAAAGTATTGAGCAAATTAGGCTATACACCAGAGCTGGCGAATAACGGTAAAGAAGCGGTAGAAAAACTATTATTGAAAGAATACGATATAATACTGATGGACATGCTGATGCCGGAAATGGACGGACTGGAAGCAACTGTTCATATCAGAAAAAACAGTCTATATCAGCCTGCTATTATTGCCATGACTGCAAATGCATTACCTGAAGATCGTGAAGCTTGTTTGAACGCCGGAATGAACGATTATATCACCAAACCGATCAGTCTGGAAATATTAGTGAAAACCTTGCAACAGGTGGCAGAGAATTACTATAAAACTCAGGCGATATAAGGTTATACACCCATCGATTTTTGACCCTTTTCAAAATATTGAGACAAAAAACCGGACGTTCGCTGCTATAATTTCGTGAGCGATCGCGCTGATTAAAAACTTAGTAACCTTTCGGGATATCTGACCGCATAATTTTGGACCAGATTTCGGATATAATCATTTGAGGGATAGGGCTGCAAGATGCTTTTTAATGCATCCATATCTTCTACAGGACTGCCTTTCATTATATAACCCATTCCACGGAGATGTCCCTGCTCCATCAAAATCACGCTGTGTTCTTCTTCCGTCCTGCCCTCGTCAAGCAAAGCAAACGATGGCAAATTGGATTTAAGCCTGGCAATAGCCTGTTGAACTCTGATGTTATAAAGAGCCCTGCTTTCAGTCCCTTTGCATGCGCCTTTACACGGCTTATTTTCAGTGCCCAGGCACTCGTCATGATTTGTTTGAATAAAACATAGTTTCGGACAAAGTTCAAACTCTTCTATCAATTGCCTTAATAAACTATGTCCTTCAAAAATCTGGTTAAAACTGTAAATCGGACTTGATCCTTTCCTCTTTTTATCAATCAACAACCGTTGGTAACCTCTCTGATCTTCATACAAAAACAATCCATAAGCCTGTTCAAAGCGTTTCAGTGCACGATTATTTTCAGGCCATAAACGCTTTATTTCTGTTGCCTCCAGAATAAAAGCCATTAATTCTGTTCCGCATTCCTGGAAGTTTATTGAGTGGATGTCTCGCATAAAATCCTGCCGCTGCTTATTGGCATTGTTCCCGGTAAAATGCGAGCTTACCCGCTTTTTTAGATTTTTGGCTTTACCTACATAAACCACCTTGCCCTTCTGATTATAGAAATAATATACTCCGGGGGTGTTGGGTAACTTTTCAAATTCTGACCGCTCCAGATTGGGAGGCAAACGTTGCTCCTTTGAATTTCTGTTCAGTGATTGAACAACGTGACCATCTTTATCATTTTCCAGGATCATGGAAAACAAAATGGCGGTTGCCTCTGCATCTCCTCCGGCTCTATGGTGATTGTTGAGCTCTACTTTCAGCTGCTTGCATAATTTGCCTAAACTGTATGAAAGTAAACCCGGAAACACTTTTCTGCTCAAGCGTACAGTACAAAGCTTTTTTGTTTGAAGCTCATAGCCGCAAGCTGATAAATGGTATTTAAGGAAAGAATAATCGAAATTAACATTGTGAGCAATAAAAATCTTATCATGAAGCAAACTAAAAACCTCTGTTGCTACTTCAGAAAAAAGAGGTGCTGTAGCCACCATTTCATTGCTGATTCCCGTAAGGGCAGAGATATAAATCGGGATATGCTTTTGCGGATTAATTAACGTCTCATATCGCCTGGTAACTTTATTTCCATCATGTAAAACAATAGCGATTTCGGTAATTCCATTCGCCGAAGCATGCCCTCCCGTCGTTTCAATATCAACTATTGCGTACATGAATACAAACTTATAAATTATACTAATATATTTAGCATGATACGAAAACTAATTTTGATGCGATAGTTTAAGAAAACAACGTTATATAATAGATTCTTGTATATAGATGATTAAAACCCGGATCAAATAGGATTAAAAATTAATATCTTGCTGGTATTATTATGGCAGATTACGAATCGAGATTGGATGTACCATCCAGAAAAAAGTTCTTTTATTCAATAAACGACAAACTGCGCGACTACCTTCTGAAGTATAACCGCGAAATAAAACTGCCTGTTCAATATTCTGATTTATTGCGATTTAATACAAGTGTCCCCTTGCTTGACAAAAACGGAAATGACACACTTTGGCAAACCGTTTTTTACGATCAGTCTGAAATGAGCGAGCTTTTCCCCGGCTTATCCTATATATATGCTCTGATGAATGCTTCTGGAGATACGGAAGTTATGGATCACCTGCAAATTGCGCAAATCGACTATTGTACCTTCGGCAACTCAAAACCTTTCAGAATTAGGGTAATAAACAGGTTTAACGACAATTACGACTATTTCTATGTTAAGGTAGCCGATGCATCCAGAGTTTACGGTTTGGAATTGGAACATATTCTTTCTCCGAACAGGCTCACCTATTTAACCGACGGAAATACCCTTATTGAAGAACATATTTCGGGTTTACCTGGCGATATCTTTATTAAACAACGACTGAACACTTCAAAGTTCAACCAGATACGCATTTGCAAGGAATTTGTAAAGTTTAACGAACGCTGTTTCATCCGTTTACTGGGAGATATGCGCTCATATAACTATGTGGTTCACATAACCCCGGATATTGAAGGCAACCAATATCGCTTACGGGCTATAGATTTCGATCAGCAATCGTACGAAGGCCGACGGCAATTCTATCTTCCTCATTACTTTAAAGAAAATTATCAGTTGGTAAAACTAGGAATTCAGCACATGGATAAAAAAACCATGCGGCAATATCTTGAAGAAGAACGAAGTCTGATTAACAACCGTGTAAAACTTGTCCATTATCGCCTATTCGATTTGCTGGAAGTGATGAAGAAAGATGAAATTTCCCCGCGAAGTAAAATTGAGCAGCTGGCATCCGACTTAAGCGATTTTCATAAATCATCTTCGTTTAAGCGATGCAAAACTATGGGAGAAATTGTTGAGCAACAGCTAAAACATAATCTTCCGGCAAGTATGAAACTGTAACTAGAGAAGCAAGCTCTATTCCTGAGAAACTAGTGATCATTAGTGACTTTTAATTTCATACTTATTTGGACTAATTATAAACAATGCGTAAATTTGTAACACAGAGTTTTAGATGAAGCAGAATAATTGTGTTGAAATAGTCGAAGTTTTTAGAACAGAATGCGGTTCTGTTTCTCAGTGCAACAAAACCAATACCTACATTTTAGAGTATGCTGGGCTTACATCATCATTCAAAGCGACTAACTTTCTTGACTTTATAAAACGGGTTAATGGTATAAATTTAGAGGAAATGATATTCTCCACTAAATCTCTCACAGACATTACTGTTTTAATGCCGCCCTATTCAGACCGGTGTTTTGTCTTAACCTTAACCGATGTTCTCAACTTAAAGAACTTACTTTCAGGAGCTAAGTTCACTTTGCATCTCCACAGTGTTCTTTGTGAATGCCTTAAGCCTCAGGTATTTCATATTTAGATTAAATATGTATTAAATTTCAGGAATCACTTTTGTTCGTAATTGTTGTTAAAATCGTAAATTAGCAATAGCAACATATTTGATTATGAAAGATCTTCTCAGATTAAGGACTTCTCTTTCAGAAGAAATTGAAAACCTTTTAAACGAACAAATAAAAACCGAAGCATATTCCTCCGCAGTGTATTTATCTATGGCATCTTATTGCAATCGCAATGGATTTGATAATAGTGCGGGTCATTTGGAAAAGCAATCTAATGAAGAGCGTGGTCACATGCTCAAAATATTCAAATTCATAAACGATCTTGGTGGCAGAGCAATCTCTCCCGAGGTTACGAATGTTCCACAGGAATTCGAATCATTCAGAGGTGTTTTTGAGTTAGCCTTGCAACAGGAAATAAAAGTAACTGGTCAATTTAATCGGATAGCTGATCAATGCTTGAGGTTAAAAGACTTTACGACCTTCGAATTTATCCAATGGTTCTTAAAAGAACAAATTGAAGAAGAATACGTAGCCCGCAGGATTCTTGAGTTATTTGATGTCATCGGTGAAGAAGGAACAGGTCGCTGGCAAATTGATAAACATATCCCTAAAGTAAGCTACGGCGATACAGGCGAAGAATAAAGCCTTAGTCAATAAGACTTAAAGAGGCTGTCAAAAAGAATCTAAACACTGCGTTGCAGAAATGGATCTTTTCGACAGCCTCTTTTTTTTATCATCTTTTTATAAACCTTTTTGATCAGAAAGACTTTATTATAAACACTCTAAATCTCTATAAACATGACAAATAATTCGAAATTACCTGCCTTATTGCTTGCGGGAGTAGCAATAGGCGCAGCCGCCTGGTACCTTTTCGGCACTGAAGAAGGAAAAAGAACCACTGATTCTCTAGCAGAAAAGTTAAAAGACATTGGCGATACAGTCAAAGCAAAAGCGAACGAAACCGTAGCCAGCGTAAAGGACAGGGCTAATAACATATAATTCCTGTAATTTTTGTGTAGAAAGAGGCCGGATCTGTCCGGTCTTTTTCATTTTATAATAAATCAGATCTTGATTCTGGTTTCAAATTATTTTTCCTAAATCGCATACATGCTGGTTGCTTTAACCATAATCAGGTATTCAAAAACCAAAATACCTTTCGCCTTCCTGGCGATGGCAATTCACCGTATTCCTCTGGCGCTGGATAAAAAATGCAGCTTCTGGAAACTACTCGGGAGCGGCAAAAACGGGACTTTTGATCAACAAGCAGATCTGCAACAGTGGGCTCTTTTAACGGTTTGGGACTCTGAAGAATCCTTCACGACTTTCTATAAAAAATCGTTTATTTCTTCGTGGTGGAAAGCTTTTGCTTCAGAAACGTATACTATCTTGTGTGAGCCGCTTACAAGCCATGGACATTGGGATGGAAAAGAACCTTTTGGAAAATCAAACAACATTGCATACACCGGGCCGATAGCTGTTTTGACCCGCGCTACCATCCGGTTTAACCGCTTAAAAAACTTTTGGTCTAATGTTGATAAAGTATCGAAGTTAATGTTGAATTCGAAGGGCTACATTACCTCTTTTGGTGTCGGCGAAGCACCTTTTTACAAACAAGCAACCTTTTCTATTTGGAAGAGCCTTGATGATGTAAAAGCTTTCGCTTACCAGTCTGAAGAACACAAAGAAGTGATCAAAAAAACACGGGAGGAAAACTGGTATAGCGAAGAATTATTTGCCAGATTTAAACCGATAGCTAGCTTTGGAACATTAAAAGGCCTTGACCCCTTAGAACAGATTTTTAAAACTGATGAGAGTAGTAGCAGAATTACCGCGCACTGATTGTAAAATCACCATATTTTCTATGAATATGAAATACATAGTAAAGTTTGAACAAGGAGCACTTGAACAAACTTACAAGGTTTCGGAAGCAGATCTTTTAGAGGGCGTAAACAGCATTTTTCAACTACTTGATGAAGAATTTATAGCCACCGTAGTAGAAAGGTTTAAAATAATGGCAGGAGATTTTAAAGCAGCTTATCAGCGTCACGAATATTAGTTACCTTTGTAGCCACAGGCTGTTCTATCGCTGTTCTCCATCCGGAGAATGGAGGAAAGTCCGGGCAACACAGAGCATCTCGCTTCCTAACGGGAAGGATTCCGATTATCGGAAGACGGAAAGTGCCACAGAAAATAAACTACCCCTGATGCAAATCGGGGAAAAGGTGAAAACGTGAGGTAAGAGCTCACGGCTTTGTATGGCAACATGCATCGCGGTAAACCCCGGGAGTTGAAAGGCCAAATAAGTCCCGAATCAGGAGTTGCTCGCTCCTTAAAGATGAAAATCTTTTGTCGGGATGGGTAGGCCGTTAGATTGTGCCAGCAATGGTACAGCCAGATAAATGATAGAAACCGTTTACGGAACAGAACCCGGCTTATAGGCCTGTGTATTTATTAAGCTCTTCTTTACAGAAGGGCTTTTTTTGTAATCATCAGAATATCAAGCCACTCTCAAAATATTTTATAAAACTGTATATATTTGTATACAATAACCAAACAATTATGCTGACCTTGCGTTTGAAGCATAAGAATCATTATGGCAAAAATTCTAATTGTTGACGACGAACGCGCTATTCGCAACACCTTGCGTGAAATACTTGAGTATGAAGATTATGAAGTTGAAGATGTAGATAATGGCATCGAGGGATTAGACAGGATTAAGCGAGATCATTATGACTTAGTTCTGTGTGATATCAAAATGAATAAGATGGACGGAATGGAAGTGCTTTCTGAAGCGCTTTCTGCCAAACCTGATATCCCTTTCATTATGATTTCGGGCCATGGAACCATCGAAACGGCTGTCGAAGCCAGTAAAAAAGGAGCTTATGATTTTATATCAAAACCACCTGATCTAAACCGATTATTAATTACCGTAAGAAACGCCCTTGAAAGAGGAAACCTTGTAACAGAAGCTAAAGTTTTAAAGCGAAAAGTAAGCAAGGTTAGGGAAATGCTGGGTGATTCACCGGCCATCAGAAAAATTAAAGATACAATTGACAGAGTTGCCCCCACGGATGCACGTGTTTTAATTACCGGAGCAAATGGGAGCGGCAAAGAATTGGTAGCACGCTGGTTACACGAAAAATCGCATAGATCCAATGGCCCGATCATCGAGGTAAATTGTGCTGCTATACCTTCAGAATTAATCGAAAGCGAATTATTTGGTCACGAGAAGGGTTCATTTACCTCTGCCGTTAAACAACGTATAGGCAAATTTGAACAGGCCAACGGAGGCACCTTGTTTTTGGACGAAATTGGCGACATGAGTCTTTCTGCTCAGGCCAAAGTGTTGCGTGCTTTACAGGAAAATAAGATAACCCGGGTTGGCGGGGAAAAAGAAATTGATGTTGATGTCCGCGTTGTTGCGGCCACCAATAAAGATTTGCTGAAAGAAATTGAAGAAGGAAACTTCCGGATGGACTTGTTTCATCGCTTAAGCGTAATTTTGATTCATGTACCTTCTTTGGCAGAACGTCGAGATGACATTCCATTAATTGCTGAAAGCTTTTGTGAAGAAATTTGCAACGAGTATGGAATGCCCACCAAGAAGTTTAATGAAGGAGCCATAGAAACCCTTAAAGCTCTTCCCTGGACAGGGAATATTCGCGAATTGCGAAATATGGTTGAGAGGTTAATCATCCTGAGCGACAAAGTAATTACAGAAAATGATGTGCGGACTTTTGCGAATCCTTCTGCAGCTCAGCCGATCAGTCACGCTACAGGCACCACTCCGGCAAGTCAGGCACAGCCTTCTACCAATTACGATCAGTTTGCCAGCTTCCAGGAATATAAAGATTACGCTGAAAAAGAGTACATCAAATATAAGCTTGAAAAAAACAACTGGAACGTTTCTAAAACTGCCGATGATATTGATATTCAACGGAGTCACCTGTATAGCAAAATTGAAAAATACGGCTTAAAAAGAAACGAGCAATAATTTAAAAAGGCTGCCTTAAAATTTAAATGATATTTTTAAATTTTCGAGACAGCCTTTTATTAAGGTTTTATTAGCACGTTTTTATAAAATGCGTTAAAATCCTGCTCAAAATTATAAAAGCCGCCATAACTATATTCTATCGCGTCCACGGCGGTTTGCCCTTCCTGCATAAACAAGAGCATCCTCTTTAAAACACTGGGATTCTTTTTTATTAAGAAATAAATGATCGCGTAAGACACGGAGTATAAATTCGAACGTTTATCAAGATCTCCCCATTCTCCGTTGTTAATGGTCATGATCCCTTGCAATTTGAGCGGTGCCTTAGTCACCATTTCTTTAACCGCCCTCAGCCTGTGAGAGTTGGCAGCATAAGAAACCTTATCATCTGCAATTACCATGGTACCACAAAACTCTGCTATGCCTTCATGGAGCCAACGTGGAGAATTTTTTAAATTATGGTGTAACAAACAATGGCTCATTTCATGGATCACCGTGCTGAGGTATTCGTTACGTTTCATCACAAAACACTGATCCAGTACCGCTGTATAAAAGCCAAATGTTTTATGCAGCCCGGAAGCCTTATTTTGAATTTCCTTATAATCTGCCGGAGCCTGAATCGACACGCTAATTATAAGACTGTCGTTATTATGGGTATTGAAAAAATTATTGTAGAGATCTTTCTCAAATTTGGCAATCTTTTTAATTGTCTCGAGATCAGCTTCTGATACCTTACAATTGACCTTTTCTATTTTGATGATCTGCGAAAAACCGGTCGATGAAAAAAGAGCAAATAATAAAAGCGCAAGCGCAGTAAATTTAACATTCATATTCCATCGTTTCGGTACGCTAAATGTACAAAACAGTTTTACATTAAATGGTTAATAGCTCTTGTACGAACTTGGGAACCCCTGTTCCTGCATTTTCTTTGATGATCCTTAAATCATTAATACCTCCGCTGGGAGTTGTATTGGGATCAATTATTATTTTGGGAGAAGAATAAGGGACATAATCGATCAGACTTGCAGCGGGATAAACAGCCAGAGATGTGCCGATAACTAGAAAGATATCAGCTTTCGATGCTAGCTGTATGGCACTTTCAATCATCGGAACGACTTCTCCAAACCACACCACATGAGGTCGGAGCTGAGATCCTAACTCGCAGGTCTCTCCCATTTTTAATTCCCATCCTTCAATATCGTACACTAAATCAGCATCAATACTCGACTGTGATTTGGTGATTATACCATGCAGATGAATCACATTTGCAGAGCCAGCACGTTCATGCAAATCGTCTACATTTTGAGTAATAATGGTAAGGTCGTATTTATTTTCAAGCTGGGTTAAAGCATAATGAGCAGCATTGGGTTTGGCTTCCAGCACACTCTTACGCCGCATATTGTAAAAATTCTGCACCAAAACCGGGTTGCGCTGCCAGGCCTCAGGTGTGGCTACATCGTAAACGTCATATCCCTCCCAAAGCCCGTCCGAATCGCGAAAAGTTTGTAAGCCGCTTTCCGCAGAAATACCTGCACCTGTCAATATTACCAGTTTAGATTTCATCAACAATTATAAATGATTTTCGATAATCATATCAACAAATTTTCAGCTTTTAGTGTTTAGTTAATCATGGAAGACGAGGAATCATTGGATAAAACAGCCAAAGCAAACCGGGCTTTTTTTATTGAAGCTGCCATTGATGAAAGAGGTCCGCGAATTCTTAAAATTGTTCCCTCATATCGTCAATACCTGGTATATGACGATGAGAATGTACTCACATGCATCCAATTAAACGACGAAAACGAATGGGAGCAAATTGATGGCCCCCTCACTCAAGGTGTGGTCTCCATTATAGGCCGTGAAATATCACGGGCTAAAAACCAAAAACTTAACAATTAAGATTTATTAAGTTTTTATAACTTGCTGAATGAAAACTAATCAATCCGGAAGAAGATCATTTTTAACGAAAATTGCTCTTGGTGGTTTAGCAACGTTAACCATTCCCGAAATCGCTTTATCTGCAATCGCAGAGCAAAAGACAAAAAAAATAGCGCTTAAAACCAATGATGTTATTTTGTTTCAGGGCGACTCTATTACTGATGCGGGACGCACACGCACTGAAACAAAAGCTAACTCCCAGAAAGCAATGGGCGGAGGATATGCCCTTCTGGCTGCTGCCGAATTATTGAAAAATAATCCCACAAAAAACCTTCAAATCTATAATCGGGGTATCAGTGGAAACAAAGTCTATCAGTTAGCCGAACGCTGGGACACCGATGCTATTGATTTAAAGCCGAATATAGTAAGTATTCTAATCGGTGTAAACGATTATTGGCACTTGCTAAAAAACAACTATAAAGGAACCTTAGAAATTTACAAAAACGATTACCGTGCTTTACTTCAGCGTACCAAAGAAAAGTTGCCAGATGTAAAATTTATTATCGCAGAACCCTTCGCGATACTAGGGTCGGCGGTTGACAATAAGTGGTTTCCGGCTTTTGGAGAATATCAGAATGCAGCACACGAACTTGCAAATGAATTTGATGCAGTATTTATCCCCTATCAAAAGATCTTTAATGAAGCCTTAAAAAAAGCTCCCGGGTCTTATTGGACTCCTGATGGTGTGCATCCAAGCATTGCCGGCGCCGAATTAATGGCAGAAGGCTGGCTTAATGCAATAAAAGACTAAAGTAAAAACCAAAAGAGCGGATATAAATGCTTACATAAATTCCCAGGCACTCTTATATCCGTTCTTCTGCTCTGCGTAGGCGATCAGATCTGCATAAAAAGGCAGACGCGAAAGCGTAGCACTATCGCCAATAATGACTAGTTTTTTGCGGGCACGGGTCATTGCTACGTTCATCCGGCGAATATCGGAGAGAAAACCAATAGTTCCTTCGGTGTTACTACGTGTCATGCTGATATAAACAATATCGCGTTCCTGCCCCTGAAAACTATCAATGGTATTCACCGATATTTTATCAGCGTGTTGCGTTAATGCGGGAGAGTTGATCAAGAGATCTTTGAGCACATTAATCTGTTCTTTGTAGGGAGAGATGACAGCGATACTGGGAAACTCATTTAGCACTCCCCCAGCTTTTAAAGCATCCACATAATCAGTCAAGTGTTTCATTAAAAACAAAGCTTCGTCAGGATTAGTGGAACTTGCGCCTTCAAGTTTCTCGTCGAAGCCACAACCTGCTGTATCAATAAAATTCAAAGAAATATCACCTGAAAACATCAAATGATTAGCCACACTCGTGTGTGCCTGAAGCTTGCTTTGATAAAATACCTGCGATGAATAACCCATTATATCGCTGTGCATACGGTATTGTTCCTGTAGAAGGACGACGGATTCAGGATGCAGAGCAGCACATTTTTCGAGCAAGGTTATATTTAAACCCTTGCTTGCAGCCTGATCAGATTTTATCGTTGGTGATAACTGAAAATGATCTCCGGCAAGAATTAACTTTTGCGCTTTTAGAATTGGAATCCAGCAGGCAGGCTCCAAAGCCTGAGCAGCTTCATCAATAATTAATGTATGATAGTTTAGATTACGAACAGTATAATGGTTGGAACCTACCAGCGTGGCGGTGATAACTTCTGCCTTAGCTAAAAGATCATCCTGAATATATTGCTCAGTGTTACCCACCTCTTTCATAATCTTATGCGCCTCATCGAACAGCGCTTTCCGCTGCTCCCGTTCGGCCCTGCCGAAATTACGTTTATACTTATGAGCCATGTTACGAAACTCGTTAGCTTGTTTTCTCAAGCCCTTGATTTCCCTCATGCTGCTGTGTTCAGACATTTTACTATCCAGCGTAAGCGACATCAATTTATCAGATACCCGGGCTGGATTTCCAACTCTAAGTACGTTCAAGCCTTCGTCAGCAAGCTTCTCAGTTAATAAATCTACCGCTGTATTGCTGGGCGCCACAACCAAAATCTGTTTTCCATCCTGTTTAAATAAAGCTTTAATTGCCTGAACCAGGGTGGTGGTTTTACCCGTTCCCGGCGGGCCATGTACAATTGCAAGTTCGCGTGCCGACAAAATATTATTGAGGCTTTCTTGTTGGGAAACATTTAATTTTGAAACATTAAAAGCCGGAATGTCGCTCTTAAAAGATGGCTTTTGCTCACCGGTTAGAATTTTTATCAGTTGCCCCTCCTGTGTGTTTTCCTTCCGTTTGGCGGCTTCTTTAACAGCGCTCTGCATCTCATCGTAAGTATTGTTATCAAACAGAACTTCAATTCCAAGTTTTCCTTCGCTTGCCCAATCCGGAAGTTCTTCTGTTCGCAAAGTGATCTTTAAGCGGCTTCCTGCCTGAAAAGTAACGACACCTTCTACCCTATCGTTTTTAGGATCATGATTAGAAAAGAGCACAGCTGAGGCGCCAAAACGAAGCTGGTGTGAAATATCCTGGTGTGTGGTGCGCTCAACTTCAACTGTAAGATAATCGCCCCTACTCATTTCGGTATTGCGGATAGCGATTGGATACCAGGTTAAACCCGAGCTACGCCGGTCGGCAATTGAAGTTGATTGTGTTAACTGCTGATAAGAACGAAGATCTGCCTCTCGTTCAAGGTGAAGAAGATCTAAAAGTTTCTGAAAATATGGCGACAAGTTTTTCTTTTTTAAGGCTAAGGGGGGGCGTGCGAATGTTGTATTAAGTTGTATTAATTAGATTTGTAAGCTTTCAAGGCTTTACAAAAAGCTTCAGCTATTTGCTGGTAGTTTTCCTTTTTGGTGAGAAATGCCAGGTCTTCTTCATTTGTCAGATAGCCAAGTTCAATTAAAATAGCTGCCGACTGATTCTGATTCAAAACTGCCAGTTGTTTCTCTTTTATCCCTCTGGAATTGATACCCTCAAGATCTGACAATTGCCTTTGAAACAAAGTCGCTAAAAATTTACTTCTGGCAATTAAAGCACTGTCGTTCTGCGTGTTTTTTGCCGTATATATTTCCATACCTTTAATCATCGATCGAACACTCGGCCCGATGGTATCAGCAACACTATTGGCATGCAGCGATATAAACACATCTCCGCTTACCGCAGCTCTGTCTGAAAGTGAAATAAATTCGTCCGATTCACGCGTCATGATAACTTCAAAACCGTTTTTATTAAGATGATCTTTTATTTCTTTAGCAATACTCAATACGATATCTTTCTCATAAAAACCGCCTGCCCGCGTTACACTGTCTTTACCTCCGTGCCCCGGATCAAGTACAACCCTGAACGCTTTGGACATACCTATTGAATTGCTTTCCTGATTTTGTAAGCTTTGAGCCAAGGCTGTATTTGACATCAAAAAGAGGATAAATCCTGCAAAAAAAGAAGTGTGAACTAAATTCATATGTCAAACAAAAAAGCTTAACGGCTTTTATAGGGCAAAAGTACATAATAATAAAACGTCAATTAGGAAGATTCAAGAAAGGTAATCCTACCCTCTTTTGATTTTTATTTGCACATTCCAATTATATTACTTTACTTTGAAATACAAAGTTCTTTTAAATGAAAGAAAAAGATATTTACTCGGAGTTGAGTTCAATCAGAAATCTGATGGAACGGTCTGCCAAATTTATTTCTCTAAGTGGCCTTTCGGGAATAATGGCTGGAGTTTACGCGCTTATAGGTGCTCTCCTGGGATATAAAACAGTTTACCTTCATAACGGCGGACTGCGTTACAGGGAATATCTCGTAAACGACAGCACAGTTTTGTGGAAGTTATCTCTTATAGCCATAGGTGTTTTAATTTTGTCGATACTCACCGGAATTTGGCTTACTATTCGTCAGGCTCGAAAGAAAGGAGAAAACTTTTGGAACCCTGTAAGTAGACGCCTACTGATGAATATGTCAGTTCCTTTAGTCACCGGGGGATTATTTATTTTGATTTTGTTACTAAGAGGTGATTATGGCATCATTGCTTCGGCATGCCTTATATTCTACGGTTTGGCGCTTGTTGCAGCAAGTCATTATACTTTTACGGATGTTAAATGGCTTGGCTTATGTGAAATTATATTGGGTTTACTGGCTGCCTTATTTCCGGGTTATGGAATTGTATTTTGGGTTATCGGCTTTGGTCTTCTCCATATTTTGTACGGATCTATCATGCATTTTAAATACAATCAGTGAAGAACGTATTAGAACAGTTCGATAAAGCTTTTGAAAACCGCATTCGGCTTCAGATTATGAGCGTATTGGTTGCTAATGAAAGTTATGACTTTAACTCGCTGAAAGAGTTATTGAATGTAACCGATGGAAACCTCGCCTCTCATTTAAAAGCTTTGGAAAAAGAAGAATACATTCTGGTAAACAAAAGTTTTGTCGGACGGAAACCAAACACCCAATATTCTGCTTCGGCAAAAGGTCGCGAAGCTTTTAAAAAACACCTTGAAGCCCTGGAAAATTTAATTAAACAACAGAAAAGTTAATATTTTTTTATTCAATCACTTTGAATTTCAAAGTACTTTTAAACAGACAAACACAAAATGGAAACAGAAAAAAAAGGATTAATAGCATGGTTCGGAGAATCGGTATTAATCAAGCTAGCTCTTATTGGAATCCTTACTTTATTATTGCTTATACCCTCTAGCTGGATACAGGACCTAATATGGGAACGCCAAGCTAGGCAGGATAAAGTCATAAAAGAAATATCCGATAAATGGTCCGGGAGTCAATTGTTAGAAGGTCCGGTAATGGTACTCCCCTATAAAACGCTTGTAAAACAAAAAGATACCAACAGCAAAATCTCGTATAAAGAAGTATTAACGAATATTTACATCCTGCCCGAGACGTTAAATATCGTCAGCAAGGTTGAACCGGAGATACTTCACCGGGGAATTTTCGATGCCGTTGTGTATAATACGAAAGTTCAGGTAAACGGGAAGTTTAGTGCGCTTGAATTAAAAAAGTCTGGCATTGACCCCACTATGATTCTATGGGACAAAGCAAAGTTAGACATTGGTCTCAGCGATTTGAAAGGGCTAAAAAACAATCCCTCCATCAAATTAGGAAATTCTGTTTATGATGTCGAGCCAGACTTTAGCTCCTTACATCTCTTCCAGAATAATCTGATAATTTTGCCGGATCTGAGCCAGGGACACAACACTGCGCTAAACTTCAACTTCGATTTGGATCTGCGTGGAAGCAGCGAACTTAACTTTGTGCATCTTGGTAAAACCACAACAGTTAAAGTAGAAGGAAAATGGAATAACCCAAGTTTTACCGGACGTTATCTTCCCGAAGATCGAAGAATCACAAAAAACGGATTTACTGCAACCTGGAAAATGCCCTATTTCAACAGGCCTTTCCCGCAACAATGGGTCGAAGAAAACACTGTGATGCATACCATTTCAGCTTCGAATTCAGTAAACGATGATGCATCGTTTGGGGTAAAATTCATTTTACCGGTAGATCAATATCAAAAAACGATGCGCTCTGCCAAATATGCTATCTTAATTATTCTTTTGACTTTTATATCCCTATTCTTTACAGAGCTTTTAAACAAGCGAAAGGTCCATCTGCTCCAATATGTGCTGATTGGAGCCGCAATGAGTATTTATTATACCCTACTGCTATCCTTTAGTGAACGTGTAGGATTTAACGCTGCCTATTTAATTGCGTCGGTAGCCACGGTGACGCTAATCGGAGTATTTATTGCATCAGTACTTAAAAGTAAGAAGCCGGCTGTTATTTTCTCGGGTATCCTAAGCGTTTTTTACGGTTTCATCTTCGTAATTATTCAGTTACAAGATCTGGCTTTATTATTTGGAAGTATTGGACTGTTTATTACAGTTGCGGTGATGATGTATTTGTCAGCAAAGATTGACTTGACTAGAAAACCAGTCACAGAATTAGCGTAATAACAATTAGTGGCAATAAACGGCCTCTTCTCAATTAAATTCCATGAAAGTAAAATTAATTCTTCCTGCGCTAACCGAGGCTGAAAGTCCTTTTTGGCGACCTATAAAATATTCGCTCTTTCCTCCTCTGGGGCTTGCAACTCTTGCTGCATATCTTTCTCCAGATGACGAAATTGATCTGCAGGATCAGCATGTTGAAGAGCTACGATTAAATGATCAGCCCGATTTAGTAATTATACAAGTTTATATAACCAACGCCTACCGTGCTTATAAAATAGCTGAGCATTACAGAAGTAAAGGATCTTATGTAATATTAGGCGGACTCCATGTAACCTCGCTACCGGATGAGGCTATGAAGTATGCAGATACCATCTTTACAGGGCCGGGAGAAGACACATTCCCTTTATTTTTAAAAGACTTTAAAGAGAAGAGGCCGCAAAAGATTTACAGGTCGTCTGTGCGGACGTTAGAGAAAGTACCTCCAATACGGAGAGATCTTATAAAGCGGAATTTGTATCTCGTGCCCAATTCGATTGTCGTAACACGAGGCTGTCCTCATCACTGCACTTTCTGTTATAAAGATGCATTCTTCGAAGGCGGAAAAACATTTTACACTCAGGAAGTAGACGATGCATTGGCAGAAATAGAAAGGCTCCCGGGCAAGCACCTATATTTTCTTGACGATCACCTTCTCGGGAATACAAAATTCGCAGGTGCCTTATTTGATGGCATGAAAGGCATGAACCGTGTTTTTCAGGGAGCTGCCACCATTGATTCTATATTACGCGGCAACCTTATCGAGAAAGCTGCAGAAGCAGGACTTCGAAGCCTCTTCGTTGGCTTTGAAACATTTTCTCCCCAAAACCTGAAACAGGGCAATAAAAAGCAAAACCTGGAGAAAGATTATATAAAAGCAGTAAATCGTCTTCATTCGCTCGGGATTATGATAAATGGAAGCTTTGTATTTGGATTAGACGATGACGACAAGGATGTATTTAAAAGAACCGTTGATTGGGGTGTAAGTAACGGATTGACGACATCTACCTATCACATTCTAACTCCCTACCCCGGCACTGCTCTTTTTAAAAGCATGGAAATGCAAAGAAGAATAAAATCCAGAAACTGGGATCTATATGATACCAGAAACGTGGTGTATGAAACTTCGGGCCTGAACGCTTCTGAACTCGAAGCAGGTTACTGGTGGGCTTATAAAGAGTTTTACAGCTGGAAAAATATCCTAAAATCAAGCATGGTACATGATTCAGCTAAGCACAGTTTGAAACACTTCTTTTATACCGGAGGCTGGAAAAAATTTGAGCCAGTTTGGAACTTCCTTATTAAAACAGGAAGCTTGAATCATATGCTGCCATTACTGGAATCCATTTTGTCAAAAGTGAATACAAAGAAACCGCTTTCCACAGCACATAATCCCATTTTATCACTTAATGATTAACCTATATAATGCTTACTTTCCGCAAAACCTATTTCATTCTTTCTATCCTTCTATTCATTATAGAAGTACTCATTGCCCTGTTTGCACATGATGAATTTATCCGGCCTTACGTTGGTGATCTTTTAGTAGTAGTTCTGCTTTATTGCCTTGTCAAAAGCTTTTTAAACTGGTCAACTAGTACAACGGCCGTTTGGGTTCTTCTTCTTTCATACCTCATAGAAACCTTACAGTTTTTCAACATAGTTCAGCACCTGGGTTTAAGCGGTTCAAAAATCGCCAATATTATCATTGGCACCTATTTTACCTGGTTCGATATTTTGGCATATACATTGGGAATTTTATTGGTGTTAGCGATTGAAAAATTAAAGCTTTCAAGGGCAAAAGTACAGCAGGAGGATAAGGTATGGCATTTTTTGTAGATAAAGATTCAATAGTCAGAAAGATTTGGGGCAAGGGAGATACCATTCTTTTCATATTTGCCGGAGCGTCTGCCGAGTTTGCTTTAAACAAAGCCGTGGACTGGCTATATTTTACTGGGCGCCTTCCGGCAGATCCGCTTGGAAGATTATTCTCTACCGTTTCCTATGCCCGGAAAATTGTATTTTCCGAATATCATGATGCTCTTTACGCAATTGATAAAATTACTGCTATTCATAAAGATGTGGAAGAAAAACGTGGCGCTGCAATTCCCGATTGGGCCTACCGAGATGTTCTTTTCATGTTGATTGATTATTCTATCAGGTCGTTCGAAGTACTTGAGAGAAAGCTTACTAAAGACGAAAAAACAGAGATTTTCGATGTATTCTATCGCGTTGGACAGCGAATGAGACTTACCGGATTACCAATTCTTTACGATGACTGGTTAATTATGCGCCAAGAACATATTCAAAATAATCTTATTTATAGTCATTTCACAGACGATCTGTACAAACAGTACAGGCATCATCTCGGATTAGTCAGATACCAGTTATTAAAGCAAGCCCAGCTTCTAATTGTGCCCGAAAGAGTAAATCTTCTACTCTCATTAGGGAAAATTCCTTTGCTGTATCCTGTCTTAAAAATCTACAAGCTTGCACACATTTTTAAACTGGAGGGATTGCTCAGAAACATTATTCTTCCGTCCGCATATAAAAAGCAAATCGCGGACCTTGATGTTCGATAAAAACGAAAGTCAGGCCGAGCATATTCATCAGGTTAAAAACGATTGAGACGCTTATCAACGCATTAAACCGGTATAAACTAGCGGTTTAAAATACTAAATTAACTATTTAAACTTTTAAGAAACTAAGAACGCATTTTCTTCGTACAAGCATCCACTTGAACCTAATTTCTTAACAGAATATATGCAATTTGATGGCAATGCCGCGCTTTCCGAATCCGATATTAACTTAAAGTTAGTACACATAAAACCCACCAATCCTAGTGTTAATTACGAGCAGATCGACACTATCCGATTTGTCACTATTTTTTTTATTATCTGGGGACATTCCCTCTTAGGATGGAACGAAAGGGTTACCCACTCGTTTACCGAAGAATGGGTAAAAATCTTTGTAATCCAGACAGGAAAAATAAGCACTATTATCTTTTTTATCGTTTCCGGATTTCTTCTAAACTCCAGAATAAATAAATATACGCTCTTCTCGTATTTCAAGGAAAGAACTCCAAAGATCTACGCTCCCTGGATCGCAATTATAATTATTTTCATGGTGATATCTATAGTTCAGTTGATACCATTAAAAGACCTTTGGGAAACAAGAGATATCAAAGGCTTTATAAAATCTAATTATGCGATTTTAAATGGGCTTTTACTTTACAGCGCCTATTGGTTTATCACGACCTATATAATCGGGATGGCGTTGATTATAAGTTTAAAAAAACACATTAATAAGCCATGGCTGGGTTTAGTTTTCTTTTCCCTAACCGCATTCTATTGTCTAAATCTGCATTATATGTGGATTGCGGCAAATCATGCGAAAGCGGTATTATCCTATACATTTTTTATATGGTTAGGCATACAAATAAATAATTACCACAGTTATATCTCTGATGTATTGAAGAGAATATCATGGCCATTTGTTCTACTCGCCTTGTTCGGTTCTTTTATTCTGGCAAGCTATGAGGGATATTGGTTGACAATAAAAAATTGTGGAGATGCTTTTGCATCAAACAGATTCAGCAACGGCATTCTTTCAATCCTCCTATTTTTCGCCATGTTGAAATTTGGTAAGGTATCAAGAATCAACAAGCTAAATCCACGCAAAACTGTATACGGTATTTATCTTCTTCATCCTCTCCTTATCTTCGAGATTATGATAGTTATTAACTTCTATTTTAAAGATTATTTATCGACTGTAAATGTCTGGAAAGGTTTGGTTTTACAAATTATATTCACAACGTTTATCATGATACTAACTTACAAGCTTGTTAAAATCATTGGAAATTCGAGAATAAAAGGGATTATCGGGCTTAGCTAAGTGTATTTCATATTCCATAATTGTCGATTTCCGAGCATCTATTCAGTTTTTATTAACATGAGCACGGGACTGAAGTAACCCGGATTTAAAGGACTATAAACCATAACTAAGACCCGGAGTCGATTAGACTAATTCACCTTAAAATAATCGCAGCCAAGGCAACCTATTTAGTATTTATGCGTACCTGCTCATAAACTACTTTATATGAAACCTATCTTAAAAACATCGACACCTACCGCTATTGCGGTAGCACTTGTTATTGTTCTATCGTTCACTGCCTGTAAAAAGGATAAAACTCCGGTAGACATGACCAAAAAGGCGAGTGTTCAACTCACAGGAAGCCAAGAGGTTCCTCCAAATTCAAGTACCGGCACAGGTAGCGCTCAGGTAAGTTTTAATCCGGACACGAAAATCATAACTTATAGTATGACCTGGCAATTGGGAGTATCGACGGCGACTACCACTAACATGCATTTTCATGGAGCGGCAGATGGTACGGATTCTAAAAGCTCGCCACCGGTAATAGGCATTACAGGCTTTACTACCGCCAGTTCAGGTTCTATTTCGGGTACAACACGTGTACTTACAGACGAGGAAATAAATCAATTACTGGCGGGTAAATGGTATTTAAATATTCACAGCACCACTGTTCCTGGCGGAGAGCTAAGGGGTAACATCAAATTTTAGGTCCTGTGGCAGCGTCTTTAGTACAGACGCTGCTTTTTTAATATCCAGAAGCTTAGATTTCTATTTATAAGCTACAACTCTTTCAATTCGCTCACCACTTTAGCCATGGTTGCTTTAGCATCACCAAACAACATCAGGCAGTTGGGATATCCAAAAAGTTCGTTCTCTATCCCCGCATAACCAGCGCTCATTCCTCTTTTAGAAACAATAACGGTACGAGCCTTATCGACGTTTAACACGGGCATCCCAAATATGGGACTCTGGGGATTGGTTTTTGCTGCAGGGTTTACAACGTCATTTGCGCCAATAATCAAAGCAATATCCGTACTAGCGAACTCATCATTTATATCATCCATTTCGATGAGCTTATCATAGGGAATGTTAGCTTCTGCGAGAAGCACATTCATATGTCCGGGCATGCGGCCTGCAACTGGATGAATAGCAAATTTTACCGAAATATTCTTTTTTTCGAGAAGGTCTGTTAGTTCTCTAACCACATGCTGAGCCTGAGCTACTGCCATTCCATATCCGGGAACGATAATAACTGATGATGCTGAATCAAAAAGCATTGCAGTTTCTTCAACTCCTACCTCCTTAACTATAATATCCTGGCCACTGCCAGATGATGTTCCGGCTGTTTGTCCAAATCCACCCAATAAAACGCTGGTTAAAGAACGGTTCATTGCTTTACACATAATTTGTGTAAGAATAATTCCCGAGGTACCCACCAGCGCTCCGGCAATTATCAGAACCTGGTTGTTTAAAATAAAACCCGTCGCACAGGCTGCTATTCCAGAATAGGAGTTAAGTAGGGAAATCACAACCGGCATATCTGCGCCTCCGATTGGAATAACAACCAATACACCGAGAACTAAACCCAAAAACAGAACTCCGAGCATCCAGACTTCCATATTAGGATTGAGCACTAGTAAAACACACATAAAAACGATGATGGCCAAAAGCAGCGCATTAATTAAATGTTGTCCTTTAAAAGTAATAGCTCGCCCGCTTATGAGTCCCTTTAATTTTCCGAACGCAACCATTGATCCGGTGAAAGTAACTGCGCCAATGATAACACTTAGGACTACTGTAATAGCAACTGTGGTATCCATGGTTAATGCTGAGTTATCAGCTTGGCGCCAATATTCGGAAGTTGCAACCAGAACAGAAGATGCACCGCCGAAGCCATTTAATATAGCCACCATTTCCGGCATCTGTGTCATTTCGACCCGGCGAGCGGCCAGAGTTCCAACGGCAGAACCGATAATAATGGTGATGAAAATCTCAGTAAAACTTAAGACTTGTTTATCCAGCAGAGTTACCAGGATGGCAATAAGCATTGCCACGGCGCTAAGCATATTGCCACGGCGCGCTGTGGATGTCTTTCCAAGCATCTTAATGCCGATAATAAACAGAACTGAGGCAATCAGGTAAGCAATTTTTATTATTAGATCGTTGTTCATGAACTATTTTTTCTTTTTAAACATTCTCAACATCCTGTCGGTAACCACATAGCCTCCTACCACATTGAGGGTAGCGAGGAACAAAGCGGCAATACCCATAATTTTACTTAGGGAAGCATCGGCAGGGCCGGCGGCGACAATCGCCCCTACTATGGTAATACCGGAAATCGCATTCGATCCGGACATTAAAGGAGTATGTAAAGTTGGAGGTACTTTAGCAATCAATTCGAAGCCTACGAAACTGGCCAATACCAATACGTAAAGCAATACTATTAAGGTTTCTGCATTCATTCTTTGTTCTTATTAAGGATTTCCTGTGTAAATTGGTGAACTATATTTCCCTGATGTGTTATCAGCGAGCCTTGGGTAATATCTTCTTCCATATCCCATTTAAAAGCGTGACTATTTGCAAGATGCAGCAAGAGGGTACTGATGTTCACAGCATACAATTCACTGGCATTTACGGCAACCATGGATGGGAGATTTGCCTGACCGATAATGGTTATGCCATGCTTTACAACCGTAGTATTAAACTCACTTAAAGAGCAATTACCACCGCTTTCTACAGCCATATCCACAATTACTGAACCCGGCTTCATACTTTTCACCATCTCGTCAGTAACCAGAACAGGAGCTTTTTTACCGATTACCAGGGCTGTGGTGATCACAATATCAGCCTCGGCTATATGTTTGGAAATAAGTTCTTTTTGTTTTTGAAGATACTCTGAAGAAACCTCCTTGGCATAGCCGCCTACAGTTTCCACCCCTTCGGCTTGTACTTCTAAGAAACGCCCGCCTAAAGATTCTACCTGCTCTTTTGTTTCAACACGGACATCTGTAACCTCAACCAGTGCACCGAGCCGCTTAGCTGTTGCTACAGCCTGCAAGCCTGCAACCCCTGCACCAAAAATGAGAACTCGCGCAGGAGTAATCGTACCAGCGGCAGTCATCATTAAAGGAAATATTTTCCCTAAAGCATTAGCTCCTAAAAGCACAGATTTATAGCCTGCTAAATTAGCCTGAGAGCTTAGCGCATCCATTTTTTGCGCCCGGGATATACGAGGAACTGCATCCATTGCAAAGGCCGAAATCTTTTTTGCAAGACACGCTTCAACAACATCAGGAATGGTATAGGCATACAAAAAAGATATGATTACCGATCCTTCTTTTAAATGCAAGACCTCATCAACCATGGGAGCATTTACTTTAAGTAAAATATCTGTTTCGGATAATTCTAACTTTTTATCGGTAAAAATGCTTGCGCCTGCATTCTCATAAGCAGAATCATAAAAACCACTTGCAACACCTGCGCCTGTTTCAATGGCACATTTAAAACCTGCTTTTATAAGCATTTTAACAACATTTGGAGTTAGTGCAACCCGGTTCTCGGGTTCTCTTCGCTCTTTAGGGACTGCTATTTTCAATGGAATAATTATAGATTAAAATCAAATTAATTAAAAAAAGTCACTTTTAATAAAAAGCTTATCCTAAGGTATAATGAAAAATCAAACTAAAAAATGATTTACAACATCTTAGCTCCCTTTCCGAGACAAAAGCAGAAGCGCGAATGAAGTGTCAAGGTATTCTATACGTGCGGAAGATATCCGTAACACTGATTATTCCCCTTCATAGTAAAATATATCCGTCCTTCTATAAAACCCAACAATAAGTGGAATTAGCTGTTCTAAATCAAATTAAAAAGAATGAATTTCCAGGAAATCGAAAATCTGCTTGGGGCTGAAGCCGAATATCTTTTACGTTTTCAAAGCAAAACACTTTCCAAAGATTTGCTTCATATCCCTTCTACCGACTTTATCGACAAAGTGTTTGCGCTGAGTAACAGGAACCCGCAAGTATTAAGAAGTTTGGCGGCACTATACGGGAATGGCCGACTGGCAAATTCAGGATATCTTTCAATTCTTCCGGTAGATCAAGACATTGAGCATACCGCAGGTGCTTCCTTTGCGAAAAACCCGATTTATTTCGATCCGGAAAATATCATTCGCCTGGCGCTTGAAGGTGGGTGCAACGCAGTCGCTACTACATTCGGCAACCTGGCCATGATGTCGAGAAAATATGCCCATAAAATCCCTTTCCTCGTAAAAATCAATCACAACGAGCTGCTGACTTTTCCCACCAAATATGATCAAATCATGTTTGGCAGCGTGAAAGAGGCCTGGAATCTGGGCGCCGTTGCTGTTGGAGCAACTATCTACTTCGGATCAGAGAATTCGAACAGACAAATCATTGAAGTAAGTCAGGCTTTCGAGGAAGCACATAGCTTAGGAATGGCATGTGTGTTATGGTGCTATACCCGCAACAACGGGTTTAAAAAAGACTCCGTTAATTACGAAGTTTCCGCTGACATCACCGGACAGGCAAACCATATCGGAGTGACCATTCAAGCAGATATTATCAAGCAGAAAATGCCGGAGAATAACGGAGGTTTTAAAGCTATTAACTTTTCTAAAAGCGACCCGAAGATGTATGATGAATTAAGCTCAGAACATCCGATCGATCTGTGTCGTTACCAGGTAATTAACTGCTATATGGGCCGGGCCGGCTTAATAAATTCGGGTGGAGAGTCAAAAGGTGAATCTGATTTAGCAGATTCAGTAAGAAGTGCCGTTATTAACAAACGAGCCGGAGGGATGGGATTAATTTTGGGCAGAAAAGCCTTCCAGCGACCATTCGAAGAAGGGGTTAAGCTGCTCCACTCTTTACAGGATGTATATCTTGCCAAAGAAATTGACTTAGCTTAGCTTTCGGTAGCATCTTTTACAAATGCGTTTAATGTGATCAGATTTTTAATCGCATCGCCCATCGTATTATTGAAATAAACATAAACATCTTTTCCATCCTGTTGCCAGTCTTTTACGTATCCTGCATATTCTGATAAAAGATCATCTGAATAACTGCCCCTGTAACCGCCATTCGGACCATGGAATCTCAGGTAAATAAATTCTGCAGTTTCAATAAGCGGAGCCGAAGATGCCGGAAGATCATGAAAAACCATGGCTGCGTAATTTCTATGTAATAAATCATAAATATCTTCTTCATACCAGGATCTGTTACGGAACTCGACAGCCACTTTCCATTGATGTTGAGGATCTGCAATATTTAAACCAGCAAACAAGTTTTCCAGCTGATGAAGTTGCTGAATGGCAATACTCGGAGGAAACTGTACTAGCAGACAGCCTTTTTTCACACCTACGGCAGAAATAATCTGAATAAAATGTTCAAGATCCTGCTGTTTAAAAAGCAATCCTTTAGCATGAGTAATTTCTTTCCAAAGCTTAAACGTAAATTGAAAATCGTCTGGTACACTTTCTGACCATTTTTTCATCGTTGAAACCAGGGGAACTTTATAGAATGAGCTGTTAATTTCTATGCTGTTGAATAAAGATGCGTAATAGGTTAAGCGGCTTTTATCCTGAAACTGAGGTGGAAACTCGCGTTTGGGAAGTAAAGTTGATAATCCACTAGTACCTGTATATAATGAGGCAGAAAAACTGATATTCATCTAGATTGAAATCAGCTCGAGTCATATTTTGTTTTAGGCAGGGGCACTTTTACGGTTTCCGAACCGGTGCAGCTCTTTTACTTCACTCTCACAAAACCATCCGGGACAGCGATTCCGAATTTCTTAGCAACCTCCGGATTATAGACACGGACTCTTGCTTTAACCATTTCCCACTTCAAATCGTCGGCTTTACCCGATTTCAGAAACTTAGCTGCCTGCTCGCCTGCCTGGTATCCCCATTTATAAATATCAGCACCAAAGGCAACCAGGGCACCGCGCTTTACTAAACCCGATTCACTTGTAAAAATGGGAATGTCTTTTTGATTGCAATTTTTTAAAATCGTTTCGAAAGAGGCGAAGACAGAATTATCAGGATTGGCAAAAAAAGCATCAATATTTTTGCTTAGCAGTGATTGCGTAACTAATTGAGCGTCTCCCGAGTTATTTAAAGGAAGTGCCTCTATTTGAACATCCAACTTTGCAGCCAAAAATTTTATCCGCTCTAAAGCATCAACCGATTGCGGCTCGGATTGATTGTAGATCATTCCCACCACTAGTTTATTTCCTTTAGGCTTAATTAATTTTGGGATAAAAGAAAACGAAGTATCAATATATGCTAACTCCTCCGCTACGCCGTGCAAATTAGGCGGCTCCTTTCCTGAAGCGTCGATCACTTTCATCCGTTGGGGCGTCGGCGAAACCATCATGAACACAGGAATTTCTTTCGTCTTTTGCAAAGCTGTAATAGTCGAAAGAGTTGTACAGGTAGCAATTAAATCTACTTTTTCGGAGATGAAGTAATTTACTATTTGAGTCAAGGTTGGGATATCGCCTTGAGCGTTTCGATAGATAATCTCGATCGTCTTATCCTTTTCGCTGAAACCATTTTTAGACAAAGCATCGGTAAAACCTGCGCGTGCCTGGGCAATAGTTGCATCTTCAAATGCATCCACGAATCCGACCACAGGAAAGCTCTTACGTTCATGTCCGCAGGAAACAATTAACCCGAATGTCAGACACGAAAACAGAAATGTTCCCCATTTTTTAAAATTCATCTTGCGTTATTTCTAATCAATAAAGTGGTATAAGAAGATGGTTTCGGCTGTAAACGCGGGCTTCTTTTGTCCGTTTATTTCAAGTTCGGCGCCAATGGTTGCTTTTGTTACCCCTCTCAAATTAATGATGTTCGACAATTTTACCTTTAAACGAACCTCACTGTTTACTACAACAGCCTGGGCAAATCTGAGATTTTCTATTCCATAATTAATCTCCATTTTTAGATTTTGGATATCAATAACTTGTTTCCACAAATATGGAATGAGAGACAAGGTAAGATATCCATGAGCAATGGTAGCTTTGAACGGACTTTCAGTTTCTGCTCTGTTGGTATCTGTATGAATCCACTGATGATCTAAGGTTGCATCAGAAAACATATTTATCTGCTCCTGAGTGATGGTATGCCAATTTGAAACGCCTATTTCTTTCCCTAAATACTCTTCAAATTCCTGGTGACTTCTGATTACTAACATTGATATCGTTTTTTGTGCATAATAGCATTTTAATTTTTTGAAAAGAAAATATTTCGAACTTTTGACTGTTGACTCGGATAAGAACACACTTCCCTAACCAAAATAAATGAAAATATTGTAGCCCCCCGAATCATTCCATATATTGAACGCCACTCTTTATTTGACGAGAAATCGGTGAGCAATCAGCTTTTTCCTATTTTTGCTTAATAATTTGTCAATTTTCATGGAAAAAACGGGAAGTATCCTTAAATCAATATTCGATAGTACAGATGATGTATGGTTTTTTATCGCGCCCGATTACTCAGTCTTATTTTTCAATCAAAAAGCATATGAAAATGGCAAACTTTACCACGGAAAAGAACTAAAAGCAGGAGATAATATACTCGATTATGCTTTAGATACTAAAAACAACGTAAGCGAGCCATTTATAGAAAGTTTTCAGAAGGCGCTTGAAGGTCATCATATTAAAGATGTGAAACGAATTGACTATGAAAACTCCAGTCATTGGTTTGAATCAAAGTTCGTCCCGGTTTATCATGAAGGAAAGTTAACTGGTGTATCCATAACGATTACCGATGTTAGTAAAGAGAAGCTGCTTGAGCTGGAACAGGTTAAAAACAAAGCAGAAATCACCAACCTTCTCAGAAGAAGAGAAGAATTTATGAGTATTGCCAGTCATGAGCTGAAAACGCCAATCACGGGTATGAAAGGATTTATTCAGACACTTGAACGAAAGGCCGCCGAAGATAAGTTGGAATGGTATGAAAATCTTTTACATAGAGCTGATTTACAGATTAACAAACTTACCAACCTGATAAACGAGCTTTTAGACGTATCCAGAATCGAATCAGGGAACCTGGTTTTGATCACGAGCAGATTCAGTTTGAAGCAACTTGTTTTTGATTGCCTTCAGATTTTGCAACCTATATCACATACTCATCAAATTGAAGTGGGGCTTAGTATGGACGTCGAAGTATGTGGAGATAAAAACCGCCTGGAACAGGTAATTTGCAATATATTATCAAACGCCCTCAAGTATTCTCCTAACGGGAGTAAGATAAGCATACGTTCAAAGTCAACCTCCGAATACGTGGCTTTATCTGTCAAGGATGAAGGATCCGGCATTCCGAAAGAGAAGCTCTCACTTTTATTTAACCGGTTTTACAGGGTAGACGAATCAAACATGAACAAATCGGGTTTGGGTTTGGGTCTATATATTTCAAAAGACATTGTAGAACGTCATAAAGGAAGGATAGAAGTAAAAAGCGAGGAAGGAAAAGGATCTGAGTTCACTATCTACCTGCCCAATTCATAGATTAACTATCGCCAACGAATTTTTCAAACCAAATTGCGTTGAAGAGGTTAACAAAATATACCATTTTAATTATGGCAACTTTTTCAGAAATTCTAAACTCAGGTAAACCAGTACTAGTTGATTTTTCAGCAGAGTGGTGCGGTCCGTGCAAAATGATGGCTCCTATACTTGAACAAGTAAAAGGGATGATCGGAAATAAAGCTACTATTTTGAAAGTAGATATTGACAAAAATCCTGCTGTTGCCAGTTCTTATCAGGTACAAAGTGTACCTACATTGATATTATTCCAAAATGGGCAGGTAAAATGGAGGCAATCGGGAGTTTTACAAGCTTCAGACCTAAAAAGAGTAATTGACGGCTTTGTTTAAAGCCAGTCAATTACTAATTGATTGTTCATAAAAAAGAAGGATAATTTGTTGTAGGGGTCAAAGCACATATTTACTTAATATCTGATAGATTTCGTTTACTCCATCGCAATCCTTAAATTCTTTCTTAATGGGTAGAGTTTCATCTTTAAGCCATATTTTCAACTCCGCATCTTTATCCATTGAATCCGTACCTTCTTTAGAAAACTTGCGGATACTTGAATATGGAATAGACACGTATTCAAGTCGGGTATTTTTGCATGGGACAATCAATAAAAGGCGCTTATTTGTAAGAATGAATTTATCCCTATTCACTTTATAAGCCTTTTCAACGTATTCATCATCCACTAAGATGAACCCATATTCCAGCGAAATCTGTTTCAATGAAACTTCAGCAGGATGACTTAAAAAACCATTAAAGATTCCCATAATAAAGAGTTTTTAGGTAGAACTTCTATTAACCGCAATTGCCCTTATCAGTTTTACAATTAAACTAACATTGCAACATTACAAGTTTACGTTGGCAACATGAAGACAACATGAAGATTTAGAAGTAATTTCAATTTCCCTATTAATAGTTTCGGACGGGTCAAATTCAACAGTATCAGTCAATTATGTCTAATTAAAAAAAAAACAAAAAACTGTATCCAATTTAAGACACGATCGTATACGGTTGCTAGATAATACAAGTGCCGATATCACACACTAAACCGATAAACTATGATAGTAGTTGCATTAACTAACCTTAACCCGATTACACTAAGATCACTTGAAGTAAAAGACCGATACGAAGCTTACGACTTATATTCGCTAAATCCCAATTATATTATCGCGTTTGTTAATGATAAAGAAATAACCATTCTTGGAAGCAAGAATCATAAAGACTTCCTTTACGACATCCTTCTGGAACATGGATACATATTTAAAGGCAGAAACGTAAAATACATGTGCGACGAACTGGATAAAATCCAGTAATTCTCCGGGCTGTCAAACCAGCTCTTTTTCTGGCTGTTAAACAAAGTGATGTAATGGTACCTTTTAACAAGGTAATTAAATCATTGTTAATACCTGCACGAAACATTCATGGAGAAGAAAGAAGCCGGAGTGCCAAAGGAATTTGTATTAAGATCACCGCAAACACTGCCCGTTGGATTTGAAATAAAAATAAGCGAGCAACACGAAAACTCACCATGTTGTTTTGAGATTTCCGGACCTGAAAAAAGCAGTGGCAACCGGGTAACACGCATGTATAAGGTCAAGGAACAGGACCACAATGCTTATCTTGACCTGTTTGAAACGCTATCAAAAGATTTTGGCTTGAGGCTTCCACAAAATCGTAGCAAAAACAGCCAAAAACGCAACTCAAATGTGCATTACCGTGAAGTTCTGACTGAAAACATCCATTCAGAAATGCTTCACGGTTACGGTGACCCAGCGGTTATCCGTGTCGAAGAAAGTGATAAAACTATCTATTATCTTCTGGTCACATCCAACGACGCTCCCCAATCCTTCCCTATCCTTCGTTCGACAGATCTGATACATTGGGAGTTTGTAAGCTATGTCTTCCCGGAAGGAAAAAAGCCCGACTGGGCATCGGAAGGCGAGTTTGAGAGTGATTACTGGGCTGCAGAAATGCACCGGTTTGGCAATGAATTCAGGGTGTATTTTGTTGCTCGCAACAAAATTGATCAAGAGCTCTGTATTGGGATGGCAAGCTCTCGCAATCCCGAAGGCCCTTTTATTCCTGGCAAAATTCCTGTATTAAAAGGAAATGTAATCGATCCTCATATTTTTGTTGAAGATAAAAACACAGCATACTTGTTTTGGAAAGAAGATAACAACGACCTTTGGCCGGGTCTGCTCATCGAACTCTTAAATACACATCCCGGGTTTATCTTCGAACTATTCGACACTAATGAAGACCGGCTCACCGCTATTTTCATTAAAACACTTTGGCCCTGGATTAAGACCAGAAAAGCAATGGAACGCTTTTTTATTGTGCAGGTGTTAATTGAGAGCATTATATCAAGATTTCTATCGTTCTATAAACGTTTAGCGGATTTTGCAAATACACAAGAAAATGCGGTAAAACGCCAGATCAAGGAGGTATTAAAATACATGAAAACCCCTATGTTTGCCCAGCGCTTGTCACCCAACGGCTTATCACTTATTGGCGAACGAAGTAAGATTATTGAAAATGATTTAAAATGGGAAGCTCACCTGGTAGAAGGTATGTGGCTTAGTCAGCATCAGGATACGTATTATCTATTATATGCCGGCAACGATTTTTCAACCGACCAGTATGGAATTGGTGCTGCTATCGCTAAGTCGCCTTTAGGGCCTTTCAAGAAAATGCAAAAGCCTTTATTGCAATCTACCGAAAAATGGTGGGCTCCAGGTCACCCTTCGGTGGTAACGGCACCCGATGGAAAGCCTCTTTTGTTTCTGCATGCCTACTTTCCCGGTAAAACCGGATATAAAGAGTTTAGGGCTTTATTATCGATACCTTTAATTTTTAAACCGGATCGGGTTATGGTGGGTTGAGTTCATCACCATTGTAAGATCCACAATGCCTTTATATAATTTAAGATGAAAAAACTGAGCACTCAACTATATAAAAATACATTTGTTTCCACTTTCAGCGGAGACGAAAGTGGAGACCTTAATCCCAGACAAACACCGGATGTATTTTACAGTAAAGCCATCCCAACACCTGTAAGAAAACCGGCATTGCTCGGCTGGTCGGATGAGTTGGCGGAAGAATTGGGGGTACAAAAGCCTTCCGATCAAAAAGACATCGACATCCTTGGCGGGAATTACCTTACGCCGACGATGTCTCCATATGCTGCCCGTTATGGCGGACACCAGTTTGGCAATTGGGCCGCACAGCTTGGCGATGGAAGAGCAATAACCCTTGGGGAATGGGAACACGAAGGGAAATCATGGGATTTACAATTAAAAGGCGCGGGACCAACTGCCTATTCGCGCAGAGCGGACGGAAGAGCAGTTTTAAGGTCATCGGTTCGCGAATACCTGATGAGCGAGGCGATGTTTCATTTAGGTGTGCCCACCACAAGGGCGTTAAGTCTGGTATCAACCGGCGAGCAGATAATGAGAGATATGTTTTATAATGGCAATCCTGAATATGAGCCAGGTGCCATTGTAATGCGGGTTGCACCAACCTTTATCCGGTTCGGAAATTTTGAAATATTTACTTCCAAAAATGAGATCGAGAATCTTAAAAAGTTAACCGACTATACTATCGATCGGTTTTATCCGCATATATCAGGGGAAGATAAAGTGCTGAACTGGTTAAAAGAGGTGGTAGAAAGAACCGCCACGATGATAGTAGAATGGCTACGGGTTGGCTTTGTTCACGGAGTAATGAACACCGATAACATGTCGATTCTGGGTTTGACAATTGATTATGGCCCATATTCGTTCCTTGATGATTACGACCCGAATTTCACCCCAAATACAACAGATCTGCCCGGCCGGCGGTATGCTTTCGGTAATCAGGCCTCCATTGCCTACTGGAACCTTGGTTGCCTGGCGAATGCCCTCGCACCATTGGTTTCGGATAAAGACAAATTAGTAGAGGTAATCGAAAGTTACGAAGACATTTTCTGGTTGAAATATTATTCGATGATGGCTAAGAAGTTAGGGATCGACAGAGTAAAAGAGACGGATATTCCTTTGATCGACAGGTTTGATAAAATGCTGGCCGATTTAAAACCTGACATGACTATTTTTTATCAGTTGCTGCACTCTTTGCCGCTTGATATACAAAATGAACAGCAGGTTTTTAACCATTTTAAAGATAGCTTTTACCAACAGCCAAATACATCTGAGCTAATAGCTCTTTTTAACCTGATGGAGACCTATGTTAAGCGAATCGAATTGAATACCTGCAGTCGCGAAGAATCTATGGAATTGATGAAAAGAACCAATCCCCGTTTTGTTCTAAGGAACTATTTACTTCATCAGGCTATCGAAGAATTAGAACGAGGTAATCTTCAATTATTCACAGACTTGCAGCATGCCATTAAACAACCCTATTCTGACAAGCATGACCATTTTTTAAAAAAACGACCCGATTGGGCGAATGAAAAAGCCGGATGTTCTATGTTATCCTGCAGTTCTTAGCTCACATACATGCCCGAAAACGAGAAAAGCACCGGTCTCCCTGGTGCCTATCTCGTTTCATAAGTAGATGAAAAATATATAAAGAACAGTAAGCTGACTTGTGTTATCTCAGCTGATACTGATGTTACATTCGATCTGCGTAGGTTTATACAGATATTATGCCAACATTATTTTGAACTTAACTTATTGAATATTTGTGGAAAACTTATTATTTAAGAAGAATTAAACTTCTAGAATGATCTTGCCGATATGTTCGCTACTCTCCATTAGGTAGTGTGCAGTAGTAGCGGCTTTGAGCGGAAAAACCCTATAAATAATTGGTTTAAATTTACCGTTCTCTGCTAATGGCCATACCTGTTGCCGAATTTCATCCGCCAGCCCACTCTTAAAACTTAATTCCCTACTTCTCAGTGTACTTCCTGTTATAGTCAATCTTTTTTTTATTATAGAAAATACATTTCCCTGCAAGGCCGGACTTTGTGCATTTATGAAAACCAGACGACCATCCTCCCGCATAATATTGATATTTTTTGGAATGTAGTCCCCTCCTATCATATCTAAAATAACATCCATACCCACATTATGAAACTCATTTTCAAAATCATCCGTTTTGTAATTGACACACACTGCTGCACCCAATTCAGTACAAAAATTACATTTTTCGTCACTCCCGGCAGTTGTATACACGTTGGCGCCAAAGGCTCGGGCTAGTTGAATAGCTGTAACGCCAATGCCGCTTGTACCACCATGCACCAAAAAGTTTTCACCTGCTTTTAGCTGTCCCCGCTGAAATACATTATGCCATACAGTGAATACCGCTTCTGGCAAAGAAGCCGCCTGAATAAAGTCAAAACCCTTAGGGACCGGCAGGCATGATCCAGCATCTGCAACAACATATTCGGCATAGCCTCCACCACTAATTAAAGCACACACACTATCGTTAATTTTCCAGGTATGCACCTCGTCTCCGCATTCTTCAATAATTCCGGACACTTCAACACCAGGGATATCGATAGGTGCGTCGGCGGGTGGTGGGTACTTTCCCTTCCGCTGCGCTATATCCAGGCGATTTACCCCGGCAGCTTTAACACGGATAAGTACCTCATTGCTTGCAGGCGATGGCTTAGGTCTTTCTGTTAATTGCAACACCTCCGCATTTCCAGGATGACTTATAATAATAGCCTTCATTTTTTTAGGTATTTAGATAGCACGTTTGAAAAAATCACACATTTATTTTAGTAAGATCCATGATAAAATGTGACCTGAGCCAAGACCTCCCAGGTCTTTAGCTAAATTATTAAATAACAGATGGCATTACAATTGTTTGGATAAACCCGGGAAAGAGGACGGGGCCAGCGATTACATCATTATTGCTCTGATATCTTGACAAAAAAAATCAAACAAACTATCAGCAGCCACATGAAAACACCTCTACTTACCTTGATTTTCTCAAGTTTATTAATTTTCGGATGCAAAAAGGATGAAGGCTTCCTCCTTCAGGCCCAGAATCGCAACTACAATGTATCTTTTTCTGTATCAAATATTTCTGAAAAAACAGACGATCCGACTATTGGAACAGACAGTGTCAGGAATTTCGAATATTATATATACACTCGCGAAGGGTTAAGAATTCCGGCCACAGACAAAAACATTGTAAGGCTGGACAACTCGGTAGAAATAAAGGAGAAACTAGCACCGGGAAATTATAAAGTTATTTTTTTCTCAGCAGATCGACCTCTGGATCGTCATATTTCCGATCAGCCCGGCGAAGTTCCCGGATTTATTTATGCAAACATCTTTAATGTGTACCACAAAGCAGTAGATATCACGGTGGGGCCTGAAAAAATCAAGCAGTCTGTTGTTTTGGATAAATTAAATTCGACACTCGAGCTTGATTTATTAGATCATGTAATCCCCGATAAGGTAAGTAGTATATTGGTTACCTGGTACGACCATAAGTATGTAGACTTTTACGGTTTATCCTTTACCCCCACGCGAAAACAAAAGAGCTTGAAAATTAGCCGTGAGAACGAGCAGGGAACGATAGAAAAGTTTTCTGCTTCAGTATTTAACACCTCTGCTCCGATTAATATTTACATCACCTATCTGGACAGCAACGGAAATTACGTTAGTGGCCGGGAAATAAAGGAGGTTAAATGTTTGAAAAATCAAAAAACGACCTTAACGGGATATCTTTTCAACCCCGACACGCCGGAATTGCAGGCAACGATCAAGTCGAAAATCGATGAGCCGGACGGAGCTTAGTGTGAATATCCCTTTCTTCTGTATGCAAACTGAAACTTAGGAGTGTTTAGCCCTTTCCTCTTCGGCAAAGAATAATAACACCCGTTCTTGCGCATCTTCCCATTTCCCGCTGTCATTTCTTCTTAAAGATTTGAACAGCAAAGCATATGACGCATCAAGCTTTTTATTACAAATATGTTCTGCTTGGTCCCAGGTAATAGCTTCTAAAGCCTCTGTGGCTTGTCCGAAATACTGGTATTCCTTTTCACAAATTGAATCGCTCCAGATTAATTCCTCCCCATTTTTCTTGCCTTCGTGAATGCTTATCTTTCCTTTATTTTGCTGTATCATGCATCGTTATTTCTATGATCAACAAATCTTTTCAGGCTATGTTTTTTTGAAAAAATGACCATTCCTACTAAACTACGTTTAGGTCGGTCCTTCTTGATTGGTAGGGATGTTTTGGCAATTTCCCGTCGAAATTTGTTTCCCACTTTGGCAGATGTTTGACTGAAGACAGGAAAGAGCAATTGAGTGTTTAAAAAAATTAAGGCTAGACGTTTCAAAATGGATTTTATTAGCCTCTGACTGATAACAAGCAAAAAAACATCGCAAAACAAACAAACTCATTAAAAATATTATTATATATAAAGTAAGCTCTATTTAATTAAAGCCCAAATGCAGCCAGGAAGCAATGAATGGATGGACTGTGTTTTAAATGCACGAAAATAGATTTTAGAGAACATCATTTAAGAAAGCTAATTCTGCTGAATCACCTCTTGTCAAAATAGTTGATGAAGAAAAAAAAGGTATTGATAATTGACGATGACGTTTCATGTCTCGAGGTCATGCAAATCGTGATCGATGACCTTGGCTGCGAAACCTTCGCTTTTACAACCTGGAAATCGGACACCATTCAAGATATCATAAACATTGCCCCCGACCTTATCATTTTGGACGAATGGCTGATAGGCGTTAAAGGGAGTGAACTTTGTGTTATTCTGAAATCGATTAATCAGTTAAGAAGCATACCGGTTATTCTGATATCCGGAGTAGATGGCCTGGCTCAAATTGCAAAAAAATCTTTTGCAGACGGGTACATCGAAAAACCGTTTGACATCTACGAGATTGAAAAACACATACTGCACTTTTAGGGCCTGTTTTTGATTTTACCCATATTTCTATCCCATCTATTTTTACCCTACTGTTTTCTTGAGATCTGAGAATCTGGCATGGATTCTATTCAATTGAACAAATTTGAAACTTTTCAAATTGGTGAAAGTTGTCTAAAAACATTACATCATCTGCCTGGGCCGCTGAGCCAAAAGATCTAACAAATTTAAAAGTCTAGCATGCCGGAGAGAAAACCATTAGATGATAAGCTTCATTGGTATAAAGATGCCGTAATCTACGAATTACATATAAAAGCATTTCTTGACGGGAATGGAGATGGTATAGGTGATTTTGAAGGATTGCTGGAAAAGCTCGATTATTTACAGGACCTTGGAGTGACTGCTATCTGGCTGCTTCCCTTTTACCCTTCGCCACTTAAAGATGACGGATACGACATTGCTGATTATTATAAAATAAATCCCGCTTACGGCAACATAAAACAGTTTAAACATTTTTTAAAGGAGGCGCATGAGCGCAATTTAAGGGTAATTACCGAGTTGGTAATTAATCACACTTCCGACCAGCATCCATGGTTTCAACGAGCGCGAAAAGCACCTAAAGACTCGAATGTCAGGGATTTTTATGTTTGGACCGATGATCCAAACAAGTACAAGGATGTGCGCATAATATTTCAAGATTATGAAAAATCTAACTGGACCTGGGATCCCGTCGCACAGCAATATTACTGGCACCGCTTTTTCCATCACCAGCCGGATTTGAACTTTGACAATCCGTTGGTACATGAAGAAATCTTAAAAATTCTGGACTACTGGTGTAAAATGGGCGTGGATGGATTCAGGTTGGATGCCGTGCCTTATCTCTTTGAACGAGAAGGAACAAACGGCGAGAACCTGCCGGAAACACACGCCTTTTTAAAAAAAATGCGCAAATGGCTTGACGAGAGATACCCGGGAACACTTCTCTTAGCCGAAGCCAATATGTGGCCCGAAGATTCTGCCGCATACTTTGGTACAGGCGACGAATGTCAGATGAATTACCATTTCCCGATAATGCCCCGCATGTTTATGGCCCTGCAGATGGAAGACCGCTATCCGATCACGGATATATTCGAGCAAACTCCGGCTATTCCTGAAACCTGTCAGTGGGCTTTATTTCTTAGAAACCACGATGAGCTGACCCTTGAAATGGTGACTGATGAAGAGCGGGATTATATGTATAAGGCCTATGTTAAAGATCCAAAAGCCAGAATAAATCTAGGCATCAGGCACCGGCTGGCACCTTTACTGGCTAATAACCGACGCAAGATTGAACTGCTCAACTTTTTGCTTTTCTCTTTGCCCGGAACGCCTGTACTGTACTATGGTGACGAAATTGGAATGGGTGACAACTTCTATCTGGGCGACCGAAATGGTGTTCGTACACCGATGCAATGGACAGCCGAACGGAATGCTGGCTTTTCGACCAGCAATCCTCACCAGCTTTATCTTCCTCTGATACTTGATCCTGAATATCAGCATGAATCGGTAAATGTTGAGCTTCAGTCTCACAATACCTCATCTCTGCTTTGGTGGATGAAGCGTATCATCAGTACCAGGAAAAAATATAAGGCCTTTAGCAGAGGAGATATAAAATTTATAAATGCTGAAAATTCGAAGGTGCTGGTTTTTGTTAGAACCTACCAGGAGGAAATTTTGCTGGTGGTTGTAAGTCTTTCGCGCTATTCACAACCCGCGGAAATTAATCTTGATGAGTTTAAAGGCTATCAGCCCATTGAAATTGTCAGTAAGAATAAATTCCCCCTGATTAAAGGAGATACACCATATTTTTTTACTCTTGAGCCCTATTCCTGCAATTCGTTTGTACTCGAAAAAGTGCATCCCGAAATAAGCACGAATAATGATTTGCAGATGATTCAGCTTGAGCAATGGAAAGACATTGTGCAAGCACAAATGCTGGAAAAGCTTGCCACATCTATTCTTCCGGATTATTTAATGAAGATCAAATGGTTTGTCGGAAAAGGAAAAGTGATAGAAAGCATTAAGTTTCTGCACTATGCCTCTATGCCTTTAGCCGACGATTCAGCTTTTTTCCTGCTCTTTGAAGTAAGTTACCACGATGGACTACCCGAGGTGTATCAATTACCGATTGCCTTTGGGAAAGAACATTTTGCTGAAAAGGTGAAAGTCGATTGTCCACAAGCAGTGTTGGCCCGACTTAAGATAGCTGGTGTAGAAGGAGTTTTGTATGATGCCATTTACGGCATAGAACTTCAGCATGCCATCATTTTTAATATGGCCAATAATCATAATATCCTTTTAAAACATAGCGAAATTAAATTCAATGGAAATAAATTGCTCAAACAGCATGTATTAGAAGCTCATAAAATTAAACCAAAGATTCTGCCGGAAGAACAGAGCAACACCTCGCTTACTTACGACAATAAATTTTATCTTAAATTATATCGCAAAGTAGACCGGGCTATTAATCCCGATGTTGAAATAAACAACCTTTTGACTCATACAACCAACTTTAAAAATATTCCTGCTTTTATAGGAACTTTTGAATGGAAACGTGGTAAAGATTCAATGATTCTGGGGTTAATGCAAGAGATGGTAGAAAGCAACAGTAATGCATGGGACTATATGCTCGACCGGCTTGTAGATTTCAACGAAATGATTTTGCAAAGTGATTCGGGTGCCCTTCTGCCCGAATATAAAGGAGACCTTATTGAGCCTGTAATTTATGATAATGTTCCTTCCGGAATCAAAGAATTTTTTGAAGTGGCGCTAGTGGAACGAACCACTCTACTTGGCTTGCGAACTGCAGAAATGCACATCGCTCTTGCATCTATAGACCAACCTGACTTTAAGCCCGAAGACTTCTCATTGCACTATCAGCGATCTCTATATTCATCAATGCAGTCGCTGGTTAGAAGTACTTTTCAGAATTTAAACAAAAATTATAAGAAGCTTCCTGAACATCTGGTAAAAGAAGCAGAAGAACTGCTAGGTATGAAGGAGGAAATACTTTTGGTCCTGAAAAGAATTTACCAGAAAAAAATCAATGCCAAAAAAATAAGAATCCATGGAAACTACCATCTTGGTCAGGTTTTGTTCACGGGTAAAGACTTTGTAATACTGGATTTTGAGGGCGAACCTGCATTAAGCTATAGTGAACGCCGGTTGAAACGTTCGCCTATGCGCGACGTTGCGGGAATGGTACGTTCGCTTCATTACGTTGCTTACGGAAGTCTATTTTTAGACAATCAAATCAGATCTGAAGATATCAATATCCTTTTACCCTATGTCGAGCAATGGTGTCATTATATGAGCGGGTTCTTTATGGATGGATACTTAAAACGTATGAAGAAATCTGATATAATTCCGGATGACAAGGAGGACATTGAGGTGTTGCTACAAACTTTTCTATTACAAAAAGCGATCTTTGAATTAAACCATGAGCTTAACAACAGACCAGACTGGGTTACGATTCCGCTAAGAGGCATTAAAGCAATATTAACAGCGAACCGAATCGAGACAACAGTCTAGGTTGTAACTGGAAACAGTATAGCGCTAAAATTGTTGAGAAAGTACGAGCAGGAAAGCTATGAGAATCAAACAATTTGAAGATAAGAATTTAGCCCAATACAGTTATGCTATCTTGAGCGAAAGCACAAACCAGATTATACTTATCGACCCGGCCCGTAACCCTGCTGAGTATTATAAATTTGCAAAGGAAAATGAAGCAGAAATTATAGCGATAATCGAAACTCACCCCCATGCCGACTTTGTAAGCAGCCATTTGGAAATTCATAACACGACGAGTGCCAAAATCTATGCAAGCAAATTAATGAAAGCTTCTTTTCCTCATGAGGTGTTTGACGAAGGAGACATTCTCGAGATCGGAGAGATCAGGTTAAAAGCACTAAATACACCAGGACATTCCCCTGACAGCATTTGTATTGTTCTGGAGGTTGAAGGCAGGGAAGAAGCCGTTTTCACCGGCGACACCTTGTTCATCGGCGACTGCGGGCGCCCTGATTTAAGGGAATCAGGAGGAGAGCAGGAATCCTTACGGGAAAGACTAGCGCGAAGCATGTATTTTTCCCTCAGAAACAAATTGATGAAATTAGATGAAGCCGTCTTGCTTTATCCGGGCCATGGTGCCGGCACTCTTTGCGGGAAAGCGCTTAGCGAGGCGAACAGCAGTACAATCGGAGCGGAAAAAATCAGTAATTGGTCGCTTCAGGAAATGGATGTAGAACAATTTGTAAAGGAACTAACAGCTGATCTTCCCTTTATCCCTGCTTATTTTCCATACAACGTTGAGTTGAATAAAAAAGGGGCGGATCCATTTTTTGAGAGTGTCGGAAAGGTGCGAATTACAGATCCGGTAAAGGACGAAAAAACAGCGAGCCACTTAAAAGATGACCTCTGGATTGTTGATGTAAGAGATGACAAGCTATTTAAAAAAGGGCACTTATCCCATTCCGTAAATATCATGGCGGGAGAAAAATTTGAAACATGGCTAGGCAGTATCATCCGACCGGAGGAACGATTTTATCTGGCTGCGCAAAACATTGAACAATTAAAAAAAATAATAGAACGAGCGGCAGCAATCGGCTATGAATCAAATATCGAAGAAGCTTTTGTGGTGAATTATTCGGAACACAAAAATGAGCCCTTGAACTTACAAAATTTCAAAAAGCAGCCGCAGGACTATACTATTGTGGATGTAAGAAATCCGTCGGAGGTAAAACAGAACAAGATCTTCCCCTCAAGTATTTCGATTCCTTTAGCAGAACTGCGTGAACGGATGGCGGAAATTCCGACCAATAAACCCATTGCGGTACATTGTGCCGGAGGTTATAGAAGCGCTGCGGGCAGCTCAATTATCTCAGCCGAACTTGATGGCAAAACTACAGTATACGATATCGGCGAAGCTATAAATGAATTTCAATAAAGGGCGATCGTAAGGCATGCTACTCTTTAATTAAAACCACATCTTTTCTTCTTGTTTCTGGCAGCACCTTCAAAAATTCCAAGCTCCCATTTTTCCAACTGCACTCGATAGTAGTTCGATATGGAGCATGGAGTTTAAAGTGTACATCTTTATCTTTTGGCCAGGTGGGCAGGACGTATATTTTCTTTGCATCTGCTTGCAAAAGCATTTCCTGCAAACCAATCATACCCGAACCGCCCCAATTATGATCGGGCGTCCAGTCGAAACCCGGGCCCCAGAAAGCCGGAAAACGACGACCAGAATCCTTAAGTTTTTGAGAAGTAAGCTGCCATGCTTCATCCGTTAAGCCAAGTCGGGCAGCAAAAATATTATCCTGTTTCCAGCCCACGTGACTCCGGAATTTCAATACATCGACGTCATATTTATAAGTATTTAGTGCAGTATCCAACCCTGGTTTCCCAACACCATATATCCCCCAAGGGAAAATAGGGTATAATTGCGGACTTTCAGTATTGTTGATACGCTCCCAAAGTTTAGCTGGCGCGATGGTAGGCTTGCCATTAAACTCTCGGAAGCTAAGAGGTGGAATGCGCGTCAGCATTATTTGCCATTCTTTGCGTTTTTCCTTATTCAAATATGATTCAGGAAGTTCTAACAGTCGACTCAAAACAGTTCTTAAGCCAGCAACTGTAGAACTTGCATTGTAAGCCATTTTATAGGTCTCTGCAGCAGAACCAGGATAAAAAATGAGGTGGCCGCTAGCGTCGAAAGCCTTGCTTCCCCTTTGTTTAGCTAAATACTGATAATGTTCATTAAAGAATGTTAAGCAGCTCTCTATAAAAGGAATGTATTGTTTAACATCTTTGCCGGCGTAGCGCTCAGTTTCCAGCATCATTAAACAGAATTCCAAAACTGTATCCCATTCATATTCTAACCAGGCATTATGCTCCATGCCTTTATCATACCCTGCAGGTCGCTTCCAATTATATTCAGCAGAATTTGGCAAACCAAAATTCTCCAACTGTTCGGTAAAGCAGGCGCCTTTATGGTTCCAATAGTATTCACTCCTTAATTCTGCATTTCTAAGGATTTGCTGGTAGAACTTAAACTGCGGCTCCATCAAATCGAAATCACCGCTTTTGAGCATCGGCCAGTATACCAGGCGCTGATTTTGTGCGGTGTGGGTTCCTCCCCCCCAGTTCCGGAAATCCGGTGTAAACTTCAGGGTGCTGTCGGTTAATGAAGGATCGTAGGTAAAGAGTCCACCATTAAACTTAGTGGGATAATTGCCGGAAACGTTACAGCCCAGCATATATCTCATCAACTGATAATTGTTAGCTACCTGATTTGATAGGGTATCTCGTTTTGAATTATTGGGATTGATGTAAATAAAACTGCGTTTCCAGTAATTTCTCCACCATTGCTGAGTTTGTTTTGCCGCTTGTTTTTGGCTTTTTGCAGCTTCGGATATTGAAGATTGCAATCCATTTTTCCAGCTTTCTGCCGATGGTGTTATTTGAGTATGCAGAGTCAGAATAAGCTTATGGCTTTTGGCCGGCGATTTACTTTTGAGATTCCAGCTTTTATAATCTGTGTCGATGTACCTTCCTTCAGAGTTTCCTGTCGGGATAAAATTTTGTCCCTGAAGCTGTCCCCCGAAAATGAGATTTTTAAGCGGGTTGAAAAGCTGATCTTTTACAGAATCCAAACCTTGTTGTTTAACGGTAACATCAAAAATGCTATAAGCTTGGTTCTGATGGTAAAACTGAACAGCATTTTGTTTAAATTCTATTTCATCTCTCCTCGTTTTTACTTCACCCTGCGGAGCCCATTTGTAGGAGTTTTGATTATTTTCCTTGCCCTTAAGAATTCGGTCCTGGCTGCGCCAGCTTTCATAATTTGCTGTGGCGATGATGGGCTGTCTACTCTTTATTTCAATGTAAACTACCGGACGAAATACATCGACCGAGAGTTTTACCTCCGTTGTTTGATTTTCTTTAATCCCTGTAATCGTGATATATCCATCGTTTAAATGCAACTCCTGTTTAAATGAGCTGGCCCCTTCAAATGGGTTCGGAGAGAATGACAATCGCACCCTGCCCAGTTTTAACAGACTGTTATTTTCATCAAAAGTACCTGAACGTGATATGTAAAAGAGGACTTCATTATTTTCCGTCCAGACATTAAGACCAACATCTCCTCCACCGAGGGGCATAGATTCAGATGAGTTTTTAGACGGGGATGTCCAAATTGGATTATAGGTATTAAGCTGGGCCTGAGTATTATTTGCTAAAGCTAAAAAGAGCAGGGATAAAAAAAGAGCCTCACCCGCCTTTGAGCAATGGCTTAGGCGCCCTCTCCAAAAGGAGAGGAGTTTGGGGGCGTTAATAAATTGCCTACTTGCCTTTCTCTCTATCAATTTCATCAAGTTTTTGAATTCTTATAATTTTTATAGTGAGGCGATTAAAAACCGCCTTTGCGCATGGCTTACTAACTGTGGTTCATGCTTTGTCATTCGTACAACTCACAATTCGCAACCCACAACCTTCAACCATCAACCTTCACCCCCCTACCAATCATCTGTTCTAAACGAGCTTGCCGGCAATCCTTCATTGCTAAACAGGTCTCCTGTCACGAAATCTTTAAATGCATAGCGCACCGCCACCGGTTCTTTTACCATTGGTGAAGATACTGAAACTGAACTTCCGTTCAAGGTTGCTTTAGCAGGATGAAACACCTTATCTGCTCCCGCTATTTCGAAGGTTTGTAGCTCTTTGCTGAAAGAAGTTAAGCCATTTGCAGCATTATCGAAGCTTACTGTGGCCACGCTGCCTTTTACTGACATAGATTTATACAAAGGGCTGGCGAAACCGAAACCTTTTAGTCCATACGTATTAGCCAGAGCTAAAAGAGCCAGGCGCTTTCCTCCGGCTTCTTTGTTGGCCGGATGTATTATGTTTTCTTCTCCAATATCCAGCACCACAGCCATGGCAGAGTTGGGGATTTTGGTTAATGATTTACGCTGCGCATCACGTAAGTAGGCCGAATTAAATTTTCCGCCTTTGTTGTAAGGCGGTAATTGAGCGTAGTTATAGGGTGCTATCTGAACGTAATAAAATGGAAAATCGCCTTGTTTCCATAAAGATCGCCATTCTTTAACCATGGCCGGAAACATCTCTTCGTATCTGTCGGGACGCTCATAATTAGATTCGCCCTGGTAGAAAATTGCTCCTTTTATTCCATAGCCCGTTATAGGATAAAGCATCCCATTATATAATGTTGTGGGTGTTCTGCTTACAGCTTTAATAGTATCTCCCTTTGCGGGGATTTTAACTTCAGGAAATTGTTTCAAGTTTTCAGGCGACATCCATGCTTCTACAAAAGAACCGCTGTAGCTTACATTAATTAAACCTACCGGGATATCGAGCATCTCATTTAATAAGCGCCCGAAGTAATATCCTGTAGCACTAAAATTAGAGATTGACTCGGGGTTTGCCTCTTTCCAAACAGATGGTTTACTATTCTGCTGTAATTCGGTTACCGACGATCGCGGCACTGTATAAACCCTGATCTTTGGGTTTTTAGATTTTAAAATGGCATCGTTAGAACCTATTATTGGCTGACCTTTAAAACCTTTCATCGGCATTTCCATGTTTGACTGGCCGCCGCAGATCCACACTTCTCCAATTAGGATATTCTTTAGCTTGATAGCTTTTCCATCTGATATGGTAATCTCATACGGACCGCCGGCCCCTGGTGTGGCCACTCTGACTAACCATTTTCCAGAACCATCAGCTTTTGCGGAATAAGTCTTACCGTTCCATGAAGTTTTTACTTTTATACTCTTTCCTTCATCCGCCCATCCCCAGATCGGGGCGTTGGCTTTCTGCTGAAGCACCATATTATCTGTAAAGATGGAGGCCAGCCTCACATCCGCGACAGCAAACAGAGAAAATAAAAGACAAAACGTTAACAATGAACTTCTTTTCATTAATCAATAATTTGAGTTGTTGTTGGTGAAACCGATAAATTTTGTGATTGAGAGGTAAGTGCTGCTTCCTCTTCTTTAAAGGATTGCTTTCTCCAGTAATTCGCCAGAATAGACCCGGAGATATTCATCCACGGACTAAATACGGCAGCGGCCAGCCCAACTGTCCCTAATTTACCCATCGAACCGGCTAATCCAGAGGCCATTCCTCCGTTTTGTAAACCCACTTCAAAAGCCACGGTGCGGGCCGAACTTTTATCAAGGCCAAACCAGCGACTTAAATAATAGCCAAAGAAATAGCCTGCACCATTGTGTATTACAGATGAAATGAACAGTAAAAATCCTACCTGCAATAAATTATCGCGCCCCGCGGCAGTTGTTACCGTGGTGAAATACACAATTCCAAACATCGAAATGTAAGGCATCAAATCATCTAATTTCCCGAATTTCAAGGTCGCTAAATGATAGATTAAACCCACCAACACAGCGCCGGCGAAAAAGCTAAGAATCTCTACCGAGTGCATTGCTTCAACAGAAAAGCTTTCGCTTAAAAAACTCCACAATCCGAAAGGAAGAGCTAAAAGCCACAGAAGAGCTAAAGCTGATATTGTTTTGATTGTATTCCATCCTTTTGGTGAAGCACGTTTCAAATAGTCGTGTATTAAAGCAGCGCCGATGGGAACAATAACTATCTTAATTATTTCCATCATCATGTTCAGAAACTTAATTTCAATCATGGTTCCGGCAAGAAGTTTCATCAATAGCGGCGTCATAAAAGGAGCAATAAGCGTAGCCATTGCAGTTACCGTGACAGATAGAACAAGATTTGCACGGGCAATATAAACCATTACGTTAGAGGCCAGACCGCTGGAACAAGAACCAATCAGTATAATGCCCGCCGCAATCTCGGCTTCAAAATGGAACACCTTTACTAAAAGCAATCCCATTAAAGGCATAATCGAAAAATGACACACCAGGCCTATCAAAACACCTTTTCCTGTGCTGGCAAGACCAGTAAAGTCGCGTAAGCTCATTTGAATTCCCATTCCGAACATCACCAATTGTACAACAAGCAGGATCAGCCATTTATTCCGAAGGTCAAAATCACCCCATTTTAAAAAAGCGCCCGGATAGATCATCCCGGCCACAACCGCAGTAATGATCCAGGCTGTGTACTGATAGTTCGATAAAGACGGAATTGCTCCGATCCCAATTGAAAGGCTTACAGACAAGGCAACCGCGGCTGCCTGCCATACTACTGAATCACCTCGGCTCACACCAATGATGAGCAGAATAAGTGACAATACGCTTATCGCGAGAAAAAACTTACGAATGGTATTCATGGCCTTACTCTTTAGCTAGATCAGCGATATGTTGCACGGCCAAAGCCGGACTTGCCAGAATTGGAACTCGTTTATCTGCTTCCGCTAGGGTGTCAACAACCCTTGCCATTGACGCCTGCGCAAGTACAATTACATCAACTTCGGTAGAAAGCTCAATTAGCGCTTTTGCTACCTTGCCATCGTGTTTTTCTGTATCTCCGCTCATTAAGGCATCAAAAGCACCTTCGCACAATATAGATGTTAGTTCAATTTGCTTTCCGGCAGCCGTTGCTCTGCGTCGTACCAAATCACTTGTAGGTTCAAGAGTGGTAGGGAGCGTTGCAATAACTCCAATTTTGCTTCCAGTTTGAACAGCGATATCAGCCATTGCCTGATCTACACGCAGAACAGGAACATTGGTCAGAGCAGCAGATGCTTCCACGGCCGAACCAATAGATGAGCAAGTTACCATAATAAGATCTGCTCCGGCGGCCTCGGCAGAGCCTACATAATTAACCACGCGTCGTGCAGTGTTATTGGTCAATTCATTTTTCGCGATAACATCTTTTATTAAACTGTCGTCTACAATGTTGAATACGTTAACTCCCGGAAGGTAATCAGCGCAAAGTTTTTGAAACACCGGAACCAGGGTTGCGGAGGTATGGATTAAGCCTAAAGTTTTTATTTTCATCAGAATATAATTTGTTTTTTAATGGAGATGAAGCTATCATGAGCATATTCATCTCGGTTTGTCAGCGGCATGCTCATGATGGTTTCATATGTTTTTATTTTAGCTACGAAGGCCCGGAGGCACAAAGTTTCAAAATTGTATTTATTTAATTTGTTAGCCACGAAGGCGCGAAGACTCAAAGTTTAATTTAAGTGCTAAACACCTTTTACCATTTCGAAATAGTCTTCTTTTCCCACCTGGCCGCCTTTAAAGTTCAGTTCCAGTCCGTCTATAGCAGAGTCAGGAGCAAACGCCCTGCACAAGGGAGCACCTGGAGCAAGCGGAGCAATCATTTCCACAGCCTCAATACCCATAGCTCGTGCAGCATGACTTGAAGTATCGCCTCCGGCAATCACCACTCTCTTTACCGTTGTTCTTTCCGTTATCAGTTTTACTATCCGACCCAAAAACGTTCCGTATAAAACCGATGTTTCTGTTTTTGCTATTCCTTTTGATTTAAAGATTGTATCAGATTTTTCCACTCTCGGATCATCGTTTCCACGGCTTGTATGCATAATAACATCCAGTTTACTGTCAATATACTGAACAGCTTCCTGAACATAAGCCTCAATTAATTCAGTTGAAATTCCATCTTGCGCAAGCTTTTCGGTATCAATTGCAATTTCTTTAAAGCCGTGTGAAATTGCATAAGATATCTGTGCCGAGGTAACGGGAGAGCAACTACCTGAAACAACCAATAAAGGGCCGGTATTTTTCACATCCTCCCACTGGAGTGACTTGGCGAGAAAACCCTTCCTTTGCCAATAAGCAGCCAAAGCCATTTCTATTCCGGATGAACCGGCAGAGAACAAGATCTCCTCTTCCGAGGAATTATTATCGATTAACTCGCCGATGATGGATAGCTGTTGCTGGTATAGCGCGTCAAATAAAATTATCTCAGACCCAGACGCGACCAATTCGTTGAGGAGTTGTTCTGACTCTTCCAGAGGTTTCTCTATCTGAAGAATATCAATAAGGCCGATTTTCTTCGATGTCTGTCTAGCCAGATGGAGTCTTAAATCACTTTCATTTGCAGGAGTTGTTGGATGCCTGCTCATAGAAGGATGGCGGTCGAGCCTGTAGATACTACCTTCACTTCCGATACCCATTTTTGCAAACAGATTTCCAAAAACGCAGTGCCTGCCCAAAATTGGAGCCGCGACAAGCAGAGGAATAAACCTTGATTGGAAGACTTTTGCTCCAGTATCAATCGCCTTTCCAATACTTCCGATTGTCGGCGATGAATCAAATGTTGAGCAAACTTTATAATGAACATGACGAGGATTTAAAGCTTTTAAGGCTGTAAATGCCGGTTGTAATTCATTCTCCATACCTTCCGGAGACATTGCCCTTGTCATACCGGCAACGCCAATTGCCTGTAGTCCTTTATATCGCTGCAGTTGTTCTTTTGTTGGCGGAGCGATAAACAAAACAGTTTTTATTCCGGCACGACTCAAAAACTCCAACGCATCGGTTGAGCCCGTAAAGTCATCGCCATAAAAAGCCACTAAAAGTTTGTTCGCCTCCATTATTTTGAACCGAATTTCTCTACTGATTTACCAAATTCAGCATATTTTGCTGCTGCCTGTTCAACCGACAAACCATCTACTGCTGCTTCCCAAGCTTGATGTAATGCCCGAACTCCACCCGCCGGACCAGCAGGATGAGCCATGATTCCGCCGCCTGCCATGTACAATAGATCGACGGTTTTTGTACGTCGATAGGTTTCAGGCGCTTGTCCACCCCATTGCCCGGATGAAACCACAGGTAAAACCGAAAAACCACCAAACATAGGTTTTAAGCATGCTTCTATCGAGCGAACGACAGAATCATCAGATTCCCAGAATTTATTTTGAATACCATTTACATGGATTTGATCGACACCTGCCAGACGCCACAGTTTTTGATAAGCCGGAAACTCTATTCCAAGTAAAGGATGACGGTTCATCATTCCCCAGCCATTACGATGACCATGGATGGCCAACGTACCAATATCACATATTTTCTTTGTTGCCGATATTCCTACACTGTTTAAACTGATCATGGCGCAGGTTCCGCCCGCAGAAACTATCTTATCGTAGTTGTGCTGCATTTCATCAATACCATCGCTGATATTGAAAGCATACATTACTTTTTTTCCGGTTTTATCCGCATGCTCATTGATCACACGCATTATAGCATCAACTCTTTTATCAAAAGGTGAGTTTGCTGATGAGCCCAACAATTCGTCATCCTTTATAAAATCAATTCCGGCTTCAGCCAGAGTTTTAACAAGCTCTGCAGTTTGTTCCGGCGTCATGCCGATGCTTGGCTTGATAATCGTTCCGATTAAAGGTCGATCATACGCGCCTGTTAGTTTCCTGCAACCATCAATCCCAAATTTAGGTCCATTGAAATGCTGTGAATAAGAATCCGGAAACTCAATATCCATCAACTTCAAACCGGTAAACTGGGTTATTTCGTAAAGATTTCCCTGTAAAGTTGAAATCAAAACCGGTAAGTTATACCCAAAGTTTTCTATGGACCATGAAACTTCTATCATTGCCCGTTGATATTTTCCGTTGCCTGACTTCGCCCCTGGAATTGCCGGTACTGTAACTATTTCTAAAGGTGTTATGGATTCTACTCTTGCCGCGAAGCGACTTTTCAACTCCTCTGTTTCGCCGGGAACTTCAACAAATGTTCCTGACGATTGCTCGCCTGCGAGAACCTGTGCAGCTTTTTCAAGTTCAAAGGGAGTTTCTATGTAGTATTTTGCAGTTATCCTCATTTGAGTTGTAAGTTATAGGTTGTACGTTGTAAGTACTGCTTTAATTTTGTGAGTTGTGAGTATTACAGTAGCCCCTATTCATCATTCCTAATTCATCATTCATAACTGGAAACTACCGGCTTAAAGGCAACCAAACTGACATCTCCGAGTGACCTCTGTTGCCCCAGGCAAAATAGGGAACTAAGCGAACCTTTGCTGTTTTGTTTTGATCAGATACTTCGCGGTACAGTACATTCTTCCAGTCTTTATTTTCAACCAACTTGGCTTCGCCTTCAAGGCTCATAACATCTGCTCCATCAATTTTTAATGTTTGCGGTTTTAGACTAATGTTCGAAGGCATAAAAACATCGAATATATTTTGCTGAGGCATGTCAACAGACTCGAGGCAATACACTACGGGACCACGTTTAACGGCAACCTGATTACGTGTTTCTTCCACTAATGGATTTGCCTCAACAAGTTTAGCTTCCATCGGTAAAATTAGTTCCACTTTATCGCCTTTTTTCCATCTACGGTTTACTTCGGCGTATTGACCGGATGTTAATTTCAGGTCTGATGCTTTTCCATTTATTAGAAGCCGAGCATTGTCTGTCCATCCCGGAATACGGAAGAAAATCGAATAAGGCTTTGAAGTAGTTTCGCGTAGCGTCAGCTTTATATCGCCATCCCAGGGATAGTTGGTTTCCTGGACAAAACTAATTTTCGAACCATCTTTCAACTTGGTCGCAACATTATTACTGCCATACAAATTTAACCACAACCCTTTATCAGAAATACTGTAAGCATAATTAGCTACCTCGGCTATTGTACGCACCACGTTAGGCGGGCAGCAATTTGACAAACTGATATACTCTACCCTATCCTTCGACCAGCGCTGTTTAAACGGCAATTTATCCGAGAACGCTAAAGGATTGGTGTAAAGAAACTTCTTTCCATCTAAACTGATGCCGGATAAAACGCTGTTATGAAGTGCAAGTTCCATCACGTCGGCATATTTAGCATCGCCCGTTAACTGCAACATTCTGTAATTGAAAAGAACGTTTCCGATGTTGGCGCAGGTCTCGTTATGAGCGGTAAAATTTGGCAACTGATAGTCTCTACCAAAAGCCTGGTGAATTTTCTGAACTTGAACAGGATTATAAGATGTTCCGTCGGGCGATACACCATCGTATAAAGAACCACATCCACCCGTGATGTACATTTTACGAGATGTCATATCATTCCACATCAAATCAAGAGTACTTTTCAAGGTTTCATCCCCGGTCTCTGCATACACATCAGCGGCACCCGCCCAAAGGTAATTTGCGCGTACGGCGTGTCCCATCGCTTTTGTCTGCTCGCGGAAAGGAATGCGGTCCTGGTTATCATCCGTACCGTCGTCAATCTTTCCTTTGATGTCTATTAGCTTTTTAGCAAGCTCTAAATAGCGAGGTTCGCGGGTTGTGCGATACATTTCTATTGTACCCATGTAATGTGATGGACAAATAGCGTTTCGCGCCAGAGTGGGCGAGGCCGTCTTGTAGAAGTTGTATAGATAATCTGTTGCTCTTTTTGCAACATTCAACAGTGAAGTTTTGCCGGTTGCCCGGTAATGAACGCAGGCAGCTGTCATCAGATGGCCGATGTTATATGCTTCAAAACTTAACCTGTCCTGGAACTGATTCTTTGAACCAGTTTTTCGCTGCTCAATCATCGCCTTGGTATAGATATAACCGTCCTCGCGTTGCGATTTTGCAATCACCGCAATGGCCTTATCCATCATGTCATCCAGCTTTTTATCACGGCTGACGGCATAAACACTAGCCATTGCTTCAAGAGTTTTGTAATAATCACCGTCGTGGAAAGAAGGACCTTTATGATTGCCGGTATCCAATCCTGCTGCAATTTCAAAGTTTTTAAATGCGTGACTGATCTCGGCATCATTATAAATACGCCACATATTCGGCACCATGGTTTCTTTAGCCACCTTGAAGCGGTCGGCCCAGAAACCTGTTGTCCATGTTACATCTCTCATATTTAAACTTTGCAGTTTAGCATGCGGACTTTGAGAGGTATTAACAAGGCTTTTATCCTGAGCGGAGCCACTAAATGCTAAACCCAAAAAGAGTAGAGCTAAAGTTCCTTTTGTAATCATCCTGTTCATCTTTATCTGTTTATTTTTTTGGTGGTTTTCACCAGCCGGTTTATTTTTTTAAAAGCACCTTTGTGCTGCTATTTTCTTTCTTCCTGCTGTACGCTGCAAGTCCTCGCCTCCCGATTCTCAAAGCCCTGAACACGCTGCGGGCTTTTCGCTTCCATCAGGTTTAGCTTGCGAATGCCGGAACTTTGTGGTTTTTTTTTTTAAAAGCTATTCAAACACAGACAGCGTTCAGAACGCTGTCTGCGTCAATCTTTTTCCCCCATTAACCTCACCGGCCCCAATAATCCAGCCTCCTCTAAGGGTTTCCCTTCCAACCTGTATGGAGCTGTCGTTTTTGTTATTCTTTTATTCTCCGGTAACTGCTGATCGCCCATTAAGCGATTTGCCCATGTATTCGCAACTTCTATTGTTAATTGATTTCTTCCTTTTTTTAAGGCTTTACTGATATCCACGCGGTAAGGCGGAGTCCATGCAATTCCACATGATTGTCCATTAACCTTAACATCGGCGAGGTTAGCTACTTTGCCTAAATCTAGCCATACGGGTTTATTTCCAGACACTTTTGATGTGAATGTTTTGGTATACGAAGCTGTACCCGAATAGTATTTTATTGAAGTATCAGCATGAGTACTCCAGTCGGTTAAATCATTAAACACAACCGTCTTTTCCGGACCACCTAGCGTTGAATCAAAACTGACCTTCCATGTACCTGCAATGGTTTGAACATTTTCAAAGTCAGTCCAATTTTGAGTCTTTTTTATAGCTGGCCCTTTGGTTGCTTTTTTAAAAATCACAAATAGAGAGGCGTTAGGCGCAAGTTTTATTGGAACCACCGTATGGTTATTTTCAAACTTAAAATCTTTAGCCTGCCATTTTCGGTTGGTAACAGGATCGTACAGTTCAATTACGTTGCTTTCCCTTCTAAAGGAAAACTCTAAAATCCTCTCTTTTTGTTCCTGATTAGAGATAAAGTAAATATCATCTGTTCCACTTTCACGATGAGTATAGGCAATGTTTTTAGCATAATTTCCTGAGCCATCTTTTACATCTACATCGCGTTCAATCCCAATTTTACCGAAAGTCGCATCATGATAAATTCCCCTGATTATATTTCCGGAAAAATTGCCGTTCCACAATTCATCAACAACTTCATTAAATTTCGCCGACTCGACTTGTTGCAAACCCGGCTGATATTTTGGCTTTTCTGAAATCAATATCCGTGCTCCGGACTTCGCCAGTTCCAAAAGCTTTCCTATTACCTCCAAACTCATCCAATCGTTATTCGGATTCAGGCGACTTTTACCCGGAATCACCAATAAGTTATAGGTTGCTCCGCTTTCAAACACCACCTTTCCATTCTCAACTTTAGCCGACAGCAAAGCATCGGGATTAAACGAATCGTAGGCATATCCGCGTAATGGGTTAACATAATCTTCCGCATCAGCCATATTCGCCGAATTTGAAACTCCTGCCGGAATTTGACGCATCGGTTCGCCAATGTTAGCTAAGCGTTTTTCTTCGGCTTCAACAACATCTTTTCCAAAAATACCTGGCAAGAAAGGAACCAGCCTATCCGGCAAAACCGAACGCCTTGGAATATCTTCTCCTGTAAAAACCGCTACATCCGCTACAGGCTTTCCTTGCTGCAAAAGTGTTTGTACACGTTCTGCATATTCAACCCAGGCCCTCCCTTGTTTCCACCAGGTTTGATCGCGCTGAAAGTATAAACCTACGCCATCCAACGTCATTCCGGGTTTCCTGTCCATCCATGGATTATGCGTGAAAACATGATACACCATTTTGTTAATCCCCAAAGCATAATTCCTATCCTGTAAAGTCTTTAGCATACCGGGATGCTCATTCCAAGCCATACGCACAGTCGTGAATGCTTCTGCCTGAACGATATTTTTACCATAAATATGGGCGCCGGAAATAGCATCGAGCATATCGTTTGGTTTATCGTGGGTCGGACTGTTTAACCAGAATTCACCCATCGGAATATCAACAGTTTTATAATGCAACAGCCCATCGCCGATCATTGTTGGCGCCACGCTTTCTGCTGTAAAAATCACTCCCTTTTCTTTAGCTGACTGGGCAAGGGTTTTATAAAACTTGTCATTCACCAATTCGGCTATGGTTTTTCTAATATCATATAAAAACTTCTCAGAAGTTTCCGCACTCTCAATTGGAATTCCAGCCATTACAGGCAAGTAGGGAAGCAAATCATATCCCCTTCTCTTTTTAAATTCGTCTCTAAAAACAGGCGACCAGTTCTGACTGCCGCATTCCCAGCTATCCACATGAAAAGTATTTAAAATGCGGGGGGCAAGATCAGGTCCGGCCTGACGCAATGCTTCGCCATACCAGCTGTTAAACTGAAGTTTTATAGCCTCAGGGTTGAACTTATCGCATTCTAAGCCGATTGCAGCGCCGCCCGTTGCATTTGTATGACCTGTTGAAGTGTGCCCGACCCGCATGATTGTCCAGTTGCCTTTCGGGGCTTTCCAGTTTAAACTACCATCCGGGTTAAGCTTATCGCTAAGGTTTATAATCTTATTCAGAGGAACACAAAGATTATCAGCAATTTGCTGCGAAGTTGTTCGTTTGCTTACCCGCCAAACCGCTCCTGATTTTCCTTCAAACTGATGAACGCGTGGTTCAGAAGAAAGTTCAAGTCGTACAAGTTTTAAAGAAGGTTTCCACTTTGCTGCATCCAAATCTTCGGCGCCCGGTTCGGAGCCTGATTTATCATATGTAAACCTGAAATATTTTGCTGATGTTGGATTAATGCTATGAGTAATATCTTCATCGGTATCCTGCCAGCCGTGACGAGGTGGCTCTAATCGTCCGATTGAACGAAACGATTTTCCATCATCACTAACTTCAATAATTAAACGGTGCGCCTGAACGTTATTTCCATTTGTGTAGATAAAAACCGTACGTGCGGTAAAAGGCTTTTCAAATTCGTACTGAATCCAAAGGGGATCGTTAGATTTTAAAGACTCTTTATTATCTGCCTTTATTAAAAAAGAAGCATCAACGCCCGTGCTGGTTGTGACTTTTGGAATAATGGTTCTGGTTGAACCGCCTGTGCCCGGTACTGAAGGAAAAGCATATACAGCAATATCTTTATAGTAGTTCTCTTTTGATTCAGGTTGAGGAAGGACGATTTTGGTTTTCTTTCCACCGGTGATCGCTATTTGACTTGAAACTACTTTTTGCATGGACAATTCCGGAGTGATCCATGGACCACCGGCGAGAGCAAATCCATCGCTTACGTGCATCCCGATTTTTAGGCCTAAACGGTCGGCTTCTCTAAGCGCATGTTTTACCATTTCCCACCATTGCGGACTTAATTGCTCTGCAACAGGAGTAAATAAGGGTGGATTTGTTGCGCCTTTTATCGGCATGAGATAAGCGCCGCCAATTCCAGCTTGTTTCATCGCTTCAAGATCGGCGGTGATGCCCTCTTTCGAAACACTGGCCTGCATCCAATACCAAAACACCCATGACTTTGCTGAGTCGTTGGATTGAGCTTTAACTTCTTTTAAGGAGAAACTAAGCAACAGGAAAATGTAAACGATGGTATTTAATAATTTCATTTGTTTTTATTCGATGCTTCGACTCCGCTCAGCATGACATTTTTTATTTAATCTTTCCAAAAGTTCTAAACTTTTGGAAAGCTAATTGGCTTATTTACTAACCGGTTTATACCCTTTAATGCCGTAATACAAAATCACCAGGAAGCAGAGTAAAGGAATAGTATAACCAAGTTGAATATTATCGTTATTTAAATCTATAACTGTCCCCATTAAATATGGAAGAATGGCTCCACCGACTATTGACATAATAATCCATGATGAACCTGCTTTTGTGCCTTCACCTAAATTACTTATACCTAAAGCAAAAATGGTTGGAAACATGATCGACATAAAGAAACCCAATCCGCCCAGAGCGTAAATTACATAGGCGCCATCACCTAAAATTGATACCAGGCAAAGTAAGACGGCGATAATACAGTAAATGGATAATAGCTTTTGAGAGCTGATAAACTTCAGGAAAGCAGTACCTACAAATCGTCCTGCCATAAAAAGAAAGCCGTACAATGTAAGATAATAGGCGGCAGTCTTTTCGTCAACACCGGCTCCTTGCTGAGCCATCCTGATAAAGAAACTGGTAACACAAACCTGCGCACCTACATAAAAAAACTGTGCAACTACCGCCCATGATAAGTGCTTATGCTTTAACACCTCGAAAAACCCGCCTTTGGAACTTATGTTATCACTTTGAGGTTTTACTTCGGGAACATGCATGAAGTAGAATAGCACCGCTATTAGTACCAATACGCTTCCTAAAACGATATAAGGCATTTTTACCGAAGCAGCTTCTTCCATGAAATAAGACGCACGGCTTGTATCGGGCATCGCTGCTAACTGAGCCTCGCTATATTCCTTTCCCGAAAGGATAAACAAAGCGCCGATAAAGGGTGCAACCATAGCGGCTAAGCCATTAAACGATGCTGCAAGATTCAATCGTGTAGAAGCACCGGAAGGATGACCCAATACTGCGGCATACGGATTTGCCGCTGTTTCTAGTATGGTTAAACCGCACCCTATAATGAACAAAGCAATCAGAAAAACCTCGTACGTGAGCGTATTTGCTGCCGGAACAAACAAAAAGGCTCCGGAGGCGAAAACCAATAAGCCTAAAATTATACTGTTTTTATAGCCCCATTTTTTCAGAATCGCTCCAGCAGGGATAGCCATCAGGAAATAAGCCAGAAACACCGCTGTATCTACCAGGGTCGACTGACGGTTATTCAACTGGCAAGCTTTTTTTAAATGCGGAATTAAAATGGAATCGAGGTTATGAGCCATTCCCCATAAAAAGAAAAGACAAGTCACCAGGATAAAAGGAACCACATAATTTGTTTCCTTGCTGGTATTTTTTGTTTCTGTACTCTCTATAAGAGTTTCCTGATTGGTAGTAAATGCCATCGGTTATATTGGTTTGTTAGGTTTATATTTTTTTCTTAACCATCAGCAGATGGTCGCATACCAGCACTACTTCTCCATGCTGATTAATTATTTCAACATGTTCTGTTACTGTTCCGTATTCAGGTTTTTTAGCTTCCGCTTTCTCCGAAATGGTAATTTCTGAATGAATGGTATCTCCAATATATACCGGCTTCACAAAACGTAGTCTGTCGTATCCTTTCGACATCGCTTCGGGATTAATTTCTGAGGCGGTTAAACCGATACCGATACTGAATATCATTGTTCCATGAGCGATGCGTTGCTTGAAAGGCTGAGTTTTGCACCATTCAGCATCCATATGATGCGGAAAAAAATCTCCTGTATGCCCTGCGTGAACCACAAAATCTGTTTCGGTTATGGTACGGCCAAGAGTAACCCGTTTATCGTTTAAAATATAATCTTCAAAAAATGTTGATTTGAAATACATGTTTTTTTGTTTTATTTTCAATAAGAGGCATTAACCACACCCTTTTATTCCCCTCCAGCGGGGGACACCAGGCGCTTAGCCCGACTAGTTTCTTAATGAATCTGTTCTTTTAACTGCTCAGCTACAACAACTCCGCCCTTATCACTCGATATATATGCGCTTTCTACCACCGCCATCGTTTTAATCACATCTTCAACGCTGGTATGCAGTACATCTGAAGAGCCCTCTTTGTAGCGCATTAGGTTAGACATAGTACCCACAAATGCTTCAGGAAACCATGAACCTTCCAACTCGACTGTCTTCCATTCCGGTGCCTTTCCTTTTTCCAAAATGCAATATTCAAACTTGTCAGGTACACCGTGAGGATAATCCATCAGTAAACCCATTTTGGCTTTTATTGCTCCTTTGGTTCCCTCCCACTTGATAAAACTTTCCTGGTTATGCGGACCGAAATCATGGTCGTGATTCGTATTAATGACCGCGTGCATGGTATCTCCGTAATCAAACAAAATAGTTGAACGCGAAGAAGAAAGCTTCTTTGCAGGATGTTTTAAAGTTTTAGCATACACACTTTCAGGATCGCCAAGAAAAGAGCGCATCATATCTACGTAATGGATACTGTGGTATTGAATCTCTAACCTTGGATGAACCATTACATGCGGGAAAAGCTCCCAGGGAGTTTTCAGCGTAACACGAACTTCCATATCGTAAACTTCACCAATCATCCCCTGATCGATCATATATCTTGCAGCACTTACAAAAGGTGCAAAGCGAAGCTGAAAATTAATAGCCGCAACCAATTTCTTTCTTCTGCACACTTCCAGAATCTCCTTCGCTTGCCAGTAATAATCGCCCATGGGCTTTTGAATAAGTACGGCGCTGCCATCAGGCAATTGATTCAGTGTTTCAACATACTGCTCGGGCATGATGGTAATATCGTAAACGGCATTTGCAGGCGCATTGGCTACTGCGTCAGCGACACTACCGTAAACATTTGGAATGTCAAATTCGGCAGCCAACTTCTCAGCCCTGGAAATTGTTCTGTTTGCAATTCCATAAACATAAAAACCAGCCTGTTTATAAGCGGGCAAATGCGCATCCTTCACTATTCCGCCTGCACCAATGATGATGATCGGTTGCCGTGTTTCAGGTAATTGAGGTTTATATGGTATTTGCATTATTAATTAAAAATTAAAAAGTCAGAATTAAAAACTGTAAACACCGAAAAACAAAATTCAATATGTAATTGACAGATTTTTAATAACATAACTTAGGTATTAAGCTGTTTAATTTTCTTTTGAGCTGATTCAAGAATCTCTGCGGCAGGAACATTGCTATTCATTGCTTTCAAAACTGCTTCATCAATAATTTCTGCTATTTGAGCCCAATTACTTTTCTGAGGAAGCGATTTAGCCGTTTTATGAAGCATTTCTAATTTGTGATAATACGGTATGATCTGGTTTATTTCCTCGTCTTTCCAGGTCGAAATCCGGCAACCGATACCCCCTTCGAGGGTTAAAAGCTTATCATTTTCCTGGTTCACCGCAAAGCGGATAAAATCATACGCTAGGTCTTTGTGTTTACTGCCCGAGCCGATTGTATAGAGCCAATAAACGTTTAACGAAGCTGATTCTTTTCCTTCAGAATGAGGTAAAGATGTGATATCTACTTTGCCTTTAACTTGGGATTCTTCATACACCTCGCACATCGACGCAAAACCAAACCAGTTTATCATCATGGCAACTTCCCCACGAGCGAAGGCCATTCCTGCCTGCACCGACTCATACTCAGATGATTTTGGATGAACAGCCGTTTTATCGCTTACCAACTGGCGATAAAAGTTCAGTCCCTCAATAGCTTCTCGGGTGTCAATTTTCACCTTTCCATTATCATCTACCAGTGAACCGCCACGGGTCCATAACTGAAGACAGAAATCAAAAACGGTATTATGGCCATCCGGATAACACGCAAAAACACTTCCGAAGAGATTTTGCTCAGGCCGATTAAAAAACTGTGCTACCTGCTGAAAATCCTCCCAGGTTTGAGGCACTTCTAAAACTTTACCGTACTTCTGTAAATAGGCTTCCTGCTCTTGAACACTTTCAAACAAATCTTTCCGATATATAAAACATTCCGGGCCGTCATGAAAAGGTAAACCAACAATATCTTCACCAAACTGCTGCATCCGCAAAAGGGAATTACTCCATCCTACCGGGTAATTCATTGGCGGTTTAGTGGCTATGTATCTGTTTAATTTTTCAACTGAACCGCTGGAATAGGCCTCATAAATCCAGTCGGTATTGATGTGAGCGACATCCCAGTCGCCATTTGCCAGGCCTCGTTGAGTCAGGGTTGCATCATGAAGCGGATGCAAATCCATGGGCACCATTTCTGCCTGTAGGGTGCAGCCTGTTTGTTTGCAGAATTTATCCCATAGCTTTTCCATAGCTGATTCAAAGGGACCAAACTTGCGAACTGCTATTCTAAATTTCTCACCGGCACTCATAGCTTTAGTTTTTTATGGTTGGTGAAGACACCAACCCCGGTGTCTCGGTCGCCTCGATTGGTGTCCTCACCAACCGAAATTCATTAATTATACTCACATTATCTTCTCCCAACTTTGGAGATGCTTTGGCTGAAGTAAAAAGTTCTCCGTCTATCCGAATTGGGCAACGGGTAGTTCTATAAATAAATCCATCCGACATTTCAACCTGCTGAATCATATCCAGCACCTTAAACCCTTCATGATCCATCAGCTGTTGCCAGTTCAAAATATTGGCACACCAAATATCAGCAGGTTCTAAAACAGAGAGCCATTTTTCCGTTGCTCCGCCTTTAAGATGAATGGCCAAAATTTCTTTGATCTCATCACGTTTTTCAAAAGCTTCGGAGATTTCCGTATATGATTTAAGCTCATCGCATTCTAACAAATCGCCTAACACAGGAATCGAACCCATTGCTAAAGCAATATGCCCGTTTGCTGTCTCATATATCCCGTAAGGAGCACCTAAATATGCATTTGCATTATTAGTTTTGGTCCGTTGGGGTAATGCACCGCCATCATTTAAAAAAGTAGTTATCGTTTCAAACTGAAAATCAAGCGAGGACTCGAGCATACTTACCTGTACCAGTGCGCCTTCTCCGCTGATACTTTTACTAAACAAGCAGGCTAAAACGCCTTGTAGTAAATGTGCTCCGGCCAGCATATCAACGATCGACAATCCCATAGGAACAGGTCCGCTGGCTGCATTGCCACTTAGCCATGTTAAACCCGTAAGGGATTGTAATAAAAGATCCTGACCGGGTTTATCTTTCCATTCTCCTTCCGTTCCGTAACCTGATATTTCACCGTAAACTACCCCAGAATTTAATACACTTACGCTCTTATAATCAAAGCCCAGGCGTTCCATCACTCCAGGGCGGTAATTATGAAGTACAACATCTGCCTTTTCAAGTAATTGCCGTATACCTTTGCAATCATCTTCATCTTTCAAATCAGCAACAAAGCTTTCCTTATTTCTGTTTATAGCATGAAACACGGATGACTCGCCATTCATCACCACATTGGATGTATAGAGAGTTCGGCAAATATCACCCGTGACCGGGCGTTCAATCTTTATCACTCTTGCACCCAAATCAGCCATACGCAGACTGGCCGAAGGCCCTGAAAGGAACTGACTAAAGTCTATTACCAGATAATCTTCTAATGGCTTCATATACTGTCCAGATTAAACTCTTTGGTTAAGACCTCGTTATCTGCCCCGACTTTTGGTGCCGCCTTCGGAGAATAAAGCTTTGCTTCGTTTATCCTTATCGGACTTCGGGTAGTTTTAATTTGGACATCTTCATTTGGATTTAATATTTGAACAAGTCCTGCTTGTTTCACAGCGTTCTGTTCAAACACTTCCTGGTAATTTAAAACCGGAGAACACCAGATTCCTGCTGTTTCTAAAATGGAAAGCCACTCATTGGTCGTTTTTTGAATAATAATTTCTGAAAAGAAGGTTCCAATCTCATCCCTTTCATCAAACCATAAAGAAGCATCCTGGTGAGATTCTTTAAGATGACAGCCTATCGCGGCAGCAATCGTTACCAGATTTCCCATTGCCAAGGCCAGGTAGCCATCTGCTGTCTGGTAAATCCCGTAAGGAGCACTCAAATAAGCATGGCCGCTGCCTTTTACAGAACTGCGTTCCGGAAGCTTCCCTCCATCATTTAAATAAGTTGTTAAAACCTCGAATTGTAAATCGAGTGTTGATTCCAAAAGGCTAACTTCTACCAAACATCCCTTTCCTGTTTTCGAGCGTTTCAATAATCCGGCAAGAATTCCCTGGGCCAGGTGATTACCACACATGGTATCGGCCACAGAGAGTCCAAATGGCACCGGGCCATCTGATTTTGTACCGGTTAATTGTGTTAAGCCGGAAAGTGACTGGACCAGAAGATCTTGACCGGGTTTATTTGCCCAGGGACCTTTGGTACCGTAACCAGTCACAGCTCCATATATTATTTTAGGGTTGATCGCTTTTACAGCTTCGAAATCCAAACCGATCTTTTCCATCACTCCCGGACGGAAATTATGGGTCATCACATCTGCTTTTGCAATCAATTTTTTAATTTTATCAAGATCAGCTGTATTTTTTAAATCCGCAGCGTATGATTCTTTGTTTCGGTTTATGGTGTGAAAAAGTAAGCTATCATCTTCTATAAAAAGATTTTTGATTGCCAACTGACGACAAGCTTCCCCTTTTACCGGACGCTCAATTTTTATAACACGAGCACCAAGATCAGCAAGTTTTAAACCAGCTAAAGGACCCGCCAAAAATTGGCAGAACTCTAAAACTAAAAGTCCTTCTAATGGTCGCTTCATGCCATTTGTAAGTTTCTGGATCTTAAATACAATTCATTCATCCTATTCAAAACTTCTTTTTCGTTACCGCCTTTCATCAGGTAATCTCGTACAATATCGCCTGCATGATCCTGGAAAAACATGTGTCCATGATAACGCGGACGAAGGAAAGCACGCTGCAAGGCTGGTAAAGTATTCGAGAAATAATCGTGGGTACGGCGATTTACCTCAGCATCAGTCCAGGCGCTCAAATGTCCGGGCTGACCACCATTTTCGAAAAATACCGTTTGCTGACATTCAGAAGAAGCAACATAATTTGCATATTGAACAGCTACCGAAATATTTTTTGAGCTGGAAGAGATGGCAAGGCCAGTTCCACCAAGAGTACTTTTTAAATTCGTTTTTCCGTCAAGGGATATCATATCATGAAAATGAAGAACTTTTCTTGAATATCCCCTTCGCGAGTAATTTGAATAACCGTAGGCAAAAGGACAGTAGGCGATTTGGTCTCCTTTTGTCATTGCTTCATAAACCTGAATAGGATTGCGGTTAAAATTATCAGGATGGATTCTTAAGGCGAGTTCGCGAAACATTCGCAGTGCTTTCACACCTATTTCCTCGGATATTATGGAATATTCATCCTGACAAGGATCTTCGCCCAAAGAACAGCAGAAGGTATAAAAATTCATTAAAACATCGATTGGAATACCTGCAAAAGCAACCAGCCCTTCGTCTGCTAACTCTAAAAGATCACTAAAGGATTTGGGTAGATCCAAGCCATATTTATCGAATAAGTCGGGGCGACTGGAAGCCACAGGAGTAGCGGCATCAATTGCTAAAGCCCACTGATGTCCGTCGTACGAATAACTCTCAAAGGAACGGCCAACCGTATTTTGCCTTTGATCCTGAATGTATCCTTTTGTCAGGTATGCGTCTAAAGGCACAATCGATTGTGTTTTAGCTGCGAAGCCGGCCCAGGGATGGTCTATTACCAATAAATCAAAGCGCTGGGCAAGTTCTTGAATAGAAAAATCCGCAAATTGCTGAAGGCTTCTTTTTTCCCAGCTTATCTCTACATTGGGATTTAACTCAGAAAAACGTTGTGCTGTTGCCACCATAGGAATCAATCCACGACTGTGATTCCAGGTTATTCCTTTTAAAATTACTTTTTCAGACATTGGTAAATTATTTTCACTAGAACGTACGTCATTTCTAACACATAGAGTATCTAAGCGATTTACTCAAGAGATCTCTCTTATTGTCGAGATGACAAAACGCATATTTAAAACTTTATTTTTTTTGCAATCGCTCCTACTTCCTCTTTATTTGCTTTTACAGGAAGCAGGTAAAAACTATACGAGTAATTCTTTGCGGGAACTTGATATTTTTCCAAAGGCGCCGCAACATCACTCCAGCTATCATTTCCGCCTACTCCCATTTGAATCAGATCAATATTTAATGTGATATAACCAGCTTCTTTTAATTTATTGGTATGTTTCGCACTGACAATATTTTCTTCCGTGTAAGGCCATGCGCTCATGCTCAAAAGACTGTCGGCCACAACCAACAGACCCTCAGTTTTATTCTTATCAGACAAATACATCCAGCGTACATCGGTACGATTTCCATTTTCCTGGGGAACAGCATAAGGCTCCATAAAGTCATAGATATTTTGAGAATAGATTGCCGCATCAAAGCCGTAATTCCGGTCAATATAGTTTTCAAGCAAGCCTTTTCCATACCAATTTATTGTGTCGTAATTTCTGGCAATTCCACCCTGCATGCCCACTTTTGGAATGTTCGGCAAGCCTGATTTTACAGTCATGGAATAATCCACTTTTAACACACCGTCCCCGTTAAGGGCATAAATTATATTTACCTGTGCGCTATCGTTTATTAAAGTATAAACGCTTTTTATTTGTACAGAACCGGGATTCGTGTGCTCAGCAGAGATATTTTTCAATTTCAGTTCAGGAGAAAACCATTGCTTCAACTTCTTGTGGGTTTTCCAACCGCGCTTGTCGTTATCCGTTTGCGGACGAGTAAAATCAGGTAACAGGGGAGCAAAAATCTGCTCTTTTCCATTTACTTTGAACGATGTTAAAGCCCCATTTTCCTTATCGAATGAAACGTTAAACGTCTTTCCTATTAGTTGATAGCCCGAAGAATTTTCATTTAATGTTATCGATGGATAAGGCGAACTTTTTATCATTCTCGGCTCGGCTAAACCTGTTAGAGCGAACTGATTAGATGCTACCTCAAACCCTTTTGGAGCCCAAGGTTCGTCAGCAGATAATGTAAAATGTATGTCTGCTAAATATTCTGATCCTGGTTTTATTTTTGGAAGATATTTGGCAATACTTAGAATTGTGTCTTTTCCAGCGGCAAGATTAATTTTAGGAAGAATCTTATTTACCACAACTCGTCCATCTTCACGCACGAGCAGAGTTACTGTATAGGAGCTCAATGATTTTACCGCATGTCTGTTGCTTATTTTTAACAATCCCTTTGCCGGGTCAATCAATTCAGTTTGCGCTCCCTGGTAAACTCGCTTACACTCAAACATCGGAGATTTTGGTCTTCCATCTGATGCTACAACTCCTTTGATTGTGAAATTGTCGAAATACTTTTCTCCAAAATCACCGCCATAAGCGTAATATTCAACACCTGCACTATCTTTCTTCAACAAGCCCTGATCTTTAAATTCCCAGATTGCTCCACCTATAATTCTTGGCGTTGAGCGAAAAATATCCCAAAAATCTTTCATGTTTCCTACAGAATTACCCATTGCGTGGGCATACTCGACAAAGAAAATCGGTCTTTTGTCGTTATTGTTCTGATCCACCAAAAGTTTAGGGGTGTAGGTACTTGGATACATGCGGCTTACAATATCCACATAATAAGAATCCTGTGGATTCTGGATGCGATGTGAATGGTCGTTTGATTTTAAATAACGAGGATCCGAAGGATCGATATATCCTTCTAAACGCGGATTACCCATGGCAGGTTCATAATGAACCGGGCGGGTGATATCAAAATCGTGGATCCATTCGGCCATGGCTGCATGATTCGGGCCCCGGCCAGATTCATTTCCTAAACTCCAGATAATAATACTTGGATGATTTTTATCACGCATCACCATACGGTTGCTTCTTTCAAGATAAGCGCCGGTCCATGCCGGATCATTACTCAGCTTTCCGCCCAGTCCGTGAGTTTCGAGATTTGCCTCATCAATAACTAAAATTCCGTATCTATCGCACAAATCGTATAAATATGGATCCATTGGATAATGACTGGTACGAATACAGTTAAAGTTGAAGCGCTTAATTGTTCGAACATCTTCCAAAATATCTTCCCTGCTTAAGGCTTTCCCCTTGGTGGGGTGATGATCAGGCCTGTTAACGCCATATAAATAAGTTACCTTTCCGTTGATTAATAATTTGCTATCCGTTTTGGAAAATTCAATGCTCCGAAAGCCAATTTTACAACTTTTTGCCTCCAGAATATTACCCGTACTATCCTGTAAAGAAAGAACCAAAGTATAAAGATTTGGCTCTTCATCACTCCACTTTGCCGGATTTTTCACTGTAGTTTCAAGCAATCCAAACTTTACATTATCCAGTCTGGGGTATATTTCATTTATAATACTTTCGGCGGTTCTTTCCAGGGGTTTCTGAAAAACTGGCTTCCCATCTTTATCAAAAAGATGTGCCTGAACTTTATAGCCTTTTACTTCTTTACCTGTTAAATTTTCGATTCTCGGGCGAATGCTCAGAACCGCATCTTTATACTCTTTGTCGAGTTTTGCCTGCCAGTGAAAGTCAGCAATTCGAAATTTCGGCTCTGCCAGGAGCATTACCTCTCGCTGAATTCCACTTAAACGCCAATGATCCTGATCTTCTAAAAAGCTTCCATCGCTCCAGCGGATTACCTGAACCGAGACAATATTTTCGCCGGCTTGCAAATACGGTGTAATATTAAATTCTGAAGGCAAAAAGCTATCTTCAGCATAGCCAAGGAATTTACCATTTAACCATACTTTATAAGCAGAACTAACACCACCGAAATGAAGTGTGACGTTCATGTTCTTCCAGTTATCAGGAAGAGTGAATGCACGTTGATAAGATCCTACGCCATTATAATCTTGTGGTACATAAGGCGGATTAACTGGTCGAAAGGGATAAACAGCACTTTTGTAAATAGGCTTATCGTATCCTTTCAACTCCCAATTGCTTGGAACTTCTATTTTTTTCCATCCGCTTACGCGGGATTTATAAAAGTCTTTAGGCGCATCTGAGGGCTTAAACGCGAAAGAGAAATCCCATTCCCCATTAAGCGAAAGCATTCTTTTCGACTTCTCACGATCGCCCTTAAGCGCATCGGCCACCGTTGAAAATGAATATGCAGTAGCTCTGGACGGTTCACGGTTGATGCCGCTAACAGATGGGTCTTCCCAGGGCTCGCGATTATAAATAGAAGGCGCTATCGGCACAGCTGCGGGGGTTTTGTCAACCAGTTGAGCATTTGTGCAAGTAAAAATGAAAAGAGATGCAATTGTCAGAAGTATTCTCATCCAGATGGAACCTGATAATTTAAAATGAATAATTAGCTCAGATAGTGTCTCAATCGGTTTCCTTCAACTTAAATAATCGTTGTGCTCATTCAATTTAAGGAGAAGCTCTCTTACAAAGATAGAATGGCCACAAACTTCTTTTTTATATCATGTTCTCTATGTATTATACAATCTTATCGTAGAATATTTGAGCATGAGGCTGATTTAACGCAATATATATCAGGAAGAGCCAATTAAATAAACTCTTCCTGATAACATAGTATTAATTGTAATTTGGGTTTTGGACTAATTGAGGATTATTAGACAATTCCGATGACGGGAATGGCAATAAATAATTCTTTGTTTCGAAAACCAATGGAGTATTTGCAGGGTCTTTTAAAGTCGGCAATTTAACATGTGCAATATTCCAACGCTTTAAGTCATTATAACGTTGTCCTTCAAACGCAAACTCCACGCGTCTTTCATGACGGATATAGTCGCGTAGCTTTTCTTTAGTATTGTATTTAGTCTGATCAACTGGAGGCATATTAATGCCCGCGCGACCTCTTACATCGCTGATTGCTTTGTACACGCTTGCATCGGGACCGCTTACTTCATTTTTAGCTTCAGCATACATTAATAAGATATCGGCGTATCGAAGATGGATTATATCCTGATCAGACGTGGTTGCTGTGGCAGCTGTAAAAGGTCCCTGAGCTACGTTCACATATTTTTCAACAAGAAACCCCGTAGCTGGCACTGAAGGTGGCGCGAAAGCAGTTCCTGAAGAGTTTCTCCACGTTTCTCCCGGAAGCTTTACCGTAAGGTCAAGCCGTGGGTCACGATTAGAATAGGGTGTTAATGGATTATACAGCAGAGATTCGGAAGCCGGCTTACCATCCGTCATTTCATAATCATCCGCAAGATCTCGATAAGGCTGAATTAAAATATCTCTACCAAATTCTATATCCAAACCCGAAGCCCCCGGGCTGGTTCTGTGAACGCTGTTGGGAGCTAAATATTGGGTAGAAAACATAATTTCGGTATTTACCGCCGCAGTATTTTGTCCTGAAGTTTTAAACAAAGCGGCATAATTATTGGATAAAGCAAATTTGCCGGAAGAAGTACTTATTATTTGCTCTAACAATGGAACTGCCTGACTATATTTTTGTTGTGTGATAAGCACTCTGGCTTTAATTCCTTGTGCAGCTCCTTTAACAGCATGTCCATTGTATTTTATATCAGGGAGGTTTGCAATTGCAAAGTCTAAATCCTCCTCAATAAAGGCATACACCTCTTCTTTGGTACTTTTTGCAATTTTATAATCATCTAATTTTGCCAGATAATTCCTATAAATCGGTACACCACCGAAATCCTGGACCAAATTAAAATAGGCGAAGGCCCTTAGAAAACGTACCTCTGCTTTGTATACATCCTTCGCTGCATCACTAATTGGAGCTTTATCCACATTGTCCAAGAAATAATTACATGATGAGATTAACCGATAAGGAGAACTGAACATGTTTTGTATCGCACCCGTACTGCCATTTATCCCACCGGTTGACATTAAGGACATACTACCCTGGTTACCATTACCCGGCAACAAATAGGCATTATCGGTAATTCCATCCAAATAAATCTTTTCATAACCCAGAAAATTCTGCTGAAGTCGGGAGTATACACCCGCCAGACCTGTTTTAACATCAGCTTCTGAGGCCCAAAAAATCTGACTTGAAACACTGTTTAAAGGATTTTTGTCTAAAAAATCTTTTTTACAGGATACTGTTCCCAACAGCAAACTTGCCGAAAGGAGCACAGATATTTTATAGTTGTTTTGCATAGTCTTATCTTTAAAATTTAACGTTAACACCTACATTATAAATACGGGTCTGCGGATACTGCGCAAAGTTGCCAGTTGGGTTAGCTCTCTCGGGATCTCCGCCTTCGTATTTAGTGATGGTAAACAGGTTGTCACCTGATAAATAAACCCCTATCCCGTTGGTTCCTACTTTTTTAGCCAAAGCTGTAGGCAAATCATACGAAAGCACAACATTTTTTAACCGCAGATACGATGCATCCTGCAAATAATAAGTAGAGCCCACATAACTTTGAACACCCGAATAGCCTTGTATATAAATGGCAGGCAAAGTATTGCTTCTGTTTTCAGGCGTCCAGGCATCTTTCCATTTAGTGGTGGGTGATGCTCCCTGATGAAATGGATCTACTCCCCAGCCCGTTACCCGATTTGAAATTCCTTCAACTCCCTGGAAAAATGCATTGAAACCGAATCTTTTATATGCGAGGTTCAGTCCGAACGAATAAGTAAAATCGGGATAATACCCATCTACTACCTGACGATCATTCACATCAACGTCGCCATCGCCATCAAGATCTTTCATTTTGAGGTCGCCTGGCTTGGGGTTAAGATTTAATGAGTGCTTTGGAACGTTTGGATTTCCGATATCCTCTACCTGAAAAATGCCGTCCCATACATATAAATAATGAGCATCATATGGTAAACCCACTTTGCGGATACTGGATCCAGACTCGCTAGGAACGCGGATATCTAACACTTTGTTTTTCGCAGTAGATACCAGGAAATTGGCACCATAGGAAACCTGACCTATCTTGTTCTGATGAGTAAGGCCCAACTCGATACCTTTATTTTGCAATTTACCATCGTTGGTCGTTGGTGCATTTAAACCCAAACTGAATGGAATGGGCTGCTGAGCCAAAATATCGTAGGTCGTTTTGTTAAACCAATCAAAAGTAAGTCCCAATAACCCTCTGCGGATATCTAAATCCAATCCAAAATCAAGAACACTGGTAGATTCCCATCTTAAACTTTGATCTTTGAACACGTTATTAACGGCACCTTGTTGCAATGTTGCATTATCAAAAGGATAGAAGACATTATTAATCACAAGATTATCCTGATACAAATATGTACCCACATCCTGATTTCCCAGAACACCATAAGATGCCCGTAATTTTAAATTACTCAGCCAATTAACTTTATTCTGAAGGAATTTTTCTTCTGAAACTACCCATCCTGCAGACACAGAAGGAAATGTACCCCATCGATATTCGGGTGAAACTTTAGATGTTCCGTCATACCGTAAATTACCCTCTAATAAATACTTTCCCTTAAAATCGTAATTCACCCGTCCAAAAAATGAGCGTAAGGCCCATTCTGATGGTGCTGCCAGTCCGGGCAATCTAGGATGACTGAAATACAAGCTTTCGCCAGTGGGAAGATAACCTGTTAAATCCTGTAAGACAGGCGCAACTGTGCTCGTTCTTCTGGCCCGTAAATTTTGATTTTTGAAAGATATTTGCTCATATCCAGCCAAGACGTTTAAATTATGATCTTCTTTTATTTTGGTATTATAAGTTAAGGTAGAGTATAGGGTCGGATTTAACACCTTTGAATATTGGTCTGTAATCCCCAGAATATCAGGACCAAAAGAGTTAAAAGTATAATCGGTTGCAGTAGCACTTTTCTGTGTGAGAAATGCCTGATATGGTCGCTGATACATCTTATAATATTCATCCGTATAGTTCAGAGCCACTTTTGTAGACCATGTTAAGCCTTTTAAGGGTTTTACATCAAGGTAAGCCTGGCCATTTAGATTATATTCTTTGGTGCTTTGGTTGCCCATGGCATAATACTCCTGCGGATTCCGGTTTCTTCCTTCGAAGGCATAAGCTTTTGACGCTATACGGCCACTTCCGTCGGGCAAAAAAGGACCATATAAGGGGCCGGCGGCATAAATAGAAAGAGTCATACCTTCTCCGGTAAACGGAGGCTCATTTCTGTCTTTGTAAGTAAGATTCGCTGAGGTTCCAACTGTAACATATTTATTTACCTCAGTTGAATAGTTCAATAAAGCATTATACTTTTTGTACTTATATCCTCTGATAACCGCATTCTGGTCTAAATATCCCAATGAAAGATTGTAGGTGCTCTTATCCGAACCTCCTGAAACAGATAAATTATGATTACTTACAGTAGAAGAATTTATATAATAGTCAATATTATCGAAGTTTGGATATAAATTCCTGTCCGTGGCATCGCGGTATTTAGCTATTTCCACGGGATCATACTGACCAGTTGCTGCAGGAATCCCCTGGCGTGTTGCAGCAGCATTATACATGGTCATATACTCCGCAGAATTAGTTATTAAATCGGGTAAAGCTGTAGGTGTATGCCTGCCTACGTTCAGGCGATAACTAAACACGGGCTCACCTCTTTTACCCTTTTTTGTAGTAACTAAAATAACTCCATTCGCTCCTCTTGATCCATAAATTGCTGCGGAGGCCGCATCTTTCAATACGTTTACGCTTTCGATATCATCCGGCGAAAGGTTGTTAAGTGAACCTGTAACACCGTCGATTAAAACAAGGGGTTGAATATTGGTACCGCTACCAAATGATCCTCGCCCCCGTATAATAAAATTAGGATTGTCTCTTCCCGGCTCACCCGATGGTTGTGTTACCTGCAAACCGGCTACTCTTCCCTGTAAAAGATTGGCAGCATTTGGGGCAGGTCTTTCTGTCAATGTAGCACCGTTAACTGTCGATACCGAGCCAGTAAGATTTACTCGTTTCTGTGTACCATACCCAACCACAACTACTTCATCCAAGGCTTTACTATCTGCCTGTAATTCAATATTAATGGTTGTTCGATTATTTACAGCCACCTCCTGCATAGTAAAACCAATATAACTGAATACAAGAACAGAATTCCCGGAAGGCACGGTAATCTTAAAATTACCATTCACATCTGTAGAAGAACTTAAATCGGTGTTTTTAATTCTGATTCCGACGCCAGGCAGGGTTTCACCATCGGTGGATTTTACTGTGCCTGCAACTGTAAGTGATACTTGCTGGGCAAAAATGGAATTCTGAAATACTGTTGAAAGGATAAAGATGCAAAGGAACGGCCATAGTAGCCTTCTATTCCCCTCATAATGAAAGAGATTAAATTTTAAAGTTTTCATAACTTTGTTAATTGGTTAATTGATCAAGAATTAGCCTTAAGTGCATGATTTGCCGTCGGCACTTATAGCAGGAATATTAATATTCCTGCTTTTTTATTGGTCGAATTGCTGCATACTGCTCGGTTTTTAGTTTATAAATCGGTTAAATAACACTATTAACAATAAATTAAAATAAATGCCAATCAGCGAATGATTTGCCTGGATTGTAGATGAAAAAAAATGTTTTAAACTGGTTACTTATTCAAATATAAAAAGTTTTTTCAAATATGAAAATCAATTTGAAAAATTCCTTCGTAAAAAAAACACTACAAATCAAATAGTAAAATTCAATCAGTATGTTTGTTAAAAAATCTACCGATTTATAGAAGAAATGACAGAGAAGGATAACAAATATCAGGCGCCTGCTTTGGATAAAGGTCTTGACATTCTTGAATATTTATCTTCGCAATCAATCCCCCTTTCACAAACTGAAATTGCTACAGGTATTAACAGAACATCTAATGAAATATACCGGATGCTAATGAGTCTCGAAAGCAGAGGTTATATTTTAAGAGACGAAATTTCCGGAAAATACAGACTAACATTAAAGTTATATCATCTTTCTCATAGGCATTCGCCGGTTGATGAGCTTTGTAAATCGGCTCAGCATCCTTTAGAGGAACTCGCTCACATCATCAGGCAATCCTGTCATTTGAGCATTTTATATTTAAACCAGGTTATGGTTGTCCTTCATGCCAGAAGTCCCGAACCTATTGCTTTATCTATTGAAGAAGGCAACCTCTTTCCCTTGCCTTTAACAGCTTCCGGGAAAGTTTTACTGGCTTTTTTACCCAAACAGGAAAGAGAAGCCTTACTTAAAGCCAATAAAATATATAAAGATTATAAGCCAACCCAAAGAGAGCAATTTTTGCGTTCTTTGGACCAGATCAAATTAAATGGATTTTATATGCGAACCAGCGATTTAGCTGAAGGCGTAATCGATATTTCGGTACCTGTGGGGCAAACCGATAGCGGGATTATTGCCTGTCTAACCGTATCTCGCCTTACAACTTTAAATATAAATAAGGGGGTGGAAAATAAGGAAATATTAGCAGCAGCTATGAAGTGTTCAAAATTGATTCAAAAAAGAGTTGGGATTTAATATCTGGTTCTGGTGCAGATTAAACACCGGAACCAGAATTATCATTTTCCCAACTACATACTGTATTTTACTACATATTCCTTCCCTCTCGGGATTGTAATTTCATAAACTCCATTACCAACAGATTGAACTTTTGCTCCTTTAACATTGGGTTTGGTTTTACTTTTCAAACGCAGTGTTCCTGTCCCTACCGGCGATTTCACCTTAACTTCTGAAGTACTTGCATAAACAGAAATCTCGCCGTTCGGAGTCGGGACTTTTCCTTCCATCCATTTTAATCCGCCCAAATTAGGTTCGACAACCCATGTTTGATAGCCTGGTGATAATGGCTTAACACCTAAATAATATTTACCCAATAGATAAAGCGGACTTGCGCCCCATGCATGACAAAGGCTTTTTCCGAACTCACGACCATACATCGCATAATGTTCAGCCCCTTTTTTAGATGGATTGTATTCTTCCCAGAAAGAAGTTGCGCCCAATTTTAACATGCCGCCCCAATAGTCCTTCATTTCTTTCAGAACGTAAGGCTGCTCGCCCATTGCGCATAATGCTTCAAGCTCGTAAAAGCGCATGTATGGCGTGGTAATTTTTTGAATTTTATCGTTCAGCAGCACATGTTGTTTAACATCCTGCTTCTGCGATTCGTTAAAATAGTTGAAGAAAATACCGAACATGTTTGCATAGCGGGTTACATTATCAGTTTGCTTACCATCCACGCGACTGTGTACCAAAGCATGTTTTTCATCGCTCCAGTAATTGGCAAATATTTTAGTTTTAAGTTCCGATGCTAATTTCTTGTAACGTGCTGCACCTGCACTGTCTTTTGCAATTTCGGCACTTATTGCCATCGCTTCCAAGCTTCGGGCCAAAAGCATTTGCTCAAAACTCACTTCACCTTTCTTGCTTAAACCATCGGCCCAATCAATAAATACCCAATCGCCTGCAAGACCTTCCATCATGCCATTCGCATTTCTTCGGGACAAACAGTATTCCATTAAACTTTGCATCCGTGGATAAAACTGCTGGATAAAATTCTTATCACCAGAGTACAAGTAGTAATCGTAAATACCAATAAACCAGTAAAAAGTATAATCCATAATGGTATTAATATGACTCGTTACCGGATCTTTTCCGCGTAAAGCAAGAAGTGTACGTGATACCGACGGAGAGTCGAACAACAGGTAATAATTCATCAGGTAACTCTGATACGCATCTCCAGACCAAATCCAGCGATCGCGTTTTATACCGTCGATAAAAAACTCCCTGGTGTTTAAATGGAAAGTGTACTTAGCTACATCATAAATCTTATTGATCTCTTCATCCGAGCAACGAAAACCACCTTTATCTGCAACAGGAAGATATTCGTACAGCATGGAAACCGAATCGAGCGTTAAGCCTTGTGGCAAAACAACGTTTACATATCTGAATGCTTTAGTAAGTTCGGTGATTGTATCTCTTTTCTGCGAAAAGCTGATATCCAGCATATCCAGGGTTTCCGCATGCTCTTTGCTCAATGCCTCTTCTTTCGACTCACCATAATAAAGTTCGATCCGGCCCTTTCCTTTCAATCCATGCATTTTCACAAAGCCAAAAGTCTCTTTACCAAAATCGTAAACCGTAGAGTTGCCGTTCTTTTGACTGTTAACAGCCGACTGAGGTTTGGTTGCCAACCTAAACTTTGATGGTGGGCTTGATGGAGCATCGAAATTCCATGAAGCCGCCTTTAGCCAGGTAGTACCGGACTGATCAGAAACTTTTCCCGATTGATCGATCCATTCTTTATCTTCGTACGTAACCAGCCAGGTCGAATCAGAAACAACCTGTTTTCCTCTTACATAAATAGCGGGAACTCTATCCTGGCAAAACACTTTTAAGCTTACTTTATGTTTCCCTGCCGGGATAGTTATTTTGTTTGGATAACCAAAAAACGGCTTTCCGTCGACCTTCACGTTGTATTGTCCTTCAACAAAAAGCTCAGCTTCTTCCGCCTCTTTTAAATCAAATACTTTATGGAAATCGATTAACACATAATGATTGTCCAGTTTCCAGAAAGGAGGCAAAAAAGAACCGCGTTCGGTACGGCGGTTTTGCATTTTATTACCCAACCATACTTCAAAATCGCCGGGGTACCAAATCCAGGTGGCTTTAGATTGCGCTATACCAGCTTCAGTTAGTAAAGTCAGTAAAAATCCAATTAAGAATACCCGTTTACATAGAATTTTAAATTTCATAATTTTTATCGCTTTTATCATTGATTGACCTTCTGTTATTGTGTGAAAAATAATTCCAAAGAATTTTCACATAGTACACTTTATTTAAAGTCCTAATATGCAGCATTCTGTGTAATTGCCTGGTTCTGCAACCCAGGAACCTGCGGTATTGGTAGTAACAGCTGTGGATACTGGTTTAAACATGAGATAATTGTCAGTTTGATGTTTAAGATTTTCCTTGACTTCTTTGTTACAAACGTTTGATTCGCAACGCAATGAAAGGCCGCCCCGGCAGATTAATAACTTTTAAATCTTTATCGAATATTCTATATCCATCTGCAGCTGCTGTCACAATACTATCGGTTAAAGGTGTTACCGTCATATTCCAGGCATCAATAACATCTATTTTAAATTTAGTGCCCTTAGGGTGGACCGTTCTTTTTTGGCAAACTGAACTTCCATTCGGTTAAAACTTCCTTTCCAAAATAGATCATGTAATAATTGCTGTCAACTTGTGCAGTTTGCAAATCCTTCCAGGTATCGGCAAACGTCAAAGGTCCCGGTCCCTGTTCTATTAGGTCTCTTAAAAAAGCAATTCGTGCAGGACTTTCTCCTTTAAACTTTCCGCCTTTAGCCCATGATATTGTATCGCCAACACCTTTTATTGTTTCGCCATGCGTTACATACGTTCCGGCAATTACTCCTTGCCAAACGGCATGAACCATTTCTTGTCCGCTTAGCCTGCCCCATCGTTGGGTAAGGTTGCCCTCATAACACACTTCATCGTAGATTACAGGTTTAAAAAAAGCATCCCGCAACAATCCCGCCCGGCCAAAATCTTCTACAGCAGAGCTATTTTGAATACTTAGATGGGTTATAAACGGTTTAGAATTATCAAAGTAGATACTGCCGTTATGAATAGAAAGCAAGTGTTTATAAGGGTCGTTGTCGCTGACAACTTTCGAATAGTTATCCCAAATTTCACGTGGTTTTGTTTTGATATAATCAAATTCATTAGCCATCGACCACCATACGTTTCGGAATGAGGCAAGACGTGCAACAAGATATTTTAAATAAAACTCATCATTTTCCTTCCCCATATCATCAAAGCCCCATCTTCCTTTATCATAGGGGTGGAAAATAATCAGATCTGCTTCAATACCCATATCTCTCAGTTCATCTAATTGCTTTTCAAGATGAGCAAAAAAGGCAGGGTCGAACTTTTTAAAATTCCAGCTGAAAGTAACCCTTCCGGTAGAATCCTTTTTTTGAGAAAGCTTTTGATAAGGATATAATTCGGGATCATTCTCAACATTGGTATAATACTTAGGAAAAACACACATTCTCAATTTATTGAAGCCAGATGTTTTCAATGCGATGAGTGTTTCCTGTTGCAATTTCTCTCCCTGATGAGTCCAGGCATACATGGTGGTACCAAAGGGATAATATATTTTGCCATCGGTATATTTGAAATTATAGGTATTCCAAACTTTAACCATGCCGTGATTATCTTTTCCTGGGTTTACACAGATAAACTCCCCTTTAATATTATTTAATTCCTTGCTATTGCTTGTTGTTACGTATTTCCAGGTACCCGTTTCAACAGGCATAAATCTTATTTTGTATACTCCGTTGCCATCATAAAATCCATTGGTTTTAATAGTTTGGGTGCCATTAGAAAATTCGGCCGTCAAGCTGATTTCTGAAAACGGATTGCCTGAACTCGTGCCTTTTAATATCTTTTCAAATCTGCCCCACTTTTCGACTGATTCGCCAGTATTCTGTGCATAACAGCCAATACTTAATAAAAACAGGCACAGTGACAATACATATTTCTTCATTTCTCAGAATAATTTAAGATCTAAAACTCTTCAACTAGGGTTCCTTTTTTAAGCCACGCTATCATATTCAGTACTAAATAATTCCAGTTCTGAAATCCTTTATTCAATACCGGAGAACCAGAATCTGGCTCATAGTATTCATGTAGGGCGCCATATTTCCTATAATCATTTGCAAACAGAGAGATGATTTTAATAGCCAGACCCGAGGCTTCTTTATCAAATCCATAATTAACCAAACCTTTATAAGTCAGATAATTTGAAATACCCCAAATTGGGCCGAGCCAGTTTGAGGGATTATTGCTCGCCCTGACACTGTACATTTTTTCCATTTTTGAAAGTGTTCTTATCCCGTAAGGGGCATTAAAGGTGCTTGCATTTTTAAAATGCTCTTCTACCATTCTTTTTGCCTGCCTGGGAGTTGCGATACCAGCCCATAAAGCCATGAAACCCGACCAAACCCCAATTCTCTGAATGAGGGAATTATAATTTCGGGGAAAACCGCTGTGAAGCACCATTTCCATACCGAAAATATCTGATGGTTCCTCCGTTACGGGCAAAAGATTTATGTCCACTGAATAATAAAAGCCATCCCGTTCATCCCAGCAGTGTTCCTGAATCGCTTTTTTTAAATCTTCTGCATCTTTTGCATATTCGTTCCCAATCTCATTCAAATTCAATGCATTGGCTAAATAAACCATCGCATTAAGCTCTTTATACATTAAACAATTCAAAAAAATGGATGCTGAACTTGCGGGAGGGCGAAAGAAAGTACTTGGATCGTTATCAACCCCAATTGCAAGATCGTTTTGCCAGTAATATAAACCAGTGGGTTTATGCCGGTGGTGTGATTGATAATTATTTATAAAAGCCTGGAGGAAACTGAATTTTTCCCGGATCCATTCTGCATTACCGTTTTGCTGCTTTACCAAAAAAGCTGCATGCTGCGCAAGAACGGGCTTGTGCATATTTGTTTTGTAAATATTTTCGGGTTTTATTTTCTCAGGATTTGACTTCTTGGCAACAAGTATGGGCATATAACCATCATAGCTTGTATAATTAAGGAAATTAAGCACACAACCCTGTTCGTAAACAACGGCCTCCTGCTTATCTTTTTTTGACCCAATGTCCGAAAGAATTTGTCTCAATGCAATATTGCTTAACCAGGAATCCCAGTCCCAAAGATCATTAGCGTACGAAGCGCTTCCGGGTGTTATATAAGGAAAGATTAAGGCCCCTCCAGGCTTTCTAAACATGCCTTTATAATCTGAATAAATATGCTTTTTTATTAAGGCGATATCGGTGTTCAAGCTATCCTTTATTTGGCCAGATCCCGCCTTACCTATCCCCAGAAAAAGAACTATTGTAATAAGAATCTTATTCATGTTGATGCAGTTAGTTTTTTTAATATTTCTTATTGATTTTAGCTGCTTTATCCGGCTATTGCGGTTAACCAACCTTTATGAGAATTTTTAACAGCCTCGGCATTTTCATTGGGAGCATTAAACGACTTATTATTATTCAAAGTTTTTAAGTGGTCTATGTCTTTATAAACACCAGCTTCCAGTCCTGCCAAATATGCCGCCCCAAGCGCTGATACATCGGGCATTCCCATGTTAACTACTTTTTTCTCTAAAAGATCAGCAAGAAATTGCAACACGAACTGATTGGCGGTAATTCCTCCATTTACCATAAGCTCCTGTAAATCAATTCCGGTATCTTCTTCCATAGCGGCAATTACATCCTTTATCTGATAAGGAATGGATTCTAATGCGGCACGTACAATGTGATTTTTATTCGCTCCGAAGCTTAGTCCTGTAATCGAGGCTTTACGGTTCATATCCCAATAGGGGGCGCCTAATCCGCTAAAAGCGGGGATGATATACACTCCATTATTTCCATCAACTTCATTGGCCATTGCCTCTGTTTCGCTGCTATGTTTGAACAAGCCTAATTCGTTTTTTATCCACTCGATGGTGGCACCGCAGGAAACAATTACTCCTTCCAGAGCATAATCCACACGACCTTCTGTACTCCAGCAAATCGTTGTAATCATTCCGTTTCCGGAAGCTTTCGGCTCGGCGCCAATATTCATTAGAATTGAGCAGCCTGTTCCGAGTGTTGCTTTCGCTGTACCGGGAAAGAAACATCCTTCGCCGAATGCTGCGGCATGAGAATCACCGATCATGGCTGTAATGGGCAGATTTTGATTTAAAAGCCCGGCGAAGTTGGATTCGCCAAAGCTATAAGATGATGGTTTAGGATCTGGCAGGTTCAACCTAGACAGTCCAAATACTTTCAGCAATTCCTTATCCCATTTTAATTGAGATAAATTAAAGAATAAAGTTCTTGAAGCGTTTGCATAATCAGTTAAATAGGTTTTTCCATCAGTTAAACGATATAAAAGCCAGGTATCGATGGTTCCGAAATATGCTTCACCTGCATCAATTGCGCCCTTTATTTTTTCTTCATTTTCATACAACCAAATTAGCTTGGTACCTGAAAAATAAGGATCGATAATTAATCCGGTTTTTGAGTTAATTTCATCGCCAAGCCCGTCCTTTTTTAATCGTTCGCAAACTTCGATAGAACGTTTGCATTGCCAAACAACCGCGTTATACAAAGGCGCTCCATTTTTATCCCATAAAACAAAGGTTTCGCGTTGATTCGAAATTCCGCAGGCTTTAATATCCTCCCGCTTCCCTCCTTTTTCCTCAAAATCTTCCAGACATTTACTCACCGAGCTAAGTACATTTTGATAAATCTCTTCCGGATTCTGCTCTACAAAACCTTCGCCATAAAAAATACTTTTAAGCGGCTCTGATCCTTTTGCAAAAACCTTCCCTTCTTCATCAAAAAGAATGGTTTTTGTACTGCTTGTCCCCTGATCAATCGAAAGTATATACCGGCTCATTATTCGCTTTTTGAATTTGATTTATCGATAATAACCGCCAGTAAAATCACCCCGCCTTTTACGACCTGCTGCCAAAACGGCGATACATTTAATAATACCAATCCATTGTTTAACACACCGATAATGATGGCGCCAAGTACCGTCCCCATAATGCTTCCTTTACCGCCGGATAAAGAAGTGCCGCCGATAACCACGGCTGCAATAGAATCCAGTTCGTAACTGATACCTGCATTGGGTTGTGCCGAATCAAGCCTTGAAGTAACTATCAAGCCGCCAACCGCGGCCAGGGCGCCACCGATGGAGTACACAATTATTTTAACACGACTTATATTGATACCCGATAGTCGCGAAGCACTTTCGTTACCGCCAATAGCATAAATATATCGGCCCAGACGGGTTTTATTGGTCACGATAACCGCTACACCTACAATTACTGCCGAGATCCAAACAGGGACAGGAATACCTAACAGCCAGCCAGTACCGATGTAAGAAAAATCAGCTCCAAGACCAGAAATCGGAAAACCCTCGGTGTAAAGCAAGGTTAATCCTCTCGCGATGGTTAACATAGCAAGCGTTGCCACAAACGGCGGCACCTTGAATTTAGTAATTACCCAGCCATTAAATGCCCCGAGAAAAACGCCCAGCATTATTCCGCAAAGTATCCCTCCTAAGATCGTAAAGCCAATAAACAAATCGGCCGAAGGCACCTGAATGCCATTTTTTAATAATCCGGCAGTGATGGCGCCGCACAAAGCCAGCACAGAGCCTACCGAAAGATCGATTCCTGCTGTAAGCACGATCAAAGTCATGCCCACGGAAATACAAATATTGACCGAAATCTGCCTCATTACATTCCACCCGTTAGATACTGTAAGGAATTTATCCGACAGAATACTGATCAACAGGCACAATGCAAAGAGCGCTATAAGCGATTGAAATTTTATCAGATAAGGTTTATATAATTTTAGTTCCATTACACTGGTTTAAATTGAATTAGGAATTGCTGCTTTTAAAATCACTTCTTCATTTGCCTCATTTATCGGAATTTGAGCCGTAACAGCACCTTCGGAAAGCACCATAACCCGGTCCGAAATCGTTAAAATTTCAGGCAACTCTGAGGACACCATAATGATTCCCATGCCTTTATCTGCAAGAGCTAGAATTAGCTTATATATCTCGTTTTTAGCGTTTATGTCTATGCCTCTGGTTGGTTCATCCAATAGGAATATTTTAGGATTAGTCGCCAGCCATTTTGCAATCACAATTTTCTGCTGGTTGCCTCCACTTAAGCTGTCGGCAGACTGCTTTCCTGACGATGTTTTAATCTTTAAGTCATCTGTGTATTTATCGCAGAGCTGAGATTCTTTCCAAAGATTCAGAATTCCCATGGTCTCCATATCCTTTAATGTGGTAATCCCGATATTTTTCTGAACGTTCAGTCCCAGTACTAAACCGTCTTTTTTCCGATCCTCGGGCACCAAAGCCAGACCCGCATGTATGGCATCCATGGATGATGAAATCGAAAGGTCTTTCCCTTCAATTGTCATTTCACATTTGGACAACTTAGGATGAAGTCCAAAAATAGCTTCCAACAGTTCCGTCCGTCCCGCTCCCATCAAGCCGAAAACACCTAAAATCTCGCCTTTGTGTAAATTGAACGAGATATCTTTAAGCAGGTATTCATTTTTCTGATTTGGGTTTTTCAAGTACAGATTTCGAACACAAAGCAGTTCTTCGAGATGCGCTTTGCAATCTTTACTGCGGATAAGATTGATCTCCCTGCCTACCATTTTCCGGATTATATCATCGGCATTAATGCCTTCCATACTCCCCGATTCAATCAGTTTTCCATCCCGTAAAACGATATACCGATCGGCTATTTTAAACAGCTCATCCAATTTATGTGAAATATAAACGATGGCTTTGTTTTCCTTCCGCAGATCGTCAATAATCTCGAACAATACTTTCACTTCGCTTTCGCTGATGGCGGAAGTTGGCTCGTCCATGATGATCACATCCGACTCGGTTAACAGCGCTTTCGCGATTTCTACCACCTGCTGCTGTCCAACTTTCAAATCAATCATCGTCGTGTCCGGATCAATATTCAGCTTTAGCCGTTTTAGCAAATGCTCCGTTTTTAATCGCATTGCCTTTTTATCCAGACCGGCCCAATCGGTAAGTTCCCTTCCCAGGAAAATATTTTCTGTTATACTTAAATGCGGGATAAGATTAAGTTCCTGGTGAATAATCGCAATTCCTTGCTCCTGAGCTTGCTTCGGATTATTAAAGCGAACTTCTTTACCCTTAAAAAGGATTTTCCCTTCATAATCAGGATACACGCCTGAAAGGATTTTCATCAAAGTCGATTTTCCCGCGCCGTTTTCCCCGATAATGGCAGTAACTTCTCCAGCATGAATTTCCAGATTAATGTTATCAAGCGCCGGAATACCTGCAAATCGTTTACTTATGTTTTCTACAACTAGCATATTTGAGCGTTTGGGTTACTGAGTTTTAAGCAATTTTAATTGCACCGGAGTAAGTTCAATGTCCTTCAGGTTTAAAAATTTCCTGTTCAATTCTATTGCTCCCACAAATTGCACCTTATCATTTTCGGTTACATTTTTCTTGAACGATGGCAACACTTCTGCTCTGATAATCTTATTTATACCAGCAGAAACCTCGTTGAAAATTCCTGTGTTATCGAATTCATTCATATTCAACAAGCCCGAAGCATCTCTTACCGCATTTCCATAAACATATTCCGTCGCAATTCTAACTTTTTGATTTTCAGCTCCCGCAATATTTAGTTCTACATCATTTTCATTGATCGAAGTCACTAAGCCCTCTCCTTTTATCATGAAGTACTGCAGATTCCCGATTCCTAGAGCGTGAGCATGATCTTTAAAGGCTTTGTCGGGATTGGTTTTAAGTAAAGTAACCAATGTATTTATTTCGATGGCCTTATTTAAAGATGGCATCAGTTTTTTATCCCAAAATTTGCGGGTATATTCTTCTGTATTAAATTTTCCGTCTGCAATTCCGGCTTGCACCTCACTCAGTTTTTTAAAATACACCGAGTTATAGCCAATGAACAAAACCACGACAAGTGCTATCAGATATTTTAAAATCTTCATCATGATCTATTTAGAAAGGTAATTATCAATGTTTTCAGCTGTCACTAACTCCACTGCCACCGGAACTTTTTGAGGAAAATCACGCTTTCCGTTAAAGTATTCCTGCGCATACAAAGCCGCTGTTTCGGCCATTATTTTTGGATACTGCATTCCGGTAGCTTTAAGCTTACCTTCTTTTATAGACTGTAAAGCATCATCCGCCCCATCAAAACCAAATACTTTTACACGGTTAGCCTTGCCAGCAGCAAACAGGGCCTGGTAAGCACCCATTGCCATGGCATCATTTCCACAAAAAACAGCGTCAATGTCAGGGTTGGCCTGTAAAACCGATTCCAAAACCTCCATCGCTTTGTTACGGTCAAAATCAGCACTTTGCTGGGCAACCATTTTCAAGCCCGGATAATTATCTACCACACTATGAAATCCTTTTGAACGGGCCCAGGTGTTGTTATCACCTACAATGCCAAGTATTTCAACATACTTTCCTTTTTTATTCATCTTCTGAACAAAGTATTTGCCCATTGCGATACATCCTGAATAACTATCAGATAAAATTTGAGAAGTCGCTACCTCGGTAGAATTCACTTCCCTGTCCATGCAAAAAACTGGAATGCCTGCTTCTTTAGCTTTCGCGACGTTTATGATGGATCCATCCGCATCAGTAGGATTAAATAAAACGGCATTAAAGCCTCCGGTTATCGCATTTTCGAAATGATCTGCTTCTAAGGCCGTATTGTTTTGAGAGTCGAAAATTTTTGTTTCATATCCTAATGTTCTGGCCTTTGCAGCAGCTGTTTCTGCCAGCACTACAAACCAGGGATTATTAAGCGTAGAAACGATTACTGCAATTTTTTTGGGTTTATTGGAAGCAGCTTCATTTCTACAGGCACCAGCTGTTATTAGCGATACTAGCAAAAAGAACAGGTAAATTCTCTTCATTTTAAATTGGTTAAATTGGTTTATAGGGTTAATGTTTATTTGATTTGAGGCGCATCTCTCATGCATGAGATGCTGAATATATTTTCGGTATCTCGTGCTTCATTATACTGCCTTCTTTACATCTATTTCATTTCACAAGTTTCAATACCACATCTGTAATTCCATTTTCAGAAAGGCCATAGTGATTGAAAATATCATTCTGTGATCCTGTAACTGTATATTCATCTGGAATACCCATTATTTTGAATGGGTTTCGATAGTTGTTTTCCATTAAAAACGATGCACAAGCTTCGCCTAAACCACCAAACACACTATGCTCTTCAACCGTTACAATCGGCTTTCCGCTTTTTGCGATTTCAGCGAGCAAATCATAGTCTAATGGCTTAATGGTATGCATACTGATTACAGTTGCATTAAGCTGGTGCTCTGCTTGAAGCTTTTCTGCCGCCTGCAATGCAGGATAAACAGTTTCACCCGTCCCGATTATGGTAAGATCGGTTCCCTGCCTTATAATCCTTCCCTTTCCAAATTGGAAGTCTTTTTCGCCGATACTCGGAAGATGGGGCATATTCTTTTTCCCGAAGCGTAGATAAATAGGTTTGTCTAATTCGGCTGCAAGTCTAATTGCCTGTTCCGTTTCATAATTATCAGCCGGAGCTACCACTATCAAATTATTAACAGCACGTAAGGCTGCAAAATCGTGCAGACTGTGATGTGTTGAGCCTAAAGCGCCATAACTTACGCCTGCGCTGATTCCGATTAAGCTAACCGGATTATCAGAATAGGCGACATCGTTTTTTATCTGTTCAAACGACCGTGCTGTAAGAAAACACGCCGGCGAAACAGCGAACACCTTCTTTCCCGCGGAAGCGATACCGGCAGCAACGCCAACTAGATTCTGTTCGGCTATACCGATTTCTATAATTTGCTTGGGGAATTTTTGTCCGAAAGGAACAAGTTTCCCTGAGCCTCTTGAATCGCTGGTTACCACGATGATATCTCTATCGTTTTCCGCCAATTTTTGAAGCGTTTCTGAAAACGTTTCAAGGTTCGCCTGACCAATTCCCGGTTTTTTATCTGTAACTATTTCCAAGTCCTTATTATTTAATTTAAAGAAACCATAACCGCGTCCAGCTCCTTCAAAGCTGTTTCATACTCTTGTTCTGACGGTACGCCATGGTGCCATTTAAGCTGATCTTCCATATAGCTCACGCCTTTCCCTTTAACTGTATGCGCAATAATTAAACTGGGTTTGCCGGCTTCAAACGGCATGCTCGCAAACGTTTCTTTCAGTTGCTGATAATCGTGACCATCGACATGCTTTACCGCCCAGCCAAAACTTTCAAACTTCTGATCAATTGGATCGGTATTACAGACATCCATTGTGCGCCCCGAAATCTGAAGTTTGTTGTGGTCAATAATGGCGCAAAGATTATCCAGCTTATAATGCGATGCTGTTAGTGCAGCTTCCCAGTTTGAGCCTTCGGGTAATTCACCATCACCCAAAAGGGTGAATACCTTAAAGGTTTTATCATCAAGCTTAGCAGCAATAGCATTTCCCACGCTCAAAGAAAGTCCGTGGCCGAGAGCACCTGTATTTTGCTCCACACCATGAACTTTTTTGGTAGGATGACCGATATAATGCGATTTGTATTTGCACAAAGTTTCAAGGTCCGATTCAGGGAAAAACCCTTTATCGGCCAGAACAACAAAAAGTGCTTCGACACAATGCCCCTTACTTTGAATGTAGCGGTCCCTGTCCGGGGAGGTAAAATTTTCCGGACCAACATTAAGCACCTCATTATACAGTACATTTAGAATATCGATGCACGACAAACTGCCACCTGTATGGCCTGCTTTTGCACCATAAATGTATTTGAGTATCTTTTTGCGATACTCTACTGATTTTGCTTTAAGTTCTTTTTCTGTCATGATCTTAAAATTCACTCAGCTTAATGCTGATAGATTTCCCAACCGAGATAATTTTCGAATGCTTCTTTTAAAATCCCGGCAGTTTTGGAAGCATTCATCACCACATGATGTTCGAATCCGTTTCTGCATACGTATTGCATCAATCCCTGCAGGTTATCAATTTTAGCAACAGCTCTGTTTCCAAACGTATTAAGCTCGTCATCTGTAAGCATTCCTTCACCGAAGTAAGCCTTAATCACACCTCTTGTATCGTCTGTACTGATTCTGCCGTAGGTTAATGGCATTGCAGGTGTACGTCCATCAAGCGCACCGTAGGTATTTTCGACTCCAACAGTAGTCCCCAAAATTGGCGCGTTGCTTATGGTAATATCCGGAAGGAATGATTTCGCCCAGTTTCCGCAATGGAACAGCACACATTTCTCTTCGTCGGATGCATAGTTGTTGTTCCAATCGACCAAAGCACTCGGCGAACCTGAGGCCAACTGCATCGCATACATGGTCAATGTTCCTGTAACATCTACTTCGCAAGCACTTGGAAGCATATTTTCGCTCATCATGCTCATGCTGGTGCAGACGTTACAGCCATAATTCTTTTGCAAAGATGTCCAGCATTGTATCGCGGTAGCATCTAATGAATTATCCTTCATGAAATCATTTAGCACCACATCAAGCTTGGCAATCTGGATCAAGGCTTCGTTTGGAGTAGATCCTGTCGGGGCGTAATTTGCTATTTTTTCAAGACGCTCTTTAACTACCAAATCATCTTTGGTTAACTTGTTGGTGTTTCCTAAAATCTCTGAAAGATCTACAGTAACAACAGAAATTCCGTGACGCTGTAATATTTTCTCGCTATAGCGTACGGTGTTAAAACCACCTGGCCTTGCGCCAACAGCGCCAATACGTACAGTTCTCAAACCCTTCACGACGCGACAAACACCTAAGAAATTTGTAAGGTCTTCGATGAAAGATGGATCAGATGGATGAACCACATGCTTTGTGGTTAATGTATATTTTATACCGAACTGGTACAGGTTGTTGCAAACGGAGATTTTTCCGCACCATGAATCTCGTCTTCTGGCGACATCCAGTTTATCCAAATCGTCAGGATAAGCCTGAATTAAAACGGGAACGTTTAAACCAGCCATTTTAAGTGTTTCGGCTACTCCACGTTCATCGCCAAAGTTTGGAAGTACAACTAAAACTCCCATGATCTCGTCCTGATGTTTTCTGAATAACTCAGCACATTTTTGAGCATCGTGGAAGGTTTCTACACCGCCCAGTTTTGATTGGCCTTCGTCTAAAAGTATAGGCTTAATGTTGAGCTTTGTTAATTGTTCAATAATTTCGGTTCTTGCATCAGCAACCAGTCTGTCCGGGAAAAAATCCCTGTTACCGATTATTACGCCTAAGCTTATTGGTTCTTTCATTTGATTAAATGCTTTTGTTAGCTAATATTTTTGTTCAATTAATGTCCGTTAAAGAAGATATACAAGCCTACCATTACGATAATCAGCGCTATCCATAATGCCCACACCTGTTTTGAAGGCTTGGCCAGGTTTGTATAATCAAGTATGTTTCTTTCGTTTGATGCGGCTTTTTTATCCAGCACTGTAATTAGAAACGCGAATACGGAAAGCAGCACGAAAATGTAAAACGACAATTGCAAGAAGTGCGGCCACTGAGGGTATTCTGCCGATGGAAATACCCATAGATACAATACACCAATGCCGAGACTGATAACTGTTCCAGCTGTTAAGGTGAAGTTTGCAGCCTTTGTTGTGGTTCTTTTCCATAATACGCCAAAAAGGAAAACGACCGACATGGGTGGTGCAATAAAGCCCAAGATAGATTGAAACACATCGAAAAGATTTAATCCTTTTATACTATCGATAGCAAGAGTTATAAAAATTGCGATTATCGCTCCGGCGACGTTTACCAAACGTCCTATTCTAATTATCTCTGCGGGACTTGCATCTGGCTTATGGTTTTTTACATAGATATCCATTGTAAAAACTGTACTTAACGAGTTCAGGGCAGAGCCTATAGTACTGATCAAGGCGGCAATTAAAACCACAATGATCAAACCTATCATCCCGGAAGGAAAAAGCTGGGTTACCATGGTTATATACGCTTCGTCCGGACTTTTCAAATTAGGAAAGAGAACATAGCAAAGAATCCCCGGAAGGATAAATAATGGCACATCCAAAATTTTGAGCCAGCCGATAAAATTAACACCTAGCTGTCCTTGCTTTAATGTTTTTGCTCCCAATACCGATTGCACCATCGATTGATCGGTGCACCAAAACCAGACGCCCATAATCGGGTAACCTAAAACGATGGCTAACCATGGATAATTTTTATCATCGGCAGGCAACAACAAGTTCCAGAAGCTTGAGGGTGTATGATTGTAAACTTCCATAATGCCGCCTGCTTTCATAAAACCGAATACGGTTAATAAAAGAGAAACTGCAATCAATAGCAACATCTGAAACACGTTGGTATAGGCAATTGCTTTTAATCCGCCTGCAATAGAAAAACAAGCTGCCAACAACACCATACTGATTACAGACAGCCACATTGGAAAGCCTAACAGCTGACGAATTAATATGCCGCCGGCAAATAACGTCAAAGCCAGCCAGGAGATTAAAATTGTTATTAATGTGTACCAGGCCAGGATATTCCGGGTAGAATCGCCGAAGCGTTTTCCCATAAATTCTGGCAATGTTTGCACCCTGGCATGCAAATACCTCGGAGCGAAAACTACGGCCAGCAGAAAAATAAACACAAAAGCATACCAGGCAAAATTACCGGCCACAATACCTGTTGTATATCCAATACTCGCCGAAGCAATCAACATTGAAGGACCAACATTGGTACCCCACATGTTTAAACCAATACTTGCCCAGCCCAATGAATTTCCGGCAAGAAACAAATTTTCGTCACTCTTTTTATCTTTAACAAAACTTACCCAGTACCCAATGCCAAGCAGTATTAGGAGGTATACAACTACAACGATAAAATCTACAGGCTGTAGAAAACTATTGATATCCTTCATTTAATTGATTAGTTGTTTTAAGGTTTATGAAGTTAAAGTCTGTTTAGAAATATTAAAGCTGGCAAGTATATCATCTACTTTTACCGGCAGCCCGGTTTTCAGTGTTTTGTCCATCGCCTGAAGCAAAGCAATGGTGCCAATTCCTTCTTTTATATCAGGGTAAGCAGTAAAGTTTTCGTTGATACTGTCAGCGAAATATTCCAGGTAGTTTTGATACTCGCCCGCATGATGGCTCTGACCTTCAAAACGGAAATAATGCTTCATCGTATCATCGCCCCAGCGTACGATTTTTTCTTCACCAGTTTTATCTGTAACTGAATAACGTAATTCATGATAATCCGCCTGAGAGGCTCCTTCGGTACATCTCAATATCACACTCATTCCGCTGTCGCGGCTTGCAGGTTGCGTCGGACCGGTATATGCGCCGCTGACGCGGGCAATGCGACCGTCGCTTGCTTTAAAAATAAAGTGCATGGTATCTTCATTCTTCAATCCGGCTACGTGCCCATTACTGCTGATCATTCCGTATCCCATCACCTCCTCAATGTTTGGCAAGTACCAGCGTATAAAATCAACAGGGTGACTTAATCCGCCGTACAGCCATTTAAAGGAATTGAGTAAAGACCATCCTTTTTTTAAAAACCAACGATGATCCGCATGGTAATGACTTTCGATAGTTATCAGTTCGCCTAATAGACCATTTTCGAAATCTTTATGCTGCCGTTTTGCCGGTTCAAAAAACCTCGAACTTTGTCCCACAAAAACCTTTTTACCAGTTTTAGCACTTATTTCAAGTAACTCGTTTGCGTCCGACAAATCGTCAATAAAAGGTTTTGTACACACCACATGTTTGTCGTGCAATAAAGCCTGTTTTACGTGCTCTGCATGCAGATGATCGGGTGTGTAAATGGCAATAACATCTATTTCTTTATCATCCAGCATTGTTTGATAGCTGGTGGTGTAATTATGGAAATCGAATTCTTTTGCACGTTGTTTACACATCTCTTCGTTCGCATCGCAAATAGTTTTAAGCTCCCATTTCTCGCTGGCAAGAGCCGCTGACATTGTGCTTCGACCTTCACCAAGGCCTAATATTCCTAGTTTTAACATTGGTTTTATGAGTTGTGGGTTGCGGTTTGTAAGTTGTAGGTTGTAAGAGAGGACAAGCGATCTTTCGACATTTACTCTCTCCTTGATATTTAATACTTGATACTTCCTACTTGTTACTTGATACTTCCTAATTGATACTTCCTACTTGTTACTTCCTACTTCTTACTTGTTACTTGTTGCTTGATACTTGTTACTTCCTACTTTCTAATTTTCGCTTACTTTATCAAGAAACACCCAGGTTTCGCCGGGCTTAGTTCCTTCAATACCTTGCTGATATTTCTTCATTAAATTATTCCAGTCATCCACACGTGGATTATTCTCAGTTGTTTTTGGATTTAATTTGTCAAGGCTAGCCCCTTTTGGGATGCTGATAACCAGCATTAACTGACCTCCGCTTTTGAATACTTGCAACTGCTGAAAATCTGCGTTGCAGAATCCTTTTGAAACCTCGGGCCATTGCTTAAACTGAGTAGCGTGATAATCGAGGTATTCCTGTTGGGGAAGTGAATCTTTAACCAGATCAGCTGTTAACAGGATATTATCCCATTCTTTTGCGCTTGTTGAACCCGGACAATGTTTCTTGCGGTTAAACTCGTAAAAAGGAACATTGTAAATCTTCACAGAATTATCAGGGTACTTCACTAATAGATCTTTGCGGATCTTCTCCGGGTTTTCTATCGCACCATAAATTACCGTATGATTATTCCATTGGTAAATACTCCCGGTTGGAATTGCATTTCTACGAAGTATTTCTTCGACTAGTTTAACGTCATGTTTTGTTCCTGCTGATCCTATTAGTTCGACCGCTTTGGTTCGTTCAGAATGGTTAATTTCCCTGTCGGGAGACGCTGGTGCCTTTTCTTTTAGTAAGTATTTATAAGCTGGCTCTAATCCGGCTTTCAGCTTAATACTATCTGCAACTTGAGGACCATTATTCTCCCACACATTACCCGGGCCGTTAGCATTTTGAAGATATTTATCAGCAGGGGTCCAATTGTTTTTTACAGTAAAATAGGACGAGCCCTCGTCTGTATATAAATAGAACCAGTGATTGGGATCGTGAACATAAGGTGCTTTGTAAATGCTATCAATGTAGTTTTCAGCAATTAAAGAACCCGGTTGGGCAGATAATGTATATATTGACGATACATCGTACATGTGTTTGGCGTAACGATGGATCTGGTTAGCAACAATGCGGTTATTGCGCATTGTATTGATAGTTTTAGACCATCCCCAACCCATGGAAATCCCGGTGTAAGACACTTCAGAGATATCATTATGTTCAATCCTGATACCTTTTACATATCCGGCACTGATGCCTATACTGCCCCAATCTTCATTAGTAACATCGGTAACCAGGTTATTGCTCACTAAAACATTTGTGCAAACATCCCTTTCGTCCTGCGGATTATAGGGAACATGCACCTCATGCGCTTCGTCAGAATATACGCCTACATGAATCCCCGTTCCTCCGATATCTTTAAATAAATTCCCTTTTATCTGGTCGTTATGTGTTCCTCTTTTATAATCTAAACCTGTAGAGGCAAGATGTTCAAAACGGCACGCTTCAAAACCGGTATTGTTTGCAAATGATACTTCAACCGCAGCAGCTGGTCGACCTACCCAGGCCTGATTTTCCATACCTGCTTTATCTGGTGTACCCGGAATTTTCAATTTGTAAGCATCGAGCATATACATGCCGGATTGATGTGGAACATGTCCTTCTTTCGACGGACGCAACCACGTTGAATGCTGGAAAGAAATCCCTTTAAAGGAGACGTATGAAACCGGACGATCGATCATTCCCTGCACCCTGACCAGTGTTTCTAAATACGGAACCGTTACAGTAGCCGCATTCAAATCTTCGTTACTTTTAGGCCAATAATAGATCTTCTGATTGCGTTTGTCCAGGTACCATTCGCCTGGTTCGTTTAAAAACTCAATGGCGTTTGAAAGAAAGAATGCAGAATTGCCGGTTGTTTTTGAAATCCATGGAGCCGGCCATGGATGCTCTGATTGAACACGGCTTTCGGGCTGATAAAACGACAACTTTGCGCTGTCTCCTTTCATTTCGACCGACTTAACCCTTAAAATCGCAATTGCCCACCATTGGTGAATGAACATCTCCATTCCTTTGGCATTTTTAATATCTGCACCAGGTTTTGGTATCCAGCAGGTTTCATCCTTATGGTTCCAGGAAAGAATACGGTTCATCGTACCGATTTTGACATCCCGGGAACGAGTAGCTTTTACATTATTTACCCAAAGCTGCCTAAAATCTAAAACATTGTCGCCAATTACAGGCGCATCCGCAACCCATACTTTATTTTGAGCTTCTGCTGGCAATCCGGCAATAGTACCAGACACCTTTCGCCATCCTTTAACAGTTTTACCTCCACTAATTACTGGGAACTCGCCTGTTGCCGCTTGAAAAGTGGTAGGACTTGCGGCTGTTCCCGAATCCTCAGGTCGGATAAAAAGCGGCTCTTCCATAGTATAAATCCCACCGCGAAGAATAATCGTTATCCCGTTAGATATAGATGGATCGACTAAACGTCTCAACTCACGAGCTTTCCGTAAAGCCAGACCAATATCAGCCAGTGGTTTTTCCCTCGTACCGGGATTGGTATTATTACCTTTCGGGGAAACCCATATTTCGGCTGCCTCTGCTTTAAAGAAAACAAGACTGAGTAACAGCAATAAAAAGGCGGTAAAACGTTTGGTTAAAAAGGTCATTAATCGGTTATTTAATTTATAGTGATGCCCTAAGATTAAGCATAAATGGCAATTCCACTTTTTCGCGGTAACCTTTCGCGATCATTTCTGCTGCCAATACTCCCATATGTTTATAATCTGTAGAAATTGTAGTAATCCCTTTAAGGATATATTTCTTCATGGGCGTTTCGTTGTAAGAAATCAGACCAATATCTGTTCCCACTTCCAAAGAAGTAGTGCTTACTTTCTCAATAATAGATATTAAACTAGGCTCATTTAGACAGATATAAACAGTACCCGCTTTAAGAGTTTCGTATTCAAAATCATCTATAACTTCTCTTTCAAAAGCATACTGAAGACAAAATGAATTGAAACCGGCAATTATCTCTTTCGGATAATAGCTATCGTTTGGAAAAACAAGCTTAATTGTGTGATACTTACTTAAAGGATAGACAGCTTGTTCCAGCCCTTTGTAAATATCCTTTTGGAAGTTTTCATATATGCAACCATATTTACCATGAACCTCGGGAAGCGCCTTATCCAACAGAATTAGTTTTTCCTTGGGTATAGCATCAATCAGAACTTCAGCTTCATCTTCGCTATCGAGAAAATGTGGTATAATGGCATAGTGAGAATAGTCGTTCTTTTGAGCAATAAGCCTTTTAAATAACTTAAAGTCATTGTTATAAATGTAAAAATCTATCGGCACGTGCGTCCCAAGATTTGCAACGAAAGCATCGTAAAAAACCTTTTTCTCTTCGCTGATTTTGTTGATTAACAGACAAACTTTAAGCTCTTGCTTTATCTCTGTGGTAATTACATAATGGCCCTTTCCGGGAACGGAGCTAAGCACTCCCAAATGCTGCAAATACTTATAACTTCTATCCGCTGTTTCTCTGGATATTTCTAAATTATAGGTGAGCTCATTCAGCGAGGGCAATAAAATATTCTTGTGAATTTTACCCGATTCAATCGCCTCTAAAATAGAATGTGCGAGTTGCAGATATTTCGGGGTTGCCGAATGCATATCCACCTGAATGTTCTCGAAAAATTTGTTGTGAGTTGTAGTAGCATAGGTTGACTTCATAATCACTTTGTTTTTAAGTTAATAGACATAGGTTGCAAACCCTCTGATGTAGCTTGTAACTTTATTTTTCCGGATTTTTCTGTTGATTGAATAATCGCCAGGCATTTTCCGTTAAATGCCTTTCTGTAAGGGGCCTTAAAAGACTCCATACTTGCCTGATAACCGTTATCTACTCCCACAATCTCTCCCTGACCAGCTATACTAAACTTTACCAGGTTGTCAGCGTCAGGAACAAGATTCCCTTCTGCATCTAATATTCTTACTGTAATGAATGAAAGATCTTTTCCATCTGATTGTATTTTCTTTCTATCAGCTGTAAGCTCAATTTTAGCCGGAGCGCCGGCTGTTTTGATTTCTCTTGTCAGTATTATTTTTCCATCCTTACGGGATATAGCTTTTAAGGTCCCGGGTTCAAATTTTACCCTCCACATGATATGGATGTCATCACCTGATTTACGCTTTGTTCCCAGTGAGTTTCCGTTCAGAAACAGCTCCACTTCGTCGGCATTGTTGTAATATGCCCAAACGTCGATAAGTTTTCCAGGTTCCCAGTTCCAATGCGGAAAAATATGAAGAACCGGTTTGCTTGTCCATTCGCTCTGATACATATAATACACATCCTTCGGAAATCCGGCCAAATCAATAATTCCATAATAAGAACTGCGGGCCGGCCAAGGATACGGATGTGGTTCGCCTAAAAAGTCGAAGCCCGACCAGACAAACAATCCTGCCATGTGTGGCAATTTCTTAACAACATTCCAGATGGTTTCATGCGGAGATCCCCAGTATGCAAAGGAATTATCGTAAGCAGAGGCGGTCCAGTCAGGATTTCCTTCTATAAACTTTGTTTTACCGTCTTTCGGCCATATTCTCATACTATCCGAAGGCATTTCATAATGTCCGCGGGTTTGTAATGCCGAAGCCGTTTCTGCTGAGATGAATTTTTGTCCAGGGAAGCGATTAGGCAAATCAGCATAATCCACGTGTTTATAATTGAACGACAAGACATCCAAAGCGCCTGACTGGTAGATCATATTTTTTTCAGGAATATTTTCAGTAAGGGCCGAAGTAACCGGACGAGTAGTATCTAAGTTTTTTACATACCTCACCAAATCCCTTGCGATTGAAATCCCTGTGCTGTCAAACTGCTCGCGAATCTCATTCCCAATGCTCCACAAAATAATCGAAGGGTGATTTCTGTCCCGTTTTACCATGTCCTCCAAATCTCTTTTCGACCATTCCGGGAAATCGATGTGGTAATCTTTGGAATTTTTCTTTTTCTTCCACATGTCAAAAGCTTCATCCATCACCAGGAAGCCCATTTTATCACATAAATCCAGCAACTCAGGAGCGGGTGGATTATGTGAGGTACGGATTGCATTGCAACCCATGGCTTTCAACATTTCCAGTTGGCGCTCGGCAGCGCGGGTATTGAATGCTGCTCCAAGAGCACCCAAATCATGGTGATTACACACCCCAAGAATTTTAAGAGGCTTACCATTTAAATAAAAACCAGTGGCAGAATCAAAATTGAAGGAGCGGATACCAAAAGGGGTATCGTATTCGTCTACTACCTTATTATCTTTATAAACTCTTGTAACTGCTCTGTACTGATGCGGACTTTCTGGAGACCATAAGCGAGGGGCTTTTACGTCCAAAGTTTGAGTTAGCGAAATCACCTCATCCTTCAAAGAAATACCGGAAGAACCAACTTCAGCAACTTTTTTGCCGTTTGCACCATATATAATGGAGCTAACTTTCACTGAACCAGATCTGCTTCCTGAATTTTTTAATTTAATATCAAGCTTAACAGTTGCACTCTCGTTAGAAACGTCCGGAGTTGTAACAAAGGTTCCCCAATGGTCAACCGCGACATCCGAAGTAATATTGAGCCAAACGTTTCTGTAAATACCAGAACCGGTATACCAGCGAGAATTCGGTTGTGATGAATTATCGACCCGTACAGCTATCGTATTTTGTCCGCCGAAGTTTAAGCAAGAAGTGATATCATATGCAAATGAAATATACCCATTTGGCCGCTTACCCAAATACTTTCCATTAACCCAGACCTCGCTATCGCGATGAACACCATCAAACTCAACCGAAATATTTTTAGAAGTTGAAGAAGCCGGAAGAGTGAAACTTTTGCGGTACCAGCCTATCCCCGTAGGTAAAGCGCCGCCACCTGTTGTTGTAGGATTTTTTTCATCAAAAGCACCTTCAATACTCCAGTCGTGAGGCAGATTTAATACTCTCCATTTAGAGTCGTCAAAACTCACCTCTTTAGCTTTTCCGGCATCACCTAAAAAAAATTTCCAGTTTTTATTGAAACTTATACGTGTTCGGGGTTGGGCAGTAACTGCAACACAGACAAATAAGGCAAGTACAAAAAATGAGGCTTTTAGCTTTACGGATGCCATGTATTTATTTATTTTCTGAATTGATGAAATTGATCTTACTGGTGCCGAGGTCCTTTGAAGTTGCTACTGCAATTCCCCTCTGCTCTTTTTTATTAACGGCGCAGTAATAGTGATAAACAACTCCTTTGTGTTTTACTACAAAAGACTTATGAGCATACAACTCATCGTAAGGTTTGGACGACTGGACAAGGTTCTCCCCTGCCCAATCTTTCCAACTAACCATATCTTTCGAAACCGCAAAGCGATTAAATGCACCTTTTCTATCCTGCCAGAATGCTCCGAAATAAAACATCACCCAGTTATCACCTATCTTTTGAACTACACCGTCACCTGTTATTCCTACCGGATGATGTACCACAGGTTCAGGATTAAAGCGCTTCCAGTTCAGCATATCGTCTGAAACTGCCATTCCGATGCGTTCAAACCAGCGGGTTTTAAGATTATTTCTTGCTGAATCGCCATTGGCGTTATAGTACATCACAAATGGATGCCCTGTAGTTTTCTCTTTGTCCCAAACTACAGAGCTTTTAAACAGCTTGCGATTTTCCCACCAGCGTACGTCGGCATCTTTTGAAGTAAACAATGGCTCCGGAAGTCTTTGCCACTCATGTGGTTTGGTAGGATCTCCGCTTGTGTAAGCCATTCCTATGCTTAGATCACCTGCTTCGTAGCCTTTCACCGCACCACCGAAGTACGACATCCAGTATTTGCCTTTGCATTTTTTCAGCTTATAGCTTCCGCCCCATTTAGTATCCTGCAGGCCGATATAGCCGGCTCGCTGATTTCCATCCCATTTAGTAGTGTCGCCAAAGGACATGATACGACCAAGGGTTTGCCAGTTTAAAAGATCCTTACTTTTAGAAAGCCATGTTTCATAACCGCGACCATCAAAAATCACATAGGTCATGTACCAGTTTTTCCCCTTACGGAAGACACTTGGACAATCCATCTTTTTTGAATTGTCATCGGGCACCATGATGAGTCCGTATTTGTAAGGTGTTTTTATTTCATTGTAAATAGACTGCATTTCTGATTCAGAGACTTCAGTTTTCTGAGCAAAAGAAATCTCAGTAAAACCTAAAAAAATCAAGAAGCAGGCTGATATATATCTCATCTAAATTGTTCCTTTTTAATTGCTTACCCTAAACTTGTAATTCCCTGAACCAACTTTAACTTCGGCCTTCCCATTTTTAAAATCAACTGCTTGCAAATTCCTTCCGGATTCACTGATCACACTGTTTTCTTGTGCCGGCAGATAGATTGTAGCTGTAGTATTAGCAGGTATCTGAACATCTATTTCAAAGCTGTTTGCTGTTTTCCTCCATTCGGATTTAATCATCCCGTAAGGAGAATTGTAGCTTGTATTGGCAAAGGTCACATCCCCGACAACTTCTGGTTTTATGTCAATCTTTTTGAAAGCTACCGCGCCTTCTGCCGCATGAATCCCCCCCAAACCGCTGTAGAACCATTCCATTAAATGCCCCAGCATAAGGTGATTATTTGACACCGTTGGAAGAGCCGCCCATGATTCGGTAAGAGCGGTGGCGCCTTTTGCCAGTTGATAACCGTACCCAGGAATGTCTGTACGAATGTTCATGTCATAAATCACATCAGACCGGCCTTCACCTTCGAGTACACGTAACAAGTAGCGGTAGCCGATATCTCCCGCGGTTAAAGCATTGCCTCTGTTGCGGATATCCTGTACAAGATTTTCCAACACAGCTGCTTTGTACTGTGGCTCAACCATTTTCATGTAAACAGCCATCGCGTTAGCCGCCTGACTTCCGCTTGCATATTGCTTAGTTTCTTTATTGAAGAATGTGCTGTTAAAAGAAGCTTTTACGTCGACAGCCAGCTTCCGGTATTTTGCAGCGTCCTCAGGTTTGCCCAGCATTTGAGCAATACTGTCCATGATGTTTAAATCATAATAAAAAATCGCCGTACCGGTTACACCCATTGGCGTAAGCTGAGAAACACCCGGAGGATTGGGTCCCAAGTCGTACCAATCGCCCAAACCCTGCGACAAAATGTTGTTTTTTGCTTTCGTTTGAAGATACGCTATGTACTTCTGCATCATTGGATAACTGGATGTAAGCGCCTGCTTATCTCCATACCATTGATACATGTACCAAGGCATAATAATGCTGTTACTGCCCCATTCGGGAGAGTCGCGGAACATTCCGTCTCCCCATTCAAACTTTACATATTCAGGTGCGATTTCAGGAACCAAACCTTTATCCAGCTGCGACATTTTCATGTCCTGAATTACCTTACGTCCAAGATTTGCGATGTCATAATTATACCGAATTGACGCACCAACTAAATGCGCTTCTTCAAGCCATCCAAGCTTCTCGCGATGAGGGCAATCTGTAAACACACTGGCCATATTACTTTTTATGGCCCAATCGATCAGTTTATCGGTTTTATTGAAAAGCTCGTTTGATGAAACAAATGATCCGACCCTTTCTGCGGCATTGCGGGTATGCAATCCTTTGATCTCTATAATCTGAGGAAGATTCTGCAGGTTGGTTTCTCCTGGTTGAACTCCGCCCTTAACTTCAAGATAACGGAAACCATAATAGGTAAAACGAGGGCGCCAGGATTCTACTCCATCGCCTTTAAGAATGTATTCAAAATAAAACGGACTTCCGATTGGTCGCTGGTTTATTGAACCATCCGCTTTTAACAGTTCTGCCGGACTCACTCGTATTGTGTCCCCTTTTTTGCCTTTTACTTTAAGCTCAATAATTCCTGATGCATTTTGAGCTAAATCGTAAACAAGATTTCCATTAGCAAGCCTGGTGGTTTTTACCGGACTGAAGTTTTCAAATATCTTTAAAGGTTCAGCCATTTGAGAGTTTAGCTGAGGGGGACCATTTACGATTAGCACCGGTTTCCACTTTTTATCATCAAAAGCTGGCGTATCCCAACCTTGTTGTTCAAGGTTGGCGTTGTAATCTTCTCCTCCGTAAATGCTCGAGAATATTATCGGGCCTTTTGATGTTTTCCAGCTATTGTCGCTGACAATATTTTCTGAAGTACCGTCAGTGTATTCAATTAAAACCCTGCTGATCATTTTTGGATATCCAAAAGAAGATTTCAGCTTACGGTAACGTCCTTTAACGGGAGGAACATAATAGAAGCCATTCCCCAGCATTACGCCAATAGCGTTATTACCTTGTTTTAATTGTTTTGTGATATCAAACGTGACGTATAAAGCTTCTCGGTCGTATTTAGTCCAGCCTGCATCCAAAAAATGATCGCCAGCCTTTTTTCCGTTAATGCTTAACTCAAAATGCCCTAATCCGGAGATAAATGCAGAAGCCTTTTTGACCTTCTTTTTAACCGTAAAATTCTTTCTTAACAAGGGTAAGACATTACTACCGGAAATCTTATCAACCTTTTTATCTGTTACCAAAGAATAAACCAAAGAATCAGGCAACTTTTCATAAGCAATCCATTTGGCTCCTTTCCAGTCAGAAGGATCCAATAGCCCCATTTGAAAGCTTGCAGTTTGCGACCATTGGGATTGATTATGTTTATTATCCCAAATCATTACTTTCCAGTAATATGTCTTAGCCGACTGTAAAGCCTTGCCGTTAAAACTGACCTGGATGGATGAAGATGAGTTACGCTTTTTAGAGTCCCATATATTACCGATGTTCTTTCGCAGTTTCAGAAAATCGTCTGCAACGAGTATTCTAAAAGCGGTTTGATTAACATTTCTTTCGGAAGAGTTTAGTTTCCAGCTTAACCGAGGAGCGGTAATATCGACACCTAAAGGATTTACTTTATTTTCACAACGAACATCCGCAATTTGAAGGCCCTGCGAGAAGGCTTGCATCGTTATAAAAAAAGCAAATAGTATTGATGTTAGTTTGTGCATGTTATAAAAACAAAAGCTTAAACCAAACAATTTTGGATAAAGGAAAATCTCAAAAAATGCTTAAATATTCCAGATTGGTCAGCTTCTATACAAAAATATAGGCAGAAGCCAGTGTTTTTTTATACCAAGTTCTCAAGGTATTGTAGGATGTTATCCGGGGGAGAGCGGTAAACCCCAAGTCGTCCGGAGCAGTTTGTTTTAGAATACTATCTTAAATCGTTGGAAACCTTTATCCCGGGTATAAAGCGAAAGTCTTTGACATTTAGAGTTCGCAGTTCGATATCGTAAATTAAAGCTGTGGCAGCTATAAAGGTATCTGAAAGGCCAATTTGATGAGAGAGAGCATACTTTTGCGATAGTTGTAAAGCTAAGTCTGCAATGGGTTCTATAATTGGTAGCATAAAGAAACCGTTAAGTTCCTTTTGAATTAGACAAAACTCGGCTTTGTTAAGCGCTCCCTGGTAAAGTTCCATTGCAATCACAGTATTTATCGCAAGATTAGACTTACCATTTGTAGCTACAAATTCAAGGGCATCTGGTCTCTTTTTTAAATAATCGATTAAGATAGACGTGTCGGTTAATATCATTATTTACGCCAGGCTCTTTTTCTGAGTCTATCTGCATACTCTGCTGTATTGTCAACATCGGCAAATAAAGATATATTCTCATCATTAGGTAACTCAAATTCTATCGAATTCTGAATTTTATATCCGAAAGCCTGAGGATTTAGATTCTGGTAATTCAATCCTTCGTGCTTTTCAGGAAGAGCAGTCCGGAGTAGATCCTGAACAAGTTCTTCTGTCGACTTTCCAACTTGCCGAGCCTTTTCAGCGATGGTCCTTTCTAAGCGACTATCATTTATTCTTATGGTAAGCATAATTAGAGTTTATTATCAAAAATACCGAAAAAATATTAAATACATTAAATCGATAAGTCTATGAATCCTTCCTAATCCTGAAAAATCTTCTTCATATATGCCGTATTTGCTGAGAAATTCCTCCTCACATTTGTCGGGTCGGTTTGATCTCTAGAGCGCTCAATAACCAGCCAGCCTTTCCAGCACATATCATCCAAAGTTTGTTTCACTTTTCGCATATCCAGGCGGGTATTATTTTCAAGCCAAACACCGTCTTCGTCGGTACAATGAATCATGCAAATACGCTTCCTACCCAGTATTCTAAGTTCCTGGTGCAAATCTCGTCCTGCCTTAAGCGGATTAGAGAAATTGAAATAAATCTTTATAGCAGAACAATCAATATCTTTTAATAATTGCTTCTCTGCTGTTGCATCCAGTGCGGTTTCGATCCCGATAACTACCCCGGCTTTTTTGGCCATCCTTCCGACGACCTTCAATCGTTCAACGATTGCCGGCCGCAGTTCCGGATTTTTAACCAAATCTCCTTGTATTCCAAGAGGTAAAAAGGCTACTTTAACGTTTAATGCTTTCATGGTATCTATGCAATCCTGCACCATACGCTGATAAGTTGGCCGAGTGGCAATCGATTGAGCATAAAAGCCGGTCATGGCTAAAGAGCAGATTTCGAGATTGAGTTCCCTGGCTTTATTAATATACTGCTGCCGTACCTCGGGCTTTGCTAATTGGTTATCAAAAGTGTCTCTGTTGCCTAAGCCTCCCATATCGACTTCAAGCCCATCGGCGCCTAATTCTTTCGCCAAAGGCAATGCGCTCAGTTTCTGACGTTTTAAAATCATCAGATCGATAACTGCGATTTTATAGCGTTGCTTTTTATCAAATGCCCAAACAAAGCTGTTAGGAATACATAAGCTGCCGGCTAATAAAGCTGTATTTCTTAAAAAAGCTCTTCTGCTTTGCATGGCTATTTTTTTCTACTATTTGCAAACACTTTCTCTAAGTCCCCAAAACTTTTAATGGCATTTGAGGGAAGCTTCTCACCTTTTTCGCCGAACACGTACATCGCCGGGAATTTCTCAATCGTTACTTTCGACTCATCAATTTTACCTGATTTATCCTGAACCTTTTTCAGATCCAGCTTAAACTGCTTTGCTAAAAAGCTATACAAAGCAAGGCGTTTATTAATTCCGTAATCGTGTCCCTCTGCTGCCAAATGAACGTTTTCGACAGCATCCGCCTTACCATAAAAACCATAAATCCGCTGAACAAAAGGAAATTCAACTTTAGGCACCTGTTGCGTCCAGTCCTGACCATCTGAAATAGCCAACTGAGGTCTCGGTGCTGCCATAGCAGCAATCTCAGTGTTGTTTGTTCCTCCGCCACATAAGTGAACACCCATTCCGCTTTCGCATGGACAACCGCCACTGTGGTAAGATGAAAGCATAACCACCGGAACGCTCAATGTGATCCGATCATCCAGTGCTGTTACCAACATAGTCTGACTTCCGCCGCCAGAACCGCCTGTTATAGCCACTCGTTTAGGATCAGCATTTTTGAATGATAACATCCAATCAAGAATGCGTTCGCTGTTTAAAAACTGAATGGTTTGCGCCAGCGCCCGCCGGTGATCTTCTGGCTTAAATTGCAACAAAGATTCTCCCCAGGCAAACAGATCATAACTAAAAGCCATCGCTCCCATTCGGGCCTGCATTGCACACCTGTATTGTGCATCAGCACGGTAACGGCCATCGCCAAAATGCCCGTCAGGATTTAAAATCACAGGGACTTTTCCTTTTGCATTTAGAGGCTTATAAAGTGATCCACTTACATATAAACCAGGCAAAACTTCCAGAGCTACGTTTTCAACTGTATAACCATTAAAAGTTCTTTTATTACTGATGATGGGCTTACTCCTGGGCTTTTCGGGTAATGGCGAAAGTCTTAATGCTTCCCACATGCAGTCTTTTAATTCCTTTTTCCGCTTTTCCCAGCTTTTTGTATCGTCATAAAAGGCAGCGAGAAAATCGAGTTGTTGCTTGCCCTGCAATGGAGTTTTAAGGTGATATTGGAAGTTTTGTAACTTATATTTTCCCTCGCCTTCTTTGGCAAAGGTGATATCCTGAGACGATAATACATTTTGTAAGGTTTCTTCTAAGTCCGGGCGAAATCTCCAGCCAGCATAAGTAACCATGCGATCTTTCACCAAGTCTTCAGGATACCTGATTTTAACTTTAAACTGGGCTTCGATTTGTGCAATAACCTCTTTTAAGGGCTTCTTAAAGGCGTCATCTGAAGTTTGCGCAAATAAAAAACTGGTATTCAATAAAAAACAACTTAGAATAACTATTTTTTTCATAGATGATCTTATTTAGACACTTCTTCAGTTTCGACGCGTAAGCGCTCTTCTTCTTTACGTTCTTTTCTAGCTTCGCTCCATCCACTGTAAAGTAAAAATTTATCCAACTTAGGTTTGGGAAAGAAAAGACTGGCAACATAACCTACCACAATTATTACCAAATGACTATAAACTCCTAACATGAGTTTGTTATGGGTAAAATTGTATGCCCCAAAATCAACTAATAATAATTCGGTTTTACCGATAGTGAATTTAGTAGAGGTCAAAAAAGCGTAGGCTGTAAAAATCACACAAACAACAATAGCGATATTTATTCCCTGCCTGTTTGCTCTGGCACTAAATAGTCCTAAAAGGAATATTCCTACAATACCGCCGGAAAAAATAGCATACAACGTGAAGATTATACCTAGAATCCCCTCATTTCCCAAATTGATATAGATTGCACCAATACCGATAGAAATTAAGCCCGAAACAATAACGAATATTTTACTAACTTTTAAATACTTGATGTCAGAGTTTTTAGGTTTGAGCTTTTTGTAATAATCCTCTATTCCGACAGCGGCCAGAGAATTCAGATCGGCGCTCAAACTACAAATAGCCGCAGAAATCATGGCCGCAAGGATGAATCCGATAACTCCTTTTGGAAGGTGGGTCATGATGAAATAAGGAAAAACCGCATCGGGACGAGTTCCTGCAGGTAGTGGCTGTTGCTGATAAAGCACAAATAAAGCTGTGCCAATAAACATAAACATGGTCCACACCGGAACTGTAAGCAGGATTCCCATCATGGAGGCACGAATGGCTGATTTATCGCTCCTTGCGGTTAAATATCGTTGAACGACTGTCTGATCGGTTCCGTATTTTTGAATAGCATAAAAAGCACCATTAATTACCATTACGATGAATGTTAAGCGGGTAAAATCAACATCGTAAGGACCAAACCCGGTTCTCCCTTTTGCCTGAGCAATATCCCAGACGGCTGCAGGCCCCCCATCAACCGAGTAAAGAATAACCAGCAAACAAAGTATTCCACTGGCGAAAAGCATAAAGCCCTGGAACACATCCAGCCAGATCACAGCTTCAATCCCCCCCATAAGGTTGACTACAATAATTATTAAGCCAACTACCGCGATGATCACAAAAGGGTTACCGCCTGTCATGCTTGATATTGCGATTGCCAGGAGATAAAAAACAGTTCCCATACCCGAGAATTGACGAAGTACAAAAGCAATAGAGCTATAATATCTTGCAACCGGACCAAAGCGCTTTTCAAAATACTCATAAGTACTAAGGCCAATCACTTTACGATACAGCGGCACAATGAACCAGATTGTTCCCAATAATACAATGGGCACCATCAAGCCCTGTACGAGCAAAATCCAGTTGGATGAATAGCCTTCGCCGGGATAGCCCAGAAAGGTTACACTGCTGATTAATGTAGCCAAAAGGGACATGCCAATTGCCCAGGTAGGTACCCTCCCGTGGGCGGCAAAATAAGTTTGAGTTGTATTTTGATTACGGGAAAATCTGAAACCAAAATACAATGTTATGAGCAGCACAATAATGATAATAGCGTAATCAACTACGCTTAAAAGAGATTTATCCATACAAATGGTTAGTTTACAGTTTGAATTTCGAAAAACTTAAAACTTGGTTCGGCCAGGCATAACTTCCTGGTTTTAATGTTACATATAAATTTTCTATTCCGATGGCTTCACTACGGATCACTCCGGTTGCATACTGGTGTACTGGTTTTAAAGACGTGATTTCAAGATCGTTTAAAACCGTGGAAGCCGTTGATCCACCCTCTATTACAAGTTCATTAATCTCCACGCAGTTAAAAACTTGTTTTACAATCGAAGCCATTATACCTCTCAGCTCTGGCGCAGTCACAGACATATTATGAGGGGCTATTGCAATAATTGCTTTCCCGTGTCGACTGATCAGGTCACAAAGAGCTCCACAATAAGAATCGAACAGAGTTTTATTATTTTTATCGTCAATAACCGATTTGGGCATATACCTCACAGGAGCTCCACTGTTTAGCAATTCTTTCACAAAATCTGCGCTTTCAGCAAAAGCACTTCCGATTACATACAATGTAACTCCGCTAAGCACAGCATTATTATGAGATTGAAACTCAGATTTTAAATTAGCCGCCTTTAAAACGGCCTTAAAAAACCCAGAAGCTCCGGCCAGAAAAACATCTCTGGAATTAACCTGAGCCCAATTGTCGAGATCAGCTTCAGACTTTACCTCGGCAACAGTTATTCCGCTTTCTAATGCGGTAGTTGAATACTTCCGCACCTGCATACCCTCGCCAGCTTTTAATAAATTCAGAACATTCGAATCTTTTGCAGGAAACTCCGGATCTGCGGCAAAAGCAGTTTCTGAAATCGGAGTTCCATCAATCAGGTAAAGGTCATTTTCTATGGTTCGGCCCAAAGCTGGATTTGCCGGAACCAACAAAGCCTTATTCAATCCCAATACGCTTAAATGAGCGGCAATTTCTGAAGCTACATATCCCCGAAGAACAGAGTCTACCTTTTTGAACAAAAAGGCAGGATTCAACGGTAAAAGATCTTTGGTTATTTGTTGCATTATGTCAACAGCTTCTGCTTCCGATTTTGAGCGTGTATCGGTAGCAATCACCAATAAACCGGCGTCCGAAGTAGTATTTACCCGGGTAGAAATTTCAACTTTTAGGCCATAGTTTAAGCCTATTCCGCCGATTTCTGCTGCACCGGTTAAATCATCAGCGATTACTGCAATCATCAATTAATCCAATTTTATATTTAGAAAGCTGCACTGCAGATTCTATAGCCAGAACCATCGCATCAGGACTAGCCACACCTTTTCCTGCAATTTCAAATGCAGTTCCATGATCTACCGACGTACGAATAATTGGTAAACCCATGGTGATATTCACCCCTTTTACGCTATCCATTTGTTGTTTATCGGCATTCCATTTAAAACCTGTCAGCTTAAATGGAATATGTCCCTGATCGTGATACATTGCCACTACACCACCAAAGTAACCCGTGGCGGCCTTTGAAAACATCGTATCGGCGGGTACCGGACCCTCAACATCGTAACCGCGGCGTTTTGCCTCTTCAACAGCCGGAAGAATTTCTTCATCATCCTCTGTGCCGAAAAGGCCTGAATCGCCCGCATGAGGATTTAAACCGGCAATTCCGATTTTCAGATTGGTTTCTCCTAAGCTGATCAAGCCGTTGTGTAGCAATTCTACTACTTCAACTATGCGATCTTTTTTAACCAGGTCACAAGCTTGACGAAGTGATACATGCGTGGAAACATGAATCACTTTCATATTATCCTCCACAAGTAACATCGCGTATTTCGTTGTACCGGTATAATGGGCGTAGATCTCTGTATGACCTGCAAAATTATACCCGGCTTCATTGATTGATTTTTTATTAATCGGACCGGTCACCGTTCCATCAAGCTCGCCTTCGAGAGCGAGTTCAATTACCCTTTTCACAGCCTCAAAAGAAGCTTTACCCGCCATTGCCGAGATCTCGCCAAATTTCAGCTGATCCAGATCTACATTCTGTAAATCAAACACATCAATAGTTCCTAACTGAAACTTTGCATCTTTAACTTCCTTAACGGGATTAATAACTGCTTTAAGATTTAAGCGATCAACAATAGCGTTAAATACACCTGCATCTCCCACCAAAATTGGATTACAGATATCATAAATTTTATCCTGCAATAATGCTTTTACTGCGATTTCGGGCCCGATACTTGCCGGGTCGCCCATAGTAATTCCTAAAATAGGTTTATCCTGCATGTGTTAACGACAGATTTATTTGAATTCCTTCTTTTTTTATTAACTCCCTGAATGACTGTATTAGCTGCAACTCTTCTTCAGCTGACATAAGCTGAAGCGGTTTTATAACATTTGGTTTACATAAACCATATTCGCTCATCAATACCTTTAAGGCCCATAACGATTCTCCCAAGGTCCTTCCACCCTGATAAAGATCTCCAAGCAGGTCTGATTGCCTTTGCGCCTCGTATGCCTTTTTATGATCGCCATTAAGCACCGCCTGGGTCATATCGTAATACAATCCAGGGTGTAAGTTTCCTGTACTTGGAATTAATCCATCACTTCCATTAATTAAAGAATAAGCTGATTTTGCCGCCCATCCAAGGAAGTGACTAAAATCTTTTCTACCAGACCATAATTTAAGTGAAGCATCCAGTCTTTCCTCAGATCGCTCCGAATCTTTGGTTCCCACGATATTCTCGTGATGACTCAATTCATCTATAACGCTTAAAGGAATAGACATATTTGTTGTAGCAGGAATATTATAAACGATCAAAGGCCCATTTACTTGTTCCGCCAATTGTTCGAAATACTTCATCATAGAATATTCCGAAAGCTTATAATAAGTAGGGAGTGTAGAGGCCACAGCATCCACGCCCTGATCAAAGCAAAGTTTGGCAAAGTCGACAGAGTCTTCGAAACAATTGGATGAGACACTTACATACAGTATTGTTCCAGGCTTTTTATTTTTTACTGCGGCCTTAAGGTAATCCAGTTTAACTGAATTCGATAATGAAGCCGATTCGCCGGTAGTGCCCAGAATAAATGGCGTCGCGTCATTTCTATATAGATGCGAAAATATCTTCTCTACGGCCTCGTGATCTAATTTGAAGTCGGCGGTAACTGGTGTTACTACCGGCACTATCGTTCCCTGATATTTTTTTTGAACTTTCATGTTAATAGGCTGCGGTATAAATTGCGATAGCGTCTTCTAATGTGATAAGCCGCGGGTTATTTTTAAGTAAACGTGTTATTTTCATAGCGTCATTTGCCATTGCAGGAATTGCATCTTCAGGAATATTTAATTCCGAAAGCCGTGCAGGAATTCCGCAATCTTCCATCAATTCTCTAATCTTTTCTACTCCTTTAAATGCTGTATCGATTGATTTAGCCTCCGGAGAACATCCTAATGCAAGTGCCACATCTGCATACCGTTGCGGAGCAGCAGGAATATTAAACTCCATTACATAAGGTAAAAGCAGTGCATTAGACAAGCCGTGTGCAAGATGAAACATACTTCCGAGCGGATACGATAAAGCATGTACACCAGCAGTATTTACCGGCCCTAAACAAAAGCCACCAAGCAGACTTCCCATTGCAACCTGCGTACGGGCTTCTTCGTCATTTCCTTGCCTTACCGCTTTTACGATATTGGCAGCAATCAAACGAATTCCTTCGAAGGCGTAGATATCAATAAAGGGTTGAGCAAACTTGTTTGTATAAGCTTCAAGACAATGAGTTAGCGCATCTAAACCGGTTGCCGCTGTTATAGCAGGAGGAACACTAATGGTGAGTAAAGGATCTACATAAACTGAATCGGGCACCAGAAAGGGACTGATTATTCCTTTTTTCTGATTATCCAGATTATCTACTAATATAGCATTCGGTGAAGCTTCACTTCCTGTTCCGGAAGTTGCCGGCACGCAAATAAGTTTCTTTTTTCGCCCCTTAAGCAGGCCTATTCCGACTATCTCTTCTAAACTTTGCTCGTTGCCTAACTGTGCGGCTAAAAGTTTGGCGATGTCGAGCACACTGCCGCCCCCGATTCCTAGAACAACATCTGCTTCAAATGGACTAACTTTTTCAATCAGGCTTTTAAAATCATCAAAAGAAGGCTCCTGTGTAATACTTGTATCTACAAGCACCGATATCCCAGCTGATTCAAACTTATTAATAAGCGCATTTAGGCAGGCAAGAAGGGGTTCGATTGTAATAATCAATACCCTGGCTTCAGGCAAAGCTAAAACTTCTTCAGCTAAAGAATCGAGTGAACCTTTACCGAAAACCAGCTTTCCCGGAAAATATATTTTTAATTCCTGGTTCATATTAATCCTGAGTTATCTCTCCTTCTACAGGTGCCTTGTAGCCCTTCATTTTAGGCCAGGCACCATTTTTTATTTTCTTCATTTTTACTTTAGAGGGATCTATTACGACATGTTTAATGCGCTCTCTTCTCCATGTATAAACTGCGTGCAGCAATCCATCTTTAGTTTGAATAATCGATGGATATGAATATTGACTTATCGGCGAATCTTCGAGAATCGCTGCTGCATACCATTTCTTTCCATTTTTAGAAATAGATAGATTGAGCGGTGTGCGCGGACCTTTCGCTAAATCGCCCGGAGGCAAAACGTGATTATAAACCAAGGCAAAACGACCATTCTTAAGTGTTACCGCATCTGTACCGGAATTATTATTAGGCAAACTTGTCTTAGAAAGTGGCTCCCACGTTTCGCCATTATCGTATGACCATGACTGCAAGACTGCACGGTTACGACTACGGGCAAGTAGTTGAAGTTTCCCGTTTCCGTGATCCAAGATGCTCGGTTGTATAGCATCGATTGCTGAGTCTGCTTTTAACGGTCCGATTTTACGCCAGGTTTTGCCAAAATCAGGTGTAACCTCAAAATGAATTTGCCAGCTGTTAGCTCCCTTATTGCCTTCCGTACTGCTTGGACAGAACAAGTTTCCATTGCTTAGTAAAACAGGTTTATTTTTTACCGGACCGATATATCCATCTGGTAAGGCACGTGCTTCTGACCATGTCAGGCCATTATCTTTCGAGGTTCTTAACCAGCCATGCCATGTACCCGGACTAGCCCCGATCTTGTAAAATAGCATCAACTCTCCATTTGGAATTTGGTACAAAACCGGATTCCATGTTGGATATCTTTTATCCGGCATTATTCCGTTAGCGACATTTTGCGGGGCTGTCCATTTTCCGTTTTCAAGGCGACTAACGTAAATGCATACATCAGGATTACGTTCTTTGGTTCCACCGAAAAACGCTGTAACCAGTCCTTTTGGAGTTTCTACAATGGTTGCAGAGTGAGACTGGGGAAATGGGGCAGTTTCGTATACAAATTCATCAACCAAAATCCCTTTTTTCCAGGGTTTGGTTTGGGCGAATGAATATCCTGCTGATATAATCAGGAAGGCAAATATCTTGATCGTTTTATTATTTATCATTTTCTTTCATTTAACACCGACAGGGTAATGCTGACAGGGTTTAGAACCCTGTCAGCATTTGTCATCGACACTTAATCTTTCTTTTTTGCCGCTGCATCAGCAGCCTTTTTCATCTTGATTGCATTTGTATAATCCTTATACATCTGCTTCCAGCTACGTCCATTCGAATTCAAATACTGCTCATTCTTCGTTTTATAGATTTCAAAAATTGCTGAGATCTGGTTCATATTCTTATAATCTACCGCCTGCTCACGAGCTTGCTTCAAATTCTTTAAAATTTCAGCCTCCTCTACAGCGGTCAGATTTGGAACAATGGATTTATATCCATTCAACGTAAAAGCCACTTTTCCAACTGTATACTTATCAAGAATTGTCTCTACCTGCGTTTCTGTCAAGTCCTTTCTTAAACCGCTCATTAAATTTTCATGGACGGTTTTAGGCATCGCCGAATTGGCAATAATCTGCCTCTCTAATTCCGAAAGCTTAATTCCAGTTACCGGATTAATTCCGGCAGGTACCGTAGAAAATGGGTGCTCGTTGTGCCAGTCGCGGATGGTTTTTAAATGCGCGACTATAACATCTTTCACACGATTAGCCTTATCTGCATCATTCAAGTTAAGCGATGCAACCCATTCTGCAGCTTTCTTTTCCTGATCAGCGTCTGATTTTGCTTTATTATCGGCTGTCATAACTTCTTTCCTGGCATCAGGTTTAACCTGACTGTAAGAAGAAAATGAAAGCACCGTGGCGCTAAACAGAGCAGCGCTAAAAATTTGCGTTTTAATTTTTTTCATACTATATCTTTAAATGCTTGAACTAACTATGTAATTGCCCGATCCCAGTTCGAATACTGCCCGGTTACCTTCCATTTTTATAAATTTCACACCACTCGAACCAGAGGCACTTGCACTTCCCTCTCTGACTTTATTAGCAGAACTTGCAGGTACATAAATCATCGCTCTTGTGTTGGCAGGCACAGTGATATTCCAGTTAAATGACTTTCCGCTTTTCTTCCAATCACTTTTAATTATCCCGTAAGGGGATTTGTAACTACCTTTCGCATAATTCAAGCCGTCGATCAACTCGGGCTTCATAATAATTTTCTTAAAGCCGGGGTTCTCATAATCTGATTTTATCCCTAGCAGATTTTCATAATACCAGATCATTAAATCACCCAGCAACATCACGTGATTTTGAGAATTCATTTTAGGATCTGCCGTGTTTCCATTCCAAAGCTCCCAAATTGCAGTAGCGCCGTTTTCAATCATATATCCCCATGAAGGATAGGTTTTTTGAGAAGCAATTTTATACGCCAAATCTGATCTCTCCATATTGCTAAGTGTGCGCATAAGCCACTGGGTTCCGATTAGTCCGGTGCTTAAGTGACCTTTGTTCTGATCTTCAATAATCGAAACTATTTGCTGCTGAACTTTCTTAATATTTCCCGGCTCCACTAAACCAAAGTGTACTGCTAACAGGTTATCCGTTAAGGCATTTTCTCCATAAAAGCCTTTTTGGTTGTAGAACTTTTTGTTAAATGCAACCTTCGCGTCTGAAGCAAGCCCTGAAAACAAGGCGGTATCACCGCTATTTCCTGTAAGCTTCGCAAAGCGACTCATCATGTTCAAATAATGGTAATAATATGCTGTTGCGATTAAAGTACTTGGATGTTTCTGGTCAGCATTTACGCCCCGGCCCGCTTCGATAGTAACAGGTGGAACGCACCAATCCCCATAGCTATCCTTCGTCATAATACCATCGCCGCTTAGATACCGCGATTGCATATAAAGCAGCCATTTTTTCATAGCTGGATAATTAGTTTGCAGTGCAGAAACATCTCCTGTTTGACGATAAAGCATGTCCGAAACCATTAGCAGTGTTCCCGGCCAGGTCATGTTATCACTGTAATAGCGCCAAAAGGCAGGTGCAACATCCGGAATGGCGCCATCTGCTTTTTGCGAATACCTGATATCCTCAAGCCATTTTGCGTATAAAGCTGTGTTATCAAACAAAAAGCTTTCGCCATACGCTCCGGTAGACCTGTCGCCTAACCAGGGCTGACGCTCATTCCGCTGAGGACAATCAACCGGCATTCCTTTATAATTGGAGGCTATTCCCCACCACGAGTTTTTATGGATCTGATTTAATAATGCGTTAGACGATTCAAATGAACCATTCGTTTGCATCGCATCATAAACAAAACGGGCTGTAAAATTATTTTTTTCCGGTGTACCGGGATAACCGTTTACCTCGACATAGCGAAAACCGTGATAAACAAATCGAGGCTCCCACTCCTCAATGCCATCTCCTTTAAGAATATACGTATCGGTGGTTTTTGCGTCACGCAAATTGGCTATAAACAAATCGCCGTTCCCCTGTAAAGACTCAGCAAATTTTAGCGTCAGTTTGCGACCTTTTTCACCCTTCACGCGGAGTTTCACCCAACCAGACATGTTCTGACCAAAGTCGATAATGTAATTTCCATTACTTCGTTTGGTGATCGAAACGGGTTTAATATCCTGCATAACCTTCATAAACTGGTTCATCTGGGCTTCGTAAGCTCCACCCGGCTCCTGCACATATTCAGAAGTCAACCATTTTTGCTCGTGAAAACCGGGCTGATTCCATCCGGTCATTTCCTTGCGGGCATCATATTCTTCACCATCATACTCGTTATTTGCGAGTATCGGCCCTTCGGCAGTTCCTTTCCAGCTATTATCCGTTTTAATGGTTTGCTTCGTTCCGTCGGAATAAGTGATATTTAGCTGCATCAACAGTTTCGGAAAACCGAACGTCTTTTGTTTGTAGGCCTTGGTCTGGCGCATTTCAAAAAAGCGACCGTTGCCCAGTACTACGCCGATGGCGTGTTTTCCTACTTTTAAATTTTCGGTAACATCGAAAGTATTGTACTTAATATTTTGAGTGTAATCTGTAGGAGCCGGCGCTAAAACCTGGTCACCGATTTTCTTTCCATCAATGTAGAGTTCATATAAGCCAAGCCCCATGATGGATGCTGTTGCCGATTTAACCTGTTTTGCGGTCGAAAAGTCTTTTCTGAAGTATCTGGCAGACAATTTCGGCAGATCCTGATTATCCCATGGAAAATAACGGTCAAAACCAATCCAGCGACCTTCCCAATCTTTGTATTGGTGTAAGCCAAGGCTCCATGTGGCAACACTACTCCATTCAGCTTCACCTTTGTTGGTCCAAACTTTAACCTTCCAAAATGCTTTGTCGCCTTTGTTTAAGGCTTTTCCCGCGTATTTAATAAAAGTGGATTGATTTGAATTTACTTTACCTGAATTCCATAAATCGCCTTCATTGGCTGAAAGCTTTTCTGGAGTTGAAGTCACAATTATTTGATAAGCAGTTTGCTCGATTCCACGTTGGTTACCGGTTATTTCCCAGCTTAACCTGGGTTGCGTAATATCGATTCCAACCGGATTGGTTAATAATTCTGTTCTAAGATTCTGTACGTCGATTCCACCCTCGTATTTATTAAACGAGAATAAAATCATGACTAAACACAGAACTAATAATCCTTTTAATATATTCATCTCACTTTCCTGAAAAATCAAAATATAATGTCAAATCCAAGGCCCTCGCCGGATCTTTCTCGTAATCGTAAAAAACATTTTTACCCGCCATCGGGCCACTTCTGTCTGCCCGCTGCGTTTTTGTACCTATCCCCGGAATCCCCTGCATAAATGAAATATCACCAGAAGGGAATATCGGTTCGTAATTGTGCCACTGGTCTGTTTTCCATGCTGGAGTAAACAGACGTAAAAACACGTCCTCATTTTCTGTAACTACTGTGAATGGCTGTTCGGCAGTGATAAATTTGCTCCAGTACATGTTCGAATGATATCCTTTGAATTCTGGATACACCCATTGCTCACCGGTCTCAGTCGCGTTGTAATCTTTATTCCAAACACCGAACTGATTGCCTTTCAAACGATTTCGCCAAACCCGGTAAGGGCCATTTCCCATATATTGAACTCCCTTTATTTTGCTTTCGGGAAAAGAGAAATTGATTCCGATGAAGTTGGTAAGATATTCTGCAGGAAAATATTTTACATTCAGTTTAACCCAGCCTGACGGATAGATGGTCCATTGCAGCGTGTTATAGGCAGCTTTTCGATCGAATGTAGATTCGACAATAAGGTTCTTTCCATCAAACCTGTGTTTGATATTTTGGAAATTGGTTGTCCCCTCCTGAACAATCGGGCCATTTGTAAAAGGAATTGATCCTTTCGCATTTTTAACATTTCTTAATATTCCACTTTTTTTGCTGAAGCTGAGGTTTATTCCATTTGCCGACACGTTATAAAGGGTATCGGCTTCTGATAAAGTTACAGTTCCAGTTCCTTCAGTACTTACTATCCTGCTTGCTGCCGTTTTGGGAAGTGTGATCGGAAAGCTCCAGGTAAATAACTCGCGGTTATGCGGATCAGTAGCACTGATGTATAAAACATCAAAATTTCTCCAATCGGCCGGTAAAGAAACGTTCAATATTCCTTTTTCGAATGGTTTGATAGTTGGAGATGAAGATGTTCCGGCTTTATTGGTTTTGTCCTTTAAATTAACAAGCTTCCAGCTGAATTTACACTGGTTCAGGTTAGTATAATAGTATCTGTTCTCGATGTTAAACGCACCATTAAAGTTGGATGTCATTTCACGAGGTTCAAAGTAAACCGGGCTCCAAACTTCTTTTATGGTGTAAAAACTTCCCTCTTTTTCATGATACGGACCAACAATTCCATCCGCTCCGCGATTTTTATCAGTATCAATAAATCCGTTTTTGTCTGTACGTACCACTCCCTGATCAGCAAAATCCCAAAGAAAACCACCTGCAGAAAGCGGATTTAACAGCATATCGTTCCAGTAATCGTCTAAGCTGGCGCCATGCCCCCCATCGTACATTCCATGTAAAAATTCAGTCGGCATTACAATGCTGTGGCCATGACGATAGTTGCCTATGCCATAATTATATTCGCGATAATGTTGTGTGTCGAAACCATTGAAATTTTCCCAAGGGTGAACTAAGGGTCTTTTTTGAATATCTTCTTTCGCGAATAATGCATCCAGCTCGCGGTTGTGCCCGCCCTCATTCCCATTCGCCCAAAAAACGATGGATGGATGATTCACATCATGCGAAAGCATCTCTTTTGCAAGCTTTGTACCTGTTGGTGTATCGTAATGCCCATGCCAGCCCGCCAGCTCATCCATTACAAAAAGTCCTAAAGAATCACACGCATCCAAAAAATGTCCGTCTGGCGGATAATGAGACATGCGCACTGCATTCATGTTCATATCCTTCATCAAGTTCACATCATCGATGCTCACTTTTTTACTTGTTGTTCTGCCCGAGCTTGGATAGAATGAATGACGGTTAACTCCTTTAAATTTAATTTTAACGCCATTTACGTATACGCCATCCCGTTCCTTAACTTCTACGGTTCGGAAACCAAATTTTTGCTCAATAGAATGGATTGCCTTTCCTTTTTGATAAAGAGTAAAAACTGCTCTGTATAAATTCGGAAATTCTGGCGACCACAATTTTGCAGAATTGAACTTGCCCGAGACAAGAACATTAGAAGAATTGTTTAAAGTCTGTCTAAGTTTTTTCCCGAATTTCTTTCCATCGGCACCGTACAGCTGAACCGAAACTTTATCAGCATTTGCAGAATGAAAAACTTGCGCTGTAAATTGTCCGTTAGCTTTTGCATCAATTGCCACGCGTTCAATATGAGTTTCTGGCAATGATTCCAGGTAAACCGGTCTGAATATCCCTCCGAAGATCCAGAAATCCGCCTTGCGCTCGGCTTCATTAACAGATTGATTTGCTGAATGCTTTGCAACTGTTGCTTCCAGTAAATTTGAAGCGCCATAATTTAGCAAATCGCTGATGTCGTATTTAAAAGCATAAAATGCCCCCTGATGAATTTCCCCGGCAGGTTTGCCATTAATCTTCACTTCGGTATCGGTCATCGAACCTTCGAAAACGATGTTTATTTTTTTTCCTTTCCAGGATGAAGGAACGTTGAAGGAATATTTATAAAATCCAGTCTCTTTTCCGCGAACACTATCTTTTGCAAAGCCGTAATCGTATTTTCCAAAACCTTGCAACTCCCAATTCGACGGAACGGCAATTTTAGACCATTTGCCAGAATTCATTCCGGCAGAAACCATAAAATCCCATTGAACAGTATTATCCTTACCAGTACCAGACAGGTATAGCTTTTCTGTTCCCTGAGCCATGGTGAAGGCAAAAGGTAAAAGGCAGAAGGTAACAGTTACTATATGTCGTAAAAATATGTTCATTAATTAACCTTCTTGAATTGACCTATTAATGGATTATTGGTTCTGAATGGCAGAGCAGGTAATCCATCATTGTTATAAAAATTTGCTTTGCCACTTTCTTCCCAGCTAAAGCGTACGTTCTTAGGCTTGGCAACCGCTGGCGAAGAAATAAACAGCTTATTTCCTTTTATTTCGGCCTTGGCAGGAACAAACTTTCCGTCGTTTCCGGCAATCTCAAACTGACTTAATTCCTTTCCGTCTTTACTACATAAACCCTTGCCTGCGTATTTAAAGTTCAGTTCGATCTTATGCTTTTTTCTCCGCATACTTTTGTAAATGGGCCCGGAAGGAGTTACGTTCAGGTGATAATCAATAGCCAGAGGCCATTGCGCAAGACGTCTGCCTATCTCCCACTTAAAGCCGGGATGCAAGTCATCCGGAGTAACGATAAGATCTGTTGTAGCAATCATTCCTGTATGAGGAATTTTCATTGCCAGTTGCTGCGCTTCCCAAAATTTTGGCAGCGTTTCTTTTGTTAATGGATATTTCTCAGTACTCTTTGAATAGTAGAACGGAGCAATCTGAACGTAGTAAAAGGGAAGAGTTTTATCGCTCCACAATTTGCGCCAACTACTTATCAAAGCTTCCATTTTGTAGGTATACTCTATAGTCTCATTTTGGAAACAGTTAGTTTCGCCCTGGTACCATAAAAAGCCTTTTACGGCAAAAGGAGCCAAAGGGACAATCATCGGTTCATAAAATTTACCGGGATCGCCACCGATCTTTTTGTCTTTAAAAAATTCGGAGGTAAATCCATTTGCCGGAATCCACGGTTCTATGGCGCTGCCAGGAATGGCTGAAGAGATCATCCCGATAGGAACATTCAATTTTTCATTCAATTCTTTAGCAAAGAAATAACCTGCGGCAGAAAACGAGCGTAAGGCCGAGTCGCGGGCAATGCTCCAGCCGGTATGGGTGGGATTGGGCTTTACCAGTTCCTTACGGTTCACCAGGAAAATCCGTATTTCGGGATTACTGGCATATTCCAGTTCATCAACAGGAGAATGAACGCCGGCAGGGTTTTGAACACTGTCAGCATTGACAATCTTGCTGTTTTTGCGCATGGTATATTCCATGTTCGATTGGCCGGAACAAAGCCAAACTTCCCCAACCAGAATGTTGTCTAATTGAATAATATTTGTGCCTTTAATGACCAATGAAGCTGGTTTATTGGATGCTTTTAAAGGATTTAAAAACACGATCCATTTTCCGTTCACATCAGCTGTGGTTTTTTTCTCCTGCCCTTCAAACTGAACTGTTATATTCTCCCCGGCAGCAGCCGTCCCCCAGATTGGCAGAGGCTTCTCGCGTTGCAAAACCATTCCATGTGCTAAAATTCGGGGCAGAACAATCTCAGCCTTCGTATTTAAAGCCAAAAGGAATAAAATAATACAAGCAGTTAAATTCCTCATATTAATATGCCGCGGTTTTGAATGATTTTATATAAAATATAGCTTCTGGAACCGGTGTACCGGGATTTTCCAAATCATACATTTGATCTGTAGGAGTGTCAGCATCCGGAAAGCGGCGAACATCACCGGTTCTGAACACAACTCTTTCGAATGCTGAAACCGGTGCAAACTGAAGTTTTGCGCCTTTGCTCTGGCCGTTTACAAATACATTATAAATTCGCCTGTTCCGATCAAGCTCTATCCGGATATCGTATTGTTTGCCAGCTTCGTATTTCATAATTCCGGAGTTGCGATAGCCTACTTTTGCCTGAAACTGACCCTGATCATCGAAAATTAATCTGGAAGCTGCACTTCCTTTTGCATCGGTAAATTCAATTTGCAGACTTCCTCTATCGCTTTGCGCAGGAATAATTGAGAATTCTATGGCAACTCTCTTGGATTCCGGAATTATACGTTCTGCTTTTGCATAATCGTATTTGTCTTTATCCCGTAAGGTGAGCGCATTAGTACCATCACCAGCCTTTTCTATCTTAACAGAGGCCCATAAGGGACTATAAATATTCCAAAATTTAAGGTCGGATAGTTTTTTAAACTGGTTAAAATCCTCATTTACATGAGAAGTAATTTTTGAAGTAACAGGTACAGGAATCCCTGCAACCCAAATATCCTCTTTATTCATGCTGTAAGTAACCCACATTTTATTATCAGGTGGAGTTCCGTTACCTTCTAAAATTCCACGGACATATTGAGGTCCGTAGGATTTATAATTTCCTCCATAGCGCATCGGAGAAATCTCACCATTCACTAACAATAAATCTTTATAATCTAATCCATTGTCGCTTGTCGAAACAGCTAAAGGCCATCTAAACTCAGAGGGATTATAAACCGTTGCATAACGGCCGTCAGAAGTCTTCTGTCCCCATATTTTGGCATTGCTGTTTACAAAACCAGGTGCACGCAATGGGTCGTATCTCCAAGATTTTCCACCATTCTCACTAATAGAAGTTAAGGCATGCTTCCACAATCCAACCACACGCCCGTCTGGCAAGTGATAATAGCTAAAGGCTTTTACTTCTTTTTTTAATGGAATAAGCGGATCATTTCTGTCGGCTTCTTCTACCATTTGCTGCATCATCAATGGACTGGCCAATATTTCGTTGCAGGCTTGAACAAATTTCTTGTCTTTGCTTTTGGTATAAAATGGATATTGAGATTTTTTCTGATCCCAGGTTGAATTATGACGAAGGAAATAAATCGGGCCGTATGAGCCATCTTTCTTGATTTCGCGAACAACCCGGCCAATTCCTTTTCCGTCGTTCGGATCATCTTTTCCATCCATCGCAATGCCATAATAGGCCAGGGCCAGCAGACGATCTTTCTTGGAAACATAAAAGCCTACACGCTGATGCATGGTTGCGTATAGATTTTTGGCTACGCCGGGATAACCCTCTTTTTTCCAGCCATCGGGAATTTTGTAGGGAGGAAAGAGTATGGCAGGTTTTGACCAGTTGTAGCCATCTTTTGAAGTATGCAGTAAAGTTTGACTTGGCGGAATGTGCTCACCAACCGGATCGCTTAAATATTCAAGAAAAAAAGTATTGTTCCAATAAGCGATCATCGGAGCGTGGTTGTATGTCCAGCTAAAACCATCTGCCAGTTCAGGGTGTTCGCGGTTTGCCCGAAAAACCTGGATGTTGTGCACACCAATTGCCGGACTTAATTGCCCGTGATGATAATCTACGTTAGAAAGAGTTGTTCCTGTATATCTAACTGTATCCTGCGCTTGAAGCTGTGTTAAGCCGAATGCAACAAGAAAAATTAAACTTATGTTATGTTTTAAATACATCATTACTTATTCACAATTGCTGTATCAATACCAGCAGTTCTTTGCAATCCTTTTAAAATTTTGGTATCAGCCATAAATATGGTTCCGTGTTTGTGCCCACTCGGAACGCTTGTTTCTTTAGAAGCATCAATAAACGTCCTGAAATCAGTAGTTTTTACACTTCCGTAGTTCTTATTCCTGTATGAATCAAAATAAATCAGATACTCGTTTCCTACCTTTGCTACCGCAGGGCCTTCAGTAAAACTTTCGGTGAAAGGTTCAGAAACATTGGTATAAGGCCCCAATGCCGTTTTTCCAAAAGCCACTTTAATGTTCCGCATTGGCCGGGTATTATCTTTTAAAACCAATACAAAGTCGTTTGCCTTTCTTTTCACAATTACCGCATCAATCACACTAAAATCAGGATCGATAAAAAGCTTAGTCGGACTGAACGATTTAAAATCCTTAGTAGTTGTATAATACATCCGGTGATTATTGTCCTCATCTTCCAGCTTTTTAGGAAAGCGGAAAGGAATTGTTGAGGCCCAGATAATGATAAACTGCTGGTTGTCCTCATCATAAAACAATTCGGGAGCCCAAACATTTACCGTTGTTGGCTCATGCTCCATCACCGGGATAAACTTTTGTTCGGACCAATGAATAAGATCTTTTGAGGATGCATAACCGAAGCCTTTATCACCCTTCCAGCTGCTTGTCCACACTAAATGAAAAGTTCCATCAGGACCTTTCACGATGGATGGATCACGCATTACCTTTTGGTTGCCGATTTCGGGCTTTAAAAAAACCTTATTGAGATCGTTCCATTTATAGCCGTCGTAGCTATATAAGAAACGCAAACCCTGATCTGCCGGCTCGTGAAAAGAAGAAAATAGGTACACTTCTTTTGAGCAGGAGGTCAAACTCATTATGAAAACGAATAACCACAAGTACCCTCTTGTAATGATGAATGATGAGTGATGAGTGATGGATGACTTCATTTCAGCTAGGATTTTTTTATAAATGTTGGTGGAGACACCAACATTGGCGAGTGCCTTGGTTGGTGTCCCCACCAACCACTCAACTACAACAACTAACAGTAAAAAATATCTTTTCATTTAAAATCCATTCTAAACGCCGACAGGGTTTTGAACCCTGCCAGCGTTTAATTCCTCTTAAACCGCGTCCAAAATCAACACCCAATCGTTTCCTTCTTTTTCTTCGCCCGGTGGATTAAATTCCTTGGTGCCTTTATTATCAAACTCGCCTATTTCCGATGTTTTTCCATCACGCGGATTGAACCATGCAGCTTTGACTTTATCACCCTCTATCTTACCTAAATTTACATTGATGTTTCTTCCAGTGTAAGTGTAGATGAAAGCATAGTTTTTACCTCTGGTTGCAAGCAATCTGTTGTGTCTTTCACCATTTTGTCCAGCAATTAATGATTGATCAGGAATCCTTTCCAGAAACGGACGAGAGAGCATCAAATTCTTTAAGTGAATCATCTGACTTGCACCAGGATTATTGATTGCCTGGGTCCACAACTCTTTGGCGCCATAGGCACTGCCTTTATCCCCGGCGCTGAGCATTTGCATCACCGAATTATTACCGTAGGTATAACCAAATGCACCAGAAAACACCGACCAGTAACCATAACGCCTAACATCTTTGTCGGTCCAGCGTATTTCCGTTGTATCATGCAATCCTTGAGGAATGCCTTCATATGACGGCTCACCGTCAACAGTTGGCTTAGCCGGATTTAAAGAGTAATCATAATCCATATACTTCCAGTTATCCTCGCCAAAATGACGTTTCTCATTAGCTGAAGTATCCTGATCATATCTTCTGTGCCCCGATTGAACCATGTTAAAATCTAACCAATCTTCATTATGAAACCACTCTGAAGAGGCCGTTCTTCCCCGCGGGTGAAAAGTCATTAAATGTGCAGTATCGATTTGTTTAATAGTGGTGCCGATAGTTTTCCAAACCGCAAGTGAATCGCTACCGGGTATATCACCACCATTTAACCAAATAATGTTTTTACGATCTTTATATCTGTTTGCCAAAAACTTCGAATAAGCTATTGCTTGCTGCTGATTTACATGTCCAGCTTTAACATTCGATCCCCAAACGGGAACCATCGCCATATAAATTCCTTTTTCCCCAGCTCTATTTACTATGTAATCAACATGATCCCAAAAATCATACTGAGCAGAATCTGCAGCAGAATTCCCTTGAGTGGTATCAGGTTTAGAAACATCCTGGTTTACTAAAGCAGAATCTCCATAAATATTTACCGAATGAGGCACATCATGCAATACCATTACCTGGATTACATTAAAACCTTTTTTAGCTCTGTCTTCAAGATAAGCATCCGCTTCTTCGCGTTTCAGTTTATTGAACAGCAACCAGCCGGTATCTCCCAGCCAGAAAAAAGGCTTGCCGTCTGCGGTAACAAGGAAGCGACCGTTTTCAGAAACCTTTAAAGCTTGCAAACCTGTAGAGGTACTTTCCTTTTGAGTGTTGCAAGCAATCAGAACGATAGCAAGAACTGATATAAAACCTAAAAATTTATTCATACTTGTTATATTTTTTTGATCCATAATACTTCAGGACCTGAAGAAGAACTCTTCACACTAATTAAATTTCCAGCTTTAACGGTTTCCTCTGTCTTCAACTGCGCTCCTGTTTTAGGATTAATATGATACACCCTAAATGTTCCTTTTGCAGAACTTAGATCCAGTTGAACGGCACTTGATGAACCGTTGTAAATAATAAAAGACTGTCCGCCGTTTGAAAGCACCAGTTGATTTTCCGACTTACCTGAAAGAGGCAACACTTTCATTGAGGCCGCATCTTTTAATAAACCTGCAGGTGCATCCGGAATATTTGGTAAAGATCCGCCGGCCATAAAAACCGCCCAGCCATTGCTGTCAAATCCGTCTCCGGCGTATGTAACTGCCTTTTCAGGAAATTTCTGACGATATTCTGCAACAGCTCTGTAAACCTGATCAAAAGAACTTGCCTTCGGTTTTAATAAGCGTGCATGCTGACGGGGAGCAAGATTTTGTCCGCCTTTAGGTTCGTATGTCGTTCCGTCTGCCTGATAGTGCCAGTATTTAATATCAATTACATCAACAATCGCCGCCCGGTCTTTATCCGCAAGAATTGCATCCTGAACATCCTTTGTGGTGCTTAAGCCGATGATGGCATTTTTACCAGTTTCTTTTTCCCATTCCTTAATGGTATCCAACCAGAATTGCACAAAATGCAAAGGTCCGGTAAACTCCGCTCCAATTAATTGGATGACACCATTATTAGCAGAGAAATTATCCAGGCATTTTTTAATGTAGGCTTTATGTAATTCTCTCCTTACGGGATGATTGATATCGTAAAATTGATCTGCCATAAAGATCCGCTTATCGCCGGCATATGGTACAGGTTCTGGGAAACCAGTATTATTAACGTTATTAGCTGGTCGCCATGGAAAATCCGCGTAATGCGCACCTGCTTCGATGATATTATGCTGGAAATAATTCTCGTGAATCAATACCAAACCTTTCTGATCCGCTAAATCAGCAAACGTTCTTAATCTGTTCCAATACCAGTTGTTGTATTTGGTAAGATCGTATTTGCTCAGGCCATCCCAGGCTAATCCTTCTCCGCCCCGGCCGAAAGGTTGCTCGTAAAACGGAGGCCAAACCTCTCCGTCCATTCTTCTTACCCGTTCGTGGTCATCCCGGCGGCGATCGTACCATAAACCGTAATTATGATCAAGAGCTACCACATTATCCAGCTTTAAGCTGTCGGTCATTAGTTCTAAATCGTCGGTTAACCCTCTGCCTGTTTTTCCAGGAACAAAACGGGTAACGTGAGGTTTAGCCGAAGGCAAACCGTATGGACGAGAACTTCCATTCCACCATTGCACATCGCGTCTTTTCCCGGTTACTAAAGTATTTCCTCTTACCAGCAAACCATTTTGAACGTGAAATTCTTCAGCTTTCGCGGGACTGATTAGTTTTTTAACACCTATCTGATCAATACTTTTAACACCTTTTCCGTTTGTAGAAATCAGATTGCGGGATCCAGCATCGTCAATCAAATCTGACAATAAAGGAGCCGGCGAAACTGCTTTCGCCGTTAAGTCCATTGCCACGGATACTGGCGGACTGCTGGAAGCTTCTGTATCAATATTCAATAATTGAATACGGGATTGCACTTTATCACCCAGCCTGTCTTTTAACTGAGCATAATATAAACTTCTGGGCCTAATCTGCTCGTTAGACATTCCCCAATAACCATTGCCGTCGAATTGCGCCCAGGTGCCAAAAGCCCAGTTTTGAGCAGTCGGCGGAGCGAAATTCTGAACCTTACTTGCAGAGCATTGCCAAAAAACACTGTTTGCTGCTGTCCAGCCCGCCCCCTGGCCGTCATGGCCCCGATTTATATAACTTAGGGCTTGACCGTCTACATTCACAATGTCAAACAGCACACCCGATGCCCAACTGTCGATGGTTCCTGAGAAACTGTAAGGCAAATGTGATTCGCACTGCACAAATGCATTCGGACCCGGTGCACAGTACCCTACAGCAAAGTCATGGTAACCACTTTCTGAATACAAACGTTGAAAAAGCGTTTGCTGACCAGTTGTATAAAACGTATATCTTCTTTGAGCGGCAATTTCAGAAATCGGATTAAGCGATTTACAATCCTCAACGCTTATTCGTTTTGCAGTTTCCTGAACAAATACAGCAGAACCGGCAAAATGGCGAAACTCTACTTGTCTAACCCAGGCATCAGCAGTATTTAAAATGGAAATCGCCATCCAACGATGATCCTCGTCTTTTAAATTGGCTGTGTTGTATGCAGATTGAAGCTGAAGGTTTTCAATTCCAATGTTAAAAATACGGCCAGGCCAATTGTATTTTGCTACAATTCCGCCTCCGTATGCATTATCTAAAGCAGTTGTAATCGGAGCATCTATACTAAGAACCGAGCCATGAATGGCAGTAATCTTTCTATCCCACAAAATATCGCGCTGGCCAGGTTTCCATCCCAAATAAGTTTCGCCACCTCCAAAATGACCTGCGCCTAACTTATCAATCCATGCTTTTGTAGAAGGGCGACGGACTTGAATATTATCGCCAACTTTAAAGTTTTGAGCATTTTCAACGCTTAATTTAAATGCATTCACCGGAACATAGGCATCGGTAACCTTTGTTTCAGAAGAAAAGGTTTTATCATTTTTGCCAGCTACGGTAATTAATGTTTCTCTGCTGAGGCCTGCTCCTAAAATAATCGTGCCGTTTTTTCCAGCCCCGCTACCGCGAAGAACAACACCGGAAGCATTAATTTTCAGAGCACCGTTTACAGAATGAGTTCCTTTTTCTAAAAGAACCGCACCTCTGAAACCGTTTTTATCTAAAGGTAAACCCGAGACATAATCTATTGCCGATTGAATTCTTAAAGTAGCGTCACCGGTTTTAAAAGGAACGATAACCTTAACAGGAACATTTGGTATAGCTTCTTCGCCGGCCTTGTATCCTGCAAAGGAGAAATCCGGAACTCTGTCGCCTTTTTCGTTTGGCGTATACTGTAGTTTACCTTCCTTGCTTGAAGAAATTGGAGCAATAGCTTCTTGTCCTTCCTGAGCAAATAAGCTTGTATCAAAAATGATTAAGCCAATAAAACAGGTCAATAAAACTTTATACTTCTTTTTTGTGCGATGCTTTGTCATTAAAACTTAAAGCGGTTTAACTGTATTCAATGGAACTAAGCTATTTAAATATTCTTCGATGTTGCTGTACCCATCTTTGTTGCGGTCAAGACTAGCATCGGCAGCGCTTTTGGGATTTAAACCATTTTTAGCTTCCCAGCTATCAGGCATGCCATCATTATCAGAATCTTTGTAGGGAGTTCCTTTGTATTCCGGATATCCGCCAACCTGACTAATATCACTTATAATACCTTGTTTGTATGAATCGGAAGGCAAACGACGTTTGATATATTGTTTTCCTATATCAGTTTTACCCCCTTCTTTATAGAAGATTTTTCCTGTTTTTACGGTTTCAATTATACGAGTATCAACCGGATCTCTTTTTGGTAAGCTGGCACCAACATTTTTAAGAACGTAGTCGTACGCTTCTTTAGCAGGAACTATACTTACTTTGGCCATCGGAAAAGGTTGATTTACACGAATACTATCTGTGTAGCGGCCTGCATCTGGCATATCTTCAATCTGAACTCCACCATCCCAATTATCCCTAGTTACCCGTTCATTGCCTTCGACGATATTACCATTAACATATACCTTACCGTAAAAGGTCTTTTTATCTTGGGAACGGCCTGATTCCGGCTTTAAAATACGATGACCAATAGGTTTATCTGTTGGTGTTATCGGACCCGGTTTGTAATAGTTATTGATAAAATTATATAATGAGTTATTGTCACCTCCATCAGCAGAACGGTTCCACCAATTGAAAACTACGTTGTTTACAAAGCCAAAATCACCATACATACCAATTGAAGGATTACGGCTGATATTATTTGCCCAAAGATTACGCATGAATGTACTGTTCAAGCCGCCAATAGTACTTCCGAATGAGTGGTTATACGTATCTAACGCTTCAGAAAAAATTGAGTTTTGAATGGTTATGTTTACTGTAGGAAGTTTTATTGCTTTGCCATCTTCGGTATTGTACACATGGCGATACATCGACATATTTTCATCCAATCCCCAGCTTGCAGAAACATGGTCTATGATAATATTTCCGACACCATTTCCACCTATTGCATCGTCACGGCGAAGAACATCAGTTTCCCCTCTGCGGAATCTCATATAGCGGATCACCACATCATGTGTATTTATCCAAAGCGATTCGCCGGCAATGCAGATCCCGTCACCCGGAGCTGACTGACCAGCGATGGTAATATATGGCGCACGAACCGTGATTGGCGATTTTAAGCGAATGATACCAGCTACGTTGAATACTACAATTCTGGCACCGCCCTGCTCGCAAGCTTCGCGTAAGCTACCCGGACCACTATCATTTAAATTTTTTACCACATACACCTTTCCGCCACGACCGCCGAAGGAATATGCACCGCCACCTTCAGCTCCCGGGAATGCAAGAACCGGTGATTGAGGAAGATCGGACGGTTTTGATGCCCAGGGAATAAAAGGTTTGCCATTTTTTGCATCTGCCTCTACTTGAGGTAAAGCTTTTTTCCAGGCAAGATCAGACAAGTTTTTTACTTCATTCAGAGCTGTCTCACCTTCTTTTTCTAAAGCAGGGGGAATAACAGGATACTGAGCCGAAGCTGTAAAGCAAAAAGTAACTAAAACCACAAAGCTTAGTTTAATTTTATAAGAGATACCTATCATAAATTCGTCTTTTTAAAAATTGAAAGAACAATCCGGCCAGGCCGCAAAGCAATGTTTAAATCAATGTATTATCCTTGGCTATAATGATGATTAGAAGATATAAACTATTACAAAAATAGGCTTATAGCGCTCAATATACTGTATTATTTTCTCCAGCTATTATAGCATATTACCAATAAGGCTGATAATAAAAAACACAGTGAAATAAAAAAAAGGGAGTAGCCATACTCCCTAATTTACCTACTAACCAATCAAATTCTTAGGGCTTTACAGTAGCAACAGCCACCACACTATTCAGATAGTCTTCTATATTAGTGTAGCCATCGTTATTTTTGTCAGCACTTGCATCGGAGGCATCCTGTGGATTTAAACCATTTTTCGATTCCCATTCATCTGGCATACCATCAGAATCAGAATCTTTGTAAGGTTTTCCTTTATATTTCGGATAGCCACCAACCTGGCTAATATCAGTTATAATTCCGCCTTTATATGAATCTATGGGCAACCTGCGGTGTTTAAAATTAGTTTCAGGCAGCTTGACGTTCTTTTTGTAGTCAATCTTTCCTGTTCGCACCTGTTCTACAATACGGGTATCAACGGGATCTCTTTTAGGCAAAGAAGCACCGGCATTATTTAACACAAAGTTATAAGCCTGCACGGTTGGAAGAATAGTTATTGCTGGCATAGGCATTGGTTTTTTAACTCTCATCGCAGCAAAATATGATTTCGCCTTTTCGAAGCTCATTAACTCGCCGTCTTTACCTTCAACCTGAATTCCACCATTCCAATTATCCTGAGTAACCTTCTCATTTCCCTCAACTATATTTCCTTCTACATAGGCTCTTCCAAACACAACATAAGGCAATTTGCTTCGGCCTGATTCAGGTTTTAAAATGCGATAACTGATAGGCTGATCTAAGGGCGTTAGCGGACCTGGTTTATAGTAATTGTTTATGATATTATACATAGCTGTATAGTCGCCGCCATCTGTAGAACGATGCACCCAGTTAAATACAACGTTATTGGCAAAATTGAATATACCATTCCAACCAATAGAAGGATTACGGGCAGCATTATCAGCCCAAAGGTTGCGCATGAATGTACAATTCTCGCCTCCCAGGGTACTACCAAAAGCGTGATTCCAGGTATCCAATGCTTCAGAAAAAATCGAGTTTTGGATCGTGATATTTACTGTTCCCAGCTTATCTTCGATTTTACCGGTACTATCGTTATACATATGGCGGTACATAGACATATTCTCATCTAAGCCCCAGCTTGCAGAAACGTGATCGATCATAATGTTTCCGATTGGATTTCCTCCTATAGCATCATCACGGCGACCAACATACGTTTCGCCCCTTCTGAAGCGCATATAACGGATAACAACATCATGAGTATTGATCCAAACCGATTCACCTGCAACGCAAACACCATCACCCGGTGCTGTTTGTCCGGCAATTGTGATATACGGTGCGCGAATAATCAATGGAGTTTTTATGCGGATTATTCCGGCAACGTTAAAAACAACAGTACGGGCGCCGCCTTGCTCGCAAGCCTCACGTAAAGTCCCGGGACCACTATCTTCCAAACTAGTAACCACAATCACTTTACCTCCTCGTCCTCCGAAAGAAAAAGCACCGCCACCTTCTGCACCCGGAAAAGCTACAATATTGGCTTGAGGTAAATCGTATGGCCTGCCAGCCCATGGAATATAAGGCTTTCCTTCCTTGGCCTGCTGTTCAATAATTGGCAAAGCTTTTTGCCAGGCAATATCAGATTGACGACGGGCTGCGTCCATCATTTCATTGGTTGCTTTTTGCACGTCTTGAGGGATTTGCGGATACTGAGCAAATGCCAAATCTGTTACCGACAATAAAAAGCTAAAAAATAAATATGGGAGGGTTTTCTTCATCTTTAATAAGTGTGTGTGCTTGATTTTTTTATGAATAATCAAATATGGGGCATATATAAATAAAATCTGTATAGGATTTTTTCTATAATATATATGATATTACCATTCTATAAAATTGTTACCAGTTTTACCACAGGTATGTTACACAAGCTAAACCATTAAATACTATGAAATTAGAAGAAGTGGCACCAAAAAAAGGATTAAGTTGGTTAACAATATAATATAATCATCAGGTAGCTTTGTTAAATAAAAAGAGGGGCCAACCTTTAACAGGATTGCCAGTCTTTCTTTACAATTCAGCTAATATCCTTCGTCAATTTGGATGTACGTGCTGGCATCAATGACGGCATGATACCAGGTAAATGCATCGTTTCTCGCTTTAAAGCTATAATAATTATCCCCGCAAACACCAAAATCAAATCCATTATAAGGGAAGTAATCGCTGTCAAAGTCCCGGAGGCAAATCGACCAAAATTTTTAGCAGATGTTCGATTATATGGAAGACCCATATAGGGGCTTATAGGTAATGTATCTCAAATTTAATTAACCTGAGCAAGGTGTTATGTATGATATTCAAAATACTATAAGATATTGAAATCATTTTACAGAAAAGTGGGTATCCCAAAAAGGATACCCGCTCGATATTTCATAGGTAGTAAAGTTTTATTTTTGAACTTTTATACTGATATAGGGTTTTCCTTCCAAATCTTGGGTTCGCTCATTAATATGGCGACATTAATAAAGCAAGGCTCACTTTAGAACCCTTAGTTAAATAATACTGCGTTTGTAAAAGTAAATTCATGATTATTAATCGTTAATTTTTGCTAGACAACTCGATTCCCTTTTTTGGGATACATGCGATCAGCATGATATATCAATCACGGGATCCAATGAATTGTTAATCTTCTTTTTCATTCGAGGGTTTTTAATTTAGGTTAGGTTAATATTTAATAATTAAGCCCACTATACGAAATTTACATCACGTTATTTTTCGATTTTCTATTACGAGAACATCTGTTTTTCAAAAAGTACTGATTACAATTATTATATCAAACCTATCCGAAAACACTAACAACTTTATAGCATTTTCTCAAGATGATATAGGATATTATCATAAGGCAACCAAATTTCAGGTCAGTCATAACGCACCGAGAAGAATGTCTTTTATAGTATTATCAGCAGTTATAATCCGACATTGCAAAGGACTTAGCTAAACAGGTTATTTTTGTCTTCATTGCTCATAAAAATTAAAGTCTGACACTTATCGTGCTTGCATTGAGGGTATTTGCTTTTTAAAAAGCCAGTTTGGTAAACGATATCAAAATAAGTGTCTATCCCATTAAATGGATGATTGCGCCTGCCGAATTTTGAGATAACGCTTATCTTATCTCCCCAAAGCAAAAGGGGAAATGCTAAGCATTCCCCTTTTTACAAATTATCAATTCTTGTTTACTGCAATGGATCAAACGTTCCCATCTGACCGGTTAGATCAGGCCAGTCTTTCGTTTGTTGAAGATATGGAGATACAGTCAACACATCTTTATGCAATCCAAAGAAATAGTACTCATTATACCATTTAAACTTCCAGGAAGCATTTGATTCCAGATTATCCTTTACAACTACTTCGAAGTGGGTATCATAAAGGTAATCCAAGTAATCATCAAAATTAGTCATACCTGCAGGCAAAGTAGCTGGTTCGCGTTCAATTACCGGAGCTGGTGAACTTCCTGATCTTAGCATTGGATCTGCACTCCCTACATAATAACTTCCGTCAGCCTTTTTAACCTTGATCCACAAGCCAGTTCGACGTGTCCCATCTAATGGTTGCATTCCCAAACGTGTAAGCTGACCAAAATCATCATTAAAAAGCAACCACCGTCTTAAGTCCCAAAAACGTTTACCTTCATAGGCGAATTCAACTTTTCGTTCATTTAACACTGCAGCAAAATGCTGATTACGAGAAGAAACATCACTTAATCCATAAGCGCCATCAAGATTTTCCACTCCGGCGCGCTCTCGAATTGACTTAATTAACGTAAGCCCATCAGATAGCTTATTGATTCCTATTGCTGATTCAGCTAAGTTTAACAGAACTTCTGCAAAACGAATTTCCATAAAGTCCGTGCCACTATATTGAAAGTCCTCGTTAGAGTTACTTGCCGCCGGGTTAGTGGCCTTTCTTATAAACACCCCGGTAGAGTTCGACTCAGTAGTCTTATCAGGAATATTTTTACCCAAAGCAGTTGCATTTGAGAACCAGCTGTAAGTCCAAACCCGATAGTTCTTATTTTCATTATATGGCCATAGTGATCCATTGTATGCAAAAGTTTTATAAAAACGAGGATCTCTGTTTTTATAAAATTTATTCAGACTATAGCTGTATGTAGAACTTCCGGGCATTTTACCATCTTTCATCGGAAATGCATCCATCATTTCTTTAGTTGGCGATATGGAACCTGAACCTGAAATTCCTCTTGGACGTGCAGCTTGTTCCCAACCACTATTCTTCTTTTCCTGATCGGCAGTCTTAGTATTAAATCCAAAACCAAAAACTGCTTCGGGATTGTTTCCTTCAGCTAAAAACATCTTTTCCCATGCCTGCCCATTAGCCAGACTTCCCACTTTGTACAGGCCAAATCCACCAGACTCAAGAAGGGTTTTTGCAGCCAGATTTGCATCGTATGCTCTCTGCCACCTGGCAACATCATCATTACGATTGAAAAGTGGACTTGCCCAGGTTAAAAGAACTCTTCCTTTTAATGCAGCTGCAGCCCCGCTTGTAATTCTCCCCCAATCATCTCCAGACCATTTCGGCGGCAGAACACTTATCGCGGCATCAAGATCCTTAACGATCTGTTCTAAAGTCTCTGAAGATTTACTGCGAGGCACTTCATTACTTTTATCGCCATCTTCAGTGATAGGGTCTTGGGCCGTTAACACTAAAGGAACCCCGCCATAAAGACGCAACAACTCAAAATATTGCCAGGCTCGCCAGAAATACAATTGCCCTTTAAGTTCTGCCTTTAACCCATCAGGTAAGTTATACTTATCCACGTTATCAAGAAATATGTTTATTTGCTTCATTCTCGTCCAAACATTATTTCTTATCCCACTTTGCAGTCGCTCACCAAAGTACTTCAAGGCGTGATTTTGATTATTAGAAATCTGTGCCCACTCCCGGTTAAAATCGGTCTGTCCGGCAAGCTCTTCAGTAGTTTGTGTAAAATCATCTGTATATTTTCCATCAGGGGCATTTTGCTCGGTAATATAGCTCGATGCGCCTTTAGGTGGCTGAAACATATAATACACGTAGTCTATATAAGCTTTAGCTAAAAGAGGGTCTTTAAAGACTTCTTCATTAACTCCACTTAAATCTCTTTTTTCTTCCAGAAAATCATCTTTACAACTTGAAAATATCAGTGTAAAAGAGGCAAGCAGGAATATATATTTAATACTTTTCATAATATTCTATTTGATAAAAAAATTAATATTACAATGAAAGATTTACTCCCAATGAATAAGTTCTCAATGTTGGGAAAACATCCCATCCGCCTTCAGAATCTTTATAGTCATATGGATTATAAAAATTAATAGGATTCACTCCGGTAAAAAAGACACGCGCATTGCTTACGCCAATTCTTTCAGAAATCTTTTTCGGCAACGTATAATTGATGTTAAAGTTCCTCATCCTCATTCGGAAAGAGCTAACTTGCCAAAAAGCAGATGCTGGATTAAGGCTGACATTTTCCCAATTTGGATTTGGATATTTCCCACCAGGGTTTAATTCAGGGTCATAAATATTATTCCAATAGGAAGGAACGCTCTGGTAAATTCTGCTTATATCCTGATTCATTGGTTTACGTGCATCAATTTCTGACCAGCCGCCAAAAGAACCTGCTATTACAGCATCAATGTTAAAACCTTTATAACCAGCTCTAAGCGTCATGCCAAAACCATAATGATTCGAGGCCTTTTTTGAAAGCTGAATCTGATCATTATCATCTATAATACCATCCGGAGCTGCAAAAGCTCCATCAGGCTGAAGCGGTCCTCTTACGTCTCTATAATACAGCATTCCAGGTTTGAAATCTTCAGGCTTTTCTTCAAACATTTCTTTAATATTATATTGTTGCACGTAAGCATCAATATCTGCCTGGTTTTTAAACATGCCTAAATTATCGTACCCCCACTGGCCATTGTCACTTGACTGCCCCGGTTGAGGGTTCCAAGGATAGAAAAAGTCAGATTCGTTAAAATTACTTTGTTTTACCTTATTGTCGTACCAGGAAAAACGTGTATCTATCCCATACCTGAAATCTCTACCGATGTTATCATTCCACCCTAGTCCAAATTCAGTCCCGAAGAAATCTATCTTCGCCCAATTTTCAGCAGCTACAGTACCCCCAACCGTAATCGGGACACCAGCAGTTCTTTCGATTAACATATTAGAGCCTTTATTATAAAAAGCTTCGACAGTTGCAGAAAGACGTGAGTCCAGAAAACGTGCATCTAATCCTAAATTTTGTTTAAATTCATCACTCCAGGTAGCATCAGGATTTGGAGAAGCTTCCATTTTCATTCCAATGGACACAGCGTTTCCATCATCCCCAAATACAGCGCCTTTATCTCCCTGGAAAGTGTAGCGTTGCCTCCACTGCCATGCTTTTGTATCATCTTTTCCCAACAGTCCTACAGTGTATCTAAGCTTCAAGAAATCAACTGCCGGAATCTTAAAGAAGTTCTCTTCCGAAATGACCCATCCCATACCCAGTGAATAGAATTTACCCCAATAATTATCAGGAGAAAACTTGGTAGAGGCATCGGAGCGGAAGACGAAGTCTGCCAGATATTTGCTGGCGAAATTATAATTCACTCGTCCAATATATCCCAATGAGCCTGATTCATTACCGGCGCTTTTGCCAGAATAATCTCCAAATGCTGTACCTAATTGTCCGTTAGACGATAAAGAAGGATTTTCTCTAAGTACATCTTCTTGTGATGTGTTGGCTTCTGCCTTTTCGACTGTAAAAAATGCACTTAAACTATGCTGTCCAAACTGACGGTCATAATTGGTAGACAAATTGAATTGAGTACTTAATCCATGTCTGTTTGAGTAGTATAACCGATTACCATTCTCCCATTCTTTGGATCTTGAAGGTGTTAAATTTTCAAAAACATGAGCGTTGTCGAACTCATACAGTCTGTATTTAGTTCCAAGTTGAGAACCTCTGCCGGAACTCATATTTCTTGCGTAAGATGCTCTGGCTTTCAAACCTTTTACAAATGGCAGTGCGTATTCCGCATACACATTTACAGTGGTAATTTGATCCTCATTACCTTTAAGATTGCCCAATCTCTCAACTTCATAAAAATGGTATCTGGAGTACTGGTCAGTTCCCGGAAGCTTTACAGCCATCCCGTCATAATACATAGGGATATAGCGAGGGGCTCTTAATAAGTTTGTGTAATCATTTTCATCCTTTTCTCCACCTATTTTGTTAAAAGTTGTTGATAGCTTATCATAATTACCTCCAATTTGTAAACCAGCTTTTAATCCGGACAGTAAATCAACATCAGTACCAGCTCTGAAGGTCCATTTATTGAAGTCAAGACTGCTCAAATTTCCATCTTGGGTATAATAAGATACATTCGCAAAATAAGTAGCTTTTTCTGCTCCGCCACTTACATTAAAAGTATGACGCATATTTGAGGCGGCTGACCACGCATTATCAAGCCAGTCATAGTTTACACCTTTCAGTTTCTCCAGCTCAGCTGAAGTAAATGAATATTTTGCATCAGTACTAGAAATCGCTCTTCCAGAGCCATTTGCTCCATTCCTGATATTCATGTATTGCGCAAACTCATAAGCGCTCAGCATTTTTGTTCTATAGGCCTCATCATTCACAGCGAAAGAACCACTGTAACTCACTCTTGGCTTACCAAGCTTTCCTCTTTTTGTTTTTACAATTACCGCACCATTTGCCGCTCTTGAACCGTAAATGGCAGCGGCAGCATCTTTCAGGATAGTGATATTTTCAACTTCCGAAGGGTCAAGGTTATTAAATAAAGTATTATCAGGCCGGCCGTCACCGGTGACTTGAATTACATCATCAATGATATATAAAGGTTCATTATTACCGCCATCCTTTGCAAGAGACATGGGATTTCGAATAGTTAACTGAGCTGTAGACCCAGGGCGAGAAGTTCCGCCAGATACAGATAAGCCTAACATTCGCCCCGCTAAGGCAGCGCCCAAGTTGCCTAGTGGTAAGTCTTCAATTTCTTTGGCATCCAAATTATCTATCGCACCGGTTGAGGCCCCTTTCGTTGTTGTTCCACCGTAACCTGTTACAATAACTGTTTCAAGAGAATTTACATCTTCCTGTAACTTAACATCGAAAGAAGTTTGACCTTTTACAGCAATCTCCTGGGTCTTAAATCCAATAAAACTAAAAACCAGGGTTTCATTACCAGTCGGTAAATTAATACGAAACACTCCGTTAACATCAGTAATAGTCGCGGTTGATGTGCCCTTGATTTTTACGGTTACTCCGGGTAAAGATTCACCTTTAGCGTCTGTAACTGTACCTGTTACATTATCTCTACTCGTTGAAGCAGTACTTTTAGATTCTGCTGCTTTTGCCGGATCGCCGATTCCGGCATACGATACATTAACTAAAGTAAGTACCACCAATAAATAAACAAAGACGCCTTTTACGCATTTATTTAAATTACTTTGTTTGTGTAATTTATACTTCATATTTCTTTTTAATTAGGTTTAAAGATTCTGAGAAATGATTCCAGGGACAATAACCTGAAAGGGTGCTGTTCTTTTTTAATTCCACCATTACATTGAGTTAATTTATTTTGGGTTAATTTTTTCAAAAACACGAAATCTTTCAAACAAATTAGATTTGCTTTCTACGATATAATAAATATTGACAGTATTGATATTGGTTATTAAGCTGGCTAGAGCTTGTATATCAAATTTAAGCGGTAATACGGTTTAAATTTGATAGCATTTTTTCAAGATATTGTACAATCTTACCAACCACTAAACATTAGACTAAAGTTAAAATTATAGGATTTTAGTTCTAAAACACCGAAAGCGTAAACATGTAAAAAGAATTAAAATAAGCTTAAAATAAGCTTAAAAAAAGCTTAAAATCTCATTAAGAACAAATTACAAATTCATCAAACTCCACGCTCCCCAAAGTCAACATTAGACTTTCAGCTATGTAATCTTTACTATACATGCGATTTACGAGTTTTATCTAGTCGAAATAAATGATAATATGTTATAATTTTTCCAGAGACATAGGCCTTCTATAGGTTCAATTGAATGAACAATTCTACTTAATTAAATAATTCGACTGGTTAGCAATCAATCCATTTTGGACAGATTTTTCAATGGACGTCAATGCCTGTAAAGATTTAGCTTTTGTGGGATAAACAGGGGGCACTTGCTTTAGCCGCCGTTGGACATCTAACAATGTTAAGATCATTTTTTTAACCCATGTTCTGATAAAATTAGAGCATGCCTGGGTAAAAAAAAATCAGAAAAACTGTTTTATCCGTAATTACCAGACTAGGTTTCTTCAGAAATACAACTTGAAGTTATTTTAGACTTATTTTGTTTATAAATCAACCACTGCCTATTACAGCAAGGGAAGGTCAGAGAAGAGCGGCGGTTTTTATAAATTCCTGATAGGTAATTTCAAGCCCAGCACCCCGGGTTGCAACATCGTCTGGACCATAATTCTACCATTATTTTCTACAGAAATCAAGGGCTCTATATGGATCGGTTTATCACCTATTGACTACTCTTACAGGATGTCCGGCCGGAATTAATTCATCTAATTAGGGGGGGGGGGAAGCATGATTTGATGCTGGTTGTAAGGATTAAATAAGGGCTTTTTTCTCGCAATTATTTGATATTCACCATTATATATAACAAAAATAAATAGTTTATAGCATGT
>CAMLLO010000007.1 GCA_946480915.1 uncultured Sphingobacteriaceae bacterium | reverse complement strand
CTGAAACGTTTAGGAAGCATGCTGTGGCTTGCTCATGAGAAACAACCGGCTGATTTTGAAGAGTTGTTGTTACTTGAAGGTTTAGGTCCGAGAACGCTTCAATCACTGGCTTTGGTAAGTGAAGTGATCCATGGTACACCTTCGCGGTTTAAAGATCCTGCTCGTTTTTCCTTTGCACATGGCGGCAAAGACGGACATCCCTTCCCTGTTCCTGTTAAAGTGTATGACGAAACAATCAGCGTGTTACAAAATGCCATTGAAAAAGCCAAAATCGGCAATTCGGATAAACAACAGGCAATCAAAAAGCTGACAGAAATCTCCCAGCAGGCTGAGAAAAATTTCCTTCCCAATGCAAACTTTGAACAGGTGATACAAAAAGAACGCACTGAATCATGGAAATACGGCGGAAGAACCGTTTTCGGGAAAGCAAAACCACCTAAAAGTAACCAGTTGAAGCTATTTTAAGAATTTTAGTGATTGAACAAAGCCGATCCGTCAAATTTCACCAAGAGTTAAATTTTTAATGCTTTGATCATCCGATCTTTCCGCTGCAAATCCTGTTTCAATTCAGTCTTAAAACCTTTAGTTTCCAGCATTGCAGTAGTTTCAGGGCCAAGGTTTTCATTTATTTCTAAGAACAAATATCCACCGGCAGATAAATGCTCTAAAGAGAATTGAACTATTGAATTGTAGAATACCAATGGATTCTCGTTAGGCACAAACAAAGCTTCATGAGGATCGTGTTGCAAGACGTTGGGATGCATATGTTCTTTTTCAGACTGCATGATATATGGAGGATTGCTTACGATAATATCAAACTGCTGCGCTTCAATTCCAAAATCAGCATCCAGAATATCTCCGCGCAATAAATTAATCTCCACTTGATTCAATACACAGTTTTCCTGCGCAACTTTCAGCGCCTCCTCCGAAATATCCATCGCAAAAATCTCGGCCGACGGCATATTTTTTTTTAAACAAATTGGTATACATCCACTGCCTGTGCCGATATCTAAAATGCGGCTTGAACAAATGCCCGCTGATCTAACACTCGTTAATATCCATTCCACCAGCTCTTCAGTCTCTGGTCTTGGTACTAACACCGACGAATTTACTTTAAACCGCAATCCATAAAAATCTGCCTCACCTAGAACATGCTGTAAGGGTTTTCCGAACCTTAATTCATCCAATATCCGGATTAATGAAGCTTCCTGTGCGAGCAATAAATCAGTGTTTTTGTGCAGTTGATAATAGCTTTTACTGATATGACAAACATGCTGAACTGCTAAGCAAGCAATTGCCTTTATTTCGTCATGATCATAAAATCCAGGCATCTGTTCTAAATAGATTTTTTCAATATCCGCTATTGTCATGGTGTAATAAATAACATGTAATCTTAATCAATAAAACCTTTACGACGTGTTTTTTGCTAATTTAGACCTTAATTTGGATAACACTTAAATCTTTCAATTTGTTAGCACACGAAAAATATATGCGGCGCTGCCTTGAACTCGCCCAACTGGGTTCGGGTAAAGTTAGTCCAAATCCGATGGTGGGCGCCTTAGTAGTGCACAACGATAAAATTATTGGAGAAGGATACCATGAAAAATTCGGACAGGCGCATGCGGAAGTAAATGCGATTAATGCAGTTATATCAAAACATCCGGATGCTGAAATGCTTTTCAAGACTTCGACAATGTATGTTAGCTTAGAGCCTTGCGCCCATTTCGGAAAAACGCCTCCCTGTGCGGATTTAATTATTAAACATGGGATTCCAAAGGTAGTAATTGGAAGTCCTGACCCGTTTGACCAAGTTAACGGCAAAGGTGTACAAAAGCTTAAGGATGCAGGAGTTGAGGTTATTGAAGGAATATTAAGGACTGAATGCAATTTTTTAAACCGAAGGTTCTTTACCAGGGTAACAAAACAGCGCCCATACATTATTTTGAAGTGGGCCCAAACCGCTGATCTGTTTTTTGCACCTAATAATGGATCGCAGAAATGGATAAGCTCGCCCCTTTCTAAAATACTCACCCATAAATGGCGAACCGAAGAAGACGCTATTTTGGTTGGGAAAAACACCGCTTTAATTGATAATCCTCAACTAAACGTTCGTGAAGCCCAGGGTAGAAATCCCATAAGAATTGTGATCGACCGGAATCTTGAGCTGCCCACACATTTATATCTTTTTGATTACAGCCAGGAAACAATAGTTTTTAACGCAAAAAAAACAGGAATCGATAGAAATATTAAATACCTGGAGCTGGAAGATTTTGACAACATTTTACCACAGCTTATTTGTTATCAGCTATACCTGATGGATATTCAATCTATAATTATTGAAGGCGGCGCTAAAACTCTCGACCTGTTTATTAAAGCCGGTCTTTGGGATGAAGCTCGTATTTTTACATCCCAGGATAACTGGGGAAAAGGAATAAAAGCACCTGAGATCAGTGGACCAATACTAAACGAACAAAAGATCGGTACAGATCTATTACAAACAATTCTATCAAATCAATTAATCTAAAAGATGCCTGTTTTACATTATAAAAACGCTCCGGTTCAGCACCCTGTAAAAGGGATAGAGAGAAGACTCGTTCACCTGGAAAAACTGCTTACCGCAGTTCTGGATTTCAGCAATGGCCCCCAAACGGAACCAGATCCGATGCATTCACATCCACATGAGCAAACGAGCTACATTGCAGAAGGGGAAGTATTGTTTTTTATGGAAGGTGAAGAAGTGCAGCATCTGAAGGCGGGCGATATGTTTTATGTCCCCTCTAATAAAATGCATTGCATTCAATTACTGACGGAAAAAGCAAGATTAGTAGATAGTTTTTCTCCAGTAAGGGAAGATTTTATTTAATAAACCCTTTGATTCTTCCAGGCATCTGTCATTTTTGGAAAAACCATATTCCGGCAGGTTTGTCTATTCATAAAAATAGACACGATGCAGGCATTTAAAACTCATTTCCCAATAAAAGGCGTCAGAACTGATGTAACTGTTACCCCGGTCGAAAAAAACATGTTTGCCATAGAGCTTGAAAGTGCCGATGCTTTTGAAGAGGATCGGGATCCGAAAAAAGAAACAGTCTCAAGCATGAATCCTCCAAATATGATTGTCCAGAGAACAAAATCACAGGACTGGATTATACTTGATGAAGGAACTTTCAACCTCAACCAGGAAGATTTACAGGAACTTGGAAAAGCCATTGAAAAGAATTCGCCCGGATTGATGTAGTTATAGAAAGCTTTTCAAGGCCAGTTCATAGCTTTGAAGGCCAAAACCTGTAATAATGCCTTTGCAGTTTTTGGCCATTAATGAAACATGCCGATAACTCTCACGAGCGTACACATTTGAAATATGCACTTCTATAACCGGAGTATTTATGGCTGCAATAGCATCAGCAATACCTATAGAAGTATGAGTATAGGCACCTGCATTCATTATCACGCCGTCGAAAGAAAAACCAACTTCATGCAGCTTGTTAATCAGTTCTCCTTCAATGTTACTTTGGAAATAATGAAGTTCAACCGAATCATATTTTGAACTTAATTCTTTAAAAAAAGGTTCAAAACCACTTTCTCCATAAATTGATTTCTCTCTTGTACCAAGGAGATTTAAATTTGGACCATTAATGATTTGTATTTTCATTAGAATTTATTGTTTTTTTACGGAGATGAAGCTATCGTGAGTCTTAATCATTGCGATTATAAGTTCAAACTCATGATGATTTCATCGTTTCAAACTTAATAGTTTTAATTTTATTTATCTGAAATTTTCGATGGCCGACTGGAACTCTACATTAAAGGGCTTTAAAAGTTACATACGTCTGGAGCGTTCGTTATCGAATAATACAGTCGAGGCTTACTTACGTGATGTGGAGAAGCTTTATCAGTACACCGAGAACATCGGAAGCAGACCACCCGATAAAGTTGAGACGGAAGATTTAAAACAGTTCATTAACTGGATAAACGAATTAGGAATGCTTCCTCCTACCCAATCGCGGGTTTTATCGGGAATAAAGGCATTTTACAAATATTTAATCATCGAAAATATTATCACAAAAGATCCTGCTTTTTTATTAGAAAGTCCGAAACTTCAGCGAAAGCTTCCTGATACATTAAGTATTATCGACATTAATAAACTCATGGCAGCTATTGATCATTCTAAAGCAGAAGGAATGCGAAATAAAGCAATGCTTGAGGTACTTTATGGCTGCGGCCTGCGGGTTTCCGAACTTATAAATCTTAAGATTTCTAATCTGTATTTAAATATCGACTTTATAAAAGTTACCGGAAAAGGCGACAAAGAACGGTTAGTACCCATTGGAGCGGAAGCAATTAAATACCTGAATATTTACCTGAATCAAGAGCGTGTACATTTAAACATCAAGCCTGGCAAAGAGGACTATGTGTTTCTTAATCGCCGAGGTTCACCTTTAAGCAGAGTAATGGTTTTTATAATTATTAAAGATCTCGCCGAGAAGATTGGCTTAAAAAAAAGTATCAGTCCGCATACCTTTCGACATTCGTTTGCAACCCATTTAATTGAAGGTGGTGCCGATTTGCGGGCTGTACAAGAAATGCTCGGTCATGAAAGTATTACTACCACAGAAATATACACGCACCTGGATAGGGATTACCTGCGCAATACTATCATTCAATTTCATCCAAGAAGCTGATTACAGAGTTTTATAATCCTCCGTTTCATTCTTAACAAAAGATGATTTTGAATATCCGAAAGTCTTAATAATTACGTACAATGTTGATAACACAACTAGCGGAGCGATAAGATGCAGAATGAACATAACGTCTTCCGATGCGCCAGTGACAGTAACAATTAAGTACGTTATGATAAATAAATGAAGTACAGTAAATGATAAAACAGTTTTTCCAAACATGACATGTTATTATAGGTGATTTAATAACAGTCGTCTTTTTGTTTGGTTTTCAGAAATACCAAAAATTTAGACGGTTTTAACGTCCTTGGTATTATAATTTTCTATATCCGTGATATAATTATTTTTTATTAGAAACTCAAAAAGAGGCTTTGCCTCGGCGGATACCGGCATATTACGAGTTGTAATAATCTCATTTGTTTTCTTATCCAAATAGGGATATGCGTAGAGCTTAACATTTTTACTGAACAGATCACTCACATAGGCCAATAACTCATCGGTATAGTGATCCGGAAAGCTTGAAGCATCAAATATTCTTTTAAGGTTGGCAATGTTTGTGGAAATACCAACACTATGAGGCTTACACCGGGCCAGGTATTGGGCCAATTTGTGATTTCTTGTAAAATTTGATACGATTACGTTGTTACCTGTAGCTGAAAGCTCTTCGGCTTTTTTTGCAAACAATTCCAAATCTTCGGCCCCTAGTTCTTGTTCCCCGCTAAGTGTGTTAGACATCAGAACTTCGATCATTACCACTACGTTCTTATCCTTTAAATCCTGAGAACGCTTGAACTGCTCTACAGCGCTGTTGAACAGATCGAAGTTGGGTATCGATTTTTGCTTATACTTTGTTCGCAAAATCATGATATCCTTTTTATAAAGAAGATCATTTGATTGACAAGCATTCCCATTCTTGTCGAATATAGCAGCACTGGAAAAGCCCTTGGCGATAAGGTATAGATTAACCAAACGGTCGTTAGCATTTTGAAAAACCGGTCCGCGCAAGTTAATTACGTCAATCTCGACCGATCCCATCGACAGATTATCAACCAATGATTCAATCATCGTTTGTACATCATGCCTTAAAAAATATGCTGCATACACTAAATTAACACCAATTATGCCCAGCACATTTTGCTGTAAGGTTGCATCACTGTCTAATAAGCGCACATGAAAAATAATATCGTTGGCTTCACCACCGGCTGTCGCCTGAAATCTGATTCCCATCCAGCCATGGGGATCATTAGTTTTATTGAAATTTAGTGTTGTTACGGTGTTAGCAAAGGCAAAGAAACTGCGGCCTTTATATTTCTGATCAGTTAGTCTTTCCGCTAGTAAGGAAAATTCATGCTCGAGCATTTTTTTTAATCGAGACTTGCTCACATATCTTCCCGATTCTTCGACACCGTAAATCGAGTTACTAAAAACCATATCATAAGCCGACATCGTTTTTGCAACAGTGCCGGAAGCAGCACCGGCCGTGAAAAAATTCCTGGCAACTTCCTGACCTGCACCTATTTCAGCAAAAGTACCATAGATATTTTCGTCGAGATTAATTTTGAGTGCTTTTCTTTTCGTTTCAGGAATTTCTCTAACCATGTCCAAATTTACAAATTTGGAGCAGGAGAAATAAAAAAAGCGTTGTTTTCTTTCGAAAACAACGCTTTTAATCTAAAACAAACCAATTATTTAATAGAAATTTCTCTTGTTAAAGACTTCGCTTCTTCTTTTTTTGCAACAGTTATTTTTAATATGCCATCCACATATTCCGCATCAATTCTTGTCTGATCGGCAGTTTCGGGCAAAGTAAACGAGCGCACAAAAGAGGAATAGCTATATTCGCGTTTATTGTATCTTTTTTCCTCCTGGGTGTCTTCAGATTTCTTCTCGACAGAAATATTCAAAACATATTTATCGAGACTGATTTTAAAATCTTCTTTCTTCAAACCGGGCGCAGCCAACTCAATATGAAAATCATTTTCGGTTTCTGCGATGTTAACGGCAGGAACTTTGGTTGTCAGACGATCTGAAATAAATGAGTCGTTAAATAACGACTCGAAAACATCGTTAAATGGATTTAAAGCATTGCTTTTAGTACCATTTGAAAATTTCACAAGTGTCATTTTTAAAATCCTCCTATTTATTTTTTAAGGTTTTTTTACTCAAAATATCAAGTCTCGTACCAAAAACATATTCTAAAAATAAGCGTTAATTGATAAGTCAGATTGACATTTATAAAAATCGTTTACCGACAAAATTTCCTTTTATGAACCTAGACCTATTTAATTATAAGACATATATTCCTATTCGTTTTGGAGACTTGAACGCCTTCGGAATTGTAAATAACAATATATATCTAACCTATTTCGAAATTGCACATACCGAGTATTGGAAAAAAATAATTCAGTGGGAAAGCAAGTCGAAGGGAATAATTATCGGAAAGGCTGAAATAAACTACCTCAAACCTATTGCTTTTAATGACGAAGTGTATGCTTACGTTCGGACTGCTCGTATCGGGAACTGCAGTTTTGATGTGGAATATGCCTTAACAGTTAAGCATCCCGAAGGAGAAATTTTGTGTACCACAGGTAAAACAGTATGCGTTTTTTATGACTTTTCTGAGGGCAAGCCAACCGTTATCCCAGAGGTTCAGCGCGAAAAAATGATTGCTTTTGAAGCATTAAGTGAGGAGAACATCCTGTACAAAATGTAACTGAACTAGCTGCTCGTTAAATTTTCCTAAACGTTTCTTACTGCCAGATACTTCTAAAACCACGTGCATTTTTCCGCCATGTTTAGTGAGTTTTAATCGCCTGTAATTGAGTTTATATTCCTTTACCAGCAATTCCAGATCCTCCAGACTTTTAAAAACATCGTCTCTAAAAGTGATATTAAATATCTTTCTGGTATAAAATAAATCAAGTAGTATTTCAAGGCCACTGAATAAAGTAAGCACGGCAATAATGATCACTGTAAGAACTAAAGACAATTGGAAATTGGCGATACCAATAAGCATTCCCAGCGATGCGACCACCCAGATTACCGAAGCCGTTGTTAAACCCTTAACAGAAAGCCCGTCTTTAAAAATAACCCCTGCACCTATAAAACCTATTCCTGTAATAATATTTGCAGCAATACGGTCGTCGCTTAAATTGTTAATCTTTTGGGACACCATCGTAAATATTGTTGCTCCGAGGCAAATTAACACCATGGTTCTCAGACCGGCTGATTTATTTTTATATTCCCGTTCAAAGCCAACAATGCTTCCGCAAATGACTGATAAGCCAATCTTTAATAAGTCAATACTATCTATACTCAACTGAAACATCTTATCTAATCAAAGTATTAAACTAAAAAATTTTTCCCGGATTAAGTATGCCTTTCGGATCAAATACCTGTTTTATCCCGCGCATAATACTTAAATGAGTCTGCGAAAATTTAATCGGCATGAATTCTCTCTGAACCAATCCTATGCCATGTTCACCGGAGATTGTCCCGCCAAGGGAAACTGTTAACGCAAAAATCTCACGAATACCATCTTTCAACTTATTTGTCCAATCTTCATCGCTCATGCTGCCCTTTATTATATTCACATGCAGGTTTCCATCACCAGCATGACCATAGCAGACTGATTGAAAACCATATTTAAAACCAATTTCTTTTATCCCTCGAATCAACTGTGGTAACTCTGCCCTTGGAACCACCGTATCTTCTTCTTTGTAAATCGAGTTTGATTTTACCGACAGAGGCATAACCCGCCGGATACGCCACAAATCGTCTTTCTGTGCTGAAGAATCTGCAAATAAGACATCTAAACATCCATGCCCCTCCAGTACTTCATTAATTTTTTCACATTCAGAAAACAGCACATCCATATTATTTCCGTCAACCTCTATCAACAGAAAGGCGGCTGCTTCATCTTTCAGGTCAAACTTAATTTTATCGTATTCAATCACCCACTCTACCCCTTTTCGCTCCATAAATTCCAGAGCCGAAGGAATAACTCCTTTACGAAAGATAGCCGACACAGCCGCACAAGCCTGCTCATTACTCGGAAACGAAGCCATCATCAATGTGTCGTGAGCGGGACGAGGAATAAGCTTGACCACAATTTTTGTTATAATGCCGAGTGTTCCTTCAGAACCGATCATGAGTTGGGTAAGGCTATAGCCGGATGCATATTTAAGCGTATTGGCTCCAGTCCAGATAATTTCGCCCGAGGGCAAGACGACTTCTAAATTAAGCACATACTCGCGAATGGTTCCATATTTAACAACCCTTGGGCCTCCGGATGTCAGCGAAATATTGCCACCCATAAAACAGCTCCCTTTACTTGATGGATCAACAGGATAAAGCAAACCTTTTTCTGCAACGGCATCCATAAAAATCTGGGTGATAACGCCAGTTTCTAAAGTTGCCTGTAAATTACGTTCATCAATCCCGATAATCTTGTTTAACTTTTCGAGTGACAATAATAATCCACCATAAACAGGAAGCGCTCCTCCGGATAAGCCTGTTCCTCCCCCACGCGCCGTTACCGGGATATTGTGTTCGTTGCAAAGTTTCATCAGTAAGGAGATCTGCTCTGAAGAATTTGGCTTTACTACCACCTCAGGATAAAACTGAAGATCTTCTGTTTCGTCCTGACTGTACAGTTCCATATCTGCTTTTGAAGCAATAATATTCTCCTGACCTACAACCTGGGTTATTTTAGAAAAAAGATCTTCGGTTATTTTGTTAAAGGTCATTATTTGAATAGGTTAATTCGACTAATGAATTCTTCACTTCTCCTTTAACCGGGAGATTCAATTTCCTGATTCCTACCCTAACTTTAGCCAGCTGCGAAAATTCAGCAAGTATAGTTTTCAAAATCCGATGGGCAACAGTTTCTAAAAGCTTCCGCGGAGTCTTCATCTCGAACGAAGCTATCTCAAAAAGTCGCTCATAATTAACGGTATCAGATAGCTCATCCTTAAGATTTTCTTCAACAACGGTCTCCGTTTCTATATCTACTAAGAACTCATTACCTACTTTTTGTTCCTCCGCATAATATCCATGATAAGCAAAAAAACGAACTCCCTCTAAAGCGACTTTTTGTGTGATCATTGTCATATAGCAAATTTATACTTAATGCTCAATTATACATATAGTGATACTTATCATTGTTTTTTACTTTTCGAAGCGATAACTTGCGAACGTTTTATGTTTATCAGACTTACAAGTTTCCTGCTCATTGTTGTATTGTTTTCAAAAAGCTTTACTCCTTTGATTTTGTTTATAGGATATTCATTAAACAAAGAATTCATTGCTACAACGTTCTGCGTTAATAAAAACAAGCCCGAACTTAGATGTAAGGGAAAATGCTATCTCAACAAAAAAATTAAACAAGCCGAAGAGAAAGAACAAAAACAAAGTTCAAGCTCTTTTAAAGATAGTATTGAAGCTTTTATAAGCGAACAAGTTCCATTTCGCTGCTTTACGTTTCAAACAGACGAATATCTGACAAGTTCTATTGTCGCTTATTTCTTTTCTCCCGCTAAGAAAATATTTCAGCCGCCTAAACTTTTTTAGTTTTTTCTAGCGGGAACAAGTGATTTTAAATTTCCCAAATTCTGATTTATCAGTTTTTTCGAGTGAAAATTAAACGCCGGCAAAAGGTGCTTTTTCGCACTGAAAAGCTTTGTCCTGCGCATTCGTGATTGCGACTGCACGCAATCAATGTTTATTGATTTTGAAATATTTTCTGACTAAAACTTTTAACAATGAATCTTAAATACACAAGCATATTGACTGTCTTATTTCTTAGCGCTCTTCAGGTTTTTCCATGCGATATATGCGGATGCTTCATGGGAATTACCCCTTATGATAACCAGAGCAGTATTGGTGTTTTATATCGGTATCGTTCTTTCAATGGATATGAGGGAATGGATCATAAACTATTTCCCAGTAATTCCGACTTTTTCATTCCGTCGGATGCGGATGGAACTGTACCTCATCACCACCACGGCGACCCGAATGATTACGAGATTTTTAGGACAATGGAAATTCGGGGTCGCTATTTCATCCATCAGCGCATAGAACTAAACGCCATTGTTCCCTATAATTCGAATTCATACAATTACCATGGAAAAACCACCAGTCTTTCTGGTTTAGGAGATATCAATTTGTATGGAGGCTATCACTTAATTCGGAAACTTCGTAGTACGGGACTTAGCCAAAGACTTGTTGCCGGTGCAGGTATTAAATTACCTACAGGAAAAGATGATTTGAAAAACAATGCCGGAGATACTTATCTATTGCTCAATCAACCTGGCACAGGGAGTACAGACGGATTTGTCTATTTAAATTATATGCTTGGGTATAAACAATTCGGATTTAGCTGGAACGCATCTTATAAAGTAAACGGTCAGAATAGCGGCGATTTAAGTATTGCAAATAGTACAACCCAATTTGTAAATCTATTTTACACAATACCAATTGGAAAAAATTTCAAAGCTGTACCTTCGCTGCAGAACTTTTACGAATACTCAAAAGGTGAAAAGTTGAATAGTGTACTCACTGATGAGCATGAAATGAATAATATGATGACCGGTGTTGGCTTAGATTTGTTTTACAAAAACATTGCTCTAAACACAGGCGTTCAATTAAATGCTTACAATGCACCCACTGATCACCTAAGAAGTGTCGGAAAAATACACGTAGGATTTACCTATAACTTTAATCAGCTCTATTATTTAATTAATAAAAAATGAGAATAAAAACTTTTATAGCAGCCAGCCTTTTCATGCTGGCTGCTTGTAAAAATAGCACCGAAAAACGCCTGCCAATATTGGGTGAGCGCGAAGCGGTAGAAAAACAGGTAAACGGTAAAACAATAACCGATACCATTTATCAAACTATCCCTGACTTTAGTTTTATTAATCAGGATAGTGCAACAGTTACCAGCAGGGATTTTGACGGACATATCTATGTAGCAGATTTTTTCTTTACTTCCTGCACCTCTATTTGTCCGATTATGCATAGAAATATGCTAAAAGTGTACGATGAATTTAAAGATAATAAGGACGTGAAAATCCTATCACATACCATCGATTTTAAATACGATACACCGTCAAAACTGAAAAGGTATGCCGAAAAGCTCGGCATTACAGGCGATCAATGGCAATTTGTTAAAGGCACAAAAGACTCCGTTTACAGTCTGGCTGAAAAAAATTACCTCGTGGCAGTTTCAGAAGATTCGACAGCAAGAGACGGGTTTATTCATCAAGGCTGGTTTATTTTGGTCGATAAAGAAAGAAGGCTCAGGGGCGCATACGATGGAACCAAGCCAGAGCAAGTCGATCAACTCATTTCGGACATGAAAACTTTGCTGAAGGAATATTAATAATGCGCAACTCGATCATATTTTTTTTAAGTCTTTTTCTGGTGATGTTCATTCTTTATTCTTGTCAAAGCGAGAGTGAATTGAATTACGCCAGATATTATACCACCGGCAAACAGATTTACGAACAGCATTGTCAAAATTGCCATGGTATTGATGGAAAGGGCCTTGCTAAATTATATCCTCCATTAACAGATTCTATTTTCCTTAAAAAGCAAAAATCAAAATTGGCCTGCATTATAAAATATGGAATGGAAGACATCATTTCAATAAATGGAACAGAATTTTCCACTAAAATGCCTGCCGAATCGCACCTTCCTGATATCGACATTGCTGCAGTAATCACCTACGTAACAAATTCTTTTGGAAACAAGCAAGGCTTATATGATGTTGCTAATGCTACAAAAGACTTGAAAGCTTGTAGAGACACTGAATGAAGATTAGTGATGAAATTGTAGGTATTTTAGCAGGCGTTCTCACGTCTACAGCAATGATCCCCCAGTTGGTTAAAACAGTAAAAGAGAAAAACGCGGAAAATATCTCTCCCTTTATGGTGATTATTTTAATTCTCGGAACAGGGACCTGGAGTTATTATGGTGTTTTAAAAGACGATTTGCCTATCATAATAACCAATGGATTTTCATGCCTGGTAAATAGCGTGATGCTGTTTTTCAAGGTAAAGTTTAGCAAAAATTAAAGTTTACTTGCAAGCTATTTGCATCTTTCTTTAGTTATGAATCTTTAGAAATCAAATCAATGATTTTTCTTTTTGTTCATCTTAGCCTTTAAGCCCGAACTATAGTTGTAATCTTTTGAATTACTTGCTTTCTTTTCATGAAAGGCGGCCCCCTTTTCTTCCACCGGATTTTGAGATCTTACCGTTTTAGGTTTCTTATTTTCGTTTTCCTTCGGCTCGACATCAATAATCAAGTTTTCCGGCAGCTCTGCAACCGGTATTCTCTGACCAATAGCTTGTTCTATTTTACGAACCATTGGCAATTCAAGATCAGTTGTGAATGTCAAAGCCATTGTTTCTTCATCGGAATTATTCTGCAAAATCCGACTTATAAACAGTTCCTTCTCCTCGGGTAATTCAGCTTGGATTATAAAAGGAATACCTGTTAAATCCAAATGCAGCTTTAACTCATTCGCAACGATCAAAACTCTGATTTTATCGCTTTCATAAAAGTCTTCAATACTTGTTAATCCGAAAGATTCGAAAAATATAGGATTTAGAATCGCAACTTCATCTTTCAATGTAAGCTTTAGATGATTATACACCTTTTCGGCCGTTAAGCGCGTGTTTACAAACACCACAGTTTTAGTAAACACTTCAGAATCGTTCAACAATAGACTAAGCAAGTTCACTTTCGTGCGAAAATTAGGCACATGGTACAGAAGCTGCTGATAGGTATTTACCACAGATTCACCCAAATCCTCAATCTCCAACACGAAAGGTTGTTTGATAAAGGGATCGATCATTTTCTGGATCCTATCGTGCAAAACCTCTGCAAATATTAAATGCTGACATTTCGAAATGCTGTTAGCTAATTCAACCACTGGCAATTGCAAACCTTGTTTTACAATCAGTTCGGCGTCATCAACAACAAACATGATAATCTTATTGAGATTCAAACCCAATTTCAGATAAAGAGCCCTCGCTCTATCCGGGGTCGCTACAACAATATCGCAACCATCGGCCAAATCATTCATCTGACTTTCTACGCCCGGGGCAGCGTAGAGGCCAACGATACGAATGGTTTTATTTTTATTCAGTAATTCAAATTGTTCTATTACAGCAAGAACTCTTTCTTTATCAGGCACCAGGATCAAAGCACGTGGAGCATCTTCAAAACCATTTTTCAATCGGGTTAAAACGCCCAAAATATACGTACTGGTTTTGCCGCATCCTTCCGGACCTATAGCAATTATATCCTGTCCGCCAATAATACGGGTCATGGTTTTAACCTGTATCTCTTTTGGATTAATGAAGCCAGCATCTGTAATCGAGCGTACTAATGATTTATTGAGCTTTAATTTTTCTAACCACACAGCATCAAAATTTAAAATTTTCGCAATTTAAGGATTACAAGTTCAGGAATCAGTATTAATTACAGGAAATGCCGATCCATTCACATTCCCAAACACGTATGCTGCAAGGATTACTGAGTAAATTCAGCCAGGGTACGCCTAATCCCGCTTAAATAAGATGTTCCAAAAAGATTAACGTGAACAAGCAAGGGATACAAATTCCACAGGTCGAGTCTTTGTTTCCAACCTTGCTGCAGGGGGAAAACCTCATTATAAGCATCGTAAAAAAGCTGCTGAAATCCTCCGAACAGAGTAGTCATTGCTATATCACATTCGCGATTGGAATAACTGATTGCAGGATCTATTAATACTGGTTTTTCCGCGCTGTTAACCAGATAATTTCCACTCCACAAATCACCGTGTATCAAAGCCGGCCTTTCAGCAGGGTATAAAGAATCTAATTTTTCATACACGATTTCAAACTGATCCAAAATTGAGCCGGCCAACAAACCCTTGAGTTCTCCCAGTTCAACCTGGGGCTTTAGACGCTCTTCAATAAAAAACTCAGTCCATGAAACACCTTGCCTATTCACCTGGGCTAAAGAACCCATGTAATTGTTATGATCCAATCCGAAAAACGGCTGCGAACATTTATGAAGCTGGGCCAGATTTCTTCCCAACTCTTGTTGAGAAGTGCTGGTAACAACTCCGCTTTCGATCCAATCTAATACTAAAAACTGCCGATCCGCTACCGATCCAGAACAAATAACTTCGGGCGTCAAAATCGTATTTGTTTGCCCAATCCGTCTTAATCCTTCGGCCTCCGCAATGAACATCGCTGGTAATTTTAGTGAACAATTCACCTTTAAAAAGAACAGGTCTTTGCCATATTTAATTTGGAAGCATTTATTGATACTTCCACCCGCTATTGGTCTGATAAGCCTGACTTTTGCGTCAACACCTGCACGCGGCATAATAGCATCACTTATCGCATCTGTTAATTGTTCACTTAAAAACATTATCAAATTTAAGCTAAGACATCAAATATCCCTTCAAAAAACTATCTTTGCGGTTCAAATGAAGCACATTCGTAATTTTTGCATTATTGCACATATCGATCACGGTAAGAGCACTTTAGCTGATCGTTTATTGGAATACACCAACACCATCACTCAACGTGAATCACAAGCCCAGTTGCTTGATGATATGGATTTAGAGCGTGAGCGTGGTATCACTATAAAAAGTCATGCTATCCAGATGAATTATCAACTGGATGGGCAGGACTATGTTTTAAACCTGATCGATACTCCCGGACACGTAGATTTCTCTTACGAAGTTTCACGTTCAATCGCAGCCTGTGAAGGGGCACTGCTCATTGTGGATGCGGCGCAGGGTATTCAGGCACAAACTATCTCAAATTTATATCTGGCGCTTGAGCAGGACCTGGAGATCATCCCGATTCTGAACAAAATGGACCTTCCCGGCGCTATGCCCGAGGAAGTTAAAGATCAGATTGTTGAACTGATTGGCTGTAAGCGCGAAGAGATAATTCCGGCTTCAGGTAAAACAGGGATGGGAGTTTATGATATTTTAAGAGCTATCATCGAACGTGTTCACCCTCCCAAGGGCAACCCGGATGGAGAATTACAGGCCTTGATCTTCGACTCAGTTTATAATTCATTCCGCGGAATTGTAGCCTATTTTAAAGTTGTTAACGGCGAAATCCGCAAAGGCGATAAAGTAAAATTTGTGGCCACAGGTAAAGAATATATTGCAGATGAAGTGGGCACATTAAAACTTCAACAGCAACCTAAAGATGTAATAAAAACCGGCGATGTTGGATACATTATCTCTGGAATTAAAGAAGCCCGCGAAGTAAAAGTTGGTGACACAATCACCCACAAAGATCGTCCGAGTAAGGAAGCTATTCAAGGGTTCGAAGAGGTGAAGCCAATGGTATTTGCCGGAATTTATCCGGTAGATACAGATGAGTTCGAAGAACTTCGCGAAAGCATGCACAAACTACAGCTTAACGACGCATCCATAGTATTTGAACCCGAATCGTCTGCTGCCCTTGGATTTGGTTTCCGTTGCGGCTTCCTCGGAATGCTTCACATGGAAATTATCCAGGAGCGTTTAGAGCGTGAGTTCAATATGACGGTGATTACAACCGTTCCAAACGTATCGTACAAAGCATTCACAACCCGGGGCGAAGAAATCCTGGTAAACAATCCTTCAGATCTTCCTGACCCTTCCAAAATAGATTTTGTTGAAGAGCCATATATTAAAGCTAATATTATAACTAAATCTGAATTTGTCGGACCGGTTATGTCGCTTTGTATTCAGAAAAGAGGCATAATTGTCAATCAATCTTACCTTACTTCTGATCGCGTTGAACTTGTATTCGAAATGCCGATGGGCGAGATTGTATTCGATTTCTATGATCGCTTAAAAACAATTTCCAAAGGTTATGCGTCTTTTGATTATCATCAGATTGGTTATCGTCAGTCCGATTTAGTACGATTGGATATTCGTCTGAATGCAGAACCGGTGGATGCTCTTTCTTCATTAATTCACAGAACCAATTCGTACGACTTTGGTAAAAGAATTTGTGAAAAGCTCAGAGAACTTATACCGCGTCAGCAGTTTGAAATAATAATACAGGCTTCTATCGGGGCTAAAATCATCGCACGAGAAACGGTAAAAGCCCTACGTAAAGACGTTACGGCAAAATGTTACGGTGGTGATATTTCCCGAAAACGGAAGTTATTGGAAAAACAAAAGAAAGGTAAGAAACGCATGCGTCAGGTGGGTAACGTAGAAATACCACAGTCGGCGTTTATGGCAGTTTTGAAGCTAGATTAGAGTATTAAGTATATGGTATCAAGTATAAAGACTTGGTAGCTGATCAATACTTTTACCTAAATCGATAATAGAACATGTATCAAAATATTGTAAGCAATTAATCTTGATACCTTATACTTATTACTTTATACCAAATGCAGTTACTAGACGGAAAATTCGTATCAGAAAAACTTAAAGAAGAAATAACAGCTGAAGCTGCTGCTGTTTTAGCAACAAGAGGTCGTAGGCCACATTTGGTTGCCATTTTGGTTGGTAACGATGGCGGAAGCGAAACCTATGTAGCCAGCAAAATGAAAAACTGCGAGAAGGTGGGATTTAAATCTTCACTTTTTCGATATGACGAGTCTGTCTCTGAAGCTGAATTGCTTGCAAAAATAAAAGAGATTAACAAGGATGAATTTGTTGACGGATTAATCGTTCAACTACCTCTTCCTAAACATATTGACCCTGAAAAGGTTACTGAAACTATCGACTACAGAAAAGATGTTGATGGTTTCCATCCGATTAACCTGGGCAGAATGATGCGCAACCTCCCCTGCTTTATTCCCGCTACTCCTTACGGAATCTTGTTATTGTTGAAAGAGTATCAAATCGAGACTGCTGGAAAGCACTGTGTGGTAGTTGGAAGAAGCAACATTGTGGGTAGTCCGATGAGTGTTTTAATGGCACGCAATGCAATTCCTGGCAATTGCACCGTTACCCTAACCCACAGTAAAACAAGAAATCTGGAAGAATTTGTACGCTCTGCAGACATTATTGTAGCAGCAATAGGCAGAAAAAATTTCATTACAGCCGACATGGTGAAAGACGGCGCAGTTATTATTGATGTTGGTATTAATCGTGAAATATCGCAAACAACAAAGTCTGGATATAAACTCTACGGCGATGTTGATTTTGAGAATGTTGCTCCCAAAGCTTCGTGGATAACTCCGGTTCCGGGTGGCGTTGGATTAATGACAATCATAGGATTACTCAAAAACACCTTAGCTTCAGCAAGAAAAGAAGTCTACAGCTGAGCCATTCTTTGGTTTCTGTTTATTTGGTTCAGTATATAAAACATAGATAAAGCATAGTTCGCTCGTGACCTCTTTAAAAGCTGATCAGCCTCACTTGATTTAGAAACCTTGCTCAGAACTTGATTTGTCTTATTTTTCCAGACATAGAAAGCAGACTCAGGCGAGTAATTTACTGCAGTACTTTTACTAAAAGCAGTAAAGGAACCTATATTCATTCCGAAATACTTTGTATTTTCATACTTGGTTGCCGTATCAAGTAAATTATTTCCTATACTGAAATAGCGACTGTTTGACAGGGCAAGATTAAATATCGTCGGAAAAATATCTTTGTGCGATGCGAATCGAGATGTGTTAATCGAAGTTTTCGGTTTATACTTTTCCGGAATATACATATATAAAGGAACGCCTCTTTGCTGCAATTGATGCGCTTCATCAAAATCGAAAAGCATTAAGTTATTATGATCACCAGTCATCACAACAATCGTATTCTTTCCTAACTCTGAATTCTTGATTTTATCCAGAAAATTCCCCAAACTGTTATTAGAATACTGATATGCATTAAGATTCTTTACCGCTAGTTCCTCCTTTACCAATAAGCGCTCTTTTAAAGTATCGTTTATAGAAATCTTAAACGGCTTATAATCAGCTGGAAGTTCGAAAGGCGTATGGTTTGTCGTAGTTTGTACAAAAAAGAATTTAGGCGAAGAATTCTTTTGAGAAAGCTTTTCAAACACATAATCAAATAAATATTCATCATATACACCCCATTTGTTTGACTTACAATTTTTAATATCTGATTGAATATGACTCATTCCTTTGACTTCGTCAAAATGCTGATTGGCGGCAAATTCACCCATTGAACGCCAGTTGACTTTTCCTCCCGTTATAAAATTGGTTTGATAGCCGGAGTTTTTGAATGGAATTGCCACCGATGAAGGAAGTTGAGTAGAGCGATATTTAGATTGCGATAAACCAACCGGCGAGTTTACCATCAGGTATTCCAGACTCTGAATGGTAATATTTCCGCTGGAAACGAAATTACGGAACAATACATCAGACTTAAAATGTTTCCTGAGACTCCCCAAGAGATTCATTTGGTCCGAATCGAAATTCATATTATAGTTGCTCATGCTCTCCATAAAAACAAAAACCACGTTGGGCTTATTTTTTTCAAGGAATGAGTTCTTTGAAGTTTTGCTGAATAGTTTATCAAAAGCTTCCCGCTCGGAAATTGATTTAAGAGAATCTTCCGTATAATAATCTGCAGCAGCCTGAACCGGCGTATTATAGCCCAATTCCTTAAGACTGCCTAGTTCATTTTCTATTATATTAGCGCTTTTCTTTCGCTCAGTATAGGAGCTTTTCAAAGCATAAATACCGTTGATTGATAAAAAATCCGCAAATTTATTTTGGCTTACGTCAGACGCTTGCATCTGACGGGGAACTGCTTTCCGAGGATCTTTAAGAGCCAGTGAAAAAACACCGAGAACAAGCACGACACTAATTGTCTTAAGTCCCTTCGGGATATTTAAACGATATTCCCTGGTTGCATAGATACGCTGAAGGAAATATTTGAATGCAAACAATACACCAATCCAGGCAAGAAATATTCGAATTATCGGATAATCGGTCCAGACAGAGCTCATTACCGTTTGGGAATCATCGTCAGCAAGACCGAAAATAATTACACTGATATGAGTTTGAAAATAGTTGTAATAATACTGATCAACGAAAAGAATAATTACGGTGATGGCGAGTGTAATTCCAGTATACCAGGCAGTAAATAAAGCAGACTTGCGTTGATATTCTTTACTTTCAATAAAAACCCCCACAAGATAAACAACAACAGGTATTGCCAAAAAATAACATATTATCATGGTATCGTTTTGCATACCACGTAAAAACGCCATTACTATATCTTCGGGTACTTTCGCAAGCTCATTAAAATCGGCTAACCGTATAAAAAACCAAAATCTAAATAACGTGAATACCCCCAGGAAAAACGTATATATCCTAAACAGGCGATAAAAATTATTAAAAAATCGATTAATTTGATGCTCCATGTTAAATTCGCTGCAAATTAACGCATTATTAGTTAATTGTTAAAATAACGAGTTCATGCATATATTAATTGTTAACAACACCCGAATTCCTGCACATCAATATGGAGGTACCGAACGCGTAATATGGTGGCTGGGAAACGAACTTGTTAAAAAAGGGCATCGGGTTAGTTATCTGGTTAAAGAAGGCTCAGCCTGTGATTTTGCAGAGGTACTTATCTATAATCCTAATAAATCACTGAAAGAACAAATTCCCGCAAATGTGGATCTTGTCCACCTAAACATATTATCAAGCCAACATCTTGATAAACCATCAGTAACAACTATTCATGGAAATGTTCCATTTGGAGTTGAACTTCCACTCAACAGCATCTTTGTTTCACGCAATCATGCGGAACGTTTTGGAAGCAAAATTTATGTGTACAACGGACTTGATTTCTCTGATTATGGCGATCCGGGTTTGGGGACTAAAAGAGAATATTATCATTTTCTTGCTAAGGCTGCCTGGAGGGTCAAGAACGTCAGGGGTGCAATTGAAATAATAAATAAAGCTAAAGAGAAACTCCTGGTACTTGGAGGAACGCGAATAAACCTAAAAATGGGCTTGAGGATTACACCGTATTTAAATGTAAAGTTTAAAGGCATGATCGGAGGTGAGGAAAAGAATGAAGCCTTAAGACACTCAAAAGGTCTATTATTCCCTGTCTTATGGCATGAACCCTTTGGATTAGCTATCATAGAAAGTTTGTATTTCGGCTGCCCAGTATTTGGCACACCATATGGTTCACTTCCCGAACTTGTTCCTGCTGAGGTTGGATTTTTGTCGACATCAAAAGCAGAATTGATCGAAAAAATAAAAAACAATCAATTTAATCCTGAAATCTGCCATAAATACGTTTTGCAAAACTTCGGTGCTGAACTAATGACAGACAGGTATCTCCAGTTATATCAGCAAGTATTAGATGGAAAAACGTTAAATACTATTGCACCAACCTTGCAAGAAGAACCGAAAGAGAAATTCTTGCCATTTTATACGTAATATTTTTTTATTCAATACGTGTTTGTACATTTGTGTTTAAATGAATGTATGGACACTAAAGTAACCTTAAGCTTTAATGATGAAGTAATTAATCGTGCAAAAAAATACGCAGCGGATAATAACATTAGTTTGTCCAGGTTAATAGAATTTCTTTTAAACAAAGTAACTTCGGATAACTACCGTTCTTTAGAAGATTATCCGATAGCAGATTGGGTCAACGAGGTTGCGGAGGGTAAAGCTGTTTATCAAACGAAAAGAACACGGCAAGGCTCTAAAAAAGATTTCTTCGAATCAAAGAAATGAAGGTATTTCTTGATGCTAATATTCTGGTTTCTGTCCTAAACAAAGAATATCCCGTTTTTCCTTTTACATCGAGAATTTTGAGCCTGGCTGATACTGATAAATTCAAATTATACACTTCGCCTATTTGCCTTGCTATCGCCTTTTATTTTGCTGAAAAGAAACATCGCACGGTAAAAGCAAAGGAAAAAATCGGGATATTATGCGATCATATATCTATTGCTGCAAACACCCCTGAATCTGTTACAAAAACCTTGCAACACAAAGCAATTCAGGACTTTGAGGACGGATTAGAATACTACTCGGCTATTGAACATAATTGCTCCTGCATTATTACAGAAGATAAAAACGATTTCTACTTTTCTGATATTGAGGTTCTAAGCAGTATTGAATTCTGTGCTAAGTATTTGACACCTCGTCACACTAAATAAGTTTCCGGAATTGCCAGCTCTTCTTTTTCATCGTTCCAAAGCATAGAAACTATTTTCCAATTTCCGTCAATAAAAATATATTGAATGTAATTTACTCCTCGTTTCCAGGGCTGAGTTGTTTCTGCTGTGAATGAATATTCGTACACACTTATCCGCTGGGCAGTTTTGCCAAAAACCTCTGTTACATCGGATATTTCCTGCTGCGAATAAAAAGTTGCATTTCCATCATCAATCTGATGCATCATTGCCTGAATGTAGCTATGCACCGTAAACTCGAGAGGCTTGTCGAAATTGCCGTTTATGAGCTTTCCATCTCCATAAAACAATTCCTGTAAATGGTCAAATTTGGGATAATGCTCCGGACTAAAGCAAATACATTCATAAAATTCCCGGGTAATTCTATCAATTTCTTGGACAGTCATACTCTATGTAACAAATTTGGCCTGATATTGATTGACTAATCTATTTAAATAGGTATTTAAACAAGTTAAAACTTTCAGGAAGACCGATATAAATTCCATCGGATCTCATTTCTGAAGGATAAATATCAATATAGTCGCCTTGGCCGGCGGCACCTCTTCCGGTTTTTAAATCATATTCATAACGATGAAAAGGACAAATCAATTTCCCATCCTTACACCATCCACCACTTAAACCAGCACCAGCATGCGGGCAATATGCCTGAGTGAAGACAATTTTATCTCCAGATTTCACTGCACAAAGTTTTTTCCTGTTTACTGTAATTGCTCGGATAAAATCGGCTTCCTGCAATATGTGAGTATCAAAGACTTTGAACCACTTCATTATTTAAACATAAGATTAAGATGTTAGATATGGGATGAGGATTTTCATGTTTCATTAATATATGGCGTTTCTGTGAAATTCAACCCTCAAATTTTATGTAAGTTTGCAGCCAATTTAAGAAATGTCACATCAAGTACCAGAAGACGGAACTTTACTTCCTTTAATGGAAGAATTTTATACCATACAAGGCGAAGGATATAACACAGGCAAGGCGGCTTATTTTATTCGCCTGGGCGGATGCGATGTAGGCTGTCACTGGTGCGATGTTAAGGAAAGCTGGAATGCTGACATTCATCCCCTTACCTCCTCAGATCAAATTGTAGCCAACGCCGAAAAGTATCCGGGGAAAGCAGTTGTAATAACTGGTGGCGAACCTTTAATTTACAATCTGGATTATTTAACCAAAGAATTGCAGTCCCGGGGCATAAAAACCTTTATTGAAACTTCAGGGGCATATCCTCTTTCGGGCACGTGGGACTGGATCTGTCTCTCACCCAAGAAATTTAAAGCACCTCTACCCGGATTAGCGGCTGTTGCAGGCGAGTTAAAAGTAATTGTGTTTAATAAAAGTGACTTTGAGTTTGGTGAGAAGTACGCTGAACTGGTTTCTCCCGGGTGTAAGCTCTATCTACAGCCAGAATGGTCAAAAGCAAAAGAGGTGACTCCTTTGATTATTGACTATGTAATGGCTAACCCGAAATGGGAAATTTCCTTACAAACTCACAAGTTTTTAAATATTCCGTAACTTCTGGCGTTATATTTCGAATACACCTGCCTAATGAAAAGAATTTTAGTTCTTCTTCTATGCTGTTGCTATACCATGGCTTACAGTCAGAAAGACATCAAATCTGCTAATAAGCAGGCACAAAAAAAGTATGAAGAAGGAAAAGCTGCTCTTGCTTATACCTTGTATGAAAAAGCATTGGAAGAATTTAAAGATGCAATCAAAATTGATCCCGCATTTGCGGCAGCCTATCAACAATCCGCTGACATTTATAAAACTTTAAAACAGTACGAGCAGGCGAAACTAAATTACCGGAAAGTTCTTGAAATTGATCCGGAATTCCATTCCCTTACATTTCTAGGCTTAGCTGAAAGCGAATTAAATACAGGAGAATACACTTCTGCTCTGCAGCATTTTAGGAACTATGCATCCCTGCCCGGCGTTTCAGAAAAAAATAAGGCCTTGGCTGCAAAATATATTGCTGATTGTGAATTTAGCATCATAGCAATGAATAAACCCGTTCCTTTTAACCCCGTTAACCTGGGTGCCACTATAAATACCGATAAAGATGAATATTTGCCCGTTGTTACTGCCGACGAGGAAACATTGATCTTTACAAGAATGGCCAATAATAACGAAGATTTTTACACAAGTAAAAAGTTGGAAAACAAATGGAATAGGGCTGCATTCTTAAGTCGAAATATTAATACCGAGGAATATAATGAGGGTACTCAATGTATATCACCAGATGGCATGTATCTATTCTTTACGGGCTGCAACCGTCCGGATGGAAATGGACGTTGTGATATATATGTTTGTAAGCGTGAAGGAAAAGACTGGAGTAAGCCGTTCAATTTAGGCGCTCCGATAAATACATCTGGATGGGAATCTCAGCCATCAATAAGTGCTGATGGACGAACTTTGTATTTTGCAAGTACGCGGCCGGGCGGTTTAGGAAGCTCCGACATCTGGAAAACAGAATTACGGTCAGATGGAGAATGGTCAAACCCGGTAAACCTTGGGCCAAACATTAACACCCCCTATGATGAAATCTCTCCATTTATTCACCCTGATGATCAAACCCTTTATTTTTCATCAAATGGGTGGCCAGGATTTGGGAACAAAGATTTATTCGTAAGTCGTAAGGATGAGACCGAGAACTTTCAAAAGCCTGTTAATTTAGGCTACCCAATCAATACATCCGCAGAGGAAAGTGGGCTGATGGTAAGCAGCAATGGCAGAACAGCTTTTTTCTCATCGAGCATGAAAGGCGGTTTCGGGAATATGGATATTTATTCATTTGAACTACCCCAATCCGTTCGTCCAAATATGGTTACTTATGTTAAAGGAAGAGTATACGATGCAAAAACGAAAGAGCCCTTAGACGCCAACATAAAAATAACTCGTTTAAAAACGAATAAAATAATTTTTGAAGATATCAGCGATTTTGAAACCGGTGAGTTTTTGGCTACCATGCCTGCGGCAGGAAAATCGTTTGGACTCAGCGTCGATAAAAAAGGCTATTTATTTTACTCGGAGAACTTTTCCCTTGAAAAGCCAGAAACGGTAGACAAACCGTTTAAGCTGTCGATTCCTTTACACAAAATTGAAGTTGGTAAAATGGTGGTTTTAAAAAATATATTTTTTGAAACGAATAAGTTTGATCTGCTACCCGAGTCAAAAGCAGAGCTTCAGGAAATGATAAGCTTCTTAAACTCTAATCCAACAGTCTCCATTGAAATAGGCGGACATACTGACAATGTTGGGGATGAAAAAGCAAATAAGACTCTTTCAGAAAACCGGGCGAATACAGTTTATAAATATCTTATTTCCAACAAAATAAATCTTTCACGATTAACTTTCAAAGGATATGGAGAATCTTCTCCAATGGCTGAAAATACTTCTGAAGATGGAAGGCAGAAAAATCGAAGGACCGAGTTTAAGATTGTGAAATTATAATATTCATCCGATGACTACGGCACATTGCAATATTCATCGGATGAACCTTGGCAGATTAAGCAATAAACTCTCTCGCCTTTTCTAAAGCCCTGTCAATTCCCGAACTATCTTTACCACCGGCAGTTGCATAAAACGGCTGACCGCCCCCGCCACCGTTGATTTCTTTCGCTAAAACCCGGATAATATTTCCCGCATGCAGATCCTTCTCTTCGACCAAACTTTCAGAAATCATTACTGTTAAGCCGGGTTTTCCATCAGTATCTGTAGCTAAAACCATGAACAGGTTATCAAGCATATTTTTCAATGAATATGCCAGGTTTTTAACTGCTTCGGCAGAAGCTAAATCTACCTTGGCGGCAATAAAGTTTACCCCATTAATGTTTTCTGCTTTTGCTGCGAGTTCGTCTTTTAAGCCTGAAGCCTTTGCCAGAACTGCTTTTTCCAGTTCTTTTTTCAGTTTAGAATTTTCTTCAAGCAAGGACTCAACGGATTTGGCCAGATCTTTAGGATTCTTCAGCAGAACCTTTAACTCATGAACTAAATTGTTTTGTGTGTTGATAAACGCCTCAGCTGCTTCGCCGGTAATGGCTTCGATGCGCCTTACTCCTGCTGCAACGGCGCTTTCTGATATAATTTTGAAATACCCGATTTGTCCGGTTGATTTAACATGGGTACCGCCGCAAAGTTCTACCGAGTAATTCTCATCAAATGTTATTACACGCACAACATCGCCGTATTTTTCACCAAAAAGTGCTGTAACACCACGACTAATCGCATCCTGATAAGGAACCCTGCGCTCCTCTTTTAACCTAATATTCTCACGTATTTTACGATTAACAATCGCCTCTACTTTCGTGATTTCCTCATCAGTCAATTTGGAGAAATGAGAAAAATCAAATCGCAGATAATCGGAATTAACTAAAGATCCCTTTTGCTGAACGTGAGTTCCAACCACCTGACGCAGTGCCGCCTGAAGTAAGTGCGTAACAGAGTGATTATTTTCGGTTTGTTCGCGACGGTGCTTATCTACAACGCTTTTTACAGTTTGCTGAAAGTTAAATCCTTCGGGAATTTCGTCAGTAAAATGTACAATTAAAGCATTTTCCTTTTTAGTATCGCTAATTCTTATTGATTCATCACTTCCGATCAATAAGCCGGTATCTCCGACCTGACCTCCGCTTTCGGCGTAAAAAGGTGTTTTATCCAATACTAATTGATATTGCTCTTTTCCTTTAGCTGTTACTTTACGATATTTGAGAATTCTCGATTCAGCTTCTAAACTATCATAGCCAACAAATTCGTTTTCCTCGCCTGGATTAACAATTACCCAATCTCCCGTATCAACCGCTGTTGCTGCACGGGAACGGTTTTTCTGTTGCTCAAGAGCTTTGTTGAATCCTTCCATATCAACAGTCAGGCCCTTTTCACGAGCCATTAACTCAGTTAAGTCTATCGGGAAGCCAAATGTATCGTATAGTTCAAAAGCAAAGTCTCCATCAACAGCAGTTGCTTCTGCTGCATATCGCTCAAAGCGCTGAATGCCTGTTGCCAGAGTTCTTAGAAAAGAAATCTCCTCTTCTAAAATTACTTTTTGAACAAAATCTTGTTGTGCTTTCAACTCCGGAAAAACTCCATCGAACTGAGCGGCAAGAACAGGAACCAGCTTGTTGAAGAACGGCTCTTTAAATCCTAAAAATGTATATCCATATCGCACGGCTCTGCGCAGAATCCTGCGAATTACATATCCTGCCTTATTGTTTGAAGGCAATTGTCCGTCTGCGATCGCGAAAGCAATAGCACGAATGTGATCTGACATTACACGCATGGCAATGTCAGTCTGTCCCTGACTCTCACCAAGGTTATAGGGAATGCCGCATTCCTTTGAGATAAACTGAATCAACGGCTGGAACGTATCGGTATCGTAATTAGATGATTTCCCTTGAAGCACCCTAACCAAACGTTCGTGTCCCATACCGGTATCTACATGTTGTGCGGGTAATGACTGTAAAGAACCATCCTTTAAGCGATTAAACTGCATGAATACGTTATTCCAGATTTCAATTACCTGAGGGTCATCGTTATTTACTAAAGATCTACCGTCAATTTGATTGCGTTGCTCATCAGGGCGACAATCAACATGAATTTCCGAACAAGGTCCACATGGGCCGGTATCGCCCATTTCCCAAAAATTATCCTTTTTATTTCCTAAAAGGATGCGATCTTCAGCAATCCATTTCTTCCAAAAATCAAATGCCTCCTGATCTTTGGGAAGGCCTTCTTTTTCATCTCCTTCAAAAACGGTTACATATAATCTGTCTTTAGGAATTCCTAAAATATCGGTTAATAATTCCCAGCTCCATTCAATGGCTTCTTCCTTGAAATAATCACCAAAACTCCAGTTGCCCAACATTTCGAACATGGTATGGTGGTAGGTATCGATACCAACTTCCTCTAAATCATTATGTTTACCGGAAACACGAAGACAACGTTGAGTATCGGCAACACGTGGGTACTTAACAGGTGCTTCGCCCAGAAAGATATCTTTAAACTGATTCATTCCTGCGTTCGTGAACATCAAAGTTGGATCGTTCTTCACCACAATCGGTGCAGATGGAACAATCTGATGTCCTTTACTGGCAAAAAAATCTAAAAACGCTTTCCTTATTTCATTCGTTGTCATCATCAAAATATTTGAGTTTGCAAAGTTAGCAGGAGATTTGAGATTTGAGATACCTGATTGGGATTAGCAGAAAGGATTTTTCTATATTCAGGCTAAATTCGCTGATAGATTCGCAGCGATACTTTTTACTCTTTCTTTCAATGCAGCAGGTTTGGAGATTGTCGCCTGATCTCCGAACATCATAAACCACCGAGCAAAACCTTCGATAGACGAGGTAAAAAAGTTCATTACTACGTGGTTCTCTTCGTGAACTTCAGAAACAAAACCGTTGTAATATTTTTGCTCATCTAAGTATCGATGAATACTTTTCTCTACAAGAATACTAACCTCCTGCAGTTCGAGCTCTTTCTTTTCTTTTTTTAAATATTCTTGTAAACTGGGATGCTGGGCGGCAAAATTTTCATCAGTGGCAACTAGTTCTGAAATCCTATCCATGCGAAAATCCCTGATTGCTTTTCGAACTCTGCAAAATGCGATAAGATGCCAATAACTGTCCTGGTAAAAAATCCCGATGGGCTCAACGCATCGGTTAGAGGTTTCCCGACGGTAAAGAGCAAAATAGGTAATGCTAACTGCTTTTCTCTCTGAAATTGCCTTCAATACTACAGGAAGAAGTTGCAGATCAGGTTGACTATGATGCCTTCGACGAGTTTTCAGCACTTCAATATGAGAATCCATATTCTCCAGGTAATCCTTCTCCGAAGAACGCAACACTGCCTTTATTTTATACAAAGCAGATTTATAATCTGTACTAAGAGCCGAATCTGTGAGTTGCTCCACCAATTTTTCGGCCGTTAAAAAAGCAATCGCTTCTTCCCGGTTAAACATTACCGGCGGTAATCTGTAACCCTCTACCAGAGAATAGCCCAGGCCCGCTTCTCCAATCACCGGAATGCCCGCTTCTTCTAATGCTTTTACATCGCGATAAACCGTTCGCAAGCTAATTTCAAACCGATCAGCGATTTGTTGAGCTTTTACTACACGTTGAGATTGTAACTGAATTAAGATTGCGGACAGTCGATCAATGCGATTCATTACCAAATAAATGTTCGGTAATGATACTGATTTTTTACTGTTTTGGAATAGACTCCAAATACGAGATTAACTGTGTATTGCTAATTTTCCGTTTAATATCAATATAGTCAGGATATTTCACCACCTCTGTACCGACTAAAAAACTTGGCCTAATTTTAAAGGTAAGGTTCACATTTTTTTCCGTCTGAGTGGATAAAAAATCGGCAATAGCTTGCTGATTTACAGAATTTGATAGTAAAGGATATACATCTTTATCAATTCTTACCGGTACGATACTTGACTCTCCTCCCGGAGCAACAGAGATTTTTTCAGTCATAAAACCGCTTAATAGTTCCACATCTTCGACCATTACTTTATATTCAAACTCATTTATACCAGCTTCCTCGCTTCCTGGGTTCGTAATTTTCACACGAAGTATACCTTTAAAAGGCACTCGTTGCTGCATGTATGCAAAAGCAAGCTGTGGAGCCTGAAGCAGATTTAATCCTTCATTGGTAAGCAGTTTACTTACGTCAGTTCCGGCAACATATACGCTGTCGGCCGATACAATTTCATAAGTACATTTTTGGAGCGCCTGTAACTGATCTGCTTGTTCTTTAACGCCACAGGCTGTAAATAAAGCAGCGGTAATCAATGCTAAAAAATATCTATTCATCTTAGAGATAACGGTATTAATTGACTAATGATTGTGGGCGAAATAAAAAGCAAAAAAAACTCCAAAAAATTACGACTGTATTCTCAACCAGGATACACTCATCTTTCCATAGAACAAATACTCCTAGCTTTTAATCTTAGCTCAGCAAAAAATTCGTTCTGAAGATGATCTTGTAATTCACTAAATGAATAATTATTCATTTAATAGGTTCAGGCCATTTTTTGCAATCTCACTTTTAGGGAACTCTTGCAAGGTTTTCTGATAATATTCCTTTGCTTTGACGGTATCTCCTAATTGGGCATAACACAATGCAATATTAGTTAAAGGCATTTCGCGGTAGCTCATTGCAGATGAACTTAAAAGAGTAATAAAGCGATATCTATCAATCCAGTTATTTTCTGTGAAAAAATTGTAGCTTCTCTCAAAGCAGGGAATCGCTTCCGCAAACTTATCTTTCTTCACGTATTTCATGCCTTTATTATGGCTGTGAGGAATAAAAGTCCTTAAGCTAAAAGAAATGATCAGATAAGATACCAGACCGTAAAAAGGGGGATCGGGAAAACGTAATTGATGATAGGTAAATATTAATAACAGCGCAAAAAGAAATTGAGGGATTAAGGCAAGCCATGCTATTTGGCGAACCACAGCAACATTCGAGTTCATTGTTTTTTTCAACAATAATACCATTCTTTTTTTGAAGATATTATCATGTGGGAAACTGCATGTATATTTTAATATAAGTTTTATCAGAATGTAAACATAGCTAACTTTGTGGCATGCAAGAACCATTTGACTTGGAACTGGGAAATATAACCTATTCCGTTTTTCCTGAAGAGGAAGATATCTATGCTATTTTCAAAGAAGGAACTGAATATATAAAAATTCAAAAAGACACGGAGGAGCATTGGCTAAAGCTCGATAATGATACAGAATTACCCCTGTTCACAGAAGATGAAGAGGTAAACCGACTAGGACGCGCAATTGCAAATTATAAAGAAAGCGACATATAGCTTCCCTTTTATAAATCTATTTCGCCATGCTCTCCACGCAAATTACGATCGCCGGTTAATGCAGAACCTAGGATGCCCATAAATCGAACCATTGTATTAGAACGGCTGTCCCAATATTCGGCATGTTTGGGCCGGATTTTCAACAATGCAAGTTTAGGATCATTTAAGCCCTCAGGGAAAAACGGTTTCACCATTGAATTAAATAGCTCTTTCATTTTTTGAGGATCAGTGACCAACCAGGCTGTGCCGTTGATACTCACATAAGTACTATTATCATCATTGCTGTAGCAGAGAGCAACTGTTTGATTGCTTTCCATCTCATTCACTTTTTGCGAAAATTCATTGGTGAAAAACCAGATATTTCCTTCATCATCGATATCGGAAGTAGCCATTGGCCGACAATGAATTTGTTCTCCTGTTAAAGTACATAGCATGGCTATATCACCATTGCTGATTAAACTTTTAAGTTTTTCGAGGCCGGCATGCTGAGTAGTTTCCATTTTCTCCTGTTTCTAATTGGAACAGACACAAGGAATTATAGTTTGCAAATATTAAACTGAAATTAGGGTCTGCTGATATATTTGTTGCCTTTAATGTAAAAACGCCAGGGAATACTCTTATAGGGTTCTACTATATTTAAACCTATTCTTGGACATGCAATTATCAATTCGGCAGACACTTCCGGGCCGTTTTCTTCTATCCAGATCTCATCTCCGGTCAGCGAAACACCATTAAAGCTTTTATTTAAGCCCAATGCTTTTGCCAAAGCTCCCGGACCTTTGCACAAGCGCCGGTCATCATTGTCAAAACCTCTTCGCAAGCGCATTATATCCAGACCAACCGTAGGTTGCAGGGCTCTGATAAGTATTGCATGAGATTCACCCTCTGTACCCGTTACGATGTTGAGCATATCGTGAATTCCATAGCAGATATACATATAAACAACGCCACCATGTGCGTACATTATTTCATTTCGCTGTGTGCGCCGATGATTATAAGCGTGCGAACCCAAATCTTCCGGTCCACGGTACGCTTCAGTTTCTACAATAATACCTCCGGTGAGCTCGCCATCTATAAAGGTAAAGAGATGTTTTCCCAGAAGTTTTTCTGAAAGAACAACCACATCATCGTTCTGATAAAATGTTATTGGAAGTTTCATAATACGGATCAATAACAAAATTTATGTTCTTCTGTTGATTTGTTTAGTATTTTCGAATATTATCAACCACCGAAACAGACAAGAGTTAGTTCTGGTAATTTAAAATCATCTGTTTCGTTTGAATAATTACATATGAAATATAAAAGTCTATTAGCGTCGGCCTTAAGCATTGGATGCTTAAGTATCTGCCAATCCTTTGCACAAGAAAAAGTAAAGGATAAGCCGTTTAAAATAACTGCAGAATCTTTTGCTGATCTGCAAATTCTGCGCTACCAGGTTCCTGGATTTGATGAATTAAGTCTGCAACAAAAAAAGCTGGCCTATTATTTATCAGAAGCAGCTTTATCCGGCCGCGATATCATCTATGATCAAAGCGGAAAATATAATCTGCTGGTACGTAAAACCATAGAAAATATCTACAGCACTTACAAAGGCGACCGAAAGTCCGTAGACTGGCAAAAGTTTAAAACCTATGCCGGACGATTTTGGTTCAGTAATGGCAATCATCATCATTATGGAAATGAAAAGTTTATTCCAGAACATTCCTATGCTTATTTTTCTAAACTGGTACTTAATTCTAATCTAAAAGGATTTCCTTTAAATAAATCAGAGACCATAGCAGCCTTCCTTATCAGGATCAAGCCCATCATATTTGATCCGGGGTTCCAACCGAAATTGGTCGATTTATCCCCAAATACAGATAACGTAGTCGCATCATCAAATAACTTTTACGAGGGTGTTACCCAAAAAGAAGTTGAAAATTATTATGCACAGTTTGACACAAAGGACAACGCTCCATCGTGGGGATTAAACACCAAGGTAATTAAACAAAGCGGAAAGGTGATTGAAAAAACCTGGAAGATTGGGGGAATGTACGGTCCGGCAATAGGTAGAATAGTTTATTGGCTAGAAAAAGCTATTCCTTTTGCCGAAAATGACGAACAGAAAGATGCCTTACAAAAACTTGTTAAATACTACCGCTCGGGTAACTTGAAGGATTTTGATGATTATAACATTGCCTGGGTAAATGATACGGCTTCGCGTCTGGATGTAATTAACGGTTTTATTGAAGTTTACAAAGATGCCATCGGTAAAAAAGGCAGTTTCGAAAGCGTTGTATCCTTAAAAGATCTGGAGGCCACAAAAAGAATTAAAGCCATTGCTAATAAAGCGCAATGGTTTGAAGATAACTCGCCGTTAATGCCCGAACATAAAAAAAAGACAGTAAAAGGAATTACGGCAAAAGCCATCACGGTGATCATGGAATCCGGAGATGCTGCCCCCTCCACTCCTATTGGCATTAATCTTCCGAACGCAGATTGGATTCGGAAAGAACACGGATCGAAGTCAGTTTCACTCAGCAACATTGTTCATGCTTATAATTTAAGCAGCGCTAACAGCGGCGTGTTAGATGAGTTTGCGCTTAATGCCGACGTAAAAGCCAGAATACGAAAGTATGGTAACTTGTCTTCAGATTTACATACGGATATGCACGAATGCATCGGACATGCTTCCGGACAAATTAACCCAGGTGTTGGTGTGCCCGAAAAAACTCTTAAAAACTATTCTTCTACCCTGGAAGAAGCCCGGGCGGATCTGGTAGCCCTGTATTACATATTGGATCCAAAACTTATAGAAATCGGTGTAATGCCCTCGCTTGAAGTTGGAAAAGCCGAGTACGATAGCTATATTATGAACGGTTTAATTACTCAACTTACTCGATTAAAGCCAGGTAATAATTTGGAGGAGGCACATATGCGCAATCGCCAGCTGAATGCACTTTGGGTTTATGAAAAAGGGAAACCCGAGAATGTAATTGAGTTTGTGAAGCAAAACGGAAAAACCTACACAAAAATTAACGACTACAATAAACTTCGAACCTTATTCGGTCAATTGCTACGAGAAATACAACGCATTAAATCTGAGGGAGATTACGAAGCTGGAAAAGGTTTGGTAGAAAACTTTGGTGTAAAAGTAGATCAGAACCTGTTAAAAGAGGTTTTAGCACGCTATGCCAAGCTAAATGTTAAACCCTACAAAGGTTTCATACAGCCTAAGTTAGTTCCAATTATGAAGGGAACTGAGATCACCGACGTTCGTGTTACTTATCCAGGTTCGTTTTACGAGCAAATGATGGAATACGGGAAAAAGTATTCATTTTTACCGGTAGTGAATTGAGAAATGTTATAACCGAAGGCTGCTCTCCAGCCTTTTGTTTCGAGTTGATTATCTATTTTAAACAAGTTACTGAAATAAACCATGCGCCTATTTTTATCTTTTATTTTAATCATTTTATTGACGGATCTGCAATCCTGTTCTATAACAAAACATCAGAAACCTTTACGTGTATTGCTGATAACCGGAGGCTGCTGCCATAATTATCCATTTCAGACACAAAAACTAAAGGAGGGACTTGCGAAATTCACGGAAGCAGAATGGACTGTAATAAATGATGGAGGTACCGGTACAGAAGCAATGATAAGCCTATATGATACTGAAAACTGGGCACAAGGCTATGACGTGGTTATTCACAACGAATGTTTTGCCGACACGAAGAGCCCGGAATATATTCGTAAAATAACAAGGGTACATTACGCTGGTGTACCTGCTGTGGTAATTCATTGTGCAATGCATTCGTATCGAGCAACTGACATAGACGACTGGCGGGAATTCCTCGGGGTTACCAGCCGCCGCCATGACCACCAGAGCAATTATCCTGTAAAAAAAGGCGCATTAAATCATCCGATAGTTAAAGATATGCCGGATAACTGGGTTACCCCTAAAGATGAATTGTATATTATCGAAAAAATTTGGCCCAACACTACAGTACTCGCAAGCTCAATAAGCGAGCAGGACGGGAAAACGTATCCAGTCATTTGGACCAATAAATATGGAAAAGCAAATGTATTTGGAACTACATACGGGCATTCAGACAGTACTTTCGCTGATCCCGTTTTTGTTAATATGGTTTCAAAAGGAATACTCTGGACTGTGGGAAGATTGAAACAATAGTGTAGTGAGAAACTTTAGTCAAAGCTTTAAATCTGTCGATCGTTCTTTCAAAGATCATCTTTGTCGTAGCCACCCATACAATCTAAGCAAGCATTGGCGAAGTAATTGTAATCATCGTATGCGGCGCCAGGCTTGCCATACAATGTTATAATTTTATCAATTCTAATAGATTCGGCAGAATCTAAAATTATAAACACACCTTTGCCATTGATTTCCTCCATTTTTATCACTCTGCCGTTGGCTGAGCTCACTTGGTCTTCGGTATTAAAATAAAAAATGGTGCCAGTGGTCATTTTAGCTATCTCTTCTTCTATCACTTCCCGATATACCCACTGGACTGGTAAATACGACTGCTCCATATTATTATTTTTTTTATATAAACAATCTCAGAGCCAAAAAGTGTACCAGGATCATTTTATTTTAGAAACTGTAAACGTCAATACTAAAACAACAGACGAGAAGGAAAAAAGTTGCTACCAATATCGATAAGGCAATTTTTTCCGAGGTGTCAGAGTGCACTCAATAGGCGAACCAAATTCAACATTGAAACTAATTTTGTACCTTACGGATATATAAATGAACCTTCGCGATATATTTTTATAAAGTTTATGAGTAAATCTTTGTTGTTAGTGGATGATGATCCGATTCAACACAAAATCACCGACCTGATAATCAAACGATTAAATTTATCCCTTAAATATACCGCGTACACACACGCGCAAGAAGTTTTAAGTTTTTTAATTAAACACCACAAGAATTTCAGCGTATTGCCAGATCTTATCCTCTTAGACTTAGACATGCCTGAAATCTCTGGCTGGGATTTTTTAGATATTTTTGAAATTTTCAAGCAATATTTTGCCAAAAAAATATCAATCGTTATTCTTACCTCTTCGGTTGACCCGAAAGACAGGGAAAGAGTTTTCAAATATGAGTCTGTTAAAGGGTTTTACTCCAAACCGTTTACTCAGGAAGCCATGAAGGACATAGCAGACTCTTCATATATTTCAATAAAGAAAAAGCATTAAAATCTGCTACCTGGTAAAAAATGCCTGGGTGTTAGATAGATGAACGGCAATTCTCAGATATTCGAAAGTGAATAAAATCAACATGAGTCGAGAGACGAGAGCGATCCTCTAAAAAAGCGAAAAATCAAAGGAAGATTGAAAACATAAAAGGGAACCCGATTTCGAGTTCCCTTTTGTAATATTGAATTAAAGAGGTCTATTTAACCGCTTCAATTATAGCTTTGAAAGCTTCCGGTTCGTTCATTGCCAGATCAGCTAAAACTTTACGGTTTAAACCGATTCCGCTTTTGGTTAATTTACCCATGAATTGTGAGTAAGATAAACCATGGTGACGAGCACCTGCATTGATACGTTGAATCCACAAAGCTCTGAATTCTCTCTTTTTAGCTTTACGATCGCGGTAAGCATATTGCAAACCTTTTTCAACCGTGTTTTTAGCAATAGTATAAACTTTGCTTCTTGATCCATAATAGCCTCTGGCTAATTTTAAGATCTTTTTTCTTCTTCTTCTTGACGCTACTGCGTTAACCGAACGTGGCATGTTGTTTTGATTTTTGACTGGCGGCGTTCCATTTAAGGAAACTTAATACCGGAAGCCTGGTTAAATTAATTTAATTACTTACCGATGCAAAGCATACGTTTTACGTTACCCATATCAGCATCTGAAACCAGACTAGACTGACTTAAGTTACGCTTACGCTTAGTCGACATCTTGGTTAAGATGTGACTCATGTAGGCATTGTTTCTTTTGATTTTACCTGTTCCAGTAAGCTTAAAGCGCTTTTTAGCACTGGAATTGGTTTTCATTTTTGGCATGATCCTATTTATTTACGATTGTTGAATTACGATTTTTGATTTCATGCTTCTAATTATCTGCACATCAGTGCATGTAATCATTTGCACATTTTATTTTTTTCCTGCTTTCGGCGCTACAACCAAAAACATACGCTTACCTTCTAATTTAGGCAACTGCTCTACTTTTCCAACTTCTTCTAAAGCCTGTGCAAATTTCAAAAGTAAAATCTCACCTTGTTCTTTATAAACGATGGCTCTACCCTTAAAATGCACATATGCTCTAACTTTTTCACCATTTTCTAAAAAGCTGATTGCATGTTTCAGCTTAAATTGAAAATCGTGATCGTTAGTATTTGGTCCGAAACGAATCTCTTTTATTACAGTTTGCTTAGCGTTTGATTTTATCTCTTTAAGCTTTTTCTTTTGCTCATAGATAAACTTGTTATAATCAACTACTTTACAAACCGGTGGTACGGCGTTTGGAGATATTTCAACCAAATCCAGTTCCTGCTCTTCAGCAATAGCCAAAGCATCCCTCAAGGACATTACACCCTGTTCAACATTATCTCCTACAAGGCGTATCTGCTGAGCTGTAATTAACTCATTAATTTTATGCTCTGCCTCTTTCTTTTTAAATGGAGGTCTTGGGCCGCGGGGCCCTTTGTTAAAACCCGGTCTTCCTAATGCCAAATTAAAATTTTGTTTAAATAGTTATTTGTGTAATCAATTGATTTTTAAATTCTTCCGATCCCATACTACCTATATCTCCTTCACCGTGCTTCCGAACTGAAACCAGCCCTTCTGCCATTTCCTTTTCACCTATGATAAGCATATAGGGGATCTTCTTGACTTCGGCATCTCTAATTTTTCTACCAATCTTCTCGTCCCGCAAGTCAATCAAGCCGCGAATATCGGAATTATTCAACGATTCTAAAACTTTTTTTGCATAATCTTCATACTTTTCGGAGATAGGAAGAACAATAAATTGTTCGGGAGTTAACCATAATGGAAAGTTGCCGGCACAGTGCTCAATCAATACCGCGATAAAGCGTTCAAGCGATCCAAAAGGAGCGCGGTGTATCATTACCGGGCGATGTTTTGCGTTATCACTACCTGTATATTCCAGCTCAAAACGTTCAGGTAAGTTGTAATCAACTTGAATGGTTCCTAACTGCCACTTTCTTCCTAAAGCATCTTTCACCATGAAATCGAGCTTAGGACCATAAAAAGCGGCCTCACCCAATTCTACCACTGTACGCAAGCCTTTTTCTTCAGCAGCTTCAATGATCGCTGATTCCGCTAATTGCCAATTTTCGTCAGAACCAATGTATTTTGTCTTATTCTGCGGATCGCGAAGGGAAACCTGTGCGGTATAATCTGTAAATCCTAAAGCATTAAACACATATAGAACCAAGTCGATCACCTTTTTAAACTCATCCTTCACCTGGTCAGGACGGCAAAATAAATGCGCATCATCCTGGGTAAATCCACGCACACGGGTTAAGCCATGCAATTCTCCGCTTTGCTCGTACCGGTAAACAGTACCAAACTCAGCGTAGCGAACCGGAAGATCTTTGTACGAACGCGGTTTAGTTTTATATATCTCGCAATGGTGAGGACAGTTCATTGGCTTCAAGAAGAACTCCTCGCCTTCTTGTGGTGTTTTTATCGGCTGAAAGGAGTCGGCGCCATATTTTTCGTAGTGCCCTGATGTGATATAAAGATTTTTATGACCGATATGCGGAGTTACCACTTGCTCGTAACCGGCTTTAACCTGTGCACGCTGAAGGAAATTGACCAGTTTTTCGCGTAAAGCAGTTCCTTTGGGCAGCCATAAAGGCAATCCCATACCAACTTTTTCAGAAAAAGCGAACAGTTCAAGCTCCTTGCCTAACTTACGATGATCGCGTTTTTTCGCCTCTTCTATCATTTTCAGATAGTCGCTTAATTCGCTTTGCTTCGGAAACGTAACGCCATAAATTCGGGTTAACTGTTTTCTGGTTTCGTCGCCGCGCCAATAAGCTCCGGCAACGTTCGTCAGTTTAACAGCCTTTATAAAACCTGTATTTGGAATATGCGGACCGCGGCACAAATCGGTAAAATTACCTTGGGTGTAAAAAGTAATTGACCCATCGGGAAGATCCTTAATCAGGTCCAATTTGTATTCATCGCCTTTTTCGGTAAAATATTGTTCCGCATCAGCTTTGCTGACAGGTTTTCTTACATATTCAGATTTAGATCGGGCAAGTTCTAAAATTTTATCTTCTATCTGTTTAAAGTCGTCTGATGAAAATTCACGATCACCAAAATCAACATCATAATAAAATCCGGTTTCGATAGCCGGACCAATTCCAAATTTTGTTCCTGGGTACAATGCTTCCAAAGCTTCGGCCATTAAATGCGCCGAGGAGTGCCAGAAAGTTGCTTTAGCGGCAGTATCATTCCAGGTTAGAAGCTTGACATTCGAATCAGCCTCAATCGGCCGGCTCGCATCCCAAACTTCGCCATTTACTTCGGCAGCTAAAACATTTCTTGCTAAACCTTCAGAAATTGACAGGGCTATTTGATATGATGAGGTTCCTTTTTCGTATTGCCTGGTAGAACCATCAGGCAGAGTTATATTAATCATTTACAAACATGATTTTTGCCTTTCGGCGATTAAAGAAAACGTTAGATTAATCACCTACAATGTGATTAGGGATGCAAAAATAAGATTTTATACCGAAAGCTGTAACGAGAATTAAACATTCCCCCAGCCCTGGGTAAGCACATCAACAATGTGCATCGTTTTAATGGGGATTTGATTTTTATCGATATAGCCTTGCAAGTGCAATAAGCATGATGCATCCGTCGAAATTATGTACTCTGCACCGACAGCCAAAGCATTATCCACTTTTTGCTGAGCCATAGCGCTTGAAATGGCGTCAAATTTCACAGCGAAGGTTCCGCCAAAGCCGCAACAAGTATCGTTATCTTTCATTTCAACCAAATCCAGCCCATGTACTTTAGAGAGTAAAGCTCGTGGCTCGTCTTTTATCTTACATTCTCTCAAGCCAGCACAAGAATCGTGATACACAGCTCTGCCTTCTAGTTCTGCTCCGAAGTAATCTTTCTTTATCACGTTGATTAGAAAATCGGATAACTCAAAAATATTACTTTGGATGGCGCGACATTTATTGTGAACAGCAGTATTGGTAAATAAATCATTATAATAGTTCTTCACCATGCCGGTACATGAAGCGGATGGAGAAACAATGTAATTGCCTTCCGAGAAATCGTTCAGAAACTTACTACCCACAGCTTTTGCCTCATCCCAAAATCCTGCGTTAAATGCAGGCTGGCCACAACAGGTTTGCTGAGGATTATATTTGACCTTACACCCGGCCTTTTCCAAAACTTTTACTGTGTTAAAAGCAGTTTCCGGGTAAAGTTGATCTATAAAGCAGGGAATAAAAAGTTCAACTGTCATATCGAGGGCCAAAGGTAAAAGTATAAAGATTAAAAGGTGAAGATTTTCTAAAATCGCTCACGTTTTCTTTTAGCCTTGCTTAATCTTCTTTGTCCGTAACACCACAAAAAGCATAATCAGTCCCGCGATGAAAAATACAGTTAGTGAAAGCGCTGAATTTCTGATATTCGAATTCTCTTCAATAAAGGCAAAAGTAGCCAGTCCGATTACGATAGCCAATTTCTCGGTAACATCATAAAAACTAAAAAAGGAAGCAGTATCGTGAGTATTCACAGGCAGAAACTTGGAATATGTAGAACGGGACAAGGATTGAATACCTCCCATTATTAGTCCTACCAAACCAGCCAGAGCAAAAAACTGATATTTAGTTTGGATAAAAAATGCAACAATGCACACTCCTATCCAGATAAAAACTACCAGCATCAAAACCTTTATATTCCCAATTTTAGCTGCCATTAATGACATGAGATTGGCTCCTGCTATTGCTACCAGCTGAATAATCAGAATTGTTGCGATCAGTTCGCTAGTTTCCATTTTCAAAACTTTCGCTCCAAAGGCTGTAGCAACCAGCATGATCGTTTGAACGCCTACAGAATAAAAGAAAAAAGCATATAAAAACCGATGAAGTACGTTGTATTCTTTTAATTGCTTCCAAACCTTACCCAATTCCTGATAACCACCTTTTAAAACACTAGAACTTGGTTTTTTAAGAGCCGGTGTACCTTTAGGCAGTCTATTGAAAGGAATTTGAGCAAATCCGATCCACCAGACGCCCACCAGCAGAAAAGATAACCTTGCAGGAAAAGAGGCGTCGGTAATTCCAAATAGTTCGGGTTTTAAAACAAACACGAAACATATTATTTGGAGCAATACACTACCAATATAGCCATACGAAAACCCCTGGGCACTCACCTTATCCTGATGATTGACAGTGGCAATTTCAGGAAGATATGAATTACTAAACATGACTCCACCGATGTATCCGATTGCCGCGATAGCCGAACAAATTACCCCCAGTTCAAGAGTGTCAATTTTAAAAAAGTAAAGACCAATGCAGGCAAGCGAACCAAGCCAGGTGAAAAACTTCATAAACGCTTTTTTATTCCCGCGGGCATCTGCAATACCTGACAGAACCGGTAACAGAACAGCCATAATCAGGTAAGCAACGGACAATGAATAATTGGCCAGCGCCGTATTTACAAACGTAAAGCCGAAAAAGTCCACTTTATCACCATGTTCTTTCGTAGTTGTGATGATGGTATAGTACGCGGGAAAAATGGTTGAGGTGATTACCAGGTTATAAGCCGAATTTGCCCAATCGAACATTGCCCATGCCCTAATTGTACGTTTGTTATTTTTTTCTTGCATATAGTTCGTCGAAAATAGGGAATTTGGACAGAAACGAAAAACCTGTCTGTTTTGAAAAATTGAGATAAGTTTGACTTCTATAAACAAGCTTTCAGTCATATAAACCAAGCTTTTCTTAAACAAAACCGCAGTATCCATGTTAAGCGCATAAAAAACTATAATTATGAAAAGCGCATTTTTTATTCTTTTATCTGCAATCGCGATTAGCAGTTGCTCCCGTCCTTCTAAAGATTTGGCCACTGTAGAAATTGGCATGACAAAGGCAGAGGTTACCAGAATCGTAGGAGAACCTAAAAAGAAGAACGTTATAAATAAGACGGAAATCTGGGATTATCCGGATTCTAACAGGACTATTGTTTTTAGAATGGACACTGTTTATTCGATCATGACATCTGCCAGGGCCCGGCTGGATTCTGTCAGCACCTGGATGGATAGCACAAACACCAAAGTGAAAAAGAGTTTTGGAAAGATTGGAGATAAATTGGAAGATGCAGGCGAAAAGATAAAAGAAAAGACAAAAAGAGATTCAGCAAAAGCTGAATAAAAGCGCTATTTCTTATCCATAAAAAAGGCTCTGCTATCGAATACTGCAGAGCCTAACAAAAATTAGTTTAACCTACTTCAAGCGGTAAGTCATAGCCATTCCGCTAAAACCGTCGCCCATTAATGGCTGCACGCTTAGACCTTCCACCGTATTTTTCTTTTTGTGAAAATGAGGCACTAGAATACCTGTTGCGGCACCAAGTCCATATCCTAATAAATTATCGCTCAAAAAATGTTGACCTGCTTTTAAACGCATATATGCCACACTAGCTGGGATAATGGCCGCGGCGGCCCATATATAAGGTTTTGCTTTGGAGTCGGGATTAAAATCGCTGAATATCTTGGCCGTGAAAAAAGTTGCCGCGGCAGTTGCTGCTGGATGTCCGGCATAAAACGCACGTTGTGAATTTTTACTCTGACGCTTAGACATCGGAGCATCCGAACTATAAACCAATGGACGGGGCCTGTTGATACCGCCTGCGGCTATAGTAAACATTGCACCAGTTGTAAGCATGGTTTCAAGGTACATTACAAATACCTGCCCTGTTTTATTACGGATATTTTTGTTTAACAATGCTACTGCGGGCATAGCAAATGCGGCGTAGAATGGCAGATAACTGTCGTCATTGGCTTTATCCGAAAAATATCCAGCACTAAATCTGTCGAAAGCATTTACATCATTTTTATCAAGGGCTAAAACTTCAGCTTCAGTAAGAGGATCCTTATTTTGAACCATACGAAAACCTAAATATGTCAAGCCTAAGCCTGCGCCTATAACCGGGCCATCAACCGCAAATCTTGTCGTATAGGGAGACGGAGAACTACTAGATTCGGCCGTAGTTGAATCAGTTTGAGCAAAAGCACCAAAAGAGATTTTAACTAATAACAGAACTATAAGTGTATATTTCATAAATATATTTTTTTAAACTTAACACCACTTAAGCTAAATTGTTCTGTTAGCAGTTTTAGAACCGCTCTTCAATACCTAATCCGAAAAGGGCAAAATCATACTTTACAGGATCTGATGGATCAAATTCTCGAAGGCGATTTGTGAGCTCAAGTGCTGTTTGCCAGTCGGTTTGCTTGCGCGAAATCAGATTTAGTTTCCTTGCAACACGATCAACATGAACATCACATGGACAGATCAGTTGCGAGGCCTTTATTTTGTTCCAGATGCCAAAATCTACACCTTTATCATCTTTACGAACCATCCACCGAAGAAACATGTTCAAGCGTTTACAGGTAGATTTCTGTGCCGGGGAACTGACGTGTTTAATGGTTCTTTGAGGATAATCGGGCAAGCTGAAAAAATATGACCGGAAATGATTGAGGAAGGATTCGACAGTACCCAGAGAAGAATCTCTTGAATTTGAATATAGCTCGCCTGCATAACAGGTTGCAGACGACACATCTATAAATTCGTGCTCTCCTTTTAACTCTTCCAAATAATCCTCTCGGAAAACAGGTGAATTCTGCTTTGGCAAAAATGCGGTTTCAAGCGAATCATACCTCAAGTAATGATTCCTAAAGAACTCAATAAAATACAAAAGATCAGTATCATTAAAGGTTCGATGTTTAAATCCGAGCATCCTTTTCAAATCCGCCTCTTTGTGGTTTTTTATAAAGTCGTAAGGCGCATTATCCATCCTTTCTGCAAGTTCATTACACTTGTTAATAATTGTTTTGCGCTGCCCCCATGCCAGCATCGCAGCAAAGAACCCCATAATCTCAATATCCTGTTTGGTGGAAAATTGATGAGGTATCACCACCGGATCATTGGGAATAAAGTCAATGCAATTGTATTGTTCGACTCTAGAATCAAGGAAAGCTTTTAGATTCGCGATCATGTGGGTTGTGAGTTGTGGGGTGAGTTAAAAGGTGAGAGCTTGTTTTAAATCGTCGAGGAGATCTTCAATATCTTCTACACCAACGCTTAAACGAAGTAAATTATCAGTCACGCCGACGGCGTCTCTTGCTTCTTTTGGAATGGAGGCATGTGTCATACTCACCGGATGATTAATCAAGGACTCAACGCCTCCCAACGACTCTGCGAGGGTGAATAACTTGAAGCGGGATGCCACTTCAAATGTCTTTTTTAAATCTGCGTCCTTCAAAGTAAACGAAATCATCCCTCCAAAATCCCGCATTTGGCTTTTAGCGATGGTATGATTTGGATGATCCTCAAACCCGGGCCAGTAAATCTTTTCAATTGCCGGGTGATCTTTTAAAAATTGAGCAATCTGACGACCATTTTCACAATGAGCTTTCATTCTAAGATGCAATGTTTTAATGCCTCTCAGAACAAGGAAACTATCCATCGGACCCGGAGTTGCGCCGCAGGCATTGTATATAAACCACAAGCGTTTGTATAGATCTTCATCGTTTAACATCAAAGCCCCCATAACCACATCTGAGTGCCCGCCCAGATATTTAGTCACCGAATGCATTACGATATCAGCGCCCAATTCGATAGGGTTTTGCAGGTAAGGGGAAGCGAAGGTATTATCCACCGCAAGCAAAACATTGTGCTCTTTTGCGATTTTTGCAACTGCTGCAATATCTACAATCTGCATGGTTGGATTAGTTGGAGTTTCTATCCATATAAGCTTAGTTTTATCACTGATTATGTGTGTAATAGATGTCGGAATTGCGAAATTCGCAAAATGGAATTTTATCCCATAATTCGCAAAAATCTTGGTAAACATCCTAAATGATCCGCCATACAGATCATTGCCTGTTATCACCTCGTCGCCGGGGCGAAGTAATTTCATAACAGCATCCGTCGCACCCATCCCACTTGAAAAAGCCAAACCGAACTTCGCATTTTCGAGGGCGGCCAAACAATCTTCCAATGCTTTGCGGGTAGGGTTCGTTCCGCGGGAATATTCAAAACCTTTGTGCTCTCCGGGCGATTTTTGCCAGTAGGTTGAAGTTTGATATATCGGTGTCATTACAGCACCAGTTGTTGGGTCGGGCTCCTGCCCTGCGTGAATCGCTTTGGTTCCAAATTTCATATCCAGATCTTAAGTTAAAACATTAATACATAAAGTTCGAAATCCTGTAAAAGTATAAAACCCTTTCGGGAAATGCCTGCAAATCACCAAAGAGTGGCATTTAAACCACAATTTGCCTATGTCAAATCATCGCGACTAAAAACAATTTAACACCTGGGGGTTTTATATTATCTGTAATTATGCTTTTAGATAAATATAACGAAGTACGATCTCTTACAGAAAAAATCTGTTCGCCGTTAAAAACAGAGGACTACGTTGTGCAGCCAATAGTGGATGTTAGTCCACCCAAATGGCATCTTGGTCATACTGCGTGGTTTTTCGAAACATTCGTATTAAAGCCTTATTTACAAGTATATAATGAATTTGACATAAACTATAACTTTGTATTTAACAGTTATTATGAAACGATTGGAAACAGAGTAATACGAACGGACAGAGGTAATTTAAGCCGTCCGGCTGTGGATGATATTTATCAATACCGCCGGCATGTAGACGAACACATGCGGATCCTTTTGCAGAATGAAAAGCTAAGCGCTAAACTCTCTGAACTGATTTTGTTGGGCTTAAATCATGAACAGCAGCATCAGGAACTTTTATATACCGACATCAAATACATTCTTGGTCACAATCCACTCTTCCCGGCATACCATGAGCAGGAACGTTCGACATTGAGTACCATTGAAACCTCTCGCATGATTGAAATCCCGGAAGGTATTTACGAAGTAGGATTTGAGGGTGATGGCTTTTCTTTCGACAATGAGTCCGACCGGCACAAAGTATTTTTAAACAAATACAAAATCAGTTCAACTTTGGTGACTAACAAAGAATATCTGGAGTTTATGCAAGATGGCGCATATGAGAACTTTAAATACTGGCACCTTGAGGGATGGGAATGGGTAAAACAGCACCAAATAAAGGCTCCGCTATATTGGTTTTATATTAACGATGAATGGCATCAATACACTCTAAATGGCCTAAGGAGTCTTGATCTTGAGGGGCCGCTTTGCCACGTTAACTATTACGAAGCCCACGCTTACGCAGATTGGGCAAAAAAACGGCTTCCTACTGAATTCGAATGGGAAGCTGCCTCGAAAAATTTCAATTGGGGCAAGCGCTGGGAATGGACTGAAAGTGCATATCTTCCCTACCCGGGATATAAAAAAGAAGAAGGTGCCCTTGGCGAATATAATGGTAAATTTATGGTCAATCAGATGGTACTGAGAGGTGCCTCTGAAGTCACATCTCCGGGCCACAGCAGGGCAAGCTATCGCAATTTCTTTCACCCATCCTTACGCTGGCAATACACTGGTATTCGTCTGGCAGAATAAACATATGAATCAAACTACAACGAACGATAAAAAGCCTGAAACGCTCGAAACTTTTAAGAATGATGTCATCAAAGGACTTAGTTCTAGTCCGAAACATCTGCAAGCGAAATATTTTTATGATAAACGGGGAGATAAGCTTTTTCAAAAAATAATGAACATAAAGCAGTATTACCTTACTGATGCTGAACTGGAAATTTTCAATACCCGGTGTAAAGAAATGCTCGACCTTGTACGCGGCTTTACAGGAGGTTTTGATTTGGTTGAACTTGGTGCTGGCGATGCTTTAAAATCTACCGAGCTTTTAAAATGCTTTAAAAAGGCGGAACTTGATTTCAATTATTACCCAATTGATATTTCAGATAACACAATTCAAATCATTGAAAAAGAGCTACCTAAGAAAATCACCGGATTGAAAATTAAAGGGATCATTGGTGATTACTTTGATGCACTGGAAGAGGCTAAGCTATATTCTAAAAGGCCTAAATTCATTTTGTTTTTAGGAGGTAATATTGGCAATATGTCGCCGGATGAGGCTTTGAACTTTTGTAAGAAACTCCACCATCATTTGAAAAATGGCGACAGAATTTTAATAGGGTTCGATTTAAAGAAAAACCCCTGGACTATTTTCAATGCATATAATGATAAAGAAGGCATTACCAGAGAGTTTAACTTAAACCTCCTTCACCGCATCAATCGCGAACTGAATGCTGATATAGATATTAACCAATTCGAGCATTATGAGAGCTATGATCCCGAGTCGGGTGCCTGCAAAAGCTATCTCTTCAGTTTAAAAGAGCAAACAGCTACAATCGAGGGTATAGAAGTCCATTTTGACGAAAACGAATATATCTTCATGGAAACTTCTCACAAGTACACGGTAAAGGAAATTGGTACGCTTGCAAAGAAATCAGGATTTAATCCTATAACCGAGCTTTTCGATTCAAAGAACTGGTTTACCGATGTAGTATGGGAAAGGATCTGAAGAATACAGACAAGCAAATGAGGGGAAGACAAAGCATAATGGCTCTAAATTATTTGTTCCTCATATACAAGTTTCCCTTGAGGTAAACGCCTTGATGTATCAGCTATCCAAGTCGATAAGTAAACCGATCCGTCTGTTTCGAAACGAAGTTTAAAAAAACCTTTGGCTTTAATCCCATATCGCAAATACTTTCCGCTCTGAACCACATACTTCACCTTAGATCCTGATCCGCTAACAATAAAATGGTTGTGATTTTTACAGATATACTGCAGGTTATGCTCGTGTCCCGCGGCATAAATCAAGCCTGGATATTTCGCAAGTATTTCTTTAAGCTTCTTTCGTAAACGACGGTAACGAGGGTGCGCTATATCTTCACGTGCGCCCAGGAATTTACGGTAAAGAGGCAGCAAAGATCCTATTCCCGGTAAGGGTATCCAGGCATTCTCATCATACAGGGTTAAGGGAAAAAGGTGATGCTTTAGCTTAAATTTTCCTCCATGAATTGCGTAACTATAAACCGGATGATGGCCTGCAACTAAAATATGTTTATGTTGATTTTTGTCAAGTACTTCAACAAGCTTATCAAAGAATTCCTCTTCGGTTGAAACATTGCAGCCATATTGCTTCCCAATGGGGCGCAATCCTTTCTGCATCCACCATTGAGTATCAATTGCGACAACAGTAAGATGTTCATTTAAATCTATTTCGACCGGTCCTGGACATCCATTAGCAGGAAGAAAGACTTCTCTTTCGCCAAAGAGCGCTTTCAGATATTGCTCTTGCCGAATTATATAATCGTATCCGTCAATCCTGCCCTTGTTCCAATCATGATTACCTGCAATAAAAATCAATTTACCCTGATAGTTTTTTAGTACTTCATAGTGCTGTTTTAAGGTCCCCTCAGCATTTTTACGCAAAATATTGCTTATTGGAGGCATACCCCGGGGATAAATATTATCACCTAAGAAAATTACCCCTGAAGCTTGACCTTCTTGAAAATGAGCGGCAAGAGTTTGTAATACAAGATCGGGCCGTGTGAGAGAAATATCACCTGTATCTCCGATTAAAAATAATTCAAAAGCACTTTTAGGCTGATGTTCAGACATAGTTTGCTAACAAGTCGATATAAAGATTGTTGGGTAATTCACCATTCAAGATGTTTTTTATTAAGGAATGCGTCTATTCCCTTTCTAAAATCTTCTGTTAGTCGCGCTTGAGCATTGATTTTCGAGGCCAGGTTTAATCCTTCTACAATTTCCATAGATTGAATTTTTGACAACAAGCCTTTGGTTGTTTTTATCGATTGCGAAGATGTGTTTAGTACCATCTTTTCTGCGTAAGACTGAACCACAGCGGCGATATTTCCCTTTTCTTCAATAAAATTTACCAGGCCATATTGATACGCGGTAGTAGCTGAAATCAATTCGCCGCTTAATAGCATTTCGCGACTGCGGCCCTCTCCTATTTTTCTGATCAGGAAAGTGGCTACTAAAGCCGGAACAAACCCAATTTTAACCTCTGTATACCCGAACAATGCCTCCGGAACCGCAAATACGATATCGCAGACTGAGACCAGACCACAACCACCTGCTATTGCATTTCCTTCAACCTGTGCTATAATTAATTTTTCAACATTGTATATAGTTGAAAATAATAGCTTTAAGAATTGAGAGTCTTCCAGATTTTGCTGATACGTATTGCTTTGCAATTGCTTTAAATACGAAAGATCTGCACCTGTACAAAAAGCAGTCGACGAACTCTTAAGTATAATAACCTTAACATCGGGATTTGATCCTGCGTTTTTAATCGCAGAAATTAACTCATTTATAAGTTGAGGATTAAGAGCATTATGTTTCTCAGGTCGATTTAGACTTATACTGGCAATTCGGTTTTCAATTTCAATTAAAATAAATTGTGCCATAATTTGAATCAGTGATTTAAAGATATAATATACGCCGGGTTTTTCTTCAACACATAGAAATTAAGCGACAGATTTTTACTCTCCGTGACCCATTTTTTGATTTTATAGTCCGGATTGCTTCCATCGATCAACAATTTATCGAACTCGACCACTTTTAGAAGATCAATTATTTCTATTTTGGGATTTCCAGACAAAAGCAAAGCGTTTACCCGCACCTTGTTATTATATATTTTGTCGCTCATTCCCTTATCCCAGACCAGGAGTTTCCAACCTTTAAACTTAAAGAAATTGCCATCCGAAAATACCATATTATCCGACTGATGATTTAGTTTAAAATAGTACGATTGCCCAGAATTTGCCTGAACAAATGAGTGTACAGAGTAAGCGAGCGTTTTATCAGCACTATCTAAATCGGAATACACAAAAGCGTTTTCTCCGTTAAAAAAGCTAAAAGCTGTATTTTTTCTTAAGCTGTAAAACGTGATGCAATTCTGTTGAGACGCTGCAATAGCATGCGCTGATTGATAGGAAAGAAAAATACAGATAATCGCCAAGCTGGCGTAAAGCATTGGTTTACTTTTATTCTGAACTGAAAGCATCAGGCCAGAGATTATCAAATAGATCAGCAGGTAATACTCAAAGCCAAAATAACTAGAGTAAGTTGCTTGAGGCAAATTCTCAATAAAGAACAAGCCTTTGTTCATAAAAGTTATTCCTTGATTTAACATTAATCCTGCCGGCCGTAGGACGACATCCCAGGGAACAAAAAGAAATAATATCCCCAGGTACATTATAACGATAACCGGGATTACGATAAACAAATTGCTTAAAAGGAAGTAAACCGGGAATTGATGAAAATAATACATTCCCAAAGGAAATGTTGCCAATTGTGCCGCAAAGGATAGAGCGAGATATCCCCATATTTTATCAAGCAGCCAATTTTTCACATAAAACAAGTTATAGATCTTCGGATAGAAATAGATTAAACCCAGAACCGCCAGATAAGACAGCTGAAATCCTACATCAAATAAAAAATAAGGATTGTACAACAGCAAAAACACAGCCGACATTGCCACTAGATTGTATGAATTACTGCTCCTGTTTACTGCCTTGCCGAGCACGTAAAAACTTAACATTAATGCAGCCCGGCAAACGGAAGGTGAAAAGCCTGTTATTAAGGCGTAAAACCATATCAAACTTATGATCATTACCGCTCGCAAGATTCTTAAGTTCTTAGTCCGGCTCATAAACCAAAGTATTTTGCTCAGGATAAAAAAAACAATACCAACGTGCATGCCCGATACCGAGAGCACATGCATGGTTCCGGTTTTTGAATAGGCGCTTAATACTTCGCGACTTAATTCTGCTTTGTATCCTAAAATTAGCGTGGATGCAACCGATGCAGCTTCCTTATCACTGATGTAATGATCGATTTTAAGAACTAAGGATCGTCGCAAGTGCAGCGCGTAATTAACAATCCAGTTGCCTTTATCTCTGGATAGAACGCGTATCTGCGATTCATTAATAAACGCCTGATGATAGATTTCGTGATACTTTAAAAATTGCTTGTAATCAAATTCAAAGGGATTAAATGGAGGATCAACCTCGGTGTACAATCCAGTGATTAACAATTCGTTGCCATACTCAAAAAAATGCTTCTCGTTTTTCAGTTTTAAAGCGATTGATAAAAAACCACTTTGCGGGCGAAATTTATCCGCGATCAATCCTTGCTCCACTTCCGCGGTAAATCTCAGGATGTCGCCTGTGAGCTTTGGTTCGGAATTAATAGTGACGACCAGGGCATCATTCTCGAATTTTGAGAAATGAGTATTATTTAGTTTTTCGCTTTTAAAAAGGGTTAAGGCTATTCCAACAGTTACCAAAGATAATTTCACCGCAAAACCAGGTTTCCAACGGGTATAATAGATTTTAAACCTATTATAGAATGCAACTGAAATCCATAAATATATCAGGAGAAAAATGGAAAGGCCTAAAGCGAACTGGTATAAGAGAGGCGAAGGAGGCAAAAAGAACCCTGCCACGATCCCTATAATAAGCGGTAGCAATAACCTTACGAAAACTAACTCACCTTTTTGAATAGCCTCCATCAAAATTGACATCTTAGTTGAAGTTTTATTTCAGACTTTTTATTGCCTTCAATTTCCTCAAGCCCCGATCCGATTTTTTCCACATCGGCATAATAAGTTGTTGCATATTTAAGCCATACGTCAGCAGTTCGATTGACTTTAAACCTGGCATTCAGGTAAAACCGCAAACCCTTATTTTGATATGCAGGTACTGAATAACTGTATAACACATCGTTTTCAAACGCATACAGGCGAGAATTAAAGCCAGGAGTATTAAAAATGGCAAACCTGCAATTACCTGATATTTTCGATAACATCGGATGATAAATCACATCCTGATACATCAAAAAGCCCTGCTCTGAGTTATCCTCTTTTTTGTAAGCAGTAGCTTCAATTCGGTTTCGCAATTGAAAATCGTCAGATATTTTGTAATTGACCTCGAACCGATAATTTTGCTTAAGCACTTCCGTGAGATAATTCATTGTATTATCCTGAGAATCGTTTTCTTCCTTGCTTTCGACTTTATAGCGTAAAATTGCTTTGAGCCTTTTTGAAGGGGAGTAAGAGAATTGAGAAAGTATCTCGTAGCCGGATGAAGGTGCATCAACCCGGTATCTCAGCCATGGAAATTTAAAAAAGTCAGCATAAATATTTAATTCAGCTTTTCGGCTGGGTGTTATTACTAATCCTGAATAAAAGCCTTTTTCGTTCACAGCGTTAGTCCCCTCAGAAACAGCTTGGTTGAAGAATGAATGATAATTTGCCTGATAATCGCGGTGAAAAAGAATTAATGAAACTTTAGGACTAAGGGAGCTTATTACCCCGTTTATGAAAGCGTAGCCAGTATTTAAACTGTGAGCAACTTCTCCGAAAAAGTACAGATTATGAAAGTTGTAATTATAATAGGCACCCAAATTATCCAGCTTGTCGCCAGAAAACCGCTTTGCATTGTATGGAAGTTTTCCTTCTCCAAAAGGTCTGTTAAAATTAGTTTGGTAAGCTGTTGCCCCTAGTCGCAAGCCACGACTTGAATACTGCGCATTCACGCCATAAAGTAGTTGTTTAATAGTATTTCTATTATCTATCTCGGTCTGGGTTCGATGAAAACCTGCAGTATTAATCGATTTTATTTCTTCCAAACTGTCGGCTGCTTCCAAACCACCATCGACAAAGCGGTAAGAAATAAAGGGTGTGACATCGATCTTCCCCAGGCTCATAGTACCAGCTAAGCCTCTTAAAAAAAGCAATTCATTGGTAGATGTATAAGGCTTTAAGCCGATATTATTTTTGGTAATTGTTGCCACAGCTGCTCCTTTTCCGAAGCTTAAACCAGACCACATGGTCAATCCCTGGCCGAACTGCAGGGAATAGTCGCCTAAAACAAGCTTCTTTAAGCGAGTCGAGCTTTTATAACTGATGTTGCCGGAATAAAAATCAAAACCTCGAGCCTGATTTTTTGAAAAGAATGATTCACCTGCATCTTTTTCCATAGTTAAGGATGCCGAAAGTGATTGTCCGAAATGATAGCGATACCGACTTAAGAATCGCCCGGAACCTCCAATATAATGTGAATTGTCAGAATTTTCAGGCATCATAAATCCTTTTTTCTTTTGAAGAACCTGTCCATAGGTAAGCATCACCTCATTTGTGCCTTTAGTTAATAAGCTTTTTAATCCTATATTTTCCAGAGGATTGACCTCACTTAAGCTACAAAAAGGAAGAAATAATTTTAGTGTTTCCGCATCTAAGCCATCGATGGCTTGCAACTCGAAAAGCTCTATAAATTGACCGTTTATTTTTCGGTGATTTAAAAAGGCGTTGATCTGTACCGGCGACAGGAAAACCAGTTCCTGCAACTGTTCTGCAGTGACTTTATTAATATTAAAGGGATGTTTTGAATAATAAGTTAATCGCTCCACGAGTTCAGAATAATCGAAATCATCAGGGCTGCTTTCAGCAATGGATTCTATAAGCTGCTCTATAAGCGGATCTACCGGTGTTTGAGATCGTACAATCAACGTGGAGAACACTAAAATACACGTCACTGTACCAAGCCTAAAATTCATAACTGAGTGCTATTTGAGGCGAGAAACCGAGATCGGGATGCGAAGAGGCAGCTGCATCAATTTTTATATCTTGTAATTTATATCCAAATCCGGCAAACTGACGAAAGGGATTCATCGCCAATCCCCCACGGAAAGCAAGCCAGTTAATCACCGAATACTCCAGACCGCATCTAAAATCAGTGGTCGAATTAAGTGTGTTTACAATGCCGCTATTCAGTAAAACCTTATCAGAAAGCTTATAAGATGCTCCAAACTCTAAACTTACGGGTATAAAGGCGCCGACTTCCGGATTAAACCCATTTCTGTTCGGATTAGAAATATGTGTGCCGAAGACTAATTTTTCGTCAACCATATACTGCAGTCCAGCTTCTACAGAATAGGCTCTGGCACTTCCATATTGTGCGATTTTCACCTGGTGCAGGTTAAAATTAAGTGATGCAGAAACAGACTTCCCAAAGCGTTTGGCATAGCTAAAACCCATCTTTTGCTCATTGTATGCGGAAAACCCATAATTCTGCAAACTTAATCCAAGCACGTTTCGCCCTAAAGGATAAGCTATCACTGCAGACTGCGTACTCAGCTCTGGATTTAAAAAACTATTTCGATAGGAAGCCGAAGCTGTTGGATTTTTCAACCCTGCTATTCCGGCCTGGTTAGACTGAAGACTCCAGACGTCGGCCAGCGCGACAGCTACATTTCCAATAGCTGTAAGTCGGGGCCCTAAATTAATTTCCTGAGAATATAATGGTTTTGCAGAGCTAAAAAGCAAGTACAAAGCACTTAGGTAGAAACGCTTCATACCATGAAAGTATAAATTTTTAAATTAAAATGAAATATTTTGCATTTTGAGCGTTACATTTAGGAATAAAGCATCGATCAACATTAGATTCAAAACATGAAAAAAATATTATTAAGCGCCTCTTTTGCACTCATGGCAACCTTGGGTTTCGCACAAAAAAAAATTAACGAAGGAAGCATCACCTATCAGGTAAAGTATGATTTACCACCGAATATGCAACAGATGAAAGCGATGTTTCCAAATGAGATAACTGTTTATTTTAAAGGAGATTCCACTTCAGCTCAAAATAAGACCGCCATGGCCACAACCACTTTCATCATGAACCCAAAAACGGAATTTCAGCGTTTACTGCTCGACATTCCAATGATGGCGAAAAAATATTCGGTTCGGTTTACACCGGATGACATGGAAACTATGAAAGAAAGCTTCCCCGCACTAGCTTTTAAAGAAGAGGCTGAAACAAAAACGGTGGCGTCTTATACAGGTAAGAAATATACTGTTACCGAAAAAAGCGGCAAGGTTAACGAAGCATATTTCACCAAGGATATAGAAATACCTGCCAACTCGTTTACTCAGTACTTTGATAAAAGTTATGGCTTTCCTTTAGAGTTTACGACCTACCAACAGGGAATGACAATTAAAGCGGTGGTGAAAAGTATTAAGGAAGAAAAAGTTCCGGCGGGCTCATTTTCGGCGGGAAAAGAATATGAAGAAATTTCTTATGCGGACTTGCAAGGCATGATGGGAAGAAGATAAAATTGTTTTGGCTTTGACAATCAACAATCGATTGTGTATAAACCAGATGCTCAAATAAAATCGCATCAGGTTTATACACTTAATCCGCTACATGAACCATTCATAAAGGTCTGTATGGCTTAATTTACTTTTCTCATTCTTATCCAGATCCCGCACTATTCTACCTTCGGCCATTTGAATAATCCGGTTTCCGTAATTAAACGCTTCCTTCATATTATGGGTAATCAAAATTGTGCTTAACTTATAATCTGCTATAAGTTTATCTGCAGTTTGCATCACAATTTCCGCAGAACGCGGGTCGAGGGCTGCAGTTGGTTCGTCTAATAGTAAAATCTTCACATCATCCATAACGGCCATCAGCAAGGTTAAAGCCTGACGCTGGCCACCGGATAAAGTACCCATAGGTTGCGCAATCTTATTCTCCAAAGCCATTCCAAGCAAAGAGATTTGAGACCTGACTGTATTTTTAAAAGCATCGTTAATTCCGATTTTTAAGCTTTTTCTGCTGGTTCTTATACTCGCCAGTCTGAAATTTTCTAAAATGCTTAAATCAGGTGCGGTGCCGCTTAGAGGGTTTTGAAACACACGTGCAATCCATTTACTCCGCTGATGTTCTGCAAATTTGGTTACTGTATTTGTATCAATCACGATATCGCCAGAACTTGGAAGAATGCTGCCTGCAATACTATTTAAGAGAGTGGATTTTCCTGAACCATTTGCTCCAACAATGACTAAAAATTCGCCGGCCGAAACTGTTAGATTTATGTTCCGCAAAGCTTTCACCTCATTTAATTTTCCGGGATAAAAAGTTTTATGCAAGTTGGATAGTTGGATCATTTTTACTGTAATTGCTTAAAATCAGAACTTGTATATACTTTCAACATTTAACTAATCTTGAACGCTAAAATTCTGGGAAGACTTACTATTAATAGCACAAACATTGCCGTTACCAACTTTAAAAGATTAGCATCAATACCAATACTCAGGGTAAACGCCAGTACTAATTGAAAAACGAACGCTCCGACAATTACCAAAATTAGGCTAACAAAAACTGATTTGGCCTTTAACCAATGGATTAGCGTCTCTCCTATTATCACAGAACCTAATCCCACAATTACAATCCCAATACCCATATTAATATCTGCGAAACCTTGAAATTGAGTAATCAAGTATCCGCTGGTTGCCGTAAGACAATTAGCCAGAGCTAAACCAATGATCTTCATTCTATCGGTGTTAACGCCCAGGGCTCTGATCATTGTTTCACTGTTTCCGGTTGCACGCATGGCAATTCCGAAATCTGTTTTAAGGATATATCCGATAAGCAAAGTAAGAATCGTCACTATTATTAGCAGGATAATAAATGTATTTTGATTAAGATCCTCAACCAACATCCATGAACTAAAGATTGTTGAAAAACTTAATAAGGGAATATTCGAACGGCCCATCACCGAAAGGTTAACAGAATAGAGGGCTGTCATCACCAGAATTCCCGCTAAAAGCGGATTTATTCTAAGTTTCGTATGAATTAATCCGGTTAGTGCGCCCGTAAGCGCCCCTACCATCATCACCAAGGGAAGGGCAAATACCGCCGGGACTTCTCTGACCAATAATACTGCGGTGATTACCCCTCCCAAAGTAAAGCTACCGTCCGTAGTGATATCGGGTATGTTGAAGATTTTCATAGAAATATAAATCCCCAGGGCCAAGGCAGAAAAACAGAGGGCTTGTATTAAGGCTGTTAAATAAAACTCCATCAATGTAGTATAGGATTCAAATGTCAGAAAAATTATCCCTTTTTTCCTGTATAGGCGCTTAAAGAACTAATTTCCGAATTTGATTAAAGAAATTAAACCTGTATTTACGGCTCAACTATTGAGGATACTTATTATCCAACAACGGATACATTGTCGCTAAACGCCCTATTAATGCCGCATTTACACCTTTATTTATATTTTAAAAAAGCTAGGTTTGATATAAAAAATCAGAATTGCCATGAAGACATTATCCGTAAATGACAGTAGAATGTATTCTCTGATCATCCTGTATGATATGCATACAAAATATTTCAAAAACGCACTGGAGGGAGTTTCTGATACCGATGCGCATAATCGACTGAACACAAAAGCCAACCATATTGCATGGCTTACCGGCAGCCTTGTACAACAAAGGTTTGAATTGGGTCATGCATTGGGTCTTAATCTAAAACAATCGGCCGAAGAGCTTTTTAGGAATAATAAAGGAATTCAGGATGGGCTAACTTACCCTTCTTTACAAACTTTTTTAAACGATTGGGAAATCATTTCTCCTGTTTTAAGAGAAGCATTGATTACAACTAGCGCCCAAAAACTCGATGCCAGTTTTGAGATGATGCCAGAAATGAAGATGACCTATTATGATCTGATTACTTTTATTATTTATCGTGAAGCGAATTGTATAGGCCAGATTGCTTTGTGGAGAAGGCTGCTTGGGTACGAAGCGATGAAATATATGTAAAAACCCATTTTTTTACTTACATTCAGACTTCTTACAACCCGACCTTAAAAATAGATCGTGTCAACTCTTCATGGTTTATTTAAGGGGGGAAGCAAAAGAATGATGGATGAAGGGAAATAACTTAAAAGATGTTTTAAATTTCGAATTATTTTTTGAAGTATCTGCTGATCTGCTGTGTATTGCAGGATTTGATGGCTATTTTAAACGTATCAATCCAGCGGTTTCGAAACTCCTGGGCTATACCAATGAAGAATTATATTCAAAACCTATTCACGAATTTATCCATTTCGAAGACAGGAATATAACGGCGCAGCATCGTGATCTTCTTTTAAGCAATACGCCCCTTATAAATTTCGAAAACCGATATGTTACAAAATCAGGAGAAATTGTTTGGCTGGCATGGACCTCTATACCGGTAAATGATGATGAAATGGTCTATGCGATAGCCAAAAATATTACCCACAAAAAGAAATTAGACGAAGACAGGAACATAATTATTGAAAACCTCACTAAAGTAAATACCGATCTAAAGCTTTTAACATATACCACATCCCATGATTTAAGATCACCTGTTAATAATTTACTTGCAGTATTCGATCTGTTAGATGTTTCTAAGATTAAAGATGAAGAAACACTTGAATTCATCGATATATTAAAACTAGCCACCAAAGGTTTAAAAGAAACTTTAAATAATTACGTGGAGATTTTGAATCAGAAAAGTTATCTAAAAATTGAGAATGAGGATGTGTATCTAAATGATTCGTTGACCGAGGTGATTCAATCTTTGACTTCATTATTACAGAGTTCTAAAGCGGTAATCAATTCAGATTTTACCGAAGCTGAAATAGTTAAATTCAATAAAACCTACATGGAGAGCGTATTCTTGAATTTGATTTCAAATTCTATAAAATACGCCAGGCCGGGCTATCCGCCAGTGATTTCAATTCATTCCAGGAAAATAAATGACATTATTCAGCTGATTTATTCGGATGAGGGCCAGGGATTCGATATGGAAAAGGTGAAAGGTAAAATCTTTGGACTGAACCAAAAATTCCATAATCACACCGACAGCAAAGGCATTGGTTTATACCTGGTTTATAATCATATTACCAGTATGGGTGGTAGTATATCCGTCGAAAGTAATGTTAATGAAGGAGCAACTTTTATCATATCATTCAAGGATTAAAAAGCCTTTTCGCACCCATCATAAAAGGGACATTATTTCTATTAACGTACAGTCGGAATGTAACATCGCTTTTATACTTACCCGGTAAAGATGAAGATCATGCTTTTAGTGTAAAGTTTCATATATTTTTGCAGTATGGGGCAAATTAATCTTAAAAGGCTTGCAAATGAACTATGCTTGTCAGTATCGACGGTCTCAAGAGCCTTGAGCGACAGTCATGAAATTAGTCAAAGCACTAAACAGAAAGTATTATCACTTGCAGAAAAGCTAAATTATCACCCAAATCCCTACGCCCAGAGCTTAAGAAAACGAAACAGCAATACCGTTGCTATCATCATTCCGGAAATCGAAAACAACTTTTTCGCGCTGGTAATAAACGGTATTGAAGAAATTGCACAACAAAATGGCTATCACGTACTGATTTATATTACCCATGAAAATATAAATAAAGAGATTGATTTTGTAAGTAACCTCTTAAGCGGAAGAGTAGATGGAGTTATCATGTCGCTCTCCGGCGATACCACCAAGATCAATCATATTCATAAATTACTTGAAAACAGCATTCCTACAGTGTTTTTCGACAGAATTTGTGAACAAGCATCGACAGTTAAAGTTACCACCAACGACTTCGAGAGTGGATACCTGGCAAGTAAACATTTAATCGAGCATGGGTGTACGAAAATTTGCTATTTGGGCTATACAAACGCATTATCTATTAGTATTCATCGATTGAACGGATACTTAGAAGCATTGCGAAACAGCGACATCGACCCTAATGATGAATATATTTTAAATTGTTCATCCAATCATAATGAGAGCTATTTAATGATTAAAAAGTTATTAGAATCTGATAACAGACCCGACGGAATATTTGCTTCGATTGAACAATTAGCCTTAATATGCTATGAAGTTTGCGCGGATTTACATTTGAGAATACCTGAAGATATAAAGGTAATAGGTTTTTCCAACTCCAAAATGGCGTCGTTGCTTAATCCACCTCTCAGCGCAATTGTGCAGCCAGCTTTCAATATTGGTATGGCGGCGGCTAAAGAATTGTTCGAAGTTTTAAATGATAAGAATGCAGCCTTAGAGAATAAAACGATAACATTATCTTCATCATTGGTAAAAAGAAGATCGACGGCTGCTCTGAACGAAAGTAAACACAGCGCTCTCCGAATTTAAGATCAAAAAGAACGGTCTGTAATTTAACAATACAGAACCGCTCTTATAATTTACTCAGAGATACTTCTCAAAATTCCTAATTCCAAACCGCGTAACTCAGCTAGGCCTCTTAGTCTCCCGATTGCGGAATAACCGGGATTGGTTTTCTTGTTCAAATCGTCGAGCATTTTGTGTCCATGATCGGGCCGAAAAGGCATTCTCAGATCTTTTCGTCCGGCTTTAACGCGTTTCTTTTGCTCTTCAACCAAAGCCTTCATCACTGCATACATATCCACATCTCCGTCCAAATGATCAGCTTCGTGAAAATTACCTTCGGCATCACGACGGGTACTGCGCAAATGAATAAAGTGTATCCTATCGCCAAGACGCTGAACCATTCCCGCCAAATCATTATCACTTCTAACACCGAAAGATCCGGTACAAAAGGTTAAACCATTATTATGAGATGGAACTGCAGCAAAAAGGTCGTTTACATCTGCTTCGGTACTCAAGACCCTTGGCAGACCAAGAATAGGAAAAGGTGGATCGTCGGGATGAATGCATAGCAATACACCAGCTTGTTCTGCAGCTGGAATGATCTCTTCTATGAATTTAAATAAGTTTGCTTTAAGCTCTTGAGGACCGATATTATCGTAATCTGCTAACACCTTAAGAAATTCTTCAAGCGTGTACCCTTCTTCAGAACCTGGGAGTCCCGCTATGATGTTTTTTACCAATAATTGCTTGTCGGATTCCGAAACATTTTCAATAAAAGTTTTTGCTTTCTGTTTTTGCTCTTCGGTATAGTTTTTTTCAGCACCAGGTCTTTTCAAAATGTACAGTTCAAAAGCGGCAAAAGCTGCTGCTTCGAAACGTAAAGCTGTTGAACCGTCGGGCATGCGGTAGTCCAGGTTTGTGCGGGTCCAATCTAAAACAGGCATAAAGTTATAGCATACAATATCGATACCACAGGCGCCTAAATTTTTAAGAGATTCTTTGTAATTATCAATATATAGCTGATAATTCCCTTTACGTTTTTTAATATCTTCATGCACAGGGACACTCTCTACCACCGACCAGGTTAAACCGGCATTCTCTATTTCGGATTTACGTTTTAAAATCTCGTCTTTTGTCCATACCTGCCCATTGGCAATATGGTGCAAAGCAGTTACAATACCGGTAGCGCCGGCCTGTTTAATATCAGATAAGGAAACAGGATCTTTAGGTCCATACCATCTCCAGGTTTGCTCTAAGCTCATTACTTTTTATATAAAGATAAATAATTAAACCCCGCTAAATGCGCTAAATCCTCCGTCAACTGGAATTACGACTCCGGTAACAAACGATGAACCACTGCCACACAGCCACAACAAAGTTCCGGTTAAATCATCCGGAGTACCAAACCGCGACATTGGAGTATGAGAAATAATTGTGTTTCCACGATCAGTTAAACTACCATCGGCATTTGTAAGCAGTGTGCGGTTTTGATCGGTCAGAAAAAAACCGGGCGCAATAGCGTTTACGCGGATATTAACCTTAGAAAAATGCACAGCCAACCATTGAGTAAAATTAGAAACGGCAGCCTTCGCCCCACTGTAGGCCGGAATCTTAGTAAGCGGGCGGAATGCATTCATGGAAGAAATATTGATTATCGATCCACCATTTGCTACCATATCTTTTGCAAATATCTGGGTAGGCAATAAAGTACCGATAAAGTTAAGGTCGAATACAAATTTTATTCCTTCCGGATCTAAGTCGAAAAAGGTTTTTAAGCCAGTAGTGTCTTCAAGATCATCCGGAAATAAATGTGTTTTAGCGGTTGTACCCAGAGGGTGATTTCCTCCCGCACCATTAATCAAAATATCGCAGGGACCGAAAGTTTCCAATACTTTCTGATGAGCTGCTTTCAGACTTTCAACCTCGAGAACATTACAGGCAAAACCAATCGCTTCTCCTCCGCTCTGTGTTATTTCGCTGGCAACTTTCTCAACCTTTTCGGCTGTTTTACCCAGGATAGCAACTTTTGCACCTGCCCGTGATAGAGCAATCGCCATAGCCGAGCCCAATACTCCACTGCCACCTGTAATTACCGCGACTTTTCCTGAAAATTCTAATGACATAATTCTTTTTTATAATGTGGTTCTTGCAAGCAAATTTGGAAAAAAAACCTTGTTTTAAATGATTAATTGTAGACTTTCTACGAAAACGATTTCGGACCACCCAAGGCAGGCTAACAGTCAGGGGGATTAATTCGCCGAACTAATCTGCAAAGATCTCCTTGCGGCCATAGATGCAAAATTGTGACTTTGAAAAACCACTCTTAAAACCCGGTCTGCACAAACTTCCATTACGATAAAATCCGCCGAAGTGATTTGCTTCGTGTTCCCCCATGCATGGCAAAGCTTTCCTTTTCGATTTAAAATAGCTAAAAACTCATTTCCGTCGCCCCAATAATATGGACTATCAAACCACGAATAATCTTTTCCATAACCATAACTATTTATCAGCTGAAGCTTAATTGTATTAAAAAGCTGGACAAAATCTGAGCTATCGACTTCGAATTCTACTGTTCCCTCAAAAAATTGATTGTTGACAAATTTTAGGTAGGCCTGCTTGCTCTCAATTCCTGCGAACTTTAAACCCGATAGAAAAACCAGTTCTTCCTGCTGGTCCATTGAACTAAGCAGAGCGCCACGACTTTGAGCAGTTAGCAACGCATCATTTTTTGTTGCACCAAACTTAATTCCGATAAATGATTCTATCTGCACGGCTTGCGATCTGGCAATAAATGGTATTAGGATAAATACACAAAAAATAATTTTCATATAACCTGAGATAATATTTGTGAATATTCTCTACAGCGTTATAATGAGTAATGCTCAAAAAGATATTGTGATACAGGTAAATTTAAACCATAGACAGATTTTAAAATGTTTTAAAAAGCATGTTTCCCATTATAAGTAGATGAAAATATAACAGAAACTTACCGGATTTTGTTTCTATATTAAATGCTTCTGGCGAAGACGTTATTTGGTAAATAAAGCAAATGCTGCTTTAAGAGTGTCTAAAACTTGAGATTACTCTTAATCCATTCGCTAACCGCTTGCTGACTTTTTATTTCGGCTGGCAAACTATCATGAATAAGTTTCTCCATTTTATTGCCTGTATGAGAGAAACGATAATCCCACAATACCATGAGCTTGTTGATCAAATAAACCACTTCATTTCCCTCTTTAGGATTAAACACCGTACTATCAGGTTTGCCCGATATCCTGGAATCCCAATTTGAAAACTGAGTCCATTGATAATCTTTGTAATACAGGTTTTTTGTAGAAAATAATACCATAATCGGCTATTTTCTAAAGATACATAATAAACAATAGCATCCCGGTAATATATCTTCAGTTGAATAAATTAGGCAGCAAGATTTCCCTCAGAATCAAATTCATCTCCGCAGCATGAGTAAAAACACACAAATGTCCACCACCTTTTATCGTGTATTCAGGCTTACATAAACCAACGGGAAATACCCTGTCTCTGCTTCCGTGAATATGAATGCTTTCTGTCAGATCTTCTATATTCTCCCATTTGCTTATCTGCTTAAAGGCCCAACTTAACATTACAGGATCGGTTTGATGTAAAAATTCTGAGATGAGCACCCTGCCCTCTTTATCCAGAGGCCCAAAAAACCAGTACAGAAACGGAAGACTGAGCGAAAAAAGCTTGTAAGGTAAGAGTTTGTATAAGCGAAGTTTTCCAGCAAAGCGGTAAAGCAGAGGCAACTCGCTTTTTGTCCGCACTGTTGAAAAGACAATAAGCTTAACAGGTTTAACAATTTTGCTGACTTCTATCGCCATTATCCCACCAAAAGACAAGCCCGCTAAAATAAACGGCTCGCTGGTATCTATTTCTTCCGAAAGGTATTGAGCATATTCCTGTATCGACTCATCCCCCCTAACCGGCTTCCATTCAATATGGAAGACCTCAAAACCGGAGGGAAGAGAAATTCTTTTATACGCTCGTTTATCAGCACCTAATCCACTCAGGAAATATACTTTCATTTTAAAGATACTATGCACTCAATATACATACATTTCCTGCTGCCGAGCCTAATCATCTTCATTCAAAGTATTTTAACAGCATCAACATACTTTAAAAAAACTATTGAATTGCCTGGGTTGTTTAGTTCTGGTGCCATCAAAAAGTAAACGCAAGAAACTATATTCAGTCATTTTTCATTCTGACACCCCTGCCGGAAGAAAGTTCGACATCGTGTTGCTATGGCTCATTTTGCTAAGCATTGCCTTTGTATTTGCTGAAAGTGTGGCCACAATCAGAAAAGAATATCACACACTTATTACAGCATTCGAATGGTTCTTTACCCTTTGTTTTACCCTCGAATATATATTAAGAGTATACAGTCATCCTAAAAGACTGAATTATATATTTAGCTTTTATGGTATTATAGATCTTTTTGCGATAATACCCGGGTTTCTAAGCCTGTTAATCCCGAAATTCCAGTATCTGCTGGTAATCAGAGCCCTTAGGCTCCTAAGAGTATTCAGAATTTTGAAACTGACCCGCTATCTTAAAGAAGGAGATGTTTTAAAAGCGGCGCTTAGAGCCAGCATGTACAAAATAATTGTATTCCTGGCTACCGTGTTAACATTGGTTACTATTGTGGGCACGCTTATGTATGTTATTGAAGGAGAAAAAAATGGCTTTTCCAGCATTCCGATGTCTATTTATTGGGCAGTAGTAACCATTACAACGGTAGGATATGGAGATATCTCACCGAATACTCCCCTGGGTCAGTTTCTTGCCGCAGTTTTGATGATAATTGGCTATGGAATAATTGCAGTGCCTACCGGGATTGTGTCGGCAGAGATGATCAGAGCATCAAAAGCTGCGCTCGAACCCTGTAAATATTGCGGCAGTCCCATATACCCCAGCGATGCCAGGTTTTGTTCGAACTGTGGAAAAGAACAAGAACTTCCGGAGAAATAACAAATCACTTTAAAAAAACACTCGTCTATCGGCTATTAAGTTCGCGGTGAAAACTCGCTTTGACGCTTTACCCGAATAAAACCTCTGTTTACCGAAAACTTCCATAGACTGACCTAATAAGGATATGAGGGATGTGATTGCCTGACTAATTTTGACTCAACAAAAAGAAAATCAACATTATTAATCATAAAGAAAACGGATATGAAAACGCTAAAAACTTTAACCGCCGCATTTTTAATAGTTTTAACCGGAAGCGCATTTGCCTCTGACGAAATTAAGGAAGAAAAACTTCAACTGAACTATACCTTACAAACCTTTATCGATGCCCTTAGCCATGGCAAGATCGACGATTTGCCCGAAATTTTGGATACCGACGCAAAACTCACGTTTACCCGTGCAAATAAAATATATAACTACAACAAAGCAGAAATAATAAGATCATTTAAGCCACTAAAGAACATTGAACAGAATTGCACTACCGACTTTATCATTCTTGAATCCAGTGCGAGCCAGGCAATAATTAAGGTGACCATGAAATACAAAGAGTTTTCGAAAATCAGTCTGGTGAATATGGCTAATTCAAAAACAGGCTGGAAGATCACTAATATCTCATCTACCTATCTATAAACATAATTGTATAAAACAAAAGCGCTTAGTATTTACAAGCGCTTTTGTTGATATGAACTGAAATCATCCATCTCCTTCAAACAAACTATTTTCGATTGCCTGCTTCTTTAATAATGAGAGCAGTATTTTTCAAAACGGCTATAAGCTCTTCGAGTTTTATGGGTTTTGATATGTAATCATCCATACCTGCTTTGAAGCAAGCTTCCCTATCTTCGGGCATAGCGTTTGCGGTCATAGCCACTATCTGAGGTTGCTTATTTGTACCCGAACGTATCATTCCAGTGGCTTCGAGCCCATCCATTTCGGGCATAAGCACATCCATAAATATGATATCATACTCTTTGTTCTGCAGCATCCCAACGGCTTCGACACCGTTATTGGCCAAATCGACCGAATAACCAAGTTTATTTAAAACACGGGTGGCCAGCTTTTGATTAATCAAATTATCTTCAGCCAATAAAATCGACAAAGGATATTCCAGGGCAAAATCTTCGGATAACAACAGCGGAATTTTTTTCTCTTCCGGCGCATCCTTTGCCTTACCTTCTTTCAAATCTGATTGAATTGCATTAAATAGCTGACCTTGTTTTACAGGTTTTGTTAATACCGACGAAAACAAGTGAGAATACTGAGATCGTTTTTCATCGCCTATTGCACTGAGCAAAATCACCGGAACATTCGGCAATATTTCTTTCATTTTCATGGAAAGCTGCACTCCATCCATGCCGGGCATCAACATATCCGTTATGATAAGACTAAAATCCTTTTGCTCTTCTAAGATAGAAAGAGCCTGAACAGCCGAGGACGCTGCAATTGGAATAAGTTTCCACTGCTCCAGCTGACTTTTAAGAATGGTTAGGAAATTAGGGTTATCATCAACAATCAGTATTTTTTTGTTCTCATTGGCCTCTGCATTAAGATATGCATAGTGCTTTTTAGATACCGTAGAAATCTTGCTCGTAAGATTGAACGAAAAGCAGGTCCCCTTACCTACAGTACTTGTTACCTCAATAACCCCTCCCATTAGCTTTACCAACTTTTCGCTAATCACCAAGCCCAATCCGGTGCCCCCATACTTGCGGGTAGTAGATGAATCAACTTGCGAAAAGGCTTTAAATAACCGGGATATTTTATCTTCCGGAATCCCGATACCAGTATCGATAACCTTAAAAGAAAGGATAATTTCGTCCTCTGCAAGCTTTTCTAAATCTATTTTAACAAACACCTCACCTTTGGGAGTAAATTTCAAGGCATTATTTATCAGGTTTATCAATACCTGACGCAATCTGTGGCTATCTCCAATTATATTTACTGGAATCCGAGAATCTATTTGATAGATTAAATCCAGTTTCTGAGCTGCGGCTTTAGTGGCAAACAAATCCATAATACCCTCAACACATTCCCGCAAATTAAAATCCTGCTGTTCCAGTTCAAGGTTTCCCGATTCAATCTTGGAATAATCCAGAATATCATTAATTAGGTTTAATAAAGCTTCACCGCTTGTATTGATAATGTTAACATACTCTTCCTGTTCGCTATTCAATGGTGTGGACGACAAAAGATGCGACATTCCGATAACTCCGTTCATTGGAGTTCGTATCTCGTGACTCATTGTAGCCAAAAACGTACTCTTGGCGCTATTTGCTTTTTGCGCTTCGTTTTGTGCCTCTATCGCCCTCAGTTTTTCAACCATAATGGCCTTCGCATATTTTCTTTCCAGGAACACGCTCAGATAAGAAAATATACCACAAAGGAGTATCGAAATTATGCAATTCTGGTAAAACTTGGCCTCAAGCTTCGCTGGCGGAATATATTGATATGAGCTTATATCTTCTGCAATAAAAATGGTTATCACGAAGCAAATCACACAAAAGGCCAAATAAAGAATCATTTTTTTTGTGAAGTTCTTACTGTCTTCTACCAGAAAAGGTATTACAAAAATCAGCGGTAGAAAATACATATACGTTCCGGACGCTTTACCTTGGAGTACAGTAAGGACTGAGAAAAACAGACTGACAGTTACCACAATAGCAACCTTGGTATATTTTCCGTAGCCTTTATGTGTAAAGTACCAAATGATACCTAGTATACAGGAATACAGAATAGTCATTCCTGCTGATAAATAAAGTTTTTGGAAAAGGTTACTAAAAATTATGGGGATGGAAAGATAAATCGAATATTGAATAAATTTTATCGATCGTTTCGAAACCTCTTTTATATCTATTAACACTTGCGATGAAAGAAATTCATCGCCTTTTCCACTTTCACTCATCATAAGATTATTCGTCTGATGTCTACGCTTAAGGTCAAAATAAGTTACTTGTATCTAAAAAAATCTAACCAATGACGCGACTGTCGTCATGAAGAAAGTAACATATTCATCACAATGAAAAAAAACACTGCTTGAAACAGGATGATTTTTTAATTTAACAATAGAAAATTTTTGATTTTTAAAAGCGCACCCCCCATGACTACCAGCTTAATGATCATTGACGACGATCCTGTTCATCATAAATTAGCTCACATATTAATTAAAAACGCGAAGGTTAACATCAAATATCAATGTTATTTGCAAGCTTCGGATGCCTATTCTTACATACTGGATAATAACCACAAAACTTCTTTGCCGGACTTAATTTTACTAGATCTGAATATGCCTCTAATTTCGGGGTGGGGTTTTTTGGAACTCTTCGAAGCTATAAGTCCCCGTTTAGAAAAACATGTCGATGTAATCATCCTTACATCTTCAGTGAACCCGGCAGATAAGGAAAGGGTGTCGAATTTTAAATGTGTTAAGGGATTTTTTAACAAACCCTTTACGGAGTTTATGCTAAAAGATATCCTCAGTTCTTCTTTTATTTCGTTGAAAAAATAGGTCAGCCCGCTCCTTTTTTAGATGTGACAAATATTTTATCTATCCTTTGTTCATCCATATCGCCTACTTCAAATTCAAAACCTTTCCATTCAATTTTTTCACCCTCAACAGGAATATGCTTTAACTTATATAAAATCAATCCTCCAAGAGTGGTGTAATTCATTCGTTCTTCAGTATCGTCGATTTTGAAATAGGTCAAAAATTCGTGAAACGGAAGTTGTCCATCTATCATCCATGAATTGTCACCGCGGGGTGTTATCTTACTTTCGGTATCATAGTGATCGGGATAATCTCCTACCAACGCATCTAGAATATCATCAATAGATATAAGACCTTCAACAGCGGCATACTCATCAACAACAATTGCATAATGCGATTCGTGTTTTTTAAATTCCTCTAACACTCTGTATGCCGGCATGGTTTCGTGCACATACACCGGCTTTCGCAAATGATTCTGAAGGATAAAGTCTGCCTCATCAGCAAAAAACAAATCCTTTATATGCACAATACCCGCAATTTTATCCAACTCTTTGTCGGCCACCGGATAAACGGAATGGTGTTCTTTATTTAATTTACTTTTGATTGCATTCCAATCATCGTTTATATCCAGCCATGTTAAATCGGTTCGATGAGTCATCAGCTCCCGCACTTTTCTGTCACCCAAAGAGAAAACTCGAGTCACAATATCCTGCTCAATGTTTAATATTTCTCCCCGCTCTGCGCTATCCTGAACGATGGCTTTAATCTCCTCTTCTGAGATAATTCCATCCAGCTCGTTCTTAATGCCGAAAATTTTAAAGAAAAAGTCGTTGGTAACACCTAGAAGCCATATAAATGGCTTGGCAACGGTAGAAACTACGCTCATAGGTCCGGCTATAATGCTGGCAATCTTTTCAGGAAATATTAAGCCGACTTTCTTCGGAATCAGTTCGCCGAAAACAATTGAAAAATAGGTAAGAATTAGCACCACAAGTACAACTGCGATCGACTCAGAATAAGGTCTAAGGAAATCTATCTTTTCTACCGTGATCTTCAAATCATCTGTTATTCTGGCACCACTAAAAATACCAGTTAGAATACCTACCAGGGTTATTCCAATTTGCACCGCAGAAAGAAAAATATTTGGAGAGTTTGCTAAATGCAAAGCACGCTTTGCACTTTCGCTACCTTTTTTTGCGGCCATCTCCAGCTTAAATTTTTTTGATGACACCAAAGCGATTTCGCTCATAGAAAAGATACCATTTAGCAAAATAAGAAGAGCTATAATTAAAATTTCCATTTGATTTTTTTGAATCAAACAATAAACACCGGATTTAATAAAAGAGTGATTTTAAGCATTTGTTTGTTTGCCTTTAAAGAAATACCGGAATATATTAGAATGGTACTATCCTATAATTGGGCGAGAAGACTTCGATGAGCAGAATAGTGAAAGCAAAAAAAAAGTCTTCAAACGGGGAGAATGAAGACTTTTTAACTAACCAATTATAAACCTTCACAAAGGTAGCACTATTGACATAAATCTAAAAGTCTTTAGAAAGATTTAACATTTTTTTAACAAATGATGCGCCTTATTGAGAAAAGAAAAAACCCTCATCGTTTGACAAGGGTTCTTTTAGGTTATATTTGGATAGTTAAGTCCCTAAATATACAGATCTTTTCGATAATTGCAATAAATTATATATAAACAGCGTTTAATTTGTCAATTTTTAAAATCGCACACCTCAAATGGCTAAATGTTTCGAAAGCCACCTTTTTAACAAATCGTTTCCCGCTATACAATTCTTGAGAAGTCTTTCAAACAACGTACAGTTTTAACGAAAACCTAAGTGCCGTTTGAGTTGTTCGTAGAAAATGGAAACCTATAAATTTGGAGATAAAGTAAAACTGGATGATGGCCGGGATGCTGTTGTTCAGGAAGATCAGGAAACGGGATCGGATGAAATTAAGATCATGATCGAAGGGGATGATTATGCGCATGTTGTGCATGCAGAAAAACTGATGAAAAGAGGTGACGAATGAGAGCGTGCTGCACGCTACTTCTTTCGATATAAACCAAGGGAGAAAACTTTTAGAGTTGCTTTAGATTCACTTTTTTCAGATCTAAGGTCATTTGATACAGATCAAAACTTTTAGCCCAAAAATCACGTTGGGTACGTTCTAAAATAAAACCCAGCTTCTCGTAAAATCCGTGTACGAACTGAGTTGTTCTGACCACAACAAAACGTACGTGGTTATTTTTCTTTATCTCGTTTAACCGATAAAGAACCAGCATTTTACCAAAGCCTTTACCTTGATAATCCGGATGGATTAGATCCCAAGAAAGCCGTACGGTTGAGCCCCCGTTAAAGCCGTAATTGATTCCCCCGCACCCTACAATCACACCAGAATGTTCGACAACAAAATAATTTCCAGAATCATTTTCCAGGTAATGATTGAATTCTTTTTCTTCCGAGTAATCGAAAAACGCGGGAGTGTTGAGCCGAAGAAGATTAACTAGTTCCATTCGATCTGTAACTAAATATTTTCTAACCATTCCAATCTGTTAAGCATATTAATACTGTAAATCCGAAGATAAAGAGAAGCTTTTATTCAAAGTGATAGCAGCATCAGGTCGCTGCGACAGATTAAACAAGCCCACTTTAAATGTACCAGAAAACAAGCAGATAAATACACCTAACTTTAATTACGATTCCCCCCATGAAAGGACCCAACATTCCTTTTCTGACACCTATCAGAACCCATCCTGACATCTGTCAACTGCGAAGGGTCACTTCTTTGGTAAATTAACTATCGGAAAAAAGAATAATCTATGAAAAGCCCGCTTTTGTCCACCATTTTAATTTTAATAGCATACGGCCCTTTACACGCACAAGTTCAAAGAGACAGTACTTATGTCAAAAAAGACAAACAAGTAAAAAAAACAAGTATGAAATTTGAAATTCCAGGTTCGCTTCGGGAAGAACATAAAGAACTGCATAGCACTTTAGAGAGGTTTACACAATTAGCCGGAAAAACAGGAACACAGGCTAAAGAGGTGGCTAAATTGCTCCACCCGCACTTTGTAAAAGAGGAAGAATATGCCCTGCCCCCTCTGGGTCTGCTCAGCGATTTATCCAAAGGAAAGGTCAACGCCGAGATGAAAGCGGCAATCCCACTATCAGATAAACTTAAACAGGAATTTCAACAAATGCTTTCAGAACATCAGCAAATTGTTGCGTCGCTGGAAAAGCTGAATAAAGCCGCCAAGGAAGAAAACCATCCGGAGGTATTGCGTTTTAGCGAAGCATTAAAACTGCATGCACAAACTGAAGAACAAGTATTATATCCGACTGCAATTTTAATTGGCGAATACTTAAAGTTGATTTACAAGTAATTTCGCTGTCATCACAATTCCCTTACATTCGTTTAGTCCGGATACATTGATTCCAGTAATTTACCAGTGTTTTTGCACTAATATTAAAAATTTAAAACGGCGCAGGTTGATTTTTCTTCAAATAATTAATGGTCTTATTTATGTAAGGAAACATAGGTATAATTAACAGAGTAGCAACAAGCAGCCAGCTGATCATCTCAAAATAATCCATTGCAAACCGGATCTGTCCCTGTACATCAATATGCTTTATTAAAAGCTTATTCGCCAGTTGAGCTGCTTTTCCATGGGCCACTCCTTTATTTACTATCAACTCAGCTTGCTTAAACATACTTGTTTGTACTACCGGATTAAGTGCGTTTAAATTCTCCTGAAAGGTGTTAAAGTGTTTGCTTTTGGCAAACAGTTCGAAATAGTTAATAAGTGCGATACTTGAATAAAAGCCGAAACAGCGAACGAAAAGACATATTCCCGCCGCCGTTGCACTTAAGCGGGCAGGCACAGCGGAAACCATAAAAATAATCAGAGGTGTCATTAGCATCCCCACCCCTAGTCCCTGAATAATTAAGGGAAGAAAAAACTCCGATTCGTTGGCCTGGGTATTAAACAAAAAGAACATCCAGACATGGTAAATCAATAATAACAGAAATCCATTTATCCAAATCATTCTCATAGACCTGTGTTGAAGCAGTAAAACACATGAAATTACAACTCCAATGATGATACCCAGAATATTAAAAAGTGTGATATAGGAGATATGGATGGGATCCAATCCTAAAACGCTTGCAAAATAATTGGATGTTATACCGGATGCGAACCGGCATATGTATAAAATGAAAAGCAGAAGTGCACCTACTTTAAAGTTGCGATACTTAAAAACTTCGAGATCAAAATAAGGGCGCTTAAGACTGAGCTGCCTGATAACATAAACAATCAGCAGAAATACAAGCGACAATATGCTGAACAGTATTCTCCGGTCATCAAGCCAATAATATTCCTGACCATAAACCAGCACATATCCCAGTAAACAAAGCATTGTCCCATAAATAACAAAGCTGGCCCAATCTAACTTATACAGTGGAAATTTCACGTTCAGCCTTACATTATTCATTAAAATGCCTAATAAAGCCAAACTGGGCATGTAAGAGAAAATAGCACATTTATAGAGCATGTTAAAATTAAACGCATCAATAAGATCGGCGGTGACGAAATTATTAAAAGGAATCATGCAGATCAGCATTCCGAAAAATATAGAATAACCAATCCCTCGTGCCCTCTGACTTCGTAAACGATTATATATTAATGCAAGGGAAAGGTTTACGGTACAGGTAAAAGCCATTCCTTGTATAAAACGTAAAATGAAGAGCACTGTAAGGCTTTGGGTTACATAACATGCATATGAAGTGCTTATTTGTACAAATGTGATGATGAAAAAATATTCCTTCGTAGCCAGAAAATTAAAAAATCTTCTTTCCAGGGAGAAAAAGCTTGTGTAGCCGGCATAAAATAAAACAACCGTAAATTGCACATCATAAGGCTCTATTCCATAAAACCCAGCGGCTGCATTGATGTTCGCCAGCGGTAGAAAAAAGAGTACCAGGCTGGGCAAGAGAACGATAAACAGTGTTATTTTAATTAACCATTCGGGTACCCAGGCTTTAAATAAGGGAATGATCTTAGTCATACGATGTTTTCTCCATCCTCACATTTACGTTCATTCCAACTTTTAAAGGCTCTATCTCCTTTTCGCTACCGGTAAGTTTTATCCTTACAGGAACACGTTGAACTATCTTCACGTAATTACCGGTCGAATTGTCTGGCGGAAGAAGAGAAAAGCTTGATCCGGTAGCCGGAGACAAGGAAATAATCTTTCCTTTAAACTTTTTACCGGGGAATGCATCAGCTTCTATTTCTGCCATCTCACCGATGTGCATATGCCTTACCTGTGTTTCTTTGTAATTGGCGATAACCCATTTATCTGTCTCTTTATTGACGATATAAGCTAAAACCTGTCCGGCATCAATCATTTGACCTTTTTCGATCGTCCTCCTTCCCATTCGCCCATCATAAGGTGCAGTGATAACGGTATATGAAACATCCAGTTTATGGCGGTCTAATAAAGCTTCTAATCGTTTTATTTCTGCCTGAATGACAACTTTCTCTGCCCGCGTATCTTCAATTTTCAATAAAGAGGCTTGATAGTTTTCCTTTTCAGCTTCATAATCGGCTTTTGCGACATCTAATTTAGCTTTTTCATTCTCCAGCTGTTGCTGGGTTGCAGACTCAACATCAAAAAGTTTTTTGTAACGGACGTAATCCAAATCCTGTTTCCATAATTTGGCTTTAGAACCTACAACCCGCGAGTTATTAACCTGTGATGTTTTTTCTAATGTTTCTATATTACTCTCTAATACGTTGATTTGAGCTTTCGCATTTTGCAGCGCCGCCTCCGTTTGTTGCTGTTGAATCACGTATTCGCGATTGTCAATAAGCAACAATGTATCTCCTTTTTTCACTTCCTGATTCTCATCGAACTTCAATTCAACAATAAAACCGCCTGCCCTTGAAATTACAGGATTTATATATTCCTGAACCTGAGCATCATTAGTTTCTTCGTATTTATATAATTCCCACAAAGAAATCATTCCCCATACTGAGAGTACAATAAGAATAATACCGGCAATCCAGGCCGTAACTTTTGTGATCAATTGATCGGTAACGGTGTACTTATTTTTTTTGGTCATTTTAAAGATTTCCTATGATATGTTGTAGTTTATAATAGTGCAACTGAGCCGAAATTTGTGCGGCGGCGAAATCAAACCGGCTTTCTAATAATTGGACATCAGCGTCCAAAAGATCAGTAATCAAAGAGGTTTGATTGAAATAGGTATTGTTAATGATTCGAAGATTTTCTGTTGCCTGGGCAACATTGACCTTAGCCACGTCTATTCGAATAATTGCTTCCTTAAAACGTAAATAAGCTTCTTTAACCTGCTGACGAACCTTGTCCTGCGTATCAGTGTGTTCAACCTCCTGTTGTTTAAATGCGATTTCGGCCGCCCTGGCTTTATGCTTATTATGGTAAAATGCGGAGATCGGGAACGATGCTTTTATTCCGCCAAGACCTAAAGAATATAAATGAGGGTTATAAGGATATAGAAAGATCTGGGGATTTGCATAAAAGAAATCTCCATACAAGCCAATCTTAGGAGAAACATTTGCCCTGATGTTTTTAAATTCGATGTGTCGCAGCTCAGTTTCCTTTTCGGATATCCTATTTTCATATGATTTTTCCAATGCTTCAGCTAAATAATCTTCATAACTCTTTAACTCAAGCGCATCCGTGCTGATGGAGTCTGTGGGGATAACAATTCGTTCATCGGACTCTCCAATAATAATATTTAAGCGCTGGTTAGCGATGGCAATGTCGTTCTCGATCGATATTAAAGACATTTTTTGACGTGACAGCTTTAACTCTACCCGCAACACATCGGTTTTTAATACCACACCATGTTTAAGGTAATTTTTAATTTCAGCCAGCTGCTTTTCTTGATCAGCAATGTCTTTTATCATCAATGATCTGAAAATACGACTCTTTTGAAGTTCGAGATAATAAGCTACGGCATGGAGCTTAGTCTCCGAAACGCTTAAGTTTTTCCGTTCCAGTGCAAGGTGATGCAAGGTTTTTTCTTCGGCTATTTTTAAATTTATTTTATTGCCGTGATAAAGATTCAGATAACCGTCTGCGCCAATTTTATAAAGGTCGTGTATAACCTCATGCTGACTTGGTTTATTAAATAAGCCATTTTCATAAATCGGGATATTTGTGGCTTTTTCATAATTACCCGCAACGAAAAGTTCAGGCAGTCTTTCTGCGTATGCATCTTTAACCAGTTCATCACTTCTTTGCACATTTAAACTCTGAACTTGAATCGCCTTACTAAAATCCTGGGCTTTTTGCCATACTTCTGATAATGACAAGCTTAATATTTTCTCTGGATTCGGTTTTTGTTGTGCCCGCAAAAACGCAAAATTGACTAACAAAAAAACACAGGTTAGCACCTGCTTTCTATAATACCGCATGTTTTAATTTGCTGCAAAAGTAGATTTAACAGTATTCTTTAATTTTAGGTAATAAGCCATATATTTGATGAATCGAGCCAATTTATTTTAGATGATATTCTAAAGACTATGGCCTTCCCTAATACTTTCTTTTTTTAATATGAGTTTAATTGCTTCTCTTCCAGAAATTGATAAACTGCCCGAATCCGTATACGTCATGCACGAAAAATCGGAAAAGCACATTTTAACTCATAAGCATACAAAAGGCCAATTATCTTATGTTGAAGGAGGATTAGCCTATGTACACATCAAAAACAAAACCCTGGTAATACCCGCCAGACATTATTTCTGGATACCACAGGGACTGGAGCATCAGCTCAAGGTTGGACATTCGGCGACTGTATTGAGATCTCTCTTCTTTTATGCTTCTGACGATGACAAAAATCCATTTTACAGTCAGATCGGCATTTATCCAATCAATGATCTTCTTTTACAGATGATTAAATACACCGAGAAATGGGAAGGCCCGGTAAAACCAGATGATGGCCGCTATCAGTTTCTGACTACCATAAAGAATATTTTACCTGAAGTGAGTGTAAGAGTGCTGCCCATCGCTTTACCTTCGACTGATAATGAACGAATGAGAGCGATAATGAACTATATAGAGACTAATATTGCAGAAACTCACACACTCGCAAGTATAAGCAACCGGTTTGGCCTCAGCGGACGCACTCTATCAAGACTATTTCAAACTACTCTGGGGATGTCTTTTCTGCAATTCCTTAAACTATTGCGTATGGTTAAGGCTTTCGAAATGATTTTGCAGACTGATAAGTCAATGAGTGAAATTGCCTACTCTATAGGCTATCATAGTCTTTCGGCTTTTAGTAATACGTTTTATCAGTTTACGAATCTTCGTCCCTCGAGCTTTAGTGATTATAAATAGAATAAGAATCGGGGCTTTAAAACGAGTTCAGCATAACAAAGCTTGCAAGATGCTATGGGTTTTGGCCAGCCCTTTTTATCAGCGTCATAAACGCCTCGATAAAGTTATTGAATTCTACCGCTGTTTTAGCATGACTTATTTCACCCTGGGCGTTAATTTTTCCCTTAATGCCCTGGATCAACAAAGTTGTTTCATCAGTAAATTTAGTCATCAGAGTTTTCATTATTAACTGCAATTCCTCGTGCCCCTTTTGTCCATCCGCAGAAGCGGTAATGAGTCCGGCTGGTTTATCAGAAAAAACTGTTGTTGAAACACACCACTCAATTGCATTTTTAAGTCCGCTTGGAATACTAAAAACATATTCAGGAGTACAAATTAAGATCCCATCTGCTTTTTCAATCTCGGCCCTAAATGCTTCAATGGCTCTCGGGGGCTTATCAGCTGATAGTTCCGGGTCAAAATGCGGAAGTGTTTTTAAGTCATTAAAAACTGTCACATTAAATTCGTCCCAGGTCAGCTTTACGAAGTTGTCTACAAGTTTTTGGTTCGCAGAGTGTTGGCTGGCACTTCCGATAATTATGAGTATCTTTTTCTTTTCTGTCAATTGTAAGCTATCAATCATCTAGTCCTTTTCCATTAAGAATTCGCTCCACACATTTTTCAACCCGCGACTCCCGGGTTTTGGACTGTTTGGGCGCAGAAAAATAAAGCATATATCCTCTCTGCCGTCCCGGTGTTAATGCCTCGAAAGCAGTTTTCAGCACCGGACTTTCATCCAATTTCATTTGAAATTCTTCTGACATTGTAAAATCCGGTGTCTTTTTTAATTCGACTTTCAAACCGGCTTTTTCCACTTCAATGGCTTCATAAATGTATGCTTTCAGGATGGGCTCCATCTCCATTATCTGCTCAACATTAGTAAAGCGAATCTGGCGGGCTGCCTGTACATTCTCCGTTTGCTGAACTAGAATACCGTTAGCATCATTCAACAAGGCGCCTTTAAAAAATAAAAGCGCACAATATTCTTTAAACACGTGTATTAAAACTATGTTACCTCCCTGCCTTTTGGCCGGCGAAGAAAAGGTGTAACAAGGACATCCCCACTTCAATTCTTCGGCAAGTCCACAATCAAGAACAATCATTCTCAATTTCAAGAGCTCTTCCTGCCACTTGCCTTTACTGAAATAAAAATCGGCTTTAGGATTCATGCTTTTTATATATTGATTAATGAAACAATCTTTCTATCCTGCGGCCTAAAATACCACGATACCGCAGTCAGAACTAGTAATAATACTGGCCCAAAAAATTCTTTGGCACTATCTCCCATCGCCAAATGAGAAAAAATAGCTCCCGACATGGCAAAGAAAAAGCCTGCGTAAGCCCATTCCTTTAATACGTTTAGAAATACCTGCTTGCCGGCAGGCAAGAGTATTGTTATAACTCCTAAAATTTTCCAAACACCCAGGATTGTTAGAAAATAAACCGGATAGCCCAAATGGCTAAACATATCTTTTTCTTCTTTCATTTGCAATAACTGTACTATTCCGGTCGATAGCATCCCTAATGCAAGCCAGAGAGTGGAAATCCAGTAAGTAATTTTCGTTGTCTTTGTCATGGTATGTTATTTTAATTTGCTTACGATATCTTGTAATCGGTTATGAGCCATATTAATACCCTGGGCAAAAGGTAAAGCCAGCATTTGGTCTCTCAGTGCAACTGATCTGTATACTATATGCATAGTAAGTTTGCTGGTATTAGCATTAACCTGTTCAAATTCCAGAAACTCCAGCTGAACGTCAAAAGGCGTGTTTTCCATTTCAAATGTCCGTACAATTTTCTGGTTCGGAACAAAATCATGAACTACCCCATTGGCCTTGAATACAACTTGTCCCACGGCGTTACTCGTTTCAAATTGCCAACCTCCATGCTTTTTATTCTCAAATTTCAGCACTTTCGTTCCCATCCATTGCTCAACAATTTCCGGCTCAGCATAGGCTTTAAAAAGCAATTCCAATGGCAGATCAAATTCCCGTGTAATTACTAATTCCTGTTTGCCGTCTTCGGCATGGATCTTCGTTTTTCGTTCCATATTACTCTATTTCTTTTGATTTAAAATTTTTCATAATGGTTTCCAATTTATTAAACCTGTCATCCCACATTTGGCGGAATGGTTCAATAAAGTCTGCGATTTCTTTCATCTTATTAGGATTTAAGTGATAGTAAATTTCTCTACCGTTTTGCTCCTGTGTAAGCAATTCGCATTCGGTGAGTATTTGCAGATGCTTTGAAACTGTTGGTCTTGCGGTGTCAAAGTTTGAGGCTATTGCGCCTGCCGTCATAGAGTGTGAAGCTACCAATATAAGAATGGCTCTCCTGGTTGGGTCTGCTATGGCTTGAAATACGTCTCGTCTTAAGTTCATTTTGCGTAGCTAATTGACTACAAATATATGCGAAGCCATTTAACTACACAAACTTTTTTTTTGATTAGTTCTGGAACATAATAAGTAGAGAAGAATGGACAGAATGTTAATCTCCTGCCCTGATTCGTATCTTCACGAACCAATTAGATGATTCGTCTGTTTCGTGGAGATATAGTTTGTTCTTTCACGTCTTCTCCACTAATTAATTATTTCTCCTTTATTATTCGCCAATTTTTCACGAAATTTTTGAAGTTCTTCGGGGGTTTGTCGAACCCAATTTGTTACTTCTCCTACGATTTTTAATGGAAATTCTGAGCGGTATGAACGGGTCGGATTGCCTGGAAATTTTTTATCCGTAAGGTTGGGGTCATTCTCATATTTCCCTGTTGGTTCAACAATATACACTCGTTCATCTCCATCGCCTTTTGCTAATGCAGCAGCAAGTCCGGCACCATTAACCAGAGCTGTGAAATATATATGATTCATTTTAATTTCAGATTTGTAATTAGAATTGCCACCCGCCGTTAATAAATCGCCAACCTGCAAATCTGCTTTAGTGCCATGGTAAAAGGGACCTTTGTCGGACGGATTATTCTGAAATAAAGCTGCCAATTCAGAATTCTCTTTTGCTTTGTGATGGTCATTTAAATCCTCATAGCATTGGGAAATATTCAAATAGAGAGATGGAAACGCACTTTTGACAGAGTCATTAGTTGTTTTTAAAGCAAACTGCAAAGCTATTTCAAGCCATTTTAATTTATCGGAAACAGTTTTTTGTTGTCGGGCGATATAATGGGCTGCAAGAAATTTTTCAAAGTTATTTGTGGCTTCGTTCCAGCCCTGCTGAAATAGCTTGATTGCCTCTTCACATTTACCTTGTTCTTCCATGTCCATACCTTGAAGGCAGAGTTTAACAACATTGTTGAAGGGTGAGAATTCCATTTTCTAATTATTTTACCGAATTATTATTTTAAAGTCTGTTTGTTCATAAATGACTAGAGACGTTTTTAAAATGACCGCCTACCCCGTAGAGTTCCGCAGAACTTTATGGATTCATAAATAAAAGAGTATCTCAGCTCGAAATTACACCATTAAGTTTCAATCATCATTCTGCACGTGTGAAAACGTCTATCCATTATACTACCGAGAAAGCAATGAAATGAATAGCCTGTTGAACTCTTATTACATAACCTCGGTCAGATATCAAGCTAAATAATAATTATTTAATGGAGTCGAAGACTCCTCTGTTAATTAAAGAATCCGTAAAGACGCTGCGCTTAACTCTACAGGGAGGATGAACTTTGCACGCCATATTACCAAACCGATATTGGTGGTTCGTTGTTTATTTTTTTCGTTTGTAATGTAACTGCGTTAATCCTGTATCAAATGTTTTAGCAGTGATAAATTCAAGCGTTTGTTCAGGTCGTCCGTCTTTAAATAGTCTTGTTCCATTACCTAATAATATTGGGATAACCGAAATAATAAATTCATCAATCAAGTCATTTTTTAAAAGTTCGTTTATTATTTCCGCCCCACCATCACAATAAATATTTTTTCCGTGTTCGCTTTTAAGTTTATGCACTAATTCAATTAGATTTCCAGTGTAAAACTTTATTTTACCAACACCTGGTCTTTCGGTTCTTGTTATCACATATACGTCTCTTTCTCCATTATCATAATGAGAAGAACCGATTTCTTTAAGCACATAATCATATGTTTTCCTGCCAATAATAATGGTATCGATCGTTGAGGTAAATTTCGCATAACCATAATCTTCGCCCTCTTTTTCTACTAATTTCAAGAAGCTGAGGTCATCATTCGGTTTGGCAATGTAACCATCCAAACTTGTCGCAATGAAAAGTGATAATTTTCGCATTTGTTGTGAATTTTAATGTTTCTGCAAAATTACTTTTGGACAAGCACTTGCACTTTGTAAAAATGCGACATTTAAAGTAGTGATGCTGAAAGTCCCGTGTTTCGCTTTATTTCATTGGCAAGATGCGAATGGTCATAATAGCCACATTCAAAAGCAATATCTAAGAAACTCCGATTTTCACTTGAATTTTTGATTATGCTCAAAGCATTTTGAAAGCGAATAATATTTGAATATTCTTTCGGTGATAATCCAATGTACTTTTTAAAATTCCGCTCCAGTTGTCTTACAGTCGTGAAATTTCGTTTTGATAGTTCGTAAATGCTAATTTGTCCGTTTGTTGAATGTATATCATTGATAGCAGATTGCAACAGGTTGTTTTGGCTTTTTCTTCTGTCGGAAAAAAATTGGTTAAGATAATCGAATGGGTTGTCAAGGATTTTATCAACATCAAATGAATTGGATTTCTCAAATTCGACGGTATTGTCAATCAATTCATTTTGTGAAGCATAGTGATAGAAGTTAGCAAAACTTGCAGGCTTGAGGCAAACTCCTAATAGATGTGTTTCGCTGTCAATAAAACTATCTTTGAATGAAGTCATTGCACCAACTACATAAGTTTTCCCAAATTCCATAGAAACCAAGCCGTTGTCTGTCAAACAAGTATTACCCAAATTCATTACTAATCCTGCGCAACCATCAGGAATATTTCGCTCCCATTGTCTATCAAATTCGTCTCCTTTCAATTCCCAATAGGAATGAATAAAGGATGCTAATTCTTTGCAGGGTTGTATTTCTCTGTACTTCATTTGTTCTGGGGTGCCTACAATGGCTGCCGACGTTCAAGGCTTTGAAACCGAGAACCGTCTGCCAGCACCAAAGTGTACTATTGCTCAAATGTTTCTATTCGCACTGTCTACCCACTAACGCTAAACTCGTTATGCGCAGGCTATCTTCTAGTGAAATAGGATTCATACGATTTATTAAAACGCAGTAAATAGCAGAGTCCTTCGCCCCTTCTAAGCGTAAACTCCTTACTTGAATTCCCTTGATTCAATATAATTTTAAAACTAGCTTCAATAAAAACAGGTCTGGATTTTATTTGTGTTATTTCTGCTTCGAGATTCTTCTTCAAAATACTTCTTTCTATTGTAAAGGTCGTATCTAAAACCGTTTCAAGTTTGGAGGATAGAGCTAATCTTTCCTTAAGTCTTTGAGAATAAAAGTCAACTGTTATAAGACCATCACTTTCTTTAATCTTGACGGCGTAATTTATTTGACTTCCTAGACAACCGTATTCCGTCACTTCTAATATAATTGAGTCCGACTGATTCGTCGGCAAAACTTTTCCCAAGTGTTGATAAAAGTCTTTGGCCGTTAGGTCTTGTCCCTGGGAAAATTGCCACGCACAAAGTAAGAAGAAAATAAAGCATATTTTTTTCATGAGTTATTCAGACTTTGAGTGATGCAGGTTTCTTAGCTTAAGCATAACGATTAGGCTTTTCGAAGATGGCGGATAGAAAGCACAATTGTTCAGTTTTGTACAAAAGTTCAATCGGAGAACTGCAGTTGAATTTAGCACTAAAGCCGCCATTTTGCTAAACTGGTATCTGCTGGGCTTTCTTCAGATATGCAACACGCACAAGCAAAAGATTTGTTAACCAATTACTTGTGCAAAGTACAAATTATTTAAAAGTTTAGCCTACAGTCCGAGTCTTTGTTTTTTAAAATTCAAATTCCGAAACTGAGTGTAACGCCTTTGGTAAAGTCGCTTCTTTAAGTTTAGACTTGTTAATTATTTTGACAGATATGTTAACCCTCCATCAACAAGGAGTTCAGTACCAAGAATGGTAAGCAAATATGCTTCGGTACTTCGTCACCCGGGCATAAATTAACCTGATGTTACCTGCGATATTTTTTATAATCTACCTAACGTCAATCTTGTAACTAAAAAAATCAGTGCTCGGATGTTGTCTTATAAACCCAATGGATTCATAGAGACTTTGTGCATTATAATTGTCGACTGCTGTTGAAAGCTCCACATAGCTTGCACCATCTTTCTTTGCGTACTTCAATGCCGTTTTAATAAGATTTTCTCCCGTCCCTTGTTTTCTGTACTTTGGCTCTACGTACAGGTCGTTAAGTATCCATATTTTAATGGCTTTTCCGGATGAAAATTTGGGATATAGCTGTGTAAAGCCAATCGGAACTATCTGGTTTTCATCTTTAACGATTGCGACAAAAATTACCGACTCATTATTATCCAGTCGAGTCTGAATAAACTTTTTAGCCAGTTCTATATTTGAAGGCTGTTGGTAAAACATTCTGTATTTGTCAAATAATTCTATTACTAGATTACTTTCTAAACTGCTTATTCGTTTTATTTCCATTGTCACTTAGACAGTCGTTTGCCAAGGGCGTTAATCCGGTTTTTAATATGGCAAGTTACGTTTACAGGTTTAAGGTTGGCCCGATTTATAAGCACTGCTTTGTGGCTCCAGAACGAGCAAATGCGCTGTTATATGCCGTTTTTCTATTCTGTCCGTTTGTCAATAAACCCATAATGTTCAACTAATTTTTTACCGTCTGGTATTTCTTTAAATGCCCAGTAAAATACAAATTTTTTGTCCTTATCAATACCTGTAAATAGTCGTCCAACTTCTTTTTTCACTTTTTCATTTTCAATTTTTAGCGCTGTAGTATCTTTCAGGTCGATGTCTGACAAGTAATATACCATTGGAAAAAATCCTTCATTAATCATTTCAGGGAATATTCTAAACACTTTCGGTTTGGTGTCAACATTGTCGAGTGTCAAAGGGAATGTGAACTTTGTATTTACTTCCTTCATAACCTTGTCATAGAATTCATTAATGTCTTTTTCTTTTTGATATTGAAAAAAGTCGTTAGCAGGTCTTAAACATTGTTTGGAAAGACCGGCAAAGTTTACTGCGTCAATTAAATATGATTTGTCATAGCTTTCCTTTGCTAATTTGTAATAATCGGGAGCGGTTTTTTTGAACAAACTATACTGTCCAAATTGCAGGATATTTAGTTTCCATTGATTGTCGTAATTACCATAAATAGCTGTAATCAATAATTCGTTATCAAGTCCAGTTGGCAATAATAATGAAACATACATTTCCTTGTTCAATGCTTGGTAGTTTATCACATAATCATTGTCGCCAGAAATTCCTGAAGGCAAACTGTTACCCATGCCTGTAGTTGAATTCTGAACATTGTATTCGTCAAGAATTCTGTAACTGTCAGATTTAAAAGAAGTGCTAACTTGATTAATTAATTTGTCTAAGTCAGAAGCACCTTTTTCAAGGAGCTTGTCGGACATTAAAGCCTTAACTCCAGCAACGTCATTGCTTATAATTGCCTTAAATAACTTGTCGTTTAAAATTTTTATTTGTTCCTTTTTATCCTTGTCTATGTTGTCGTTTTTCCAAGTTCCCGATGTTCCGAGGTTACAGCTTTGAAGTGTCAAAATTGTTAAAATAAGCAGTAAAACTTTTTGTATCATATTGTCTTTGTTATCGTGTTGGTGTGTCATTCTAAAACTCTGACTAATCGATCGGAATTTCTGATCTGGAGACAGGCATATAACGCTAGGTGTTTACATTGTGCCCGACTTAAAAGCATTTCTGTATCGAGCTGTACTAATGTAAATAAAAAGGAGTAAACTTCGACTACCGCGTCGCCCGGGCATAATTAAGGACATAGGACATGGTGTTACCTGCTGGCGTCTTTAGTCGCAGTAAATGAATTCAAGCTCGCTTACTAAATATGTATCCCAACAATCGCCTATTTATAGTTTATGCATACTTTATCTTTTCTTCTCGTCATTTTGATTTCAATTCTTTTGTTACCTGTTTTACAAATTTGTCTTTGTCCTTTTTAGCTTCTTTAATTGTCGCCTTGATGTCAGCAGGAATAGTCATATACTTGTCTGACCAAATATAAACTTCCATAATTATAGGCAATAAGTCAATTCCTTTTTGTGTCAGTCGGTACAAATTTTTTGCTTTACTGTCGGGGTGAGCTAATTTTTCTATAACGCCATTTTCTTCAAGTCCTTTAAGTCTTGATGCTAAAATGTTGGTAGCAATGCCTTCTTCTGATTTTAAAAAGTCGTTATAGGTACACTTATTTCTGAACATCAAGTCTCTGATAATGAGTAACGACCATTTATCGCCAAATACGTCAAGTGAGCAACTTAAGGGGCAGTCTGACCTTTTTTTACTAGTATCCATAAATAAGTTGAAAAATGTTTCTGATTTTAACTTGCAATTTGAAAGTTTTTATATATTTGCACTTGCAATTTGCAAGCAATATTACAATTTTAATTTTAAAACATATAGAAATGAGCAAAAATATTTTAGTAACCGGTGCAAGTTCGGGCTTTGGTTTACTTATCGCAAACGAGCTTCATAGAAATGGTTACAATGTAATCGGCACAAGCCGAAATCCTGAAAAGATGAAGGCATCAGTACCATTCAAAATGATAGGATTAGACCTTGATTCAGAACAGTCAATTAACACTTTGCCTGAAAGAATTTTCAAAGAAGTAGGGCAATTAGATGTTCTAATTAACAATGCTGGCTTTTTAGTTACTGGTATTGCAGAGGAAATACCCATTGAATTAGGAAGAAAACAATTTGAGACAAACTTTTGGGGAACTATAAAAGTAACAAATGCCGTACTGCCCTATTTTAGAAAACAAAAATTTGGCAAAATAATAACTGTTGGTTCAATTACAGGGATTGTTGCGTTTCCTAATACATCTTACTATGCAGCGTCCAAACACGCCTTAGAAGGTTATTTTAAAGCGTTACGTTATGAAATAACTGAGTTTAATATTCGTGTGGCTATGATTGAGCCAGGTTCTTTCAAAACAAATATTATGGAAAACTCATCCACAACGATAAATAGAATTGAAGATTACAATACCTTAAGGAATAAAAGTGAAAGATACGCAGAGTTCATTGTTGAACAAGGTGAAGACCCTGTACTGGTTGCAGCAAAAGTTCTTAAAGTGGTTGAAACAGATAAGCCTAAATTTAGAAATTTGGTTGGAAAAGGATTGCCCCTGTTAACTACTTTACAACACTTTGCTTATGGTATGCTAGAAAAAACAGTTCTCAAACAATTAAACAACGCTTAAAATAAAGATCATGAAGGCATACACAATAAATAGATATAGCAAGGAAGATAAATTACAACTAGTTGAAGTTGCCGAACCTGTCGTTAACGAAAATGATATGTTGGTTCAAGTCCACTCAGCAAGTATCAATCAGTTAGATGCCAAACTGAAAAGTGGAGAATTTAAGTTATTACTTCCTTACAAATTTCCGTTGATTTTGGGACACGATGTTGCAGGAGTAATAACGAAAGTCGGCTCAAAAGTCAGTAGGTTCAAAGTAGGTGATGAAATTTTTGCTCGCCCCGCTGATTTTAAAATTGGAGCATTTGCGGAATACATTGCTGTCAATGAAAAGGATGTCGCTTTGAAGCCAAAGAACATTTCTATGGAACAAGCTGCTTCAATCCCCTTGGTTGCTTTAACGGTTTGGCAAGCATTTGTTGAAAAAGCAAAGCTTAAAAAAGGTCAGAAAGTGTTTATTCAAGCAGGTTCGGGCGGTGTCGGAACAATTGCGATCCAGTTGGCAAAACATTTGGGTGCTACTGTCGCCACAACCACAAGTGCCGATAATTTTGACTTGGTCAAAAGTTTGGGTGCTGATGTTGCGATTGATTATAAAACGCAAGATTTCGAAACCATTTTGAAAGATTACGATTTAGTGTTGAACAGTCAAGACGAAAAAACGCTTGAAAAGTCATTGCGAATATTGAAGTCTGGCGGAAAAGTAATTTCTATTTCAGGTCCGCCTGATACGACTTTTGCGAAAGAAATCGGTTTGTCGTGGTTTATGAAAACCGCCGTTTTCTTTTTGAGTAGAAAAGTCAGAAGTCAAGCGAAAAAACTCGGTGTTGATTATTCGTTTCTGTTGATGCAAGCCAATGGAAAACAGTTGTCAGAAATTGGAAAGTTGATTGAACAAGGTATCATTCGTCCTGTAGTTGATAAGGTGTTTTCGTTTGAGCAAATGAACGAAGCAATGTCCTACGTTTCAAGTGGTCGTGCTAAAGGGAAAGTTGTCGTTAAAGTCAAGTAGGTTTGTCGGTTGAATGGTGTCGGTAAAGTTCTGACTTGGCGTCTGGCCCAAGTGCTCTCCATTTCAACCAGCTGCCTACTGAAGTGGATCCCGACCAGATCAACGATTATCTCTACCTCATCCAGCAGCACAATAATTGTATCTGGACTGATTGGAAAAAGCCTGGACGGAAAAAGAAAAACCTGATTCGTTTAGGAATTGATCCCGATCAGGCTTACTCCTGGAGCCGAACGCGAATGGAGGTTGGGCTGTTGCCCAAAGCCTTATTTTGGTGACCACCATTACAAACTTGTACAAAAAAAGTAAAGATTACTGCTCATACATATTTTGCGCTGTTTTCCATGCCCACATAGGCGACACGCACTGCGCAAATTTTTATGGTACCTAAGTCCTGACGTTTCTGCATGCGCATTTTGTTCAGCTAATTCAGGATAAAAAGTCGCTTTTACTTGCCTGCTATTTTGTTTCTTTTCAATAGGAAACTAATTAAAAATTCTTTCGTCAACGGAATATTTTCCACTTCCGTTTACAAGTGTCGCTAGAGACAAGCCAATGATAAGCAAGTGAAATTCGTAGCCTTCACCTTTTTGATTACCAAACCAATTCATAAAAAAACCATTCTCAACGTGTGAGTTAAAGATAATGCCAATAAATAAAATTATCGTCAATGCACTCCAGATTCTACTTGCGAATCCTGCAATTAAAGATAATGATCCTACAAATTCAATTACGATTACCAAGAAGCCAATTATCCAAGGTAAATGTAAAGTGTCTGCGAAGAAACCCATAGTTCCGCTAAAGCCATAGCCACCAAATATTCCAAGCATTTTTTGTGCTCCGTGTGGAAATAGGATTAAACCAAGTGTAAGTCGGGTAATTAAACCTGTCAAATCGTTGTTTGTGCTGAATATTTTACTTCTCATCTTCTAAAATTATTTTGATTGTTTAAATTGTTTCGTGATTTGTGCAATGCGTTCTCCGAAAAGTTCCGCTGTTTCCAAACCTTTTGGATGATTTACTTCCTTTGTTGAATTGTCGGAAAGTGTCATAAGCCCCAGATAACTGGCAAGTCCATTTGGTTCTTCCAATTGTTTGTCGTTTTCAAACTTTGGTAAAATTCCAGTGGAAATCCAAAGCATACTGTGTTGAGAAGCAAAGAGTGCAAGTTGCTGCAATGTATTTAGCTTGTCGCCATTTACAGTTGATGAGTTTGTAAATCCTGCTGCAAATTTGTCTTTCCATTTTTGGCTGTACCAAAATTTGCCAGTTGCTTCCATAAACTTTTTAAAATCGGCTGAAATTGTCCCCATATAAGTTGGACTGCCAAGCACTAATGTATCTGCTTGATGTAATAGCTCAAAATCATCTAGTGCTTCAAGCGTTGACAAAAGCGTTACCTGCTCCAATTCTCTTGAAGCACCTTTTTGGATATGTTCAGCAACAATTTTTGTATGCCCATATCCGCTGTGATAAATAATTATAATTTTCATTATCTGTTTCTTTTGAATGATGATGCAAAAGAACAGAGAACGAAAACGATAAAAATTAAAGTAGTTTAATAAATCACTTTTGAAATAATTTTTTACGAATCATACTCAAAAAAACGGGGGTAATGCCAAGATATGCTGAAACTTGTTTTTGAGAAAGGCGTTGTTCCAAGTTTGGATGTTTGGCGATGAAGTCCAAATAACGCTGTTCGGCTGTGAAGGAAAGATTTTGATTGATGCGTTGCTGTTGTGCAATAAAGGCGTTTTGAAGTATCAATCTAAAAAAGCGTTCAAATTTTGGAACACGGTCATAGAGTTTGTCAAGGTCTGACTTTGTGATTTGTAAAATTTCTGTGTCTTCCAATGCATCAATAAAATAAGTAGCTGGACTTTGGGTTAAAAAACTATAAAGTTCACCCACCCACCAATCTTCAATTCCAAACATTAAGATATGCTCAAAACCATTGCCGTCAATGGTGTAAGTCCGCAAACAGCCTTTGACAATAAAACTTTCAGTCCTGCAAGTGTCGCCTTGCTTTAATAAAAACTCTTTTCGTTTAAGTTTCTTTGATTGAAGTAGTGATATAAAAAAATCTGTCTCGGTTTTATCGAGCTGAATATGCCGGCTAATGTGTTGTAAAATTAAGTCTGTGTCCATTTTGCAGGGTGTTACCTAGGGTTGCCGATAACGGTTAGGCTTTGAGAAAATGGTGGATAGAAAGCACTTCATTGTCGTCCGGCACCAAACCTTGGTTAAATGTAGGAAATTTCAGAGAAAAACGTCGCCCGCCATTTTTGCAAACCAATGTTATACGGCGTTTTTCTCGAGTCAGTTGCTAAGATGGTAGTGGCTTTACAGGTTTATGGTCTATGTTTCTCTTTTATTATAAGCCCTTTTGTCATTTATTTTTTTCAAATAATATCCTTGGTTGCTTTAATAGTCAATTTAAAATCCTCTAATAACTTGTCTTAACCAGAGTGAAAGTACAAAAAAAGCTATTGTGCTAACAACATACAGTAGTACATAATATCTAACAATAAATTGTTTAGAAGTTTCCCCTTGAGCTTCTTTCAAAATATTAATATGCTTTTTCTTAGAAACAAATATATAGTGAAATACACTATAAATGGCTAGGATGACTAGCATCAGATAAATGCGTTTAAATCCTTCAAAAGTTGGCATAGTGATTTTCACTCCCGCACCCACACTTACTATTATGTCGACTAAGGTCAATATATTAAAAAAACCGAAAACTAAAATAAATGCAAATGTCGAGAATACTGGCGCAGCATCTCCTTTTGAAAAATAAGAGTAAACTCTTGAATAGTGATAATTAAACAGTCGTATCAAAACGTAGAAGGTTTTTGAAATGCCGTATAACGCTTAAGGCTAGAAGTTGTGCCGGATTAAAGACCACCTCCGCCGTTACCAGCACTAAAGTAAATAAAAAGCAGAAACTTGGAGCCCGCACGTCACTCAGCCAGCAACATCGGCTAAAAGTTATGTCGGGTGACGTGCGGGCCGAGGTTACTGGCTGGGTTTCTTTTCTCCAAACACTTCGGGTTAAGTCTGCACTGATGCAATAGAGAGTGCTGAATAACGTATTCTAAAAGAGACAGCAACAGAACCGACGTTATAAGCCTTTCATTTTCTTATCCAAATCATTCAGCTCTTTTTTAAATATCGCTATTTTACTTCCATAATCATCATACCATTTATCTTTCATCGTTAGAAAAATATCGAAAGAATCTTCTGTGGTTTTTCCCTCAATGCTCTGTGAATCGAAAGAAGAGGAAGTGTGGAGTCTATATTACCAAAATTTCCAAGTATTTGCCCCTTCTTAGAAATCAGCAAATATGTAGGAAAGCTACTTATTGTATCTTTGTAAAATTCATTATTTTCCGTCTGTTTTCTATTCTTAGGCAAAAAGAGGTTTATTCCTGTTATATTATGTTTCTTTATAAGCGATTTCCAATGGTCTTTACGCTCAATGTTATCAATACAAATGCTAACAAAAACAATGTTACTAGAGTCGGTGTAAAAACTCTTTGTCAGTTCAAAATAAGGGATGTTGCCAATACATGGAGCGCAATTCGTAAACCAGAAGTCTAAAACTACAATTTGGCTTCTGAATGACTCTAACTGAACCGTCTTTCCGGACGTGTCTTGTAACGAAAAGTTAGGGGCATTTACATTCTGCAAAAATCTTAGCTGTTCTTTAAATACTTGTTCGGCGGGGTTAGATACCTGAGCATTAACCACTAAAAAAGATAGCGTTAAAAGAAAGCTGAACAATAGTTTGAGTTTGATCGTATTTATCATGTTTGATATTATGTATTTTAAAATACTGAGTTAGATCCTGTCCGAAAAGCGTGATCTAAGTACCTTGGTCGGCAACACCTGGAACTATTGTCAATGCTTTTATTACCTGCGTTGCTGTCATTACAGTTTGACGTTGTCGTTTTCGTTAAGTTCCCAAAACGGATTGTAAGCAACTTCAAACAAATGTCCGTCCAAGTCTTTGAAGTAACCGCTGTAACCGCCCAATAAACTTTCTGTCCAGGTCTTACGATTGTCGCACCAAGCTTTGCAACCTTTTCTAAAATTTCGTCAACTTCTTTTTCCGATTTTGTGTTGTGCGAAACTGTCAGCCCCGAAAATGTTGTCGGTTGGTATGCCAATGTCGTATCGTCCGCAAGTTCGTGTCGTGGATGTAAAGCCAAAATAATTCCGCCTAGGTCAAATAAGGCTAAACCGTCCATACTTTTGTTGGACTTTTTCCAACCAAGTCCTTTTTCGTAAAAGGCTAACGATTTTTCAAAGTCGTCAACGCCAAGCGTTATTAAATTCAGTTTTTGTCGCATAATTTCTGTCTGTTTAATTCTGACTAACGTTAAATAACTTGCTGATTTTCAATGTGTTTTTTTCATCCTACAAACGTTAGCTCCGGAAATTAATCGGAATTTCTGGTCTGGAGAATGGCCACTAACATTTTTGCAGATTCGCGATGGGCGGGCTTTTCAGTAATATGCATTCTGAGAACTGAGCGTTCTGCAACCACAAAACTGTCTGCGGAGCACGAAACCCCGCCTATTGCAAATGTGCTGTTAGCGGTTCGGGCTTTTTATCTGTCCATTGCTTTACTGTTTGTTTTAAACTTTCATAGTCGCCAATTGGAATTATGGTCAAGTTGTCTGTCGGTGAAAGTCCGCAAGCGGTTGTTGTAATAATTGGAATACCTGTCGCAAGTGCTTTCAATAAAAGTCGTGGTTGATGTTCTACATAAGTTGGATAAACAACCAAACGAGCATTATCAAACGGATTATTGCCCGCAAACTCTGTTGTTACTCCTTCCCAAAAGTTTTTGTCTTCCGCTGCTTGTCCTGTTATCACAACCGAAAGATTTAATTCTTTAGCAAGTCGCTTTATTTCGTAAGCACCTTTCCGTCCTACTGCAGATGCAGGAAAAAGAATTTTGTCGCCTGTTGTTTGCGTCTTAGTTAAAGCTGGCAAACTCCAATCTAACTTTATTGATTTGTTGTTGAAGATGTCCGCAATTTCTTTGTGTGGTGTAATGATTTGCCGTGCTTTTGTTAATGCAGTATTTTCTAAATCAATCAATGATTGTGATGCCCTAAAGTCATTAAGCGTTTTGCTTTCAGGAAATTGCTTGTGAGCAATGTCTAACCGTTGGTGTAGTTTTTCAATTGGCAAACGGCTCATCAAAACATCAAATGTCCGACCGCCTAAAACACCTTGCTCCAAGAGAAATGGTAGCAAGTTTTGTGAGATTACAAGATGGGTACTTTCAATCGGGATAAGGCCTGCGGCTGCCTTCGCAACTTTTTTGTCGAGGCGAAGCAACAATGAAAAAATATTATTTTGAGTTTTAGAAGCAAGGCGGAGTTGCAATGCTCTTTGCATTGCAACAAACGAAGTTACTTTTACATTTTTTGAATTTCTAATTGTCCAGTCGTAACGATTTGTTTTAATGAATTTGTTTTTGAAAAGCGGAACGATAAAAAAATCCGTGTCGGATGAAATTGTTTTTACGTAGTTGTCATACTCACTCCATTTGTCGTCAAGAATGAAAGTTGTAATCGCTCTTTCTTGTTTGATTGAATTCCTGTCGGGATGTTTGAAACATTCAAAGTTGCCACAAGAGTAGCAGTCATTTAGTTTTGAGGATTGAAGAAATACTTTTGAATTACTGTCAACTGTTGAACTGCTTTTTTCTATGCTACGAAACTTTAAAATTAGTTTGTCTGTGGTAATGTCAATTTCAATTCTGAAAGAGTGGTTTGATTTAAAACGCAAGTCAACATAATTCCATTTTACAGTTGCATCTCGGTCTTGCTCGGCTAGCGAACCTTTAATCACTTTTGTGTGTCGATGTCGTTCAATGATTTCAAAGTTGGCCTTTAATGCTGCATCATATAAAGCGTTTGAAAGTTGGCAAAGTCCGCCTGCAATCGTCGGCACTATACAGCCTTCCCGAATTTCTCTGCCGATTACGTAACCTTGTCCAATGTTCGGATTTCCTAAATGTTTCCAAAAACTGAAAGGTTTGTTTGCTTCAACTTCAATTCCGTTAAGCCGTTTTGCTGCTAACCGCAAGTTTTGAACTTTACCAGCGGTTAAAATCCAGTTCTGTCCATTGTCGTCAATGTTCCAAAGATTGCTTTCGGAAACAGAAATGATTGGTTGTGATTTTAGTTGTCCTTTGTCTGCGAACTTTTTTGTGTCTGCAAAAGTGTTTTGAAGTTGTCGCCTAACGATTAATAGAAAGGACTTTAACTGAAACTTGGTCTCACTTATCAGATTATGTTTTTCAGTTAATGTCTTTAATGTCGTCATTCTGTTTTTTGCACAATGTTTGAAGTTCGCATTGTCGTAATAGCCTGACCGCTAACGATTACATGTTTATATTGTGCCCGAATAAAAAGCACATCTTTGTCGCCCGACTACTAATGTAAATAAAAAACAGAACAAGAACCACCTTACCCGGGCACAATTTAAACCTCGTGTTACTTGTTGTTTTTATTTCTTCTCCCATTTATTCTGTCGTGAGTCATAGGTCAAATACGGTCAATCGAAGCCTTCAATGTAAGTCAAAGTAAAATTGTCTTTGTCTATTTGTTTAAATTCTGGGTAAGATTCGGCTGTAAGGCTTCAAAGCGTTCAACTTCTCCAAATGTCCCATTGATTTCGCTAGGGATTGTCCCATTCCTTTTCTTAAAAGCCTCAATATTTTCTTTGAATTCATTACTGGCTTTTATTTCCGTCCGATATAGTATGGTGAAAGGTAGATTAAACCAAATCAGTAAAGTCAGGAAACAAATGAGAATAATTGAACCAGTGATTCGTACTAGTTTTGATATTGTCATTGAATGGCGTGTCGGTTTTTTTAAAATTACAGGTAACGATTTTCGGCTTGTTGCTGCTGCGGCATTAGTTGCACGGCACTTTCAAGACTACACCAATGTAATAGAAAGCAGCGAAAGAGCATACACCACCGAAACCAGAAATAGCAACAGAGCTGATGTTATACACCGTAATACGTTTGTTTATTTATCATCATGTTATAAGCAGTCCAGATTTCCTCTTTAAATCTCATGGAGGTTTCTAAACCATGTCTAATTTTAAAACCTACACTTTCGTAACTAGCAATTGCGCTATGATTCCAGTCAAAAACGCTTAGGTCAACATTTTCAAAGTCAGTAGTTGTAAATACACGATTTAGTAGACTTCTAACTATCGCTTTGCCTATACCCTTATTTCGGAAAGAACTATCGCCTATTAATATTCTTGAAAGTCGTGGAATCTCATTTTGAAAATTAAGTTCGCTATGCCCGATGATCTCTCCTGTTGATGTTAGTCGAACTTTGAAAATTTGCCTTGTAGAGTCACTAGCATACTTTAATAACTGCTCTCGGGTCAATGGATAAGTAAATAAAGGTCCGGCAAACTGAATCATTTCTTCCTCATTTTTGACCCAAGTAATAAGTCGGTTAAAGTCGTTTTCTTCAAAGTCTTGTAGCTGGATCATGAAGGTTCTTATAACGTTTGTGCATAAGCAGTGGCGGGAATTCGAAGCGCGTCACTGTCCCACGACACCAACGTATTTTGAAAAACTAAACTACAAATTTACACTGAACCCCGCCATTGATTATGAACTTTGTTAGCGGCTGTTTTCATTTGTCCTTATATATTTTGATTGTAATCGGATTCTCCACTCCAATTACATTGTCAATAAAGGTAAATTCTTTAAAGTCGTCCGTTTCATTTACAGAAGTCAAGTTTACCTGATAAAGATTATAGTCCTTTACTTTGGTGTCTGCCGGAGCTATTACAAACGATCTTGTCTTTGGTTTGAATAATCCAAGGAAAAAATTCTCACTGTAACCACGAACTACAATTAAGTCCTTAGATTCAAGAATGTCGGCTTGATCAAAGTCATAATAGGACATGTCAAGAGCACGTCCCATGTTTTTTATTTTAGTCATCTCAGTCCACGGCCAGAAATGTTTTATATAAACTTTAGTGCCCTTTCTTAATATTAATTTGTCCGAATAGTCCTTTTGAATTTTTACCCATTCCTTATAAAATTTATACGGTATTGAGTTAATAAAAATGAGTTGCAAAGGAATGACAATCCCGAAAAATATGAATGGAACTAGAGTCAAATCGTTCCAAATTAAAAATTTGGTCAGAAGTGCTGTCAGAATAATCATGACTAGCACTATGATAATGACACGATTTGCTTTAGTGCCCCAAATGTAAATTAGTAGTCCTTTGTCGTCCATTGAAAATTCTGACTAACGTTAAGTGTTTATATTGTGCCCGCTTAAAAGCACTTCCGTTGCCCGCTTAATAGCACTTCCGTGCCTAGCCGCACTAATGTAATTAAAGAGTAGAAAATTTCGAGAACCCCGTCACCGGGCATAATTTAAACATACTGTTGTGTGCAGCTTTTCTTTTTCTACAATTCAAGTTTCAACGTTTGTCCCTCTACAAATTGTCCTTTTGACTTAGTAATTTTTATTTTCTGTTCTGCTGTGTAACCTAATGTTTCACCGCTTTTAAAAGTAACGTTACTGCTATTTACATAAGCACAAATATTGCTTAAAAAACTGTGCATTTCTTCCAAATCAAGTTTAGCGTTGATGAATTCCATTTCAAGTTTCTCAAATGCCGTTAGACCATAACTGTAAGCACTATTCCCATTTTCTCCTTTTCGCAGTCCGACGTAAACCCAAAGATTAAGTGGAATTTGGTCCGTTTTCAATCCTTCTGCATTGTCAAGATATTGTTGTCTTGGAATAAGTAAAGATTGAGAACCTTGATAAACTCCTAAACAACTTGTGGTCGCTACTATAGAAGACAAAACTTTTGTGAAGATTTTGAAACGTTCAAATTCACTATTTTTACTCGACATTACTGTTACAATAATGTGTGAATCATGATTTTCCAAATCTTTCTTTGCAGTCGTCCAATTATATGAATATTGAGCTGTACCTTCAATGTCGCCCCAAGGAATCTGAACAGGTATTGTCGCAAGTGCAACAGTTTCTCCTTGAATTGAAAATGTGACTGTCTCACTTTCGCCCTCTATATCAGAAATAGAAGAATTCCAATTATTTTTTAAATAGTCGGTAACTTTATTTAGTTCAAAGGTTTCACCATTGTTGAACATTGGCATTGCAAGAAGAAGATTTCCTTTTCTTGATTCTTCTTGTTGTTCTTTCTTTTTAAAGAAGTTAAATAATCCCATGTTTTTTTGTTATCTGTTCGGGTGACTTGTCAAAGTTGCACACAACGGTTACAGGTTTGCGTTGTGCCCGAATAGACAGCACCTCACTGTCGCCCGGGCACTTAAGTTATTATAAAGTAGAACAGAGCAAGAACCACGTCGCCCGGGCATAATGCAAACCTGATGTTATGCACCGTTTTTCTTTATAGGTCAACCCATTTCTTAACATTGTTGGTAGGTCGCCTTTGTTTCTTTCTTTCTACATATTCTTTAATCTTAGCAAAGTCCTCGGCGTTCGGTTGTAACCTTAGATATTCTTCGAAACATTCAAACATTCGGTCAGTTTCATCGTAACTAAGTCCTTCCGTTTTTAATAATTTAGAGTAAGATTTTCCTATAAACCAGTTCGCAGAATAATATTGTCCGCTTTTTTTGTCAACCAAGGTCAGAACTTTTTCAAATCTTGAAATTGCTTGTGCATCTTTTCCTGCTTTATAATTTCCAATTCCACTATACCAAATCGCTCCAACATTATTTGAGTCGACTTTCAATACCGAATTTAAGATGGTTTCTGCGTCTGGATATTTTTTTTGTTCAATTAAAGTCAGTCCGAGCTGGCATTGATAAATCAAGTTTTCTGGTTCTGCTTTTATACCGTCTCTAAATGATTGTTCAGCTTTGTCTAATTCTTTGGAATTCAAATATGCATTACCTTTTTCTAAAAAATTGTCCTGACTGTAACTTGTCAAAGGAACAATTGCAAATAAAAATATAGTGAGTAAGATTGTCTTCATTGGTCGGTCTTCTTAAAATGGTGCATAACATCAATATTTACGCATATGCGCAAATATCCAATATAGCTGCACACCTCTAATCCCAGAAAACCCCTCTTTCCCTCCAATTAAGCCATATTTTTGCATATACATATTTCTTATTACAAATTATCTACTTCCCGTGTATATCCGTTTATAAACGGATATACACGCTTTAGCCTCACACGTCCAACCGGCTACATTTCCATCTCGAGCATCCAACCTTATCTATCGATGAATAAAACCCTCAATTACCTGCACACCCTAAAAGAATCTTAACACGCCAGATAGAACCTCACAAATATCAGTCTGTGATATTACCAAAATTTTCTCAAAAGCTAAAAGAATTTTCTCCGGATCTATAAATCTCCCTGTTAACCCGATCCCTGCCCAAGGTCCTGTGATAACGACTAAGTTTCTGGCGTTTTCGCAAAGAGAGCAATGGCCATTCCCTTTTTTTAATAGATTCAGCCACCCCTTTCGTGTGTCAAACACTCTCACCGTCCTGATATGTTAAAAAATGTCAAAATATTTTCTTTATAATTAACCGTTCTTACTTTAGCATAACGAAACCTAGTTAATCATCATTTAATCTACACATTGGAAAGAAAATTTCACGAAGGTTATGTATTGAACATCAAAGAAATTGCATTTATAGTTAATGTAAGCCCTCAAACTGCCAGAAAAATAGTCAAAGCCTGGAAAACCGAGTTGGGACTTAACGCAAAAGCCTTCTTCACGGTACATCATTTAGGCAAAGTAATGATTATACCTCCATTCAATATCATTAAAACACTGCAGCTGTATTATTCTTAACCTGCTGTTGTTTTTAGTGGCTTAATTTCTTTGTGGATGTCCGCAAAAGCTTCTGCCTTTCTCTGCATTTGACTTCTCTATTCTTAAAGACCGAACCCAAACAGATCTCATTTAGGGAGAACAAAGCCATTTGTCCGGAAAACTTACGCCATTGTTTTCAGTGCAAGAGCCCTTGTTCTAAAGATGTGGGCCTTTGTTTTCGGAACAAAGGCCTTTGTTCTAAAGATTTCTTTACTTGTTGTTAAAACATGGCGCTTTGTTCTGAAGATCAATGATCTTGTTGTTAAAACAACAGGCTTTGTTCTGAAGATCTGGGCCTTTGTTATTAAAACATGGCGCCTTGTTCTAAATACATAGCTAGTTGCGCAATGCTTTAAACACACTTCATATAAGGATCAAACCCATATTTAAACTCCACAGAAGGCCTTTTATTGATTATTTTGAAAGCCCCGGGACAAACCGCTCCTGCAGGAATGATGTGATAAATTGTAATAGATTATTATACTTTTCGACAGGAAATTATATAAGGTTATAAAATGCTACAGAAAGTAATAACTAGTTATACAAAGCGACAGAATATTATAAAACATTGATTTACAGATTTTTGAAAACAGATAGTGCATTTTATCTTAGTTCTTACAAAGGCACCCGAAATGCATTGGGTGTATCTAAAACGAACAAATGAGAATACCAAAATTGTTAAAAAGCTACAGCAGATTATCGGAAACGAACCTGAATTTTAAGGCTGAAATGGTGATAATTAATCTAACGGACAATCCTAATTTCCCGGCAACCATTCCTACTGTAGCCGAATTTACTTTAATCAGAGAAGCTTACAGCGAGGGCTTGAAAAACTCTGCCGATGGCAACAGAACAGCCATCGCATTAAAGAATCAGGCGAAAGAGGCACTGCTAATAGCCATGAAGAATTTAGCAACCAGTGTAGAGTCGCTGGCGCAGGGCGATCGTGCCAAACTGGTTAGCTCGGGTTTCGACCTTGGCTCGGATGGGGAAAACATTCCGGAGATAGGCACCCCGACCAACTTTGAGCTTAGCGACGGCCCAAACCCGGGCGAATTGAAGCTGAGCGTTAAAACGGTTCCGTATGCTATTGCATACCTGCATGAATATACTGAAGCGCCGCTAACAGAGAACAGTATATGGGTATCAAAGGCAAGTTCGTCGCGAGAGCATACGTTTAAAGGAATCCGCAGCGGTATTCGGGTGTATAGTCGCGTAGCGGCTATCGGCAGAAAAGGTCAGGAAGTGTATACTAATATATTGTTTCGGGTTGTGCAATAGCTACGGGTATACTGAAGAACAGATTACACAACTGAATTTGGTGAGAACGATAATGCATCGAAAGGGTGCATTATCTCCCTTTTGGCCCTGCACGATCTTTTGGAGACACAAACAGCCCCTGCCCTTAGATAGAAAATCAGATCCTTAGCAAGCTCAGCCAGTTGCATTCCTCCCTCTCCTACCTCCTTTTTTAAACAATTCCTATCGAAACATTCGAAATGAAACTGCGTAGAACAGCGCGGCGAATGATCAAACATATGCCCATCATGCTCTCACTATGAAATTGTCGTTTGAAAAAACACTTACGCTCTTCTTTGCTCTTTTATTTCTGGGTATAACTATTTTGGCATCTATTTCTTATAAAACCAACAACGCCCTCAGAGATAACAGTAAAATGGTAATACGCACGCACGAGGTGCTTTTCGAATCGGCACAGGTATTATCTATGATCCAGGATGTGCAAAATGCCTCGCGTGGATACTCGCTTACCAAAGACTCGGCGTTTATTATTGATCTTTATCATTCAAGATTGAGGGTTTTAACACATGTTAAGATGCTTAAATCCTTAACAAGGAATAACCCTGCACAGCAAATACGAGTGGATAGTCTTGCAAACATTATTAACGAACGGATCACCCACTCGCTACGAACTGTTTCTCGTGAAGACAACCGGAGCTCTACCGCAAATTCCCGCCTAAATGCGACGTATAAAGGCGAGAATTTAATGGATGAAATACGCGAGCTTATCACCACAATACAAAATGAAGAAAGCGACTTGCTGGTGCAACAGAACCGCGCAAATTTAGAAAGTTCAAAGTCATTAAACCGCAGCTTCCTTCTGCTTCTGCTCACCGCTGCTACTTTCCTCATTGTAGGATTTGTTGTGCTCAGAAAACATGTACTATATCGTAAAAAAGTGGAAAAAAGAATGAGACGGCTGAATGAAAACCTAGAAGTTCGGGTAGAAGAAAAAACCAGGGAAATTCGCGAAAAAGACAAACATCACCACTTTGTTCTCGATACGATGTCTGAAGGTATTCAGTTAATCGATCATAACTGGACCTATGTTTATGTAAATAATGCATTGGCCAAACAAGGTAAGTACCCGGCACAGGAACTGCTGGGCAATACGATGATGAGCATGTATCCGGGCATTGAAAATACAGATCTTTTTAAAACGCTGCAGGTATGCATGTCTGAACGGATTGCTAAACGATTTGAAAATAAGTTCACTTATCCTGATGGAGAGACGGGTTTTTATGATTTAAGTATTCAGCCAATACCCGAGGGACTGTTTATCCTTTCGATGGACATTTCTGAACGCAAGAAGGCCGAGTTTGAAAGGGACTTGCATATTCAAGAAATGGAAAAGGTTCTGTTTAAAATTTCGCATGAGATGCGGCATCCGATCGTGCAAATTTTAGGCCTGACAGAGGTAATGGGATATACCGGCATCTCTAAAGAAGAAATGGAAACTTTTTTAGGCTTTGTGAAGGAATCGGCCGCGACTTTAGACACCTATACCAGAGACCTTTCCGGCTTCGTAACATCGATAAAGAATAAGAGAAGTGCGGGTGCTGCTTTGTAAAACAGCGCACTTATAAGGTTATTGCCAGATTTTAAAACTTAGTACTCGTTTTGTATTCTTGTCAATTTCGAGGGTACCGTCTTTGCCACTTAGGTTTCCAGTAGTTGTCGAGCCCGAATAAACAAACTGCCCTTCAATCTCATTTTTGTTTGTGTCTCGGTCATTTCCCGCTTCTTCTTTTAATTTTTTAAACCCATCATAATGGATAATCGGAATTGATAAGGAGACAGCTTGGTTCTTGATGTGGTTTATAGAAACGTAGTAGTCGTTTTTGTCCATTCTATGCTCCGACATAAAGCTAAAAACACCGTCGCAGTACGGCCTGATCATAAGGGGCAGGTTTGCTGTATCAGTTAATGGAATAAAGTATTTCTTGCTTCTTATGTATTCGATAACTGCCGGGTCTTTTTTTGTTTGTCCAAATAAATGTGAACAAAAAAACGCCATCATTCCAACTAGTACTATTTTTCTCATTGTTATTCTCTCATTGTTCAAAGCAGGCCTCCGAAATAAGGCATTTGAGTCCAGAAAAAGATCACATTGCCCCGCCTATCATGACTTAAGATTTATTTCAACCTTTAAAGCAACTATGTTTGTCTTCGTCGACAATATTTAGAAAGGCTTTTAGATTTTTCACATTTGGTGCGGTTCATACAAATGCCATTTATTGTCTGCCCGTTTCCAATATATTTTCCAAAAGTTCTTGCTCCTAACAAACGTCGCCTTGGCGTACCCACTTACTTAATCTCATTCGGATTGTTCCAAAAAGGTCTGATTTCATTTAAAATTACACTCTGACCATCTATCTGGTACTCAAGATCAAGCTTATCTCTAATCTCCGGTCGAGGTCTGACTTTTGACATGTAATTTTCCATAATTTCGATGATATCAACTGATTGGGTAATGTCTAAGGTCATTTAATAAATATTATAATATTATTCCCGTCGCCGCCTGCCGCCAAGCGCTTAGATCTGAAAAAAAGTTTAAATTTCAAAAATACGATAATTCGAAAGATGCAGGAGTCGAAAAGTAAAACCGGTTTTCTTATCATTTATTTGCCGTTTGCTTGAGGAATGTGCTCCGCATTAAGATTCCCGCCTGCGCGGGAATGACGGACTGGGTGCTTGGATGAGTGTCGTTTCTAATGTGCCGTTGTTCAAAGAGTACCGTCAGTGCAAAACGACAATCGTCATACTTACCTTCCCCGTCATTGCCGACCGATCGGCAATCGTAATGCGTTATACAAGGAATGTGCTCTGCATTAGGATTCTCGCCTGCGGGAGAAGGACGGACTGGGTGCTTGGTGGGGTATCGTTGATTTTTGTGCAGCTAAATTCCACAAATTACATATATTCCCTAAAGTCCCAAACACCTCACAGCCTGTATTAACTTACAATTTTTATATTGAATGCCCCAGTATTTATTGTACCATAAATACTCAACCACAAAGGTAAATACATTTCTGTACCCCTTGCTTTGGTAATATCACCAAGGTCAAGTATGTTTTTTTCGGCCCATCCAAATGACCTCAAAATCGTTTTCACTTCTTCCTTTGCATTGGTATCGTTACCACAAACAAAGGTGCTATGGTCGCCTCCGTTTATCAGGGCAGGATTTACCATCAGACCGCACCACATAGTATTAAGTGCTTTCACAACTTTGGCTTCAGGAAATGTTTTTTGTATTTCTTCAGCGAGCGAATTTGTATTTACAATAGCGAGTGATGGCGGCATTCCTTTTGAAAAATCAAGCGGGTTAGCAATGTCCACAATTATTTTACCATTCACACTTTTCTCGCCCGCCATTCGTAATGCATCGATAGAACCTGTGCCTGCTGTGCAATTGAAAATTATTTCCCCAAACTCTGCCGCATCGGCAAATGTTCCTGTCGTGGCTTTACCTCCGTGTTTGTCAACGAAAGCTTTTGCCTTTTCGTTATCCCTAGTTCTGGAACCCATCATTACCGGGTGCCCCAATTCAGCCAATTTCGAACCAATGGCATCTCCAACCATCCCTGTTCCGAACACTGCTATTTTCATATTTTCTACGTTTTTTAATTTACAACAAACATGAGCAGAGTAGTTTTTAAAAATGAGAGAAATTTGGGCGGAGGAGGCATTACATGGGTAAATGTTTTTGTTTCATCGCCGGCTTATCTTTCATAATGGATTTTGATTTAGGTTGAGTGCATGTTACCGGGCCCATTGGCAATCGCGATGCTCTATACCGGCAAGTTTTGAATGTGCTCTGCATTAGGATTCCCGCCTGCGCGAGAATGACGGCGATGGGTTATTGGACGAATATCGCAGTTATAGTGTGCCATTGTTCCACCGGTTCCGTCATGCTGAACTACAGTCCTCATGCTACCCTTCCTCGTCATTGCCGACCGATCGGCAATCGTAATGCGCTTTACCGGAAAAAGAAAGGAACGAGCGCTGCATTAGGATTCCCGCCTGCGCGGGAATGACGGACCGGCGATTGTACATCAATCTGCATCCAGCAACCCAACATAACCCGAAACTCTAAGTTCCGGAGGGTTGGGTCCTCCCGGAAGTGCTAGACGAAAAATTTGCCGGCAGCTGGCCCCGAGCGCAGGTAGAGGGCCTCGGCTGTTTAAGAAGTAAGGCCAGCAGCGCAGATTAAACAGGCGCAGACCTGAGCGCTGCCGGCAAATTTGTGTAATGGGCTTGTGCGAAAAGCACCTCGGGAGGGCACAAGAGTTTTGGTTCTTTTGCGGACAAAAGAACTAGCCACTCCGTGGCAATGAACGGCTCGAATGCAGGTTAGAGAAAAAGAGTGAATGTGCTCCGCATTAAGATTCCCGCCTGCGCGAGAATGACGGACTGGGTGGTTGGATGAGTGTCGTTTCTAATGTGCCGTTGTTTGAAGAGTACCGTGAGTGCAAAACGGCAATCGTGATACCTACCTTCCCCGTCATTGCCGACCGATCGGCAATCGTAATGCGTTATATATGGAATGTGCTCTCTGCATTAAGATTCCTGCCTGCGGGAATTAGGGAGCTGGCTTGTTGTTGGAGTGCCATTGATTTTTTGTGCGGTTAAATCGAATATCTTCATTACCGATTTAATACTTATATTCTTTCATGAATTTTACGGCACTAAGTGGCTGAGAAAGAATCACTCCTTTATTGTCTACCACAAAATACTGAGGAAAGAATTCTACCTTATATTTTTCTTTAATCTCTTTCGCCCTATCAACTGATATCTCGTTTTTAAATCTTGGGTTATCTTTTGTCTGCAAGGTTAAGTGTTGCCAATTCGGTACAGCTTTCGCCAGGAAATCAAACTTCCCGGTTGGATGTTGCAGTAAAGGCTTCCACACCCAAAACTGATTGATCGAAATACTTACAATATTTATGTGTTTTTCTTTGTCCTTTAGCAGTGATTCAAATTGTTGCATTTCTTTAATACAGGGAGGACAGTCTTTGAACCAAAAGTCTATAATAGTAAGATCGGATTTTGTAAAATCCAGTTGTGTCGCTTGGCCGGTGGAGTCTACAAGGCCATCAAGAACAAAGGATTGACCATTAAACTCGTTCACTATTTCTTCTACTTTCTCTTCATTCTGAAGATTTGTTTGTTCTCCTTCTTCACGACAGCTCAAGAATGAAAAACAGGTGAATAAGACGCAGTAAAAAATGGTGCATTTGTGTGAGGTTCTCATAGGATTGTAGGTTTCTTGTTAATGGCGTGCTTTACCCAATATACGCAAATATCAGCTGTGAAACATTACTCAATCTCCTTTACAGGTATCCATATTTCTTCTTCCGAATTTGGGTCAGCGTTTTTGTATTTGTTGCCCAACAGTTCAAAATGCGGTCTGTCATCCAATAAGTAATTTGATTTAGGCAGCCAGGTTCCAAAAATGTATTGAAATATACTACTGTCAGTGCTTAAACCTTTATAATGGAAAACAGCGTAAAGTCCGCCGGGCAGAGTGAATGTTTCCATACCGCCGGGTACATTGTCAAAGTCGGCCACTTCAACGGCGGCCCATTTTTCAAATTCATTGGCAGGGTTAAAGTTTGTGAAATATGATGATTTATAAACCTGCATTGAAATTAAATCGTCTCTTACCCTGTTGGTTATTTCTGTTTGCAGAGGCATAAAACTTTTCCAAAGTTCGCCTGTCCGATTGTCGGCTAAACTCATCGTTAGATGCTCTCCTACTAATTTCCTGGGAACTAAGATTTCTATTCTGGGTTCCCAATTAAGGCTACTTTTCAATATCAATATCGTATTTGTCTAGAAGTCCGGGAAGGCCGGTTAATGAAAACCTTGCTTTCTTAATCCGGTTAATTTCGGGATCGATGGAATAGTTGTAAGAGGTGCGAAAATCGACTCTTTCAATAATAGTCTTGTCAAATACGCTTCCCCTAAGTTCGCAATTATCGAATATGGAACTTGTCAGGTCGCAATCGCTAAAGTCGGCTTCCTGTATCTGCGTATTTTTGAAAACTGTTTTTTTAATTTTTGTCTTGTAAAACGAAGAATGATTGAGTTGGCAATTGTCGAATGAAAACGAGAGACCAAATTCCAGGCAGGTGTCGAACCGCAGTCCTAACATTTTGCATTCCTTAAATTTTATATCCTGAAGGGCTGTTTTGTTCAGCTTTGCCAGACTTAAATTACAGCCCTTGAATTCGCAGTTAATAAACTTAAATCCGGCAAAATCAAAATCGGAAAAATTGCAGTTGTTGAAACTACAGGTTTCATATTCGCCTTTCGTTAATGCATGCTGGGTAAAGTCTATCCTGTCAAATGTTTTGTCCTGTATGTAGGTTCCGGGCATTATTCTGTCTGTGTTTTTCTTTTGTTTGATAGCGGACTTGGTTTACATCCAATGATTATCTGGGCTGGCCGTTTCGCTGTTCACTGTGCACTAAAGTAATGAAATTAGAATAGAATTATCAGTGTAGGAGTCAGCACAAAAGAAAAGATCTGCAAACGGGGAGAATGCAGATCTTTTAACTAACCAATTATAAACCTATATATTATTACGCCTAAAACGATTTAAAGTTCTAAAAAATTATTTTTTTATTTTTTCCGTGGAAGTCATCCTGGTTTAGAGGTCGAATTTTTTGGATTTCCAATCCATGAATAAAATTCCATTTTCTCGAATCCTCAATGCCCGGCATTAATATATTCCACACATTCTTCCTTATTCTTAAATGGAGTTCCGTCACGTCGCACCAGTTTTTCCCATCCTTGAATGCTCAACTGTTCTGACTTAATTGCCACCGAATAGTATAAGCCTTCTCTAAACCACAGATCTTTTTCGTGGTCGACAGTTCCGTTCATAATAAAATTTCCCGGCGAGTATGAAATTCCGCCGTTATCCACATACATAAGACAATGATTGCCCGAAACATAAACGGGTTCGATCACATACTTTTTTCCGGGCACTACAGTGACGTATTCAGGAAAGTCAAACCGCACCGTACCGCTAAAGCAATTTACAAAATGATTTTCGGCGCTTGTCCCCAAAATTTTTCCTGATATAGTAGTTTCTCTTATCCGAACCTGCACATATCCGCCAAAACTTCCCTGTCCGCTGCAACTGGCATCGCCAAACTGTAACTCCACTGCATCCAGGGCATGAAGCTGCGGAACAAACTCCTGCCCCATCGGACCATGATAAACGTTATAGTAATACGGCTCAAGCAATTGAATATTCGATTGATCTGACACAAATACAGGCTTAATCTGGCAGGTGCAAATTTTAGAACCTGTTTGAACGGGTTGGTCCATTTCAACTCCTTTTTCTGAGCAGGCTACTAAATAAAGAAGGCATGCGCCTGACATTAAGGGAAATACGCTCTTCATAGCTTCAAATTTGATGTTAACCTCGATAGATGGATATCTAAGATCAAGGATTCATAATCAGTTCATAGGTTATTATACAATGTGTGATAAAGTTGCACTTCTTTTGACCTGATTTGGCTGATTTGCATCAACCGATGTGTTAATTCTTATCAGTATGTGAACGGGAGACACAGAAAAAATCTGAAAATTTCGTAAACGATGAGGCAATTATTAAGTTTGAAATTTGGGCGATAATTCCGCCAGCTGTCAAACTTCCTTTTGCATGCAAAACAAGGTATATATATTTAGATCAGACCGACTAGGGTTCAGAAATTGGCACCCGGACGATCTGAAAGTTCTGTCTGAAATAAATAGTGACCCAAGGGTAATGGAGTTTTTTCCAACTCTTCCGTCGGAAAAACAAACGATCGAGTTTATCATAAAAATGCAAAATCAATTCACTGCAAAAGGCTTTTGTTATTTTGCCGTGGATAAACTTGACGATCAGGAGATGATTGGATTCATAGGCTTATCGGAACAGAACTTTAAGGCTGATTTTACTCCTTGCATAGATGTTGGCTGGAGATTGAAAGCCATAGAATGGAATAAAGGTTATGCGACAGAAGGAGCAAAACGATGCCTACAGTATGCATTTAAGGAATTGAATCTAAATAAAGTAAATGCATTAGCCCCTAAGGTAAATATCAAATCGCAGCGGGTGATAAATAAGATCGGCATGACTAAAGTAATGAACTTTAAACATCCATTACTTAGCGAACACAATAATTTAGAAGAATGTATTTTATATGAAATTTTAAACAATAAAGACACATGAACCATGCAAAAAACAAGCACCTTCTTAATGTTTGTTGGCGATCAATGCGGAAAAGCTGAAGAAGCCATCAAATTATATACATCCCTGTTTAAAAACTCTGAAATCAAAGAAATAGAGTATTATAAGGAAAGCGTACCGGGCGGAAAAGCGGGAGATGTTAAGCATTCTGTGTTTACCCTCGATGGCTTGCAATATATGGCCTTTGACAGCGCCATGGGACATGCCTTTTCTTTTACACCATCCTTTTCAATTTTTGTGGAATGCGAAAGTGAAGAAGAACTGGACACCCTATTTTCAAAGCTCTCGGATGGTGGAGTGGTTATGATGCCTCCTGATGAATATGAGTTTAGCAAGAAATTTTGCTGGCTTGCGGATAAATATGGCGTATCGTGGCAGCTGAATTTCAAAGGATAAAAAACCATATTAGATAAAAAGAAATATGTCGAAGATTATGGCAAACGATGTGGATACCTATATCGCCAGTTTCCCCGAAGTAATTCAAAACTTACTTCAACAAATCCGGACAAGGATTCGACAAACAGCTCCTGAAGCAAAAGAAACTATTAGTTATGGAATGCCCACTTATGTTTTAAATGGAAACTTAGTGCATTTTGCTGCCTTCAAAAATCATATTGGTTTCTATCCCAGTCCGTCGGGAATTGAACAATTTAAAGAAAAACTCTCTGCCTATAAAGGCGCAAAAGGTTCGGTTCAATTTCCGCTCGACAAGCCCATGCCGCTCGACTTAATCACGAAGATTGTCAAGTTCAGAGTAAAAGAGAACATGGAAAAGGATTCAAAAAAGAGGAGATAAAAAAAATAATCGTCAGATTTACGTTCGTATCAGCACGCATAAAAATTGCAGAATAATAGAACCGGGAAAAAAGCGGAATTAATTGAGGTAGCAAAACTTTTTTTAAAGCTCGGATTCACAGCGTTTGGAGGACCAGCTGCACACATAGCCATGATGCAGCTGGAAGTAGTAAACAAAAGAAAATGGCTGAGCGAACAGCATTTCCTGGATCTGATTGGCGCCACCAATTTAATTCCCGGTCCAAACAGCACAGAGTTGGCAATCCACATCGGCAAAGAAAGGGCTGGTTGGAGAGGTTTACTTGTAGCCGGATCTTGCTTTATTATACCAGCCGTTTTAATTACAGGCATTTTTGCCTGGCTGTACAAAGAATACGGCGAAAGTCCGCAGGTGCAACCTTTCGTTTATGGCATTAAACCGGCCATCATTGCTATTATCCTGGCGGCAATCTTTCCACTGGCAAAAAAATCATTAAAAAGCATTGAACTGGCAATACTCGGTTGTGCTGTTCTGATATTATCCCTGTTCAATTTCAATGAAATATTTTTGATGTTCGGCGCCGGCTTTCTTGCTTTGCTGTCGGCAACCTTTAAAAACAAAGGAAGTATCAGCAGCAGCATTCTCCCTATTACACTGGTTTCAACCCAAACAACTGTCTCAGCAAATAATTTAACCTTATTTTTCACCTTTCTTAAAATCGGCGCAATACTTTACGGAAGCGGTTATGTACTATTTGCATTCCTGGATGCGGAGTTAGTAACAACAGGAATTTTAAGTCGGCAACAACTTATTGATGCCATTGCCGTCGGGCAGTTTACTCCCGGTCCGGTCTTTTCATCGGTTACTTTTATTGGATATCAGATCAATGGTATTAGCGGAGCGGTGGTTTCAACCATCGGGATATTCCTCCCCTCATTTGTATTTGTTGCTTTGCTAAATCCGCTGGTTAAGAAAATGAGAAACTCCATTCTGTTTTCCGCATTCCTTGATGCTGTAAATATTGCTTCGGTCGCTATTATTATCTCTGTAGCGTATGCTATGGGGAAAGATACCATTACCGACTGGAGGACAATCACGATAGCGGTGTTAAGTATCGTGCTAACCTTTGGCTTCAAGAAAATTAATAGCGCATTTATAGTAATCGGAGGTTCATTACTTGGATATCTGCTGACACTTCTTTAACTGACTACAGGCACAGAAGCCTACGCATAAACTTTAATATCTGTGTAATACCTATCTCTCATCTCCTTCACAATAAAATAGACCGTAACACTTATAAGGGCAGCAAAGTAGCACCAAACAGAAACCAGGTTTGCTACAGGGAAATACACTTTACTTATGATAAGAGAAATTAAGATGATAGCCCCGAGGAAGTTCATTTTTCTCAAACCTGACATAAACGGAGGAACAACAGTCGGCAGCAAATATAGTAATGACGGAATTACCCCTCGTTGATGGGGGAAATTAGTATAATACGCTATATGATGGGAACTGATTCCCGCCTCGACAGGGTAAAACAGCAGGCTATAAGTGATGTACAAAGAAACGATTGCTCCAATGCCCGAAAGCACGAGCAGTATTTTTTTCGTCTTCGGATCTTTTTCGAAAAGGTAAATTGAAATGGGAACCAGGGCTGGCCAGACCACCTGCGCAAAGATTAAAAACATATAGGTGGAGGGCTTCCCGAAAGCAGAAAAATCGGGATTCATAAATGAAAGCCATAAAAACCCCTCCATAAGCTGCTGAACGCCAAAGAGCATTGGTATAGATGCAAATGGAATTTGCCTTACATTTGTGGTTTGCTTTAATGTAGCAACTCCGCCGGTTAAAAGTGCGGCACTGGCAACAAAACTGGCGCTTGCTGAAAAACACATACATCCTCCTTTTATGAAATCCGATCCAAAGGAGGTTGCCTTGACGCTAAACGCCTGATTTGGAATAATTTTACGTGTAATGAAAGTATCTATAATTTGAAAAACTCAAAAAGCTTATACATAAGAATTGCAGGCCATACAATAGCCTTAAAAAAACCTATCACACCCATCCAAAACGTTGTGGCCTGTTTAATATAATAGATAAAAGCGCCTATAAACGCCAGGCCATAAATTGCATTTGATTGATCTGCCATTTTTTTCCCAATTGATTTTACATTCCTGCCCGTTATCACAATGTATACCTATGCTTAAAGAGAGGGAATAAAAAACATCAATAAGCTGTCCCTGGTCAGGCTGCAAACTGATGTATATCAGCTTCCATCGAATCATCTCCTATCATAACCTGCCTTTTAAATTCAGGCGCCCTTACCCATCACTCATATCAGACCCGCTAATTTCCTCAAGCCTTTTTCCATTGCATCCTCGGCAACGTTAGAAAAATTAAGGCGCAGTGTTTGTGAATCAGCATTGCGGGCGTAAAAAGTATCGCCGGGTACGAAAATGATGTCTTCTTTGAGTGCTCGCTGCAACAACTCGCGTGCGGTAATGCCCTGGGGCAATGTAAGCCAGCAAAACATCCCGCCAAGGGGCCTGGTGTAGTTAACAGAAAATGGAAAATAATGATGAAGAGCTTCCAGCATCAGCTTGCACTGTTGTTCGTATTGCAGTTTAATCCTGCCTATATGCTTATCCAGGTCATAATTTGCTAAAAACTCGTACAAAATATGCTGTGTGAGGTTGCCCGAATGCAAATCAGATGCCTGTTTTAAAATGGTAGCTTTTCGGATGATGTCCGGACTTGCGATCATCCAGCCCAGGCGTAAGCCCGGAGCAATGATCTTCGAGAATGAACCCAGCAAAATAGTTTGACCGGCGAGATGCGAAAAAACAGGTGCAAGTGTTTTTTTATCTCCAAACGAGATTTCGCCATAAGGATCGTCTTCGATAAAGAGAGTTCCGTGTCTGGCAAGGATTCGTGCCGTCTCCCTTCGCTTCTCTTCTGTGTAACTTATTCCGGTAGGGTTTTGAAAGTTAGGTATTCCGTAAAAAAACTTTACCGGATTACTGCTTAACAGATCATCTAATTGCTGCGTGTTTATGCCATCATTTTCTAAACCGGCTTCCATTATATCGGCCTGAAACATCGAAAAGCATTGCAGTGCACCCAAATAACCGGGGCGTTCAACAACTACCTTATCACCGGGATTAATAAACAATTTAGCGATCAAATCAAGCGCCTGCTGCGATCCGTTGGTGATTAAAATCTGCTCAGGAGAAATATCCAGGTTATGGCGTTGTTTATACCGATTCGCTATAAATTCCCTTAAAGGATACAGTCCTTCGGTTGAAGCGTATTGCAGGGCCTGCCTGCCAAATTTTTGAAACACGTTTGCCGAACATTTCGCCAGTTCGTCGACAGGAAATAAGGCGGGGTTGGGCAAGCCACCGGCAAAGGAAACTATTTGGGGATTTGACGCTACTTTCAATATCTCGCGAACAAATGATTGCGGAACGTTTTGTACCCGCTTAGCGTAGTTGTACTGTTGACTTGTTGATGTACTCATAATCTGAAATTATTTACATAAAAAAAGCCTCCCGTTTTGCGGGAGGCCGATGAATTAAAAGTTTAAAAAAACTCAAATCAATCTATCCCGCCAGGGTAAACCCATCACGACCACTGCATAGACGAAGCTGATTAGATTGATATTTTGAGTTGTTGTATTCATTAAAATTTTGTTAACAAAAAAAGCCCGGCCAAAAATTGGACGGGCTTTTCTTTGTATGGTTTCAATATCAAATTCCCGTCAATACGCTTGTACTGCGACCGCAACGACTGAAATTAGATAGTGGTTTTGTTTCATGATGAATTCAAATATAAGTTTTTGCGTTTAAAAAACAATGAAAATTTACCTGTGAACTTCCGAGGTTGTTTTTACATCGATAAATTCAAGCAGATCTGCATTTAGTTGTTCTTTCTCTGTGATAAACAAACCATGAGGTGCATCTTCATAAACGATATATTTTGCATCGCGGATTAAGCGTGCGGCATGTTCGCCTGTGGCTTCGATCGGAACTATTTTATCACTATTTCCATGAATCACAAGTGCCGGCACATTGATGGTGTGCATCTCTGTTCTGAAATCAGTTTCGCCAAAGGCATGAACACATTCGACGGTTGCTTTAGGCGAGGCTTGCATAGCTACCATTAAATTCCAGTCGAGCATTGCCTGACTTACCTGGTGGCTAACTACACTCACTCCATAAAACGTTTTTGAGAAACCTGTTAGAAAGCCCGCACGATCTTCCTGAATGTTAGTGATCATTTCATGCAAAGTCTCGATCGGCACGCCATCGGGGTTATCGTCTGTTTTTAAGGTAAAGGGTGCGATAGAGGATAGAAGCACTACTTTAGTAACCCTGTTTCCGCCATGCCGGCTAAAGTAACGTACTACTTCTCCGCCACCCATTGAAAAACCTACCAGAGTTACGTTCTGCAAATCAAGCTGATCTAAAACAGCTTTTAAATCGTCGGCGAAGGTATCGTAATCGTAGCCGCTCCATGGCTTGTCCGATTTTCCAAAACCGCGGCGATCATAGGCAATACAACGCAAACCCATCTCCGGGAGTACCCGCATCTGGTGTTCCCACATTTGGTGGTCTAAAGGCCAGCCATGGATAAATACTACAGGGTTTCCAGTACCCCAATCTTCATAATATAAATTGACAGATGTTCCGTCATGATTTTCGGACTTAATAAAATTCATTTTCAGAAGGTTAAATGAGAGCGACTTGAAGATAAACTCCTTAGGATTAGGATTGTTTGAGTTTGAAATAAATTCATTGGACTTGCTATGAGTATCAATGAAACGTAGTGCTGTATGCCGCTGCAATTCGTCTAAACACAAAGCGCCAACAGCATCGAATACTAAAGAAGAAGAATCCCGAATACTTAAAGCGCCTCGTTGAAGCGCTATACTCCCCTCCTTATTTCAAGGAGGGGATCAAGGTGTGGTTTAAAACCCGAAAAAACTTAGACCGCCTTCTTTCCCTTAAAAACTTCGTTTTGTATAAAAGGCTGAACTTTTAAGCGTTGACCGGTAGCTTTAAATATCGCATTGGCAACGGCGCCTCCGGCTGGCGGAAGAGCAGGCTCACCCAATCCTGTGGGATCAATACCGTTGTTCACAAAATACGTTTCTATTTCAGGGATCTCTTTCATCCTGATTAAGCGGTACTTATTGTAGTTGTTTTGTTCGGGGACACCATCTTTAAAAGTCAGATTGCCATACATAGCATGACCAAGCCCGTCGACAATACCACCCATAACCTGCTGGCGGGCACCACTCAGGTTTATCACTTCGCCGCAGTCAATTGCAGCATATATTTTCTGCACCACGGGCTTTCCTGCTTTTAGTACCACATCGGCAACCTGGGCCACATATGAAGCATGTGAAAAGTAAACACTAAACCCCTGTGAAACATCCTTTTTTGTACCCCAGCCAGATTTTTCGGCAGCAAGTTTGATCACACCAATCATGCGGTCAATATCATAACGAACCGCACCTGCCGGTGAGGTTTTTGCTTTTTCCAGCAGTTCAAGCCTGAACTGAATCGGATCCTTTTTGGCAGCCTGGGCAACTTCATCTATAAATGCTTGCTCTGCATAGCCCAAAAAATTAGTGATAGGGGCTCTCCATGGAGCTGTAGTTATTGGTGATCTATGCTCAACGGATTCAATCAAAAGGTTGTCCACAGCACCGGAAGGGAAATTATTTTCGCGGGTTGGGTTTCCGGCGTTAATTCCTGCTCCTCTTAACCTATAGCCAGTCATATTCCCCTTATCATCCAATGCCGCTTCAAAACGATAACGGACAGCAGGGCGATAATTGCCTCCCATCATATCGTCCTCACGGGTCCAGATTACCTTTACAGGAGCTTTAATTAAACTGGATAATTCTGCCGCTTCCAGCGCGTAATCAGTCATTAATCGTCTTCCGAAACCTCCGCCCAGGCGGGTAATTTCGACAGTGATTTTATCTTCCGGTATGCCTAGTAGTTTTGACACTCCTGATCGTGCGCTTCCGGGAGTTTGAGTTGGGCCCACCAATTCCACCCCATCTGGCCTTACATGAGCAAAAAAGTTCATTGGCTCCATTGGATTATGAGGCAGAAAAGGACATTGATAATCGCTTTTTACAATTTTGGCTGCGTTTTTAAAAGCAGTCTCCACATCACCTTCCTTCCTCCTCACCTGCGCATTCGAGCCGTTTAAAAGGTCGAGAAATATTTTATCATGATCTGCAGTGCTTTCAATATTACCGGCTTTTTCGTACTCAATCTTTAAAAGCTTTTTGGCTTTAAGTATTTGCCAGGTCGATTTGCCTACTACAGCTACATTATTTTTAAAACTTACAACGTCGATAATCCCCGGCATCGCTTTCGCGGCCTTATCATCTACAAATTTGAGCTTCATCCCAAACGCTTCAGGGCGCTGAATCATTGCTATCAGCATGCCTTCGCGATGAAAATCCATACCATACAAGGGCTTACCAGTAGCGATATTTTTATTGGCAACATTTCTTACCGCTGTACCAATCAATTTAAAATCTTTGCGGTCTTTTAATTTTACTTCCGCCGGAACAGCAAGCTTGGAGGCATCCTCCGCAAGGGCGCCGAAACTGAGTTTATTACCCGATTTAGCATGAACGACCATTCCATTACTGGCAGAGCATTCATCAACAGGCACATTCCAGCGTTTTGCGCCGGCTTCAACCAGCATATGTTTTGCCGTTGCGCCTGCCCTTCTGAGGCGTTTCCATGAATGGGGAACAGCCCCGCTTCCCCCGGTAACCTGTCGCTCAAATTTCTTTGCATCAAATGCAGCCTGAACAACACTCACTTTTGTCCAGTCGGCTTCCAGTTCTTCCGCTACCACCATTGGAAAGGAAGTCATGATATTTTGCCCCAGCTCGGGGTTGGGAGAAAAGATGGTAATTATATTATCACTCGAAATAGAAAGGTAGCTGTTGAATTCGGCGTTTCCTGCAGCCAATGCGGCTTTAGAAACCACAGTAGGGATCTCTGCATTTACACTGAACCAATCAAAGCCAAGCATTAATCCGCCTCCCGCGGTTGCTGCCATTTTCAAGAAGTCTCGTCGGCTGGTTGAACTTGCCATGGTTTATAGTTTAGTGCTGGCTAATTTTACTGCTTCTTTAATTCTATGATAGGCACCGCATCGACAAATATTGCCGTGCATTGCCGTATCAATCTGTTCTGATGTTGGCTTTGAATTGTTTTTCAAGAATGCTGCGGCAGTCATGATTTGTCCGGCCTGACAGTATCCACACTGAGGAACATCAATTTCATCCCATGCCTGTTGTACCGGATGATCACCGTTGACAGATAAACCTTCGATCGTTATTACCTTTTGCGTACCTACGGCAACCACGGGAAGTGTGCAGGAGCGCATTGCTTGTCCGTTTACATGAACCGTACATGCGCCGCATGCGCCTATTCCGCAGCCGTATTTAGTTCCAACTAAACCTAGGTTATCCCGCAAAACCCAAAGCAAGGGAGTATCCGGTTCAACATCTGCCTGGTAAGATCGACCGTTGATTTGAAGTTTATATATGGCCATTGGTAAATTCTGTTAGGATAGCTAAATTAAAGAAATTCGTTCTTTTATAGTTAAGGTAACGAATTCGTTAAACAAATACTGATGGAAGAAAATACCCTGTCGAATACTTCGGCAAAATAAATACGGACAACTAATTGATTAACCGTTGTTTCTTGAAATTCTGATACTTTTCCTGATACTGCAACCTTAGAGTTCTGCCCGAATTGAAATCAGGGAGTTTGCCGGTTATTTTCAAAATCAAGGGTAAATACAAAGGTTTGGATGCCGGTGGCAGATCAAGAATGTCAGCAACTTCATCACCCAACAAATAGCGCATCAATTGCAGCGCATCTTTAGATGAGATGTTGTCTGGGGTAACACTATTTACGTAAACGGCTAAAGCTTTGGTAAGTTCCCGCCCCTGTTCTGAAGGTTTAAAATGTCTTTGCCTGATGGCCAGTTCTAAAGCATTTGCACCTTTGCCGTCAGGCGGGATTAAATCTTCGTCGAGGCCCAAAAGAAATCCTATTACATTCCAGAGGTGCAGAAAAGATTGCTGATCGGTATACGAAACGCTCATTCCTAGTTTGCGCAAACCGCGAATAACCAGTAATGAAAACGAAAGATTCGTACCCGCCATATCCTCCTGGTTAACAGGCACACCGGAATCACTATTCCATTTGCCGCTTTTGAGAGTATAATGACGAGCAACCGCATGGGTTAAGCGGATCTTTAAAATACTCGCAAACCCCTTTCCACCCTTTCTAAAAGCATAGGGATCCATCACATCCCAAATAAAAGCAGCAGTATCCGAAAGGCGCTTACCGGCATCATTGGTTAAACGTTGCGACAAGTAAAGCACCATCGCTCCATCCGCGGCAGCGTAGCAATAAGGCAGGGAAAGCAAGCCTAATAACTGCATCACCTGTTCGGCATGTTTTATAAAAAAGGCCGAGCCTTTCTCCATTAACTTTCCATCTGCCCAATATGGCAAATTACTGGCGCTGCTTATGAAAGCTTCATTCTGGTACAATTCCGGTATGTGGTCCAAATCACTATTGCAATTTAGTTGTGCCAGCCAAGTATACAGAGCTAGCTTCGAATCCGAATCCACAAAATGCTTTCCGATAAACTCGTCAGCCGCTTGATCTCCTTTTAATCGCTTGGATGAAAGAAAATCGTTAGAATACCGAACATTATGCATGGCAATTATTTCAAATCACCCTTAAAGCGATACGTATCTGTTTTAACCGTGGCATTTAAATCATGAAGAATATTATATAGGCCAAAATTCGTCCGGTTGATATAGATAAAATGTTTCACTCCGCGAGCCTGCTTAAACTCGGGCATTTTAGAAATCATTTCTCCATAGCGGTAAAGGTTTTCGAAGAACTCTTTTTCACTGAAATCAAATGTATCTGAGGCATAAGGCTTGGCAAACAGACTTATCATTTGCTTATACATCTCGAAATAAAATTCAACTTGTTCCGGCTTGTCTTTGGGCTGGATCATCTCGAGTTCCCTGAAAGCCTGTAGTGTTTTCTCCGCATCTTCAAAAAAGCCATTTTGAGTGAGCGAAAAGAAAGGATAATAAAAATCGTCGGGCAGTACTTTAATGCATCCGAAATCGATTATTCCCAGCTTACCTTCCGGAGTGATTAAAAAATTCCCTGGGTGAGGATCTGCGTGTACCGCCCTCAACTCGTGCTGCTGAAAATTATAGAAGTCCCATAAAGCTTGTCCGATACGGTTTCGTTCCTCCTGAGATGGATTTGTTTGCAAATATTCTTTCAGATGCATGCCCTCCAGCCAGTCCATACTAATGGTTCGCTTGCTTGAAAGTTCGGGATAATACCTCGGGAAAACGATGTTATTCAACCCGGAACAAGCTTCCGAAAACTCGATGGAACGTTTCACTTCCAATTCATAATCAGTTTCTTCGAGTAATCGCTCTTCCACTTCTTTCATATAAATATCCAGCTCCTTTTCGCTCATTCCCAATAAGCGAAAAGCAAAAGGTTTAACGAGCTTCAGATCGGATGAAATAGAATCCCCTACTCCCGGATATTGGATTTTAACAGCCAGTTTCTTACCATTTAACTCGGCCTGATGCACTTGTCCGATCGAAGCTGCATTACTGGAGCTTAAATTGAATTTATCAAAAACCTTATCGGGAGTTTTGCCATAGAATTTCCGGAAAGTTTGCACAATGAGCGGACCTGATAAGGGCGGCGCATTGTACTGCGACTGCGAAAATTGATTTATATAAGCCTTTGGCAGGATATTTTTATCCATGCTGAGCATTTGAGCAACCTTCAATGCGCTGCCTTTTAGTTTGCTTAATGACTGATAAATATCCGCGGCATTATCCTCATTCAATTCGTCTTTACTCAGATTCGAATTAAATAGCTTCTTTGAATAATGCTTAACATAATTGCCGCCTATTTTAAAACCTGTTTTTACAAATTGAGTTGAACGCTCAACCTTACCGGTTGGCATGCTGCTTTGTTCTTGTGCTTGTTTTTCGGTCATATTAAAAAGGCATTTTTATCCCGGCATTTTTTGCCAGAAACTTGCCGTATTCAAAAAGTTCGTCGATTGGCGATCGCTCAAACATATTATATGTAACATTCACGCCTTTTTCTATCGCCTCATCTGTTTTTTCAAATCCTGCAGAGGTATCTTTCAACCAGAAACTGAGAACAAAGGCAAACTGTAACCACAATGCATCTTTATACTTATTTGCAAAGAAGGGTCTGTCGATTAATTCTCCCGATTCAATCCCTTCCTGAATTATTTCTGAAGCAAACACCTCGAATTCAGATTTCAGACCTTCCAAAACCCGCTTTGTTCCGAGGGTCTTCTCCGAGTTTTTAAGACTAAAAGAAGCAAAGCTGCGTCTACTTTTAAGTAACTCTACGAAGCTGTAAAACAGGCTCAGCGCTTTTTCCCGAGAAGTATATTGAGCCCAAACATCCTGCGCTTTAACCTCTGTAATGGTTGACGACATTAAGTCTGACCATATTTTTTGCTCTATACTCTCGAACGAACCGAAATGATTATAGAATTCTTCTTCGGCCAAGCCATTGTCTTTAGCGAAGATGTATACCGATTTTGGCTGTTCGCCGTGTGTTAGAACATATTGTATATAAGCGTCCTGGAGCTTCTCTTTAGTTTCCATAATATCTTTGAACGTTAGAAGGATTTTGAAATTGCATGCTGTGTATCAAGGCTATTCACTTACGAAAAAATCTGATTTCCGGATTTTTCACTTCGCTGATTGCCTTTTTTAAAGATCGTTATTCGCCTATTCATACTCGAATTTAAGATCAGGAAATCAGCAAATATGAGATAAGTGTGAAGATCTGTTTTCTCTTCGCTAATGCAGGGTAATTTCACGGTTAATTAATTCTATTTATTAAGTTTGAACCAATGGCTGAGATCAATACAATTAGCATTTTAGGTTGCGGGTGGTACGGCTTTTCCCTGGCTCAAAGCCTGGTTAGAGCGGGATACAGAGTAAAAGGATCTTCAACATCTGCCGATAAATTTCAAAAGTTCTATGAAGCCGGAATTGAGCCCTTCGAAGTGAAGGTTGAAGCGCATTCAATTAAGTACCAGCCCGATTTCTTAAGCTGCGATTTGCTGATCATCAGCATTCCGCCTAAAAGGAGTTCGGGAGAAGCTGGTCTTTACCCCGACAAAATCCGGCAAATAAAAACAGCAGTTCAAAAAGCCGGCATTGAGCGGGTATTGTTTATTAGCTCAACAGCTGTTTACGGAGATCATAATCAGGAAGTTGATGAAGATACGCCGCCACGACCGGAAAGCGAATCGGGAAAAGCGATGGAAGAAGCAGAGAACATTTTAAAGGATCAAAACGATTTTAAGCTCACTATTTTAAGGTTTGGTGGCTTGATTGGCCCGAACAGAGATCCCGCAAGGTTTTTTGCAGGCAAAAAGAACATTCCTAATGGCAAAGCTCCCGTTAACTTAATACACCTTGATGATTGTATCGGTGTGAGCAGAGCTATTATTGAGCAAAATGCTTTCGGTTATACATTTAATGCCTGTGCAGAAACCCATCCGCCAAGAATGCATTTTTATACCGAAGCAGCCTTAAAAAGCGGAATGCAGCTTCCCGAATTCATCGACGAACTGAAAGAATGGAAGATTGTAAACAGCAAATACCTAAATAAGATACTCGGCTATAAAATAATCGGATTATAATTGGCAGAACCAGTATCCTAGTTTAAATCCCTGTTGTATTTTCCTTTATATTGAAGCGGTGATAAGCCCGTAAACTTTTTAAAAGTACTCCGGAAGGCCTTGTTATCGGTATATCCAACTTTGTACATTACTTCGTTTACGTTTTCACGTGATGATTCCAAACTCATTTTAGCAGCTTCAACCTTTACCCGCTGAATATATTCTACAACCGTGTTGGATGTAGCCTTTTTAAATCTGCGTTCCAGATTTCTTCTTCCCAAAGCAAACATCGATGCCAGCTGATCTACCGATATTTTTTCGTGGAAGTTCTGTTCAATAAATTCCTGGGCTTTCTTCACCTGTTCATCCTCATGTCCTTTTTGCCCCTGGAAAATGGTAAACGATAATTGATTATCGCGCTCTACTTCAATGGCGAATACTTTAGCAGCCAAAATCGACATATCTCGTCCGGCATATTTTTCTATCAGATAAAGAATAAGATTAAGATATGAAAAAGCTCCTCCGCTGGAGTAAATACCATTTTCATCAGTAATAACTTTTTCGGTTACCAGCCTTACATCAGGAAACATCGTTCTGAATGCACCTTCTGCCATCCAATGGGTGGCACATTTTCGGCCAGAAAGCAATCCCGTTGATGCCAGCAAAAATGCTCCCAGACACAAACTTGCTACCTCGGCCCCAGCTTTATGCTGCTCTACAATCCATGGAATAAACGCGCTATTATTTTCTAAAGAAGTTGGAATATCGCCGTCCAGAGCAGGGATAATGATCAGATCGGTTTTTTTTACATCGTCTATAAGCAAGCTTGAGTGCACAGTAAATGAGCCTCCGCATAAAGGCGTTTCTTTTGTGAGTCCTACTAGCTGCACATTAAATAAAGGAGCTGCACCTCTAGCTTTCAGAAATTCATTTACTTGTGAAAATAGTTGGCGGGTCCCCTCAAGACTTCCCAAAATAGCGCCTTTCGGAATAAGGATAGAAATGTGTTTCATAGTATAAAGGTAATAGAACGACTAAATCAAACAAATTTAGCTTAGGGGAAATTTACAATTTAGCTGCTAACATTGTCAGGGGCCGATAAAGATTTATAAACTATTGCTGATTATAGCGCATAAACAATTTGGCACATGCCATTGCGTCGGACAAGGCATCATGATGCTGTAAGGGTATACCGTAAGTACTGCAAAGCAGGTTTAGTTTTTTTCCGTACAACTTATAGGTACAATGAGAATTAAAACCCGGGACACTTAATCTGTAATAGGCAAGTGTTTGCTTTAAACAGCTTACATCAAAAGAACTATTATGAGCTACGAGGTTTTGATTGCATATGAACGGTTCTAGGTAAGGCCATACCTGGTTAAAAGTGGGAGAATTTCGGGTCATAGCCGGTGTAATTCCATGAACCTGTGTATTGTAAAAAGAATAGAAATTATCAGGCGGTTTAACCAACTGAACCATTGTTCTGGTAATTACTCCTTGCTCAACCCTTACTAAACCAATCTGGCAAATGCTGTTGCGCTTTCCCTGGGCCGTTTCGAAATCTATTGCAGTAAAGGTATTGAGTGTGTTCATTCGTTAAACCTGGCTAAAAAAGATAGGCCAAGATAAATCAAATTTATTTTAAAGACATCCACTACCTCATCCTATAAAAGGAAGATTAGAATATAATTATTCCTGTAAATTCTCTTTACTGTAAATGCTGTTGTTTGCGTCTTCGATTGTTATAAATGTGTACGAGTCTAGAATCTCTTCAAAGATATCGTCATCATCCCACACGGGAATAATATTTTTCTGATGATTAATAGTCAGGAAAGCATTGATAGCAGCTATTCTTTCGGGCTCTACCGATGGGATCCCCGTTTTTGATTTGCCAAGCTGTACGGCTGTTGTCGTATCGTGTGATATTAAGAATAGTTGTTTCATATATGTTCAAACCAATACTTAAACTTAAATTTTTATTTGTTGTTTGGATTGGATTAAATAAACATTTCCGTAACTATTTTGCAAAAGCCTTGTTAATTAGCTATACAAATCTGTGAAAATATGATGTTAGAAACATTAACTACCAAGGTAAATGAATCCTTAAAAGGCACATTTCTTGAACCCAAAGACATCGGGAATGTAAACACGACCGAACGATTATTATCTATAGCTGCAGGAACATTTGTATTTTATAAAGGCATAAAGCAATTATTCAGCCACCCCTTTATAGGCTTACAAGAAGCAGCAGTTGGTGGTGTGTTGTTATACCGCGGAGCAACCGGGTTCTGTCCCGTTTATGATAAAATAGGAAAAGACACAACCGACTTACAACCCATTCGAATTACAGAACGCTTTATTGTAGACAGACCTCGTGAAGAAGTATACAGCTTCTGGAGAAATCTGGAAAATCTGCCAAGGTTTATGAAGCATCTGAGTTCTGTAATAGAGATGGACGCTACAAATTCTAAATGGACCGCGAATATTCCGAACGATATCTTAAAAATAAGCTGGAAGGCAGAAATTACCCGGGAGGAACAGAACAGCTATATCGGCTGGCAGTCTGTTGAAGGATCGATGATTGATAACGCCGGAAAGGTTGAATTTTCTGATGCTATGAATGGCTTAGGCACCGAGTTAAATGTAGAAATCAATTACTTCCCTCCTGCCGGAAACATTGGAAGAGGTGTAGCTAAACTATTAAATGGTGTTTTTGAAAAGATGGTACGAGAGGATATCACAAATTTCAAACACTATGTAGAGGGACAGGATTATCAATCCTATATTTCTTCATCCGAAGTTAAATCTTAGGTTAACAGATCTTTTTTTTAATTGCCTTGAACAGGATTCTGAAATTCAGAATCCTGTTTTTGTTTCCTCAAAGATGTTTCTATTGTTTACCACAAAAAGCACGCAGCATCCAGGTGTTCTTTTCCTTAAACTGCATAAAACTGTTAATCATATCATTGGTGCCATCATCATTCCCTTCAGATGTGCTTTCCATAATCTCCCGTTCAATTTCAATCAGGGTAGAAAAATCTTCAAGCACTGCATTCACAAGAGCAATGTCATCCTTACCAACTGTGTCAATTTCTTTTATGCGCGATATTTTGAGGTATTCCTGGTAGGTGCTTACCGGAGATTTACCTAAAGTCAATATCCGTTCTGCAAGTTCATCGATGGAACCTACAGCATTGGTATACAATTCTTCAAATTTGGCATGCAGACTAAAAAAACTCCTCCCTTTAACGTTCCAATGGCAGCCTCTTAATTTTTGGTAATGAATATGATAATTGGCCAGCAATTCATTCAACTGATCAACTATAGATTTCACTTTTACTTCTTCTAAACCTATTTCTTCTGCTTTCATGATTAATTTTTCTTACAGAACCAGAGAGAAGTTTTTATGTTTCAATTTTCCTTTTTCCTTACAAAAACGTTATAATTTTCCTGCTTTTCGATAGTCACTTCTTTTCCTTTTTCTATGAAGCCATCCAGGGCAACGGCATCGTAAAAAGTTCCGTCGATTTCAATTTTGCCTGAGGGGCGCATATCGGTACTGGCCACCCCTGTTTTTTTCAACAGGTCAAGCTTTTGTCTTCCACTTACATATCCCATTCCCGAACGCTGCTCATCCTGTAAAACCAAACGCTGAAAAGCAGCCGATTTCAACAATGAACGGCCAAATATCACCGATAACACAATAGAAAGGATCATTGAGCCCAATACCAGAACAAAAGCGCTGCTTAACCTTTCAGATCCTGTAATGGTAAAATCAAAAAGGTCGTTCATCACTAAACTTAAGGCCAAGCCGGCGATGACAAATAATATTCCAAGTATTCCGGCCACTCCAAAACCGGGGATTACGAATACTTCCAGGGCTAAAAGCACCAGTCCTATAATAAATAAAGCGATTTCCCAGTTTGCTGCTAACCCTTCGACATACAAGGGAGCAAAATAGAGCAGCCCTGCAACTATCGAAACAAGCAAAGCAAAGCCAATTCCCGGACTTTGCATTTCGAAATAAATACCACCAATAATAAGTAAGATGAGCAGACCGCTTATAGCCGGGCTCATTAGAAATCCTATTATCCTATCGGCAGCGCTTACTACATGGTTTTGCAGCTCATAATTAGTGATGTTTTCGGCTTTAAGCACTTCCTCAATACTTGTGACCTCCGCTTTGCAAAAACCTACTTTTATTGCCTCTTTGCTTGTCAGGGTAAGCACCTTCCCCTTTTCTATAACGTTGGGAATAACAACGTCGGGGTCTACAAAGGCTTCCGCGATTTTCGGGTTGCGCCCTTTTGCTTCGGCAGTAGAACGCATTAAACCCCGCATATACGATTGATACTTCTCCGGCATAATTTCTCCCTGAGGGTTAACTACACTGGCGGCACCGATGCTTGCGCCTCTCTTCATATAAATTTCATCGCAAGCTATCGCGATAAGAGCCCCGGCCGACGCCGCATTGTTATCAATATATACAATGGTTTTTATAGGCGAGTTGAGCAGCTTAGTGCGAATAGAATCGGCATAATCTACCATACCACCATAAGTATTCATCCGTATCAGCATTACACTTGCTTTCGACTTTTTTGCACCTTCAAAAGCTTTTTGAGTTAAACGCCAGGCGGCAGGTCCGATTTCCTGCTTCATCTCAAAAGAATATACCCTGGTTTTTTCCTGAGCAAATGCAAGTGATTGAAAAAGAACTGCTAAGAGGCACAGTGCTATAAACCTTAAATGAGTTAAATATGGATTCATAAAATAGGTTAATTTTGGAAGATGTCTTCAATGGATAAATATACACTAAAACCATCGCTGAGCGAAACATTCAAATCGATTATCTGGAAAATTGAAACGGATGATTCAGAGTCTGTTGTTGCCATTGAGACAAGAAATTCTTCAGATAGGATCAGTCATTATTCCGCATATAATTATGCAAGCGGCGAATGCTTATTTAAAGAGGTAATGGTAGAAGACAGCTGGCACTGGGGCCTCGACCGGGTACACCAGGGAACTGTGTTTCTGCATAGCTATGTTCATGAAAGCCATCCTGAACACAAAGGTATCATCGCCTTAAACAAACGAGGCAAAATCGCCTGGCAACAATTCAATAAAACATTATACGATGTTTCGGATGAAGGACTGGTGGTTTACAATCCTAAAATACAACCGAAGACCTTTGAGCTGATTGCTCCCGCTGATGGTTCTGAAGTAGCCGGAAACACCAAAAATTTCAGACCTGTACAGAGAAATATTATCGTTCCTGATATTTTAAGTGATCCGAGCGTTGTGAATCATTTGTTGCCGGACAACTTCGTGGCTCCGGTTTTTTATAAACAGTTTAACGATAAGATCATTCTGGTTTATCATGTAAAAAAAGACCTTTTATTCAGTCAGCAACTCGCTGTTTATCAGGACGGAAATTTGATTTTAAAGGATATTTTAGCCTCTGACATACAAAAACTTAATCCCGAGGCGTTCTTCATTGAGCGCAATCATCTGTTTTGCATACGGAATAACAAACAACAGTTTGTATCGTATTTAGTATAATTGCACGCTTAATTAACAAAAGGGACACACAACAAATGCGATTTTTCTTTGCAATTTTTTGCTTTATAACTTTATACTCTTCAAATGCACATGCTGCTGCCATCAGAGACTCTATCGATGTCGAGAACCAGAATGGCAAGCAGATTATTATTCATAAAGTATCCAGACGAGAGACTTATTACTCAATCGGTAGATTATACAATGTTTCACCATTGGCAATTATTCAGATCAATAATAACGTTTCTCTTAAGCCCGGTATAAAAATAAAAGTACCAACCGAAAGGCCCTATGTCGAGTCCGCAACCGCGCCAAAAACAAAAAACGCAACGGCCGAAAGCAACACTATCATTGACTATAAAGTTGGCCCCCGGGAATATTTATACGCCATTGCCCGACGGTTTAACACTACAGCAGAAGACATTAAACTGTTAAATAATTTAAAAAGCGATCATTTATCTATTGGTCAAATCTTAAAGGTTCGTCAGGGAGGCACAACCCCGGTACCACCACCCGCTCCACCTGCGGAACCAGAACCAGAAAGGGTAAAAATTCCGGCAGGGCGCTTAGGGTTGACAGAGCGCTCGGAAAAAGGCGTTGCTGTTTGGATCGCTGATGATAACCTTGACGGGACAAAAATGCTGGCTCTGCATCGCACTGCCCCTGTTGGCACTGTGGTAAAAATAACCAACCCCATGACAGATCGAGTAACCTTTGCGAAGGTGGTGGGCAAGTTTACAGAAAATGAGTCTACCAAAGATGTGATCATCGTTCTGACGAAAGCTACTGCTGATTTGTTAGGTGCTTTAGACAAACGGTTTCAGGTAACTATCGATTACGGCATGCCGAATGAATAAACCTTTTGTGATCGGAATCGCAGGTGGAAGCGGTTCCGGAAAAACGTTTTTTCTCAATTGCTTTTTAACACACGTTGATAAAAGCCACATTTGCCTGGTTTCTCAGGATGATTATTATAAGCCAAAATCAGAACAACCTGTTGATGAAAATGGCTGCATTAATTTCGACCTGCCACAGTGTATTGACGACAAAATGCTGCTGGAAAATTTAAAGGCGTTGATTGCCGGCAAAACCATTCAAAAGAAAGAATACACCTTTAATGTGAATGAGGATAAAGCCCGAACTTTAACTATTTGCACCGCTCCGATTATTCTTGTGGAAGGCTTATTTATTTTTCATTTTAAAGAAATAGCGGATCTGTTCGATATGCGCATTTTTATAGATGCGGACGAAGAAATCACTTTAAACCGAAGACTAAAAAGAGACATTGCTGAACGCGGATACACTCATGATATGATACAGTATCAGTGGGAAAATCATGTTTTGCCGGCTTATAAGGCATATCTTTTACCTTATAAACATACGGCAGATAAGCTGATAAAAAACAATACTCATGCTGCTGAGGATATTTTTAAAATCGCGAAAGACCTGACTGAAGAATTGATACAAAAGGTTTTAAGTGGCGATAAGCAAAAAATAACCTGATATAAAAAACGAACCGCCGATTTGTTTTTCCACAAATAAATTAATTTCAACATTCTATAAAGGAGAACAGATTTTTCTTACCTTTGAATCCCGTACAAATAGATTGTTTTTTCTTCCTTCCGGGAAGGCAAATTCATAAAAATTCCATCATTCATGACTAAGTATATTTTTGTTACGGGCGGCGTTACCTCGTCGTTAGGAAAAGGGATTATTTCCGCATCATTAGCAAAACTTCTGCAAGCCCGTGGCTACCGGGTTACCATTCAAAAATTCGATCCTTATATCAATATTGATCCGGGAACTTTAAATCCTTATGAGCATGGCGAATGCTTTGTAACAGAAGATGGTGCAGAAACCGATCTGGACCTTGGTCATTACGAGCGTTTTTTAAATGCTCCTACCTCACAATCAAATAATATAACAACCGGTCGTATTTACCAGAATGTTATAAATAAAGAACGTGAAGGCGCTTACCTCGGAAAAACAGTGCAAGTTGTTCCGCATATAACCGATGAGATAAAACGCAACATCCGCATACTTGGGGAAGATGGTGAACATGATATCGTGATAACCGAACTTGGTGGAACGGTTGGTGACATTGAGTCGCTTCCATACATCGAGGCTGTTCGTCAGTTCAGATGGGAAATTGGCTACAATAATTCGCTGGTAATTCACCTGACACTAATTCCTTACCTTGCCGCTGCCGGAGAATTAAAGACTAAGCCGACACAACACTCTGTTAAAACCCTTTTAGAATACGGTATTCAGCCAGATATTTTGGTTTGCCGTACAGAACACCATTTATCACAAGATATCCGCAGAAAAATTGCTCTTTTCTGTAACGTTAACATCAATGCAGTAGTCGAATCAATTGATGCGTCTACTATTTATGACGTGCCTTTATTGATGTTAAAAGAGCAATTGGATAAAACAGTGCTTACTAAACTAAAACTTCCTCATAAGCTTGAACCAGACTTAGAAAACTGGAAAGACTTTTTAGGTCGTTTAAAAAATCCGACTTCCGAAGTACACATTGGTTTAGTTGGTAAATATGTTGAACTTCAGGATGCTTACAAATCAATTCTTGAATCATTCATTCACGCAGGTGCAAGAAACGAATGCAAAGTGAGAGTGCATTCTATCCATTCGGAAAGCATAACACCGGAAAATGTTGCGGAAAAACTTCAGGGTTTAAATGGGCTATTGGTTGCACCGGGATTTGGGAACCGCGGAATCGACGGAAAGATCACTGCAATACAATACGTTCGTGAAAATAATATCCCCTTCTTCGGAATTTGCCTTGGAATGCAATGTGCCGTAATTGAGTATGGTAGAAATGTGCTTGGGTATAAAGATGCTCATAGTATGGAAATGGATGAGAACACTCCGCATCCAGTTATTTCTATGATGGAAGAACAGAAAAAGATTGTAAATAAGGGTGGAACAATGCGTTTAGGTGCCTATCCCTGCGAAATCAAAAAGGGCACTAAAGCAGCAATGATTTACGGAAAGCCAGCTATTACAGAAAGACATCGTCATCGTTATGAATTTAACAATGATTATTTAAGCGAATACGAAAAAGCAGGGATGATTGCCTCAGGAATTAACCCGGAAAATAACCTTGTAGAGATAATTGAACTGAAAAATCATCCTTTCTTTGTTGCAGGTCAATTTCACCCGGAATTAAAATCAACTGTGGCAAATCCCCACCCACTTTTTGTTAACTTTGTCGCCGCTTCAATGGCTCAGGCGAGAAAAAAATAATTTTAGAAAGAGCACACACTTATAATGGATAGAAATACTTTTACCGGACTTTTTTTAATCTTGGTTATTCTTGTTGGATCGATGTATTTTATACAGCCGTCTGATGAAGAAGTAAAAAGAGAGAAATATGTTCAGGATTCTATAGCACAATCAACAGCAGCAAAAGAAACCGCTGTTAAAACAGAAACACCAACCGCCGCTGCACCTGTAGCGCCGGTGATTGATTCAAATGTTTTAAAAGGTCCGTTCGGGGCTGCACATAGCGGCACAGAGCAGACAATTGTATTGGAGAATGATCACTTAAAAGTTTTCATTGGTTCAAAAGGCGGGCGAATTGAATCGGTTGTACTCAAGGGACATAAAACGTACGACAATAAGCCCCTGATTATGTTTACTGCCGACCAAAGCAACTTTGGCTTAAGCTTTAACGCGAATGGTAAACACATAAATACCAGCGACCTATATTTTACATCCTCGGCGCAAAACCTGAAAGTTTCCAAAACTGACTCCGGTTCTGTCACGATGCGTTTGGCTTATTCGGCTACTCAGTTTATTGATTATGTTTATTCTTTAAAAGGCAATAGCTATAAAGTAGGATTAACTATTGTTACTTCAGGACTTCAAGGCGTGGTAGCACAACCAATTAATCTAAACTGGTCTGCCACGCTCAACCAAAAAGAGAAAGATCTGAAAAGCGAACGTGAACGATATTCGGGAGCTTATTTTGGCAATGGGGAAGATGCGCCCGAACATATCGGATCAAGTAAAAACGAAGAAAAAAAACTGGATGAAAACGAAAAGATCAGTTGGATTTCGTTTAAACAACACTTTTTCTCGAACGTCTTGATCGCGAAAAATGGCTTTGATAAGGGCAGCCTAGCTGTTAAACTATCAAATGAGCCAGGAGTACTTAAATCATTCACCGCAGTGATGCAATTGCCCGGAAGCAATCAGGCAAATGCTACCTACCCTTTAGAATTCTTTTTCGGACCCAATAAGTTCAGCATTTTAAAAGATCAGGGTTATAATCTGCAAGGTCAAATCGACCTTGGCTGGGGACCTTTGAAATGGGTTAACCGCGTCGCTGTACTTCCGGTATTTAACTTTTTGGAAAAATTTGGCTGGAGTTACGGTTTAATCATTTTAACCCTTACTATACTACTGAAACTGGTTTTATCCCCATTAACGTACAAGTCATATCTTTCAATGGCTAAAATGCGTGTGCTAAAGCCAGAAATGGAAGAGATTAAAGCCAAAGTTGGTGACGATAACCCAACCCTTCTTCAACAGGAATACATGAAGCTTTATAAAAAAGCTGGTGTGAATCCTTTGGGGGGCTGTATACCAATGGTCTTACAAATGCCAATCATTATGGCATTCTTTTTCTTCTTTCCAAACTTGTTTGAATTAAGACATGAAAGTTTCTTGTGGATGAGCGATTTATCTACATACGACTCTATTATTAGTTTTCCTAAAATTCCGCTCATTGGAATTAATCACATTAGCTTAATGTGTTTGTTGATGACGATTTCGACATTGATATACACCTATTATAACAATCAGATTTCGGGTGCAACGGGACAAATGAAATACATAGGATACATCTCTCCTATTATATTTTTCGGGGTTCTTAACAGCTATCCCGCAGGTTTAAATTATTATTACTTCCTGGCGAATATGCTAACATTTGCCCAGCAGTTCATCATTAAACAATTTGTTGATGATGAAAAAATCCATGCTCGGATTCAGGAAAATAAGAAAAAGCCAACCGCAGATAAAAAATCTAAGTTCCAGCAAAGAATGGAGGATTATATGCGGCAAAAGCAGGCACCGGCAAAAGACACGCCGGTAAAACCAGCGACAAAAACTCCTAAAAAGAAATAACCATTAAAAGGAACCGGCAAACAGCCGGTTTTTTTATGCTAACAAATTCAGTAGATTTTGCTTTAAAATTCGAATTACACATAAAAAATGTAAATTCAGCCCCCAGTAGCTGATTAAAACTTTTACAATGGCTTTAAATTATATTTGGATTGCCTTCTTTATAATCTCCTTTATAGTTGCACTAGGTAAACTGATCTTTTTAGGTGATACCACAATATTCTCCGCAGTTACGACAGGTATGTTTGACAGTGCTAAAACAGGAGCCGAAATATCCTTGGGACTGATCGGAATCATGACCTTTTGGTTAGGGATAATGAAGATTGGTGAAAGAGCCGGCATGATCAGTCTTTTTGCCCGCGGAGCAAGTCCCTTTTTTAGCAAACTTTTTCCCGAAATCCCTAAAGGTCATCCGGCAAACGGATCGGTGATTATGAATTTTTCGGCCAATATGCTCGGGCTAGACAATGCGGCCACCCCTCTCGGCTTGAAAGCCATGCAGGAATTGCAGGAGCTAAATCCAGAGAAAGAAACAGCCAGTAACGCACAGATTATGTTCCTGGTTTTAAACACAGCTGGCTTAACCTTAATTCCGACTTCGGTTATCGCATTGCGTATGGCAAATGGAGCTGCTAATCCAGCTGATATTTTTATTCCTTCGCTTATTGGAACCTTTATATCCTTCATTTCCGGGATGATTGCAGTTGCTTTATATCAAAGGATCAACCTTTTCAAATTGCCGGTACTGATTTTTATCGCCTGTTTTATCGGAATAATGCTTGCATTGTATTATTCATTACGGGGGCTTGCACCTGCGGAAATGGAGGCCACTACGGGTTTATTAGGAGGAATTGTAATTTTTTCGATTATCATCCTTTTCATTGTTTATGGGGCGATAAAAAAGCTCAATGTGTATGAAGCTTTTATAGATGGTGCAAAAGAAGGATTTCATACAGCCATTATGATCATTCCTTTCCTGATTGCTATTTTAGTAGCGATAAGTGCGTTCAGAACCACAGGGTGTATGGATTTTATTGTTAATGGCATTGCATCTGTAGTGGCAGCAGCCGGATTAGATACAGCCTTTGTTCCGGCCCTGCCGGTCGGCTTAATGAAAACATTAAGCGGAGGCGGGGCCAGAGGTTTGATGATCGATGTAATGAAAACTTACGGAGCAGATTCTTTCCAGGGGCGTTTAGCCTGTATAATACAGGGTTCAACAGAAACCACTTTTTATGTATTGGCAGTTTATTTTGGCTCTGTCGGTATAAAGCGATCCCGTTATGCTATTGCCTGCGGACTGATAGCAGACTTTGTCGGCCTGATTGCAGCCATTTTTATAGGTTATATGTTTTTTAAATAAATTATTATGTCTGTTAAAACACTCGCATTAATTGCGCATGATGGAATGAAAGCTGAAATGGTGGCTTTTGTTAAAGATAATATTGAAATACTTAAGGATTTTAATCTGGTTGCCACCGGAACTACGGGTTCGCATATTCAGCGTACCGGCTTAGATGTTGATTTAAAACTTAGCGGTCCCAAAGGCGGTGATGCTCAGATTGCCTCAATGGCTGCAGAAGGGCTGTTAGCTGGAATTATTTTCTTCCGCGATGCTCTGGGCAAACATCCACACGAACCTGATGTACAAATGCTTTTGCGTATTTGTGATGTTCACAACGTTCCTCTTGCCACAAATCCGGCTACCGCCAAATACCTGTTAAAGGGTATGAGTGAATAATAAATCACGCTGAACAATAAAATCAAGTGTATGTTTTTATATTTATTCTGATTGTTTATATAGACATTCTCATTTTTTTTTCCGATTTGAGTTTTGGATTATTGTTTTTAATAATTTCATCATAATCACGACAAAACAGGCGAATTAGATTAAAAAACAAACTATTAACCCTGCGTTGATCTGAACTTAAAATATCAGTATTACTTTGGCATTATTCATGAAATGAATTACTAAATACTGATTTATGTTATCTAACGAATTAAACCAGAACTCTTTTTCTGAAATTAATCTAAATCCGCACACGATAGAACGGCTTTATCATCAGCACAAATCCTTAAAATGTTATATAGACGATCTTCCTCCAGAAGCAATCTATACAAGATTAAGCTCGGATAAATTTTCTATCCATGAGACCATCGCTTATCTTACAAGATATCATCATATTTTTTTAACGCGGCTTGTAAAAATGATGGAAGAAGTTAATCCCTATTTTGAGGTCTACAAACCTGATGATGATACAGAATTTCATTTTACCTGCGCAAAGTCGACCGGTTCACTCTTGCATGAACTATATCGCCTGCGAAGTGATATTATAGCAAAAATCGAATCGCTGCCTACCGAGAATTTTTCGCGTGTAGGTACACACGCGGTTTTAGGAAGAATGAATATTAGCCAGTGGGTTGAATTTTTTCTTCTTCATGAATCCAATCAATTGTTCAGAATTTTTAAATTGTCGGGAAGTTTCTGGACTACTGAACTAGGACAACCCAATAATATCATCTATTTGCCCCGATTGTCGGACTATATTGATGAACTGGCAGTGTAACCCGCTGACATACACCTAAAAAGCAGCTGAAAAAAAATCAGCTGCTTTTTTATGCGCTTCAAATTAAATGAACCTTTACAAATTAAATCCGTAAAAGCTTCCTGAATACAGATACCTACTGTTTGGATTGCGGCGGATGATTAGATTTTTTTCCTTTTTTCTTATTGTATTTTTTGGGGCGAGCTTAACGGTTAAAAGTCAGACTGTTAATATTAATCCTGTTGACGCCGGTCCTTACGGAAAAGGATCGGGTATAGCTGTCTCGCTCAAAGTGAGCGATACAGACGGGCTCCTGCAAGTAAATAACATTTTCAAGTTATTTATTTCCGATGCTTCGGGTAATTTTTCGAACGAAAAAGAAATTGGAAGTTATGCAGGATTTTACACAACATTTATTAACGGAACTATTCCTGCCGATCTCGCTCCTGGAAAGTACAAAGTTCGCGTTAAAAACTCAAGCACATCCACTGTTAGTATCCCTTCAAACGAATTTACTGTTGTTGGCAGCGCCGGACTTGTCGCAGATATTGACGCCGGTGCAAGCCAGGTGATCACCAATACTCCCGAAACATTTGGGACCTGCCGGCCCGAAAGAAGTACGATCTTTAAGTTCAATAATAATTCTGGCTCCGGAGCTGTCACCACCGTCGTTTTCAAAAATGAATTGAATCAGGAAGTAAAGGAATTGAATTTTGACAGTTCGCCACTAAGCTTTACAGCGGAAATGGCACATTATACTGTATTCGTTAAATCCACGGCAAACGGAATAATCGGCACGAGGGCCTATTTCTTGATCAACAACGCCATTAAACCAGGATTTAACCCACCGGCAAACAATACGGTGTGCTTGCCTGCAATATTGGAATATGACATTGAAACGAATTCATCCAACGGAATTCAAAATAATTTCCCTGGCTATTCATATCAAATTAATTGGGGCGATGATGCTGTACAAAACATTACACCTTATAAAATAATTGCCGACGGCGGAAAAGTAAGACATACGTACATTCGTTCATCCTGCGGAAAGCAGATAAAAATAAATGATGTAAATTATTATAATGTATTTGGTATTATTTACCAGGTAAACAGTCCTTACTGCGGTTTAATAAGCGTACCACTATCAACGCAGGCCAAGGTTATTACCCAGCCGGAAAACAGGTTTGCTCTACCTGCAGCCGTGTGTCTTAATTCTGATTTCTCTTTAAATAACACTTCAATCGCGGGCGATAACCCTAGTTCAAATTCGCCGGAATGTAATAACAATGAAATTGTTTACTACTGGTATGTGGACGGAAAAGCAGTTACACCTCAAGGAGTTCCGATTTCATACAAACTGAATTATAAGTTTACGAACCCGGGGTTTCATACCATCCGTCTCGAATCGGAAAGTAGTTCAAACTGCCAGGCTGCACCTTTAGAAAAAACATGTTTTGTACAGGAAGCTCCTAAACCTGCCTTTACCCTAACCGAAACTCTTGCTTGTACCGGCACTGTTATTAAGGCAAGTGATGAGTCAGTGATTGACCTGTCGGAAAATGCTCAGAATACGCTTGCCTGGAAAATATCAGGTCCGTCCGAAGCTATTTACCTCAATGGCACAAACGCCACAAGTAAGAATCCGGAATTTAAATTTTCCGGTCCCGGAATTTACAAGGTTCAACTTACAATCAACTCTCCTTGTGGCCCTCTTAGTTCAGAACAGACCGTTGTCATCAACGATAAACCGACGATAGTCACCACTTGGCAAAGCAATTTTTGCGGCAAAGGTCAGCTATTTACTTTCAACAATACTGCAGGGACCCCTGTAAATACCAGCTTCAATGGAACTGCCAAAGCAGAAAGCCTCACTTTTAGCTGGGAAATAAGTGGCGGGGCCTTTTCTTTTAAAAATAATACCAATGCCGATTCCAAAGAACCTTCTATTTTGTTCGAAGATTATGGCACTTATACGATAAAAATCACCCATCAGAATAATTGCGGTAAAGAGACCACTGTAAAGACCTTGATCTTTAGCGAATCCCCTACCGTTTCAGCTGGACCCGATCAAACTATATGTGCAGGATCATCTGTAAGCCTCGAAGCATCAATTACCGGAGGCTCTGCTTCAAGCTTTCAATGGCTCGGTGGTAACGGAAGTTTTTCTCCATCCAGAAATACTTTGTCTGCTGTTTATACCCCAACCGCCGAAGAAATAGTATCCGGGAAAGTTGAATTCAAGTTATCCGTTGTTACCTTAAATTCAGCGCCCTGTAATATGGTTGAAGATAATGTGCTGATTAAAATCAACCCGGTTAATAAAATCATCAGTGCTCAAACCAAAACAATCTGTACCAATACCCCGGTAAAATATTTACCGGCTGCATTATTGGAAGGCAGCACTTTTACATGGACGGCGTCGGGTTCAGAAAATGCTAAAGGCTTTTCTTTACAGGGATCCGGAGAGATTACTGACGTAATTGAAAATACTGATCCGGTTAAAGAAGCAACAGTAAATTACACTGTTATCCCTACCAATAATGGCTGCCAGGGCGAACCATTTATAGTTACGGTTACAATAACTGCGACACCGAAAGTAACCGCAAAGGCTTTAAATTCAACTATCTGTTCAGGTAAGCAATCGACAATCGAATTGATTTCGAACCTAAAGGATATGCGTTATACCTGGACCAGCACCGTGCAGGGAAATATTACCGGTAATAGTATAAAATCTACCGCGACAGCATTAGATCAAATTACAGACACCCTTATTAACCTGGGTACCTCTGCTGGTTCTGTAACTTATACTATCAAACCAGAAAACACGACAGGTTGCACAGGTGATCCTATTAGCATTACGGTTAATGTTTCATCTTCACCGGGGCTTTCAACATTCTCGCCTAATAAAACAGTAGGATGTTCGCCACTTGCAATAACGTTTAGCAACACCACTGCCGGCAACCTGAATACCTATTATTGGGATTTTGGAGATGGTACGCAACTTACGACGACAGATAATACACCAGTAAATCATACTTATGTTTCGGCTGCGGCAAAAACCTTTACTGCGCGACTCATTACTGAAACAGATTGTGGTAAGTATACCAGTGAATACGTAATTAAAGTTTCGCCAAATACAGTTTTACCAGAACTGGTTGTAAATGGCGACGAATATGAAGGATGTGCTCCACATACGGTGAAATTTTTCAATAATTCAAAAGGAGCGGTTCTGTTTAAATATGACTTTGGTGATGGCACCATTATAGAAACAAATCGTGCGCCCGAAAATATTATTCACACGTTTACAAAAGGCGGAACTTACATCGTCAAACTCACCGCCTCAAACGGCTGTTCTGACACCACAACAACAGAAACAATTACGGTTTATCCGCAAGCAAACACAAACTTTGATGCTGATGTTAGAGAAGGTTGCTCTTCAATAACTGTAAAATTCAGAAACAAAAGTACCGGAGCTTTAACTTATCTGTGGGATTTTGGCGATGGCACAGTTTCCACGGAACTTAATCCCGTTCACACCTTTACCAGTGCGAAACCAGCCTATACCATCAGTTTAATTACTACGAGTTCATTCGGATGCGCAGATACTTTGCAATTGGAGGACTATATCAAAGTTACTTCAGCGCCCCAGGTAGCGTTTCAAGTTTTACCCGGAGAAACTATTCAATACCCTAATTATCGTTTCAGCTTTAAAGATAAAACCACCGGTGATGTTCAATCATGGACCTGGGATTTTGGTGATGGAACCAATTCCAACCTTCGCGATCCGGAACATACTTATGCAGACACGGGAATCTATAAAGTACAATTGAAAGCGCAGAATGCGACGGGTTGCATTGAAACGCTAACTAAAACGGTCAGGATAACCGGAACTCCTGGTAGCTTGTTCGTGCCAAATGCCTTCATGCCAAATAGTTTAAGTCAGGAGCTAAGAACTTTTAAAGCCAAAGGTTCTGGTTTGGAGAAATGGACCATGCGGGTTTTCAATAAATGGGGTGAAATGATTTGGCAAACTGACAAGCTGGACGAAAAGGGCGCCCCGATGGAAGACTGGGATGGAACGATGTTCGGTGTAGAGGCGCCACAGGGAATTTATTTCTGGGAAATATCTGCCAAATATAAAAACGGAACCGAATGGGTTGGTATGTCTTATAATGGATCAGAACCCAAAAGAACAGGCACTATAAATTTAATACGATAGATTATGATGAGACGGAGATTTAATTTGTATAGCATTCTTTCTTTGATATTCCTGTTTACGCAAACAACACAGGCGCAGGATCATATTTTTTCACAGTTTTTTAATGCCCCGGTATATCTCAATCCGGCATTAGCTGGTCAGTTTGAGGGCTCTTTCAGACTGAACATGATCTACAGGAATCAATGGTCTGCCATGTCTGGCGATTTGAGTTATTTAAGTACTTCAATGGATTACCAGCTGCCGAATAATGCAGGAGGCGTTGGATTAATGATGAACAGCTCTTCTGAAGGAGTAGCCAATTTGCGAAAAAACAACCTTTCGGGCGTTTACTCCTATATTGTGGGAGGCGATAACTTTATGGCTTCGTTTGGCATGCAAATGGGAATTACTAACCGGAAAATGAATTTTAACAACCTGATATTTTCGGATCAGCTTGACTCCAGGTTAGGCTTTACAGGTGGTGCATCCATGGCCGAATCTCCGCTTAACGACAGTAAATATTATTTTGAGGCCGGAACCGGAGTCAATTTTGTAATGGGAAATGCAATGCTTGGCGCTTCAATGCTGCATTTAAATAAACCTGATGAATCCTTTACGGGCAGTAAAGTTCCTACGCCGGTTCGGACAGCCGTACATGCCAGTTACAGGTATTCATTAAATTCGGATGATGAAGAAGGAGCCTTTCTGATTCCGTCTGTGGTGTATTATAGACAGGCAAAAGCTACATCAATGAGTGCAGGCATGCAGTTTAAATACAGAGGTGTAAATGCCGGCGCATGGTACCGTACTACAGGAAAAGGCAAATCTGACGCACTGGTGTTTTCGTTCATATTTGATGTATTTACAAATAGCTACAAAAATCAAAAAATAAGATTGGGACTTAGTCATGATGCTACAACCAACAAGCTCAATTATGGCAACACCAGTGGTACCTCAGAGTTAAGTGTCGGCTTTGAAACTGGCGAGAGTCGCGACAGAGGATACAGCAGTGTGCGCTGCTATGATTTCTATTAATCTCTATTCAGCTCCCCCCCAAGAGGGGAGTCTTATGGCATCGGCAGTTTGCAACTTACCGCCTCGACTTAGATCTGGCTTAAATCACCAGCAAACTCTACTCCTGCGACCGGTTCGGATATTCTTTTTCGCATCGCTTACTTCCTTCAGTTTCTCAAATGTTTTATTGAGATCGAATGAGAATCCCTAGAGTTCCAATATTAAGCTTGTTTGGATGCCAATATTTTGCGTAGGTGAAACTGAACAAAACCGTCCATAGAATCCGAGCGTTTTGAATTATTATTGAAATTCAAGGGCTTTATTAAATAACCAGAAATCCCCAACTGTTCTGTAGCTCTACGATCGGCCTCCTCACCAGAAGTGGTCATCACAAAAACTTTAATATTTTTCAATCTTTCATCTGCCCTCAGAACTTTTAAAAACTCGATCCCGTTCATTTTAGGCATGTTTAAGTCTAGTAGAATTACATCCGGTAACTGATTCATCTCAGCAGAGTCGTCTTTTCCATTCAAAATGTCAAGAGCTTCAATCCCATTATAAGCAGTGTGAAGTTCATAATCTTCATCAAGTTTCTTTAGCGAACGCTGAACGCTTATTACATCCAATTCATCATCATCAACTAATAGAATAACATTTTTCGGATTCATTTTTTTATTAATTTTTTGGCCATGTAAAAATAAAGTTTGAACCTTTTCCGGATTCAGAACTTACCTTAATTGTGCAATGCTGGTCGTCGATTATCTTTTTAACGATCGACAAGCCGATCCCTGTACTTTCTTTTGCATGTTTTTCCCGTAAGGTTTGAAATATTTCGAAGATTTTATCGTGAAATTGCGGATCAATACCTATCCCATTATCACTTACGCTAAATTCATAGAAGTTCTTAAGTTCGTTGCAGCTAATTGTAATATGCCCATTCGTTTTTGAATATTTAACAGCATTGCTAATCAGATTACTAAATACTTGTTCCAATCGAATCTTTTCTGTTATCAAAACTGGTAAATCAAACATATCTACCTTAAATCCCTTTGGAATGAACAGGTCTGTAATATCTTCAATTAAACGCTTAACATCGACTTTTTCTTTTAATGGTTTTTCCCTACCAATGCGGGCATAATCCAATAAGCCATGAATAAGATCCTCCATCCGTTTTATCCGCTCTGGAATAATATTGAGATATTTTCGCATTTGCGAAGAGACTTCATCTCCTAAATCTTCCTCTATCCATTGAATTACGTTGTAAATACCTCGTATCGGAGCTTTTAAGTCATGAGAAACTACATAAGCAAACTGATTCAGTTCTTTGTTCCTCTTCTCGAGCTCTCGGATGTTCTTACTGAGGGTTTCAGACATAGAATTTAACGAAACAGATAAGCTGGTTAATTCGTCATTTTTATTATCCTTAACAATGGCAAATTCACCCTTTGATATGTTATTTGCAAGACTTACCATCAAAGCGATCCGTTTTGTGATTAGACGGACAATATAAATTGTACTGATGATTCCGATTATAACTGTCAGGGTAATAAAAATCAATGAAAATGTTCTGGTGCGTTCAATTGAATGACTAAGTACATCTCGTCTCAATTCCCGAACCCGGTATTCGGCCCGATCGAAGTCCTTAAAAATGTCGCTTATCTGATCATTCAGGTTTTTTCCTACTTGTTTCCGTAATTTATTTTCAAATAAATCATTATATAAACCTGACGATGGCCTTGTCATCGCTTCTTTCTTTGCATTTATCAATAAATTGCTATAATCTATCCATTGATTGTGAAGCGCCCTTATAGAATCCAGCTTTTTGGTTTGGCCGTCAAAGTTTATTATTAAGCTTCTCTGCAACTTAAAGAGTGGTGGCAAATCCTTAAACCCGGTATAATATAGCTCAAGGAATGTAGTATCGGAGGTTAATAAATACCCCCGAAACGCACTTTGCATATCAATAATTCCTTTGTGAAGCTTTGTAGAATTCCGGATTACAGCTTCAGATTTCGCAAGGAACTCAGTGTTCCGATTAACCTTCTGCGATAAGCTATAATTTACATAAGAATCTGTTAATGAAATTCCAATAACAATTGAGAAGCCAAGAAAAATTTGTGCAGCCAGTTTCATTTAATTCTTTAAACCTCAATCGACGGTACACTTTGATGAAAAAATGCCGGTATTGTAAATTTAAAACAAGTACCCTTATTCTCGTCACTTTCTACCAGAATGGTTCCACCATGCTGTGCTACAAAATCTTTTACCAAAATCAAGCCCAAGCCCGTTCCATGCTCATTATTAGTGCCTCTTAACGACGAATTAAAATCATCAAACAAATTTTCCAGCGTTTCTGAGTTCATCCCGATACCTGTATCGGCAATACATATTTCTACCATTTTATCATGCCGGGTTGCGCTTATGGTTATCGAACCTTTTTGAGGAGTATATTTAATTGCATTGGTAACAAGGTTTTGAACAATTGACCGAAACATTAACGAATCTGCATTAACATATAATTCGTTTACAACAGTATTTACCAGATCTATCTCTTTCTGCGCCGCAATCCCTTTAAGTAATTCTAAAGAATCTTTCATGCCCTCAACCAAATTAATCTTCTTCGGATTAAAGCTGGTTTTTTCCCGTTGCTTTTTAGCCCAGTCAACTAATTCATTTAATTGCTGCACAATTTTATGAGCTGTTCTATGAATGATATTCGATAAGTTTTTAATATCAGAGGTACTCAATTTTTCAATATCCCGATTCAGTTTTTCTGAAGTGGCAATTAGTGCCGTTGCCGGATTTCGCAGGTCGTGAGAAATTACCGAAAGGAATTTATCTTTTGACAGATTTAACTCCTTCAGTTCGGTATTTAAAGTTTCAAGCTGTAATGTCCGTTCTTTAACCCTGTTTTCAAGTTCAGAATTTAGACGCATCAAATCGTCGTTAATTATCCTGAGTTTTTCTTCTTGTTTGGTTAAAAGCTGGTTTTTACGGTGTAGTTCCGCAAACACAGCAACTTTTGATCGAAGTATTTGCGGACTAAATGGCTTTCTGATATAATCCACTGCACCTGCCTGGTAGCCTTTAAACATAGCCGCCTCTTCGTAATCCTGACCCGTTATAAAAATAATAGGCACCAGCTTGAGCTTTTCTCTTTGATAGATAAGTTCGGCAGTCTCATACCCATCCATTATAGGCATTCTGACATCTAAAAGAATTAAAGAAAAATCCTCCTCTTTAAGGAGGATCTTCAGCGCATCTTTGCCGGAAGTTGCCTTATAAAATGTATATCCCTGATTCTCCAGTACGATCTCCATCGACATCAGATTGTCAGGTCTATCGTCAACCAGCAGTATTTTTATAGTAGTTTCATCAGCCACGTTATCCGTCTTTTTTGTTAAAGAAAAAATTCAGCTCAATTAAACTAACCACACTCGCATCAAGGAAAGCAGCTGAGGGGTCTTAACCGGTTTTGTGATATAATCCGAAGCTCCGGACGCTATGCATTTCTGACGGTCGCCAATCATCGCTTTTGCCGTTACCGCAATAATAGGTAAATGCTTATGACGACTTTCTTTTCGAATCCATTGAATGGTTTCATAACCGTCCATTTCCGGCATCATGATATCCATCAGCACAATATCAATATCTTTATTTGCATTTAGCAACTCCAATGCCTCCCGTCCGCTTTCTGCTGTAATTATTTCAAGTTTTGAACGCTCAAAAGCTGCTGTCAGCGCAAATAGGTTCCTCACATCATCATCCACTACCAAAACCTTTTTACCATCCAAAATATCTCCCGTGTATTTGGCAGCCTGTATCATTTTGAATTTATCTGCAGGCAGCATTTTTGTTTCGATATGAAGCATGCGCATAGTTTCGTCGAGTAAATCGACGTATGAATCCGGGTTCTTGCTTATTACCCTATAGTTTAATCGTTTAAGGGTAATTAACTCTTCCTGACTAAAATCTCTATCCGAGTAAATAATTATGGAACTTTGATTTTGCTTATTTAAGTTTAAAAAGTTAGCAAGCAATTTAGCATCTGGCAGAGCATAATCAATTATGATGCAATCAAAGGTCTCATTTTTCAATACTGCTACTCCTTTTTTTGCAGATGGCACAGAGGTAATTGTGACATTACTATTATTAAGAATATCGCCAAGATGTTTAAGCTCTTCTTTACTCTCTTCGATAACCAGAATTTTCTTAACCTTCGTTTCATCAAATGCGATAATACTCGAGATAAGTTCGTCAAGCGACTTATTGGAAAGAGGCTTTAAGTGGAAGCTTTTAGCGCCATTTTTCATTGCCAATGCTCTGTTATCTTCACCCGACACCAAATGAATAGGAATGTGGCGAAGATTCAAATCAGTTTTTAAAAGCTTTAAGATCTTCCAGCCATTGGATTCAGGCATATTTACATCCAGGGTAATAGCAATTGGCTGATAATTCTGAATACTATCAAAGATCTCAAGATAATTTATTGCTACAATCGCTTTCAAGCCAAAATCGTGAGCTTTATCGATCATAATTTTGGTAAACCGTAAATCATCTTCAATTACCAGAATAACCCGATCGGGTGCCTGAATATTGTGTCTGTCGTCATCGATCATCGGTTCGATAATCTCGGCCGTCATATTGGCTTTATTAACAGCCGTCATATAAGGTACAGAATGTTCTGAAATCTGCTTGGTTCCTTCCTGATATTTAAGCGGCAGGAACAGTGTAAAGGTACTACCCTTTCCAAGCTCACTTTCTACAGTAATTGTTCCTCCTAAAAGTTCTGCAAAACCTTTACTGATGGAAAGTCCAAGACCTGTACCACCGTATTTTCTACTCGTTGAACCTTCGGCCTGCTGGAAGGCTTCAAAGATAATGCCTTGAGTTTTTTTACTGATACCAATTCCGGAATCTTCAATAGAGAAGGCTATTACTTCATCAATTCCTTTTAATGGATTATTCTGACTTAATTTCGGCCGCTGAATTCTTAATTTAATGCTGCCTTTTTCGGTGAATTTGAAGGCATTCGAAAGTAAATTCTTTAAAATTTGATTCAAACGCTGAATATCCGTCTCCATTATCTCTGGTAAGGAGTCATCAACATCAATGTCAAAAATAAGATTCTTTGTTTCAGAGATAGGTTTGAACGTCGACTCTACGAAAGAGGCGATCTCCCGGAAGCTAACCGGCATAATATCCGCCGAAATAACCCCGGATTCGATTTTCGACAGATCGAGAATATCGTTAATCAATTGGATCAGGTCATCACCACAAGAGTGGATAGTTTTGGCATACCTGATTTGTTTTTCTGTTAAATTGCCTTCATGGTTCTCAAACAACTGCTGCGCAAGAATCAACAAACTGTTTAGCGGAGTTCTTAGCTCATGAGACATGTTTGCAAGGAATTCGGACTTATACTTAGAAGTTAATGTAAGCTGTTCTGCTTTTTCTTCCAGTGATCTTCTTGCTTCCTCAACCTCCTTGTTAATCTGCTCTACTTCTTCTTTTTGTTTTTCAAGAAGTTGTGCTTTATCGTGTAGCTCGTCATTCGCACGTCTTAACTCCTCCTGCTGAGCCTTTAAATCTCCCGAAAGGGATTGCGACTGAGAAAGAAGTTCCTCTGTACGAGTATTTGTTTCGATGTTGTTTAGTACGATACCAATACTCTCTGTTAATTGATCCAAAAAGTCTAAGTGGGTCGGACTAAAGTTATCAAATGATGCTAATTCAATTACCGCCTTAACATTATTCTCAAACAATACCGGCAGAATTACCAGTGCTGAAGGTGCAGCGCTGCCAATTCCTGAATTTATCTGAAGATAATCTACAGGCACATTTGTCAGAAGAATGCGCTCCTTGTCTGTAGCACACTGGCCTACCAAACCTTCACTTAATAAGAACTCTGTATTGATCGTTTTTCGGCTATCCTGCGCATAACCGGCAAACAATATAAGTTTAGGTTCTTCTTTACCTTCAGGCTGTTCAAGAATATAGAATGCTCCGTAACGGGCGTTTACCAGTTCTGCAAGCTCGGAAAGTACTTTATTTGCAACCGCATTTCTATCGCGCTGTCCCTGAAGCATTTGTGCAAACTTAGCAAGGTTGGATTTTAACCAATCCTGTTCGTGGTTACGTAAGGTCGTTCCTTTCAGGTTGGCAATCATCTGGTTAATTGTATCCTTCAAGGCCTCGAGCTCTCCTTTTGCATCCACACGAATGGTTCGGGTTAAGTCACCCTTGGTTACCGCCGATGCTACTTCAGAGATTGAACGTACCTGAACAGTTAAGTTTTGTGCCAGCTGATTCACGTTCTCGGTCAAATCTTTCCAGGTTCCTGATGCGCCGGGTACACTTGCCTGTCCACCCAAACGTCCTTGTACACCCACCTCACGAGCCACCGTTGTTACCTGTTCGGCAAATACCGCCAGGGTATCAATCATCTCGTTAATAGTATCCGTTAGCTGGGCCACCTCACCTAAAGCATTAATCGATAGCCGCTGCTTCAAGTTACCTTTCGCCACCGATGTCGCTACTTTAGAGATACCGCGAATCTGTACCGTAAGGTTGGACGCCATCTGGTTCACCGAATCCGTTAAATCTTTCCAGGTACCACCCACACCTTTTACGTGCGCCTGTCCACCCAGTTTACCTTCAGTACCTACCTCCCTCGCCACACGAGTTACCTCGGATGCAAAGGAGTTCAGCTGATCCACCATCGTATTGATGGTATTCTTCAAGTCCATCATCTCCCCTTTTACGTCGATGATTACCGTTTTTGAAAGGTCACCAGATGCCACCGCTTTCGTTACCTCGGCAATGTTACGCACCTGAGATGTTAAGTTGGATGACATCTGATTTACAGAGTCAGTTAAATCTTTCCAGGTTCCGGCTACTCCCGGTACAAAGGCTTGCCCACCCAGGTTTCCATCCGTACCTACCTCCCTGGCCACACGGGTTACCTCGGATGCGAAACCTCTCAGCTGATCCACCATCGTATTAATGGTTTCTTTTAGCTGAAGAATTTCTCCGCGCACATCGACCGTGATTTTTTTGGATAAATCCCCATTTGCTACCGCGATGGATACATCCGCTATATTTCTTAATTGGGCCGTTAAGTTACCGGCCATTTTATTTACACTGTCTGTTAAATCTTTCCAGGTACCATCCACACCCGGTACGTTCGCCTGACCTCCAAGCTGCCCTTCCGAACCTACCTCACGTGCCACACGGGTTACCTCCGATGCAAAACCACGAAGCTGATCCACCATCGTGTTGATCGTATTCTTCAGCTCCAAAAGCTCACCTTTGGCGTTTACCGTAATCTTCCGCGATAAGTCACCCTTTGCCACCGCCGTTGTTACCTCGGCAATGTTACGCACCTGAGACGTTAAGTTATCGGCCATCTTATTTACCGAATCGGTTAAATCCTTCCAGGTACCACCTACGCCCGGTACGTTTGCCTGACCACCCAGCTGTCCTTCAGAACCTACCTCTCTCGCCACACGGGTTACCTCAGATCCGAACGAGTTCAGCTGATCCACCATCGTATTGATCGTATTTTTCAGCTCGAGCATCTCCCCTCTAACGTCCACCGTGATTTTCTTGGAAAGGTCACCTTTGGCCACCGCTGTTGTTACCTCGGCAATGTTACGCACCTGACCGGTTAGGTTACCCGCCATCTGATTTACCGAATCTGTTAAATCCTTCCAGGTACCACCTACACCGGGTACGTTTGCCTGTCCACCCAACTGTCCTTCAGAACCTACCTCCCTCGCCACACGAGTTACCTCGGATGAGAACGAGTTCAGCTGATCCACCATCGTATTGATTGTATTTTTTAGTTCTAAGAGCTCGCCTTTGGCATCTACCGTAATCTTCCGGGATAAGTCACCCTTCGCTACCGCCGTTGTCACCCCTGCAATATTCCGCACCTGGTCGGTAAGGTTACTACCCATCTGGTTTACAGAGTCGGTCAGATCTTTCCAAACCCCGCCGACACCTTTTACTTTCGCCTGGCCTCCAAGTTTACCCTCAGTACCTACCTCGAGTGCCACACGAGTTACCTCGGATGCAAACGAGTTCAGCTGATCCACCATCGTATTGATCGTCTTCTTCAGCTCAAGCATCTCTCCTTTTACGTCTACCGTAATTTTCTTGGAAAGGTCACCATTCGCCACCGCTGTTGTTACCCCCGCGATGTTTCGTACTTGCGATGTCAGGTTACCCGCCATCCGGTTTACAGAATCTGTTAAATCTTTCCACGTTCCGGCAACCCCGGTTACTTTGGCCTGACCACCCAACTTACCTTCTGTACCTACCTCGAGCGCCACACGCGTTACCTCGGATGAGAACGAGTTCAGCTGATCCACCATCGTATTGATTGTGTTTTTAAGCTCCAGGATCTCTCCTTTCGCTTCCACTGTAATCTTTCTGGATAAATCGCCTTTGGCCACCGCTGTGGTTACCGTAGCAATATTACGCACCTGTGCTGTTAAGTTACCCGCCATCTGGTTTACAGAATCGGTCAGCTCTTCCCACACACCGGCTACGCCTTTAATTTTCGCCTGCTCTCCTAATTGCCCTTCAGAACCTACCTGACGAGCAACACGGGTTACTTCCTGCGTAAACAATCGTAATTGCGAAACCATTCCGTTTGATTCTTTCGCAATCCGTAAGAACTCCCCTTTTAATGGTTGTCCGTTAATTTCTAATGGAATTTCTTTCGAAAGATTACCATTCGCCACAGAATTGATTAGTCCTGCAATTTCTAATGTGGGATATGTTAAATCGGTAATGAGGTTATTCAGAGATTTTACACCTACGGCATATTCTCCTTTAAAATCAGGGAGTTCTACCCTTTTGGAAAGATTACCTTTCTGACCGATAGTTTTCTCTGCAGTGCATATTTCATTTACCAGGCGCTCATTGATATCAATAATATCATTAATCACTTCACAAATTTTTCCGCTGATTCCTGCCTGAGTTATCGGAATCCTCACATTAAGTTTCCCATTTTTAACTTGAGAAAGAACTTTTAAAAGTTCTTTGAGATCAAGAGAATCATCATCTCTCACTAAATCATCGTCAACTTTTTTAGATGACTTCTTTTTTGGTTTCACAATTAAGGTTTCAAGGTAATCGTTTTCCATATACGGAGAATTAAGTACTTAAGAACAAGAATATAAATTGGTTGACAGATATATCGTAAGAAAGAGCAGGAATTATAGAGCGAAATGAGACACAGTCCCCGCTAAATTTGCGAAATAGAGACCCTAATACACACACCATGTAAGAATGTTTTTCCCTCAATTCTATAATCTATATAGATCCTAAATCAGTCAGACGATGAGCAAGATAAGTTTTTTAAGACAGAAAAACTTCGTTTCAATCGTCATTTTTTTTGAAAAAGTATATGATTAACATCGGGATTGATTTTTTTGTTTTAACTGAAAAAATTTTTCAATCACAAGACATTGTTTACCTTTTAAGAGAAATTTATTACCAATAATTTTTTGTTAATTCTAAAGAGGGATAGAACCAGAAGGAAATGATTTAGTGGAAAATTGAATTAACTTATAATCAATGGTTCCGGCCTATTTATTTACAATAAGTAAGTGCTTTTTAATATAACTGATATCCGAGGCTAAAATTAAAAAGTCGCAATTTTGTATCTTCATAACCTGATCGGCTGATCCGGCTCAGACCATGTTCATAGCGCAGATCAAATGAAATTTTTCTGATATCCAATCCAGCACCGAGTTGCCAGGCTAATGCCTGATTTTTATAATTAAATCGGGCAGCATTTCCGATAGCATTACTAAAGGACTGATCTTCGCTAATTATAAACGAAACAACAGGACCTGTGTTAAATCTGGCTCCCACACCAAGAGCTCCCATTTTTGTACCGACCAAGATTGGGAGATCAATACTATTAAAGTCTACGCGGCTAGATTGTCCATTGTCGTCTTTGACATCAGTAGTCTTAACAGTATAATACAGTTCTGGCTGAAGGTGCAAACCCATAGCCCCTGCCCTTGCCCAAACGCCAAGCAGATAACCCGAACGGTTATCACTGCTAAAGCCATTTTGTTCCGAAAGTTTTGAAAGGTTGACTCCAGCTTTTAGCCCAAAATCGAAATTGGGAATTATTTGGGCCTTTGTGATTACAGAAGCGGTTAAAGAGATTGCCAGTATTAAAATAAAACTTTTCATATTCTTACGCTATTATTAAACAATAAAGTGTCTTTCACAGATTACTTCTCAAGGTGTATAACAAAGTTGTCCGGGATTTGTCTTGCTTAAAGAAAAATATTTTATTTACCGCAATAATCATTCAGAAAAGATTTAACCACTGAGAAATTTAATGTCAATCAATCGTATCAGTTCCAATAAAGTGCATTGCTAAAATTCACCGATATATTCTGTTGTTAAGAAAAAATCACTTATGAAAAAGCTATTATCTGTTTTGTTCATTTTCTTATTGGCATCCTGTCAAAGAAACAGGCCACAAACAAGCTCAGCACAACAAACATCCACGGGTACCGAATCATCAAAACTATGTTTTCAGCGCCTGGAGGGTACATCAAGACAAGATACAGCTACAATCACTTTAATGATTAAAAACAAAGAGGTTACAGGAAGTTTTAACCATATTCCGCACGAAAAAGATTCTCGCCTAGGCAAATTAAAAGGACAAAAAGACGGAGATATTATTAAAGCTGTGTGGTCGTTTATGCAGGAAGGAATAAGCGATACCCTCTCCGTTGAATTCAAGCTTTCAGCAAACAAGTTGTATCAAAAAAGTTTTGGAATCGATGAAACAACGGGGAGACAGAAACTGACGAAAGATTCAAAATTCACCATCGAATACCAACCGGTTAACTGCAAAGAGTAGTCAGGTTTTCCAATTATTGCTCCAGCTCCGTCTATTTTAAAATGAGTAACCATTAACCTCAGTATCCGTTTAAGCAGAAATGATCAGAATAAAAGTTGCCACCATACTGTTTCTGGCTGTCGGATTTCAAAATCTTAACGCTCAGATAAAAATCCCCTCAATTCTTAAACAAATACCATCTGCTCAAGCAGGACAGCCCTCGCTTGAAGAAATAGGATCAGGAATAAAAGAAGCTTTACAGACAGGGGTTTCGAACGGAACGTCGCGACTTTCGGCAGTGAATGGATTTTTGAATAATCCCTCGGTTAAAATTACGTTTCCTGTTGAAGCACAAAAAGCCGAAAAGACTTTAAGAGGATTGGGGTTTAATGATGTATGTGATAATGTAATCAACAGCTTAAATCATGCGGCTGAAGAGGCTGCAAAAGAGGCTTTGCCTATATTTATGTCGTCGATCAAAGAAATGACGATCAAAGATGCCAGTAATATATTGCTGGCGAAAAATCAGGATGCGGCAACTCAATACTTTAAAACAGCGACCACATTGCAGCTTACTGAAAAATTCCGGCCTGTTATTCAGTCTAATCTCGACAAAGCTGGTGCTGCTAAGTACTGGACCACGGCGACCAGCCAGTACAATAAAATCCCGATGACAAGCAAAATCAATACAGACCTGAATGAGTATGTCACTCAGAAAGCATTAGCAGGTTTATTTCATGAAGTTGCTCAAGAGGAACTAAAAATCCGTGAAAGTAATTCATACAGGGCATCGCCGCTCTTGAAAAAGGTTTTCGCCTACGCGGATAAGAGTAAATAGATTTTTAAAACCACAGTAATTGATGAAAAGGAAGACCAGACTGAAAACCCGGCAGTTATCTCCCCTCCTCCTGATTGATTGTACTTGACTATCCTCAGCGGTCTAATAACTCATTTATATAACACGAATATTTCATGTGACAATTGCAATTAAATTGTTACAGCAACAATTCGGCAACATATGCACCTGATAAGCATATGAACAGCATATTTGCGCCAGCAAGTCCAATTTATTAGACCACCAGATCCATAACATGAAAATTAATTTATCGATTGTACTGCCGGCCTTATCGTTTTTTCTGGTAACAGCGGTTGTCGCAAGACCGGGAGAAAACCTTTATCCATCAGCTTCACGCTCTGCCTACAGCCTTGAAAATCGCTACAACATTGCAGAACGCGGTGCAATTGGCGACGGAAAAACTCTAAACAGCAAAGTTATTCAGGCGATAATCGACGAATGTGCACAAAATGGAGGAGGAAGGCTGGTGATACCGAAAGGTGTATTTTTAAGCGGCTCTCTTTTTCTTAAACCTGGCGTGAATATGGAATTGCAGCAAGGCGCTGTACTAAAAGGCTCTACAGATATTAACGACTATCAAAAACTGAACACGCGCATTGAAGGGCACTTCGAGCCCTGGCGTGCTGCATTAATCAATGGTGATCATGTGGATCATCTTCGCATTACCGGCCCGGGCACACTCGACGGCAGCGGCGAACCATTTTATAAATTATTCTATGACACCCGAAATGCTGTTAAGGGCACCAAAAATTTAGATGTAGAACGGCCAAGACTTATGTTGATCCAGAATTCTAAGGATGTAAAGATAAGCGGTATTACTTATCTCAATTCCGGATTCTGGAATCTGCATATCTACCGTTGCCAAAACATAACTATTGAAAACTGTCGCTTCCAGGCCCCGTCAGGCGCCGTTCCCAACCGCGGCCCAAGTTCAGACGGCATTGATGTAGACAGCTCGCAGGACATTACCATTCGCGGTTGCTCTTTTTCAGTTGGCGACGACTGTATTGCACTTAAAGGTTCGAAAGGTCCTTTTGCTATGCAAGATAAAGACAGTCCCGCCGTAGAGCGAATACTTATTACGGATTGCATTTTTGAAGCCGGCGGAGGAATTGTAACCTTTGGAAGTGAGGCCACACTCGTACGCGATGTTGAAGTGAAACGCTGTATCACCCGCGGCCCGACGGTTTTGCGTTTAAAATTACGCCCTGATACCCCTCAGCAATATGAAAACATCCGCATGAGTGATATAACAATGGAGAATGGTGGTGCTATTTTCAAAGTTTCGCCCTGGACCCAGTATTTCGACCTGAAAGGTCAGGAGGCTCCTAAAGCCATTGTACGGAATGTCACAATTTCGAAGATACATGGAACGGGCGCTTCTTTCGGAGAAATTAGGGGACATTCTCGAACCGAAATCGCGGATATTCATATTAAAAATGCAAACTTAACTTTAAAAAGCAGCGACTTCAAATTAGGCGATGTAAAAGGGCTTCTTTTTAAGAATGTTAGGGTTAATGGTGAAAAGATGTCGGCGCCACAGGCGAGCAAATAGACGAGGGCCCAAGAGCAGATTACACCTAATTATACGCTGTTAGACTTAAAACATGGAAAAAAAATAACCGAGTGCGGATACTGATTATCAAAAGATTAAGATATACTTAGGCTACATAGCTTAATGCGTTCCGAGGGGCAGCAGAACAAAAGCACTCATTTTGGGTTAGGTATACGGAACGGTTAATAAGATTTATTCTTAATCGTATCCTTCATTATGATAATCAATCACTTAAAATCTTCACTTTTCGCACTATCAATCCTTCTAACTAGCAGTGTTTTTGCACAAGAAAACGTTAACTCTCAACCTGTGCCACCTTTTGCTAAGGCAAAATCGTTTCGCACCTGGTCACTGGGGATTAATGCAGGGGCACTGGCGCCCATTGCTCCTTTCGGTAAAAATGATTTCACAAACTGGGAGACAGATCTGGGTTTCGGGGCATATATCAAAAAGCAACTAAGTCATAACTTAAGCATACAAGGTAATTTCTTACGAGGTAATTTAAACGCCAACAATGAAAATGTATTGGGTAATGGTACAAGCTCAACCAGTCCCATGAGATCATTTGAAACTGAAATTCATGCAGCTGGAAGTTTAACGGCAAATCTTACTATTGGAAACTTCTATTGGCTTAACAGAAAAAGCATGATAAGTCCGTACCTGACCGGTGGTGCAGGTTTGATGTCCTACAAAACAATGGTGACTTCGACCAACGGAACAACATCAGAGTATAACCAGGGCGATCCCATCGAAGAAGTGTTTTTTCCGGTAGGTGCCGGATTGAAAATAGGCTTATCGCGTTCGGTAAACTTAGATCTTGGATACACGATGAATTTTGTTGATTCGGACAATCTTGATGGACTGTGGTCGGGCCCACAAAATGATAAATTTTCTTACGCTTCCGCTGGATTAGAGTTTGCTTTGGGTTCTAAATCGAAACCTCAGCTGGCTACACACAATCCTGTAGCTGCTTTAGAGTATGATTATATAAAACGAACTACAGATCTTGAAAGTCAGCTTGCCGCTGAACGAGCAAAAAACGACGCTCAGCTTCAGCAAATGGCCACCGACTGGGCTAGATTTAAAAGCGATGAAGATAAAGATGGTGTTTCAGATTATTTTGACAAATGCCCGGGTACATCTGCCGGAACCCAGGTTGATGGCGGAGGTTGTCCGATAACGGTTACTGTGAACAATCCAACAAAAACTGTTATCATAACTGAAGAAGACAGAAGAGTCGTTTCAGAAGCTATTAAAAACCTCGAGTTCGATTTCGGTAAAACGACTATCAGATCAACGTCTCTTCCGAGTTTAAAACGCGTTGCAAATTTACTGGTAAGCAAAAACTTCAGCTTAAAGCTGGCGGGCCATACCGACAATGTTGGTAGTGATGCAGCAAACCTTAAATTATCAAAGGGCAGAGCAGAATCTGTTAAAAGATATTTAGTAAGTCAGGGAGCAAATCCATCAAGGATTGAAGCGACAGGCTATGGTGAAAGCCAGCCGATTGAAACGAATGCTACAGATGAAGGGCGCCAGAAGAACAGGCGTGTCGAGTTTACATTGTATTAAAAATTGATATTAAATAAAAAGAGGCTGTCTGAATTTAGAGATAGCCTCTTTTTTGTTTACAAAATTTAAAACCCCAAAAAATTCGCGGGTTACTCGATCTACCAATTAGTATTGATTTTTAAATCATATATTTTAGTCTTTAAACACCTCTGCGAACAGCTCATACGATCTCAATTTGGCCTGATGGTCAAAAATATGAGAGGTAGCCATAAGCTCATTAATCTGGTTATCGGCAACAAACGCACTGATTTCATTTTTAATGGTTTCCGGACCGCCTATAAACGAATAAGTAAGCATTTGCTTTACCGCCGCCTCTTCATAAACGGTCCAGATATTATCCATTGAAACTACAGGTGGAGGCAGAAGATTTCGCTTACCTGTAACCACTCCCATAAAAAATTGCTGCACGGAAGTAGCCAGGTAGCTTGCTTCTTCGTCTGTATCTGCCGCCACCACGTTTACACAAGCCAATAAATAAGGCTTTTGAAGGTGCTCGGAGGGTTTAAAATTCTGCCTGTATATATCAATAGCATTCTTAAAGTAAGCAGGTGCAAAATGACTGGCAAAAGCATAAGGCAATCCCATAGCTGCGGCTAATCTTGCACTATCTGTACTCGAACCCAATATCCAGATGGGAATATCCAAACCTTCACCGGGTATGGCACGAACCTCATTGGTGCTGTTATCATTCGAAAATAACAGCTGCAACTTTTTTATATCATTTGGAAAACTATGTACTGTTTCAAAATTTTGACCCCGGATAGCCTTCGCAGTTACCTGATCTGTTCCCGGAGCCCTTCCAAGTCCAAGATCAATACGACCCGGATATAACGAAGCCAATGTTCCGAATTGTTCTGCAACAATTAAGGGAGCATGATTAGGCAGCATAATTCCTCCCGACCCAACTCGTATACTGGAAGTTCCTCCGGCAATATATCCAATTAAAACAGCTGTTGCAGAGCTTGCAACGCTTATCATATTATGATGCTCTGCAAACCAGTAACGTGTATAACCCAACTTTTCGACATGCCTGGCAAGTTCAAGACTATGTTTGAAAGTGTCTGCTGGCGTTTGGCCCTGAGCCACTGTGGCTAAGTCAAGTACGGAAAAAGGAATGCTGCTTAAATCTAACCCACTCATAAAGCTTCTGTTGTAAGAAGACAAAAATATGCCGAAGCAGGATAATATCTTGGAATGTTTAGTTTTATGACGCTGCCGCGATGAATGAGTTTAGGCCCCTCCCCGGTTTAGATTAATGGCGCCAGAACTCGATACTAATGGATGATCTAATAAAGGAGCCCTGTAAAAAATCAATACATTTCCTATCTTGCTGACATATTAGTATCTATTAACCTTTTTCAGCTTCCTTACAAACAGGATAATTAGCCTTATCACCTTGAAAAAAACAATGCTCATAACCATAAAAAAGCACCTCCCTTATTACTTCTTTCAAATTCTACCGTTAATTTTCATTCTGTTCGGCAGAGCAGAAACCTTTGCGCAAGGTAAAACCACTGTTAATAGTGCGTCTATACCGGATCCTTTAGCCTACCTCAGTACGGCTATTGACACTTTCAATACACGATTCGCCCCGGAAAAACTATTTGTACATACCGATAAATCGTTCTACACTATTGGTGATACTCTTTGGTTTAAGTCATACCTTTTTAATGGAAGAGGATCGTATTCTGCTAAAAGTGGCATCGTTTACATGGATCTGATAACCGACAGCGTTTTAGTGGCGAAAAGCATTTCGGCTCCCGTATTCATTGGTTTGTCATGGGGACAGATCGTTCTTCAGGAAGAAAATTTCAAAGAGGGGTTTTATACATTGAGAGCCTATACCAATTGGATGCAAAACTTGGGTGAAGAATCGTTTTTTAGCAAGCGCATTTATATTGCCAACCCGGCCGCAAATCATTGGATTGTTAAGCAATCCAATACCGTTACTGCAAATGCTTCGGAAAAAAATCTCAACTATTCTCTTCAGTTTAAAAGAGCCGATAGTGATGTATTTGGATATAAAGTTTTGCAATGGCAGCTTAGTGACAGTCGCAAAACACTGGTAAAAAACACGTATGAGGCCATGAATAAAACACTCGATGCCCATATTGATCTGAATACTACTAAGGGACCTTTGTTTATGAAAGTGCAAGAGAAGGCTGGTGATAAACAACAACTTAGTTTTCCACTACTAATGAATCCGTCTCCGGATATTGATCTTCAGTTTATGCCGGAGGGCGGTTACCTGGTCGCGGGCCTGCCCTGTCGGGTCGCGTTTAAAGCATTAGATATCTACGGTAAAGGAATTAACCTTAGCGGAGTTGTAAAAAACAGCCGCGACGAAAGTCTGATGGAGTTTGAGTCGTTGCATAAAGGAATGGGCTCTTTTAACATAACTCCCGTATCGGGCGAAGCGTATCATGCAGTAGTTAAATGGGGCGATGGATTGACAAAGACGATAGCCCTGCCTGTTCTTAAACCTTCGGGGTCCATCCTACAAATAGGCAATGATCCGGTAAGTGACTCTTTACGGGTAGAAATTCTTTTCAGCGCCGAGATGCTTGATAAACAGGAATATAAGCTGATGGGGTTTTCTGCGGGCCAGCCGTTTTTTACTGCTTATTTTAAAGCAAACAGACAAAGGATACGTATGAAAGCGCCCAAAAGTGTGTTTCCTTCTGGTATTGCCCATTTTACATTATTTAACAACAAAAATGAACCTTTAAATGAGCGCATAACCTTTTTAAATCATAAGGATAATCTTAACATCCGTATCGAATCTGGCAAAGATGAAATTCATTTAAGAGACAGTGTTCCGCTAAGCATCCGGGTAACCAACGCACAGGGAAAGCCGGTTGAGACCAGCTTATCGATGGCAATTACAGATGATTCGCAAATTAAAGCAGACTTGCAACAGGAGAATATTGTTACTCAAACCCTGTTCGGTGCGGAGTTAAAAGGGAATATTGAAGAGCCGGCATGGTATTTTAGTGATGCTGAAAAGGCCGGTGAAGCGCTGGATCTGCTGATGCTAACGCAGGGCTGGGTGGGTTATAACTGGCAAAATATTCTCAATCCGGCTATAAAGCCTCTGTATGCCGCGCAGCCTGAGCTGCAGGTATCCGGAAGGGTTTCAAATATTTTGAATAAGCCTGTTCCAAATGCAAAGATGTTATTGCTGGCAAAAGGGAAATTTAACCTGATAAAAGACACGATTACTAACGCTGAGGGTAGATTTGTGTTTAAAAAATTCCCGGCAGTAGACACGGTGAGCTTCATTGTTCAGTCTCGTAACTCAAAAGGCAGAAGCTTTGGTATTGGCCTGGAGATGGATGTTATTAAACCTGCACCAATTACTCTAAAACACAATTCAACCGATATTCCCTGGTTCGTTAGCAGCGACCCAACATCCTTACAACTGTTCAGTAACAAGCAAAAATTGAGAGCTGAAGAATTGGCGCCCGGGGGCAAAAACATGCTAAAAGAAGTTGTGGTTGCCGGGAAGAGGACTATCCCCAAATCTAAAAACCTAAACGGCCCTGGAGAGGCGGATCAGATCATTGATGAAAAGGATGCACAAAAGGCTGGGACTCAGTCGTTGGTAGAATTCCTCCAGGACCATGTCAAAGGTTTCTCTCTAAGATCAAGGGATACCGATCAATTCTTTTACGTCAACGATAAAAAAGTAAGATTTGTGGTGGACGGAGTGGAACTCAATCGTTTCTATGTGCCTGATGATCCTCCGGTTCTTAATCAATATTACTATTTTATAAACGATGCTCTGGCAAGTTTATCAGCAGATCAAATTCTGGGTGTTGAAGTGATGTATAATCTGAAAAATACCAGCAAGTATTCTTCTTCATTTTTAAGTATCGATGAGCAGATCGGGAATGCCGGAAGAACCATGCCTGCTGCAAAACCCGGAGCACCACGCCAGAGCATCCGCGATCAGTTTGCCAGCAGTAACGACATCGCCTACCTCGAGATCACCACACGCTCCGGTCAGGGAATATTTTTCAAAAAGACTCCGGGGATTGCCGTATACCGTCCCCTACCCCTCACCTGGCCAAAAGAATTTTACAGACCTAAATATAGCACCGCAAGCACCCTTAAGCCCTCAGACCTGCGCTCTACCCTGCACTGGGAGCCCAATATCTTAACTAATGCCGATGGCAAGGGATTTACGTCGTTTTACTCTTCTGATAATGCAGGTACCTATACCGTAATTGTGCAAGGAAGTGATATGAGAGGCTTAATTGGGTTTAGTACCTTCAGGATTAAGGTGCTGAGGTAATTTTACATTGGCAAAGATTATCAATTAATAAAGCAGTCCAAGCTAATAAAAACACGGGCCATGCAAACAATTTGTATCTATCCGGTTTTTGAATGTAGCATATAGTGTTGCTGTTAACCTTGCACGTTTGTAATAACATCTTACATTCGATTATAATTTTACATATCTCATCCACTTGGATGTTTCTCTATTTTGATAATAATGGAAATCGAATCACTGGTAAAAGTTGCTGCTACTATTGGAAAGGAAATTGCGAGCAAAGAAGCGTTGGTAGCAGACGCAAACGGAAGCTGGGTAGAAAAGACGATGAGAGCGCTGCAGGAATCAAGGCTCACGGGTCTTGTAGTTCCGGCATCTTTCGGTGGCTTGGATCAGGGCTTACTTGCACTGGTAAGAATCAGCGAGGAACTGGGCAAGTCCTACTCATCTGCAGGCCTTTGTTTCGGGATGCACTGTGTAGGAACAGCTGTAATTGCGGCAAAGGCCACCGACTGGCAACAACAAAATTATCTTATTCCAATTGCTGAAGGAAATCATATTACAACCCTGGCTGTAAGCGAAACAGGCACAGGTGCACATTTTTATTTCCCCCAAACTGCCTTAATTGCGGTCACGGAGGAGGAATTTATCGTGTCGGGAATAAAGTCTTTTGTAACCAACGGAGCTCATGCGGATTCATATGTGACATCAACCCTGGGAGCAAGCGCCGAAGCTGAACAGGATGAATTCTCGTGTGTACTTATCGACAAATCTGCCGACGGCGTCGAGTGGGGCGAACCATGGAATGGACTGGGTATGCGTGGAAACTCTTCGAGGCGTATGACTTTAAACGATGTACATGTTTCGGGGAACCATATTTTGGGAGAAAAGGGAGATCAGCTCTGGTATATATTCAACGTAGTAACGCCTTACTTTTTAATGGCAATGGCCGGTACTTATCTTGGGATAGCTGAAGCAGCGCTAAACGAAGCAAAACAAACCCTCTCAAAGCGCCATTACTCACACAGCGGGAGCTCATTGTCGAGTGTTTCTTTACTTCAACATCGCCTCGGGGTGCTTTGGTCGAACGTAGAACGAACCAGAAGACTTGTCTACCATGCAGCCGCGCTGGGTGACCAAAATCCGCAGGAAGCCATGTTAAGCATCCTGAGCGCCAAAGCAGAAGTGGCGAATTGTTGTGTAGATGTTGTCAATGAAGTCATGACACTGTCAGGTGGCTTAGGATATCAAAACAATTCTTACCTCGGAATGCTTTTAAGAGATGCAAGAGCCTCTCATGTGATGTCTCCGACCACAGACCTATTATATACCTGGGTGGGAAGAGTACTATTAGATCAACCTATACTTTCAGATTAACAACCAGCATACGTGTCAAAGATATTTTATATAGGTTTTGGGCAAATTCCGGACACTGTTCAAAGTCAGCTCAGCTCCAATTCTTCAATTCAGCTAAGCCCAATTACACAGCTGACTTCAGATATTCATAAAAATACTCTAGAGGACGCCGACGTTTTTTTAATCGGACCTCTTACAATTAACGCATTGCAACAGGTTCAACGAGGATATCAACAAAATCCTCTTGTGTCGATTGTTGTTCTCGCCTTCCAGGAACAATATCAGAAAACCAAACAATCTATTCAATTTGGCCATAATGTGGGCAAAAACACGGTCGTCATTCCCTATCAGTTAGGAAAGGATATTTCAGGAGTTCTGGAGAGTGCAATTAAGCGTACCCAACAAAGAAGAAGTTTTGTAAAGATACAGGAAAGAACCATGTATCCTCTGGCAGCAAGCAGGGATACTACCTTTCACAACCTTGGAATTTTTTTAGAAAATGCGCCCATTGGCGCAATCGTATTCAATAAAGAAAAGAAAGTAATCAGTGCGAATCTAAAAGCAAAACAATTTTTTGGAAGAAAACTGGACTTAAGATATCACGTAAAATGGTCAGACTTGTTTCCCGGAGAAGATTATTCCTTCCAGTTGGATTCAGGTTCAGAACCGATACACGAGATCATCAAAGTAAACAACCAGTTTCTTGAAGTAAATATTTCACCATTTCTGATCGAGAATGATAAGCCGCATTATTTACTGCTTATAAACGACATAACCAGAACGGTGGATGTTGAAAATCAGTTAAAAAGCAAAATCGAAGAACTGGAATTCCTCAACAGAGAATTGGATGAATTTATAAATGTAGTATCTCACGATTTCAAAACCCCGCTCACTTCTATTGGCCTGCTAACAGATCTGGCACTTAAAGAAAGCTCAAGCGAAAAAATCACCAGTTTTCTTACGCCAATTAAACGTAATTGCATTAAATTGAAAGAGCAGTTAAAGGGCTTAACTGCTTTAGTCGATATTAAAAAAAAGCGATCCGAAAAGGTTGAAATAGTCAATTTTCAACAGATCCTCAATGAAATTTTAAGTGAGGATAAAGAGACGTTGAAAGAGATAGACGGCAAGCTCGTTGCAGACTTCAGCCAGGCCCCTGAAATGCCTTATTTTACAGCACATATCAATAGTTTATTCAGTAATCTAATCACCAACGCAATAAAATACCGCCATCCCGACGTCCCATTGCTCATCGAAGTTTCGAGTAGAAAAGAAAAGGATTACACCGTTCTGACCGTGAAAGACAATGGAATCGGAATCGATCTTAAAAAGAACCTGAATTTGTTGTTTCAACCATTCAAAAGGTTAACAGAACAAAGTACCGGATCCGGTCTGGGCCTAAGCATTGTGAAACGGATGATAGAGCAAAACCATGGATATCTCGAAGTCTTTTCTGAGATCGGGAAGGGAACAGAATTTAAAACCTATCTCAAAAATATCAATACTGAAGTTTAGCTCCCGAGGTACTCCAGCTTCGCACGCGACAATTTTCTTTCATCCTTTAAACAAGGTATATTCGTTGCATGCTTAAAAATGTACTTAAAATTAGTTTCCTGCTCTGCAGTCTGGTGGTTATAACTCATTTTTCTGTGCTGGCGCAGGAAGTGAAAGAGCCGCAAAACACGCCGCCCGAATGGTCTAAGCCTTACCAGCCTTTCCGGATAGCCGGCAATCTGTATTATGTCGGCACTTATGACCTTGCCTGTTATTTAATTACCACGCGAGACGGAAACATTTTGATCAACACTGGCTTGGCGGCTTCTGCCCCCTTAATCCAGGCTAATATAGAAGCCTTAGGATTTAAGTTTTCTGACGTTAAAATACTACTAACCACACAAGCTCATTATGATCATATGGGTGCAATGGCAGCTATCAAAAACCAAACAGGAGCAAAAATGATGATCGATGCCCAAGATGCAGAGGTTATGGCAGATGGAGGCAAATCTGATTATGCATTGGGTGGTGCAACCGTTTATCAGCCCGTAATCGCCGATCGGTTATTAGGTGATGGGGATACCGTACAGTTAGGTGAAATGAACCTCATTATGCTTCACCATCCCGGGCATACCAAAGGTTCCTGCAGTTTTTTATTTGATGTTAAGGATAATCAAAAGACATACAAAGTGTTAATAGCAAACATGCCAACAATTGTTACACCAAAAAACTTCTCTGAAATATCTGATTATCCAGGCATTGCAAAAGATTACGCATATACGCTGGATGCTATGAAAAACCTATCGTTTGATATCTGGCTTGCCTCACATGCCAGCCAGTTTGCGCTTCATACTAAACATACGCCGGGCGAAGACTATAACCCAACTGCTTTTATTGACAGAAAGGGCTACGATACTGCTATTAGTAATTTGCAAAATGTGTTTAATAAGAAAGTCGAAATTAAATAGCTAAAATTATATCACCCAAACAAGAGGAACGAATGACATGGCTCATAAAGATTAATGGATTATGCCACTTTGTAAAACCTTCTTCCACCAATTAACACAAGCAAAGCGAGTAAACTGCAGCCCATCAATCCAAAGGTCATCGGAAGCATTGTTTTAATGTCGAGTGTTCCGATAAGGATAGTTGCTACCGAGCCCAGCCCCATTTGAATAAAGCCCAGTAAAGCAGCAGCACTTCCTGCGTTCTGAGTAAAGGGCTTCATGGCAAGTGCAGAAGCATTCGGCATTACAAATCCAATGGGCGCCAAAAAACAAAACAACATCGCCGTAACGCTCCAGAAACCACCAATATTCAATAGCGCAGCTGTGATGAGCACTAAGCCAAATATATTTTGAAATACAAATACACCAGTTACAATTTGCTCGCTGCTATAATGTTTCATGAGTAAATTATTCAATTGTGATGCCCCAATAAGTCCGAAAGCGATGAAAGCAAAGAGAAAGCCATACTGCTGCTGACTAAGGTGATAGTTACCCATGAAAATTCCGGGCGAGCTTGCTATATAAGTAAAAAGGCAGCCGAAGCTGATGGCTCCCGAAATGGAATAGACCATGAAATATCCTTCCTTCACCACTGCCCGGTAACCGTTAATTACTGAAAAGAAATTAAGCGAGTGTTCCTTATCCGCGGCTCTGCTCTCCGGAAGGAAGAAAAACACACCAAGCAAAATTACAGCGATTAAAATAGTCAAGACTATAAAAATTGCCTGCCAGCCGAACCACGCAGTAATGTAGCCTCCAATAGTGGGAGCAAGCATGGGTGAAGCACTTAAAACAAGCATCAGAAAGGAAAATATCCTGGCGTTTTCACTTGCCGGAAAAAGATCCCGAACCATGGCCGTTGCCGCAACCGAGGCTGCACAGGCCCCAATTGCCTGGAAAAAACGAAGGACAATCAACACCTCGATAGAGGCCGCAAAGGAACAGCCTATAGAGGCGATACAATAAAAGATAAGTCCGGCATACAAGGGTGCTTTCCTGCCAAACCTGTCCAGGATGGGTCCGTAGGCCAATTGGCCGATAGCGATGCCGATAAAAAAAGAAGACAAAGAAAGTGCGACGTTACTTACCGAAGTATTCAAAGAATGAGCAATCTCCGGGAATCCGGGTAAGTACATATCGATGGAAAAGGGCACTACAGCAGTTAGAAGTCCGAGAATTAATATGGTGAGGAATTTTCTTTTTTTAGTCATTATTTAAAATAGAGGTATCTGTTAAGTGGGTGATGCGATGCTCATCTCCCCAGTCTGACAGGGATTGGAGTACAGGTTGCAGGCTAAGGCCGAGGGGAGTTAAGCAATATTCAACTTTTGGAGGGACTTCCCGATATACGATGCGCTCTATCAGTCCGTCGCTTTCAAGTTCCCGAAGCTGCAGCACAAGGATACGTTCAGAAATATTCGGAATGGAGGTTTTCAGCTGACTGTAACGCATAGTTCCGGCAACCAATCTCCACAAAATGGAAGGCTTCCATCGACCTCCAATCACATTTAAGGTATAGGCCATACCGCATCCCTGGTTCAATGCAATTTCATTCTCAAGGTTCTTAGAGCTCTCTTTTCGCATAACTTACATTTATGTTAGTACCTAACAATTTTATCGGTACGGGCAAATCTAGTGGTTTACATTTAGTTTCGCTGCATGAAAAAATTATCAGATATGGAAACATTGCAAAATAAGGTTGCCCTCGTTACAGGCGGCAGCAGAGGCATTGGTGCAGCCATCGTTGAACGACTGGCCGAACAGGGAGCAATTGTGCACTTCACCTATGTGAACGAACAGCAGAAGGCAGAAGAAACCGTCGGCTTGCTCAACGAACAGGGGTATCAAACAAGGGCGATCCGGGCAGATAATGCCGTCGACGGAGAAATAACTAAGGTGATCGAAAGAATTATCAAAGAACATGGGCGCTTCGACATTCTTATTAACAGCGCCGGGATATTTATGGGAAAGCCTTTTCATGAGCATACCATGGACGACTTTGACGCCATCTTTGCCGTAAACGTTCGTTCGGTGACAGAGGCTTGCCTGGCTGCGGCTAAATGGATGAACCCGAATGGAAGAATTGTAACCATCGGTAGCGGCATGGCCGACAAAGTGCCATTTGCTGGTGCAACATTATACACGATGAGTAAGAGCGCCTTACAAGGACTTACAAAAAGCCTGGCAAGAGAACTCGGGGCGAAGAAAATCACCGTGAACCTTGTTCAACCGGGCTCTGTAAATACCGATATGAATCCGGAGGACTCCGATTCTGCAGATTTTCAGAGGAGCTTGATGGCTATCCCTAAATACGGTCGCCCGACGCATATTGCTGCTATGGTTTCTTATTTAGTGAGTGAGAATGCTGCCTATACTACCGGAGCAGTGTTTACGATTGATGGGGGTGCAAATAGCTAAGAAGGGCTAAATTTAAATTTTCCGAAGTTCACCTTAGGGACTCTGCGCGGTTATCCAGAATAGATTCTCCGTTTGTATTTTATGTATGAGTGAAGTCTCTGCTCATTTTCGTAGAAGACGGATCGAAAATATTAGGTGTAAATGCGAAGAGTTCCAAGGTTTGGGACGGCGTCTCCTCATAAACAGCCTACTTAAAATTCAACACAACAATATAAAATCATTACAGAAAGTCGGATTTGTGTAAGATAAAGTCTTAATACTGCAATGAAAAAGAATCGATCGTGTTTAAATTTGCAATAGTGGCGACTAAATACTCCACCAATATATAAACCAAACCTATAATGAAAAGATATTGCTTTGCGATAGATTTAGTTGATGACGATCAATTAATAAACGAGTATGAAGACTGGCATAAAAACAGTTGGCCCGAAATAACCAAAAGCATAAAAGACAGCGGCATCATCAACATGGAAATTTATCGCACCGGCGACCGGCTCTTCATGATAATTGATGCAGATGCAAGTTTTTCATTGCAGAGGAAATCTGAGATGGACGCATCCAACCCGAAGGTACAAGAATGGGAGGCCTTAATGTGGAAATTTCAAAAGTCGCTGCCATGGGCAAAAGAAGGAGAAAAGTGGGTTTTAATGAGTAAAATTTATCAGCTTAACTGAAAGCTATCTTGGATCTATCCTGAGAATTCACACCGTCAACATGTAAATAAAACTGTAATACTTACAATTTATGAACCGAAGAAAGCTTTTAAAAAGCCTCGCTGCAGCTATTCCGGCCCTGTGCCTGTCCGATGAATTAAAGGCAGCGCATTTTCTGGCAAGCAGTCCAATGCCTGAACCATTTATGAAGGGTCCGTTTAGCCCAACATGGGAATCCTTGCAACGATATAAAACACCGGCATGGTATCAGGATGCCAAGTTCGGATTATGGGCTCACTGGGGGCCGCAGTGTCAGCCTGAGGCTGGCGACTGGTATGCCAGAGGAATGTACCAGGAAGGTTCAAGACAATATAAATATCATCTTCAAAAATACGGGCACCCTTCCGAGTTTGGTTTTAAGGATGTTATAAATACCTGGAAAGCTGAGAAATGGAATCCTGAAGAGTTGGTGTCACTCTATAAAAATGCCGGTGCAAGATATTTTGTTGCCATGGCAAATCACCATGATAATCTGGACATGTATAAAAGCAAGTACCAGAAACAATGGAACACTACTAAGGTGGGACCCAAAAAGGACATCATCGAAGGCTGGGCGAAAGCAGCAAAAAGAAATGGACTCCCTTTCGGGGTAAGCGTACACGCTGCTCACGCATGGAGTTGGTTTGAGACGGCGCAGCGATCAGACAAAGCAGGGAAATACGCCGGCATTCCCTACGATGGAAAGCTCAGCAAAAAAGACGGAAAAGGAACATGGTGGGATGGGATGGATCCGCAAGAACTCTACGCCCAAAATCATCCCCTCAGCAAAAACAGCGAAAATGATGGTATGATCCATCAGCAATGGCATTGGGGAAACGGTGTTACTCCTCCTTCACAGGAATATATCGATAAATTCTACAATCGTACCATCGATCTTATTAATCGTTATGAACCAGATCTGATCTATTTTGACGATTCGCAATTTCCAATGTGGCCAATAAGTGATATCGGTTTAAAAATCGCTGCTCATATGTATAACAAAAGCATTAAAGACAAAGGCTATCTGAGCGCGGTGATTAACGGAAAAATACTCGATGAGAATCAGCGTAAAGCAATGGTTTGGGACATTGAACGCGGACAGAGCAATACCATTGAACCTCTGCCATGGCAAACCTGCACCTGTATCGGAGGCTGGCATTACGATCGGGGCATATATGATCGAAAGGCTTATAAATCTGCTAAATCTGTAGTGCATACACTCGCCGATGTTGTAAGTAAAAACGGAAATCTTCTTTTAAACATTCCTGTAAGAGGCGATGGTTCTATTGATGAACAGGAACACAGTATAGTTGAGCAAATTGGCGCCTGGATGAATACACACGGCGAAAGTATTTACGGTACCCGTCCATGGAAAGTATTTGGTGAGGGTCCTGCCCAGGAGAAGGCGGCTCCATTATCCGCCCAGGGCTTCAATGAAGGCAAAGGAAAACCTTTTACTTCGGAAGACATCAGGTTTACCACAAAAGGCGAAACCTTGTATGCCATTGTAATGGGCTGGCCGGAAAACGGAAAAATTAGCATCAAGAGTTTGGCAAAAGATAATCCATTACGACCAAATACTATCAACCGAGTAGATATGTGCGGAGGTGGACAACTTGATTTTAAACGCACTTCGTCCGGCTTAGAAATCTCCTTACCGGAAAATAAGCTGGGAAATGAGTATGCTTTTGCAGTTAAAATAGCTTAAAATACCGAAAGTTGGCATACCGATGCTATTCAACATAATGTAAAAATGGTGAGTAGAGATGCAAACCTGTGCGGATTGCGCGAATATCTCTGTCGCTGAGGGAGGCAGCATTTTCTTTAATAGAAAGAAGATGCCCTCCACGGCGAGCCCCATATTTTTCTTGGGACTCACTCCTATTAATAGCTTATATTTCTTTTAATAAGCGAGAACACCCTCCCATTGGTACTGATCTTTTCCTCAACCCAATTTTTATGCAGATCGAATAAATAGTCGTGTAATGTGAGCTCGGCAAATACCGTATCGCCTTTTGTAATTCTGAAATGTTCTGTTTTAATTTTTTGCTTGTAGTCGTTAAAACTAGTTTTATAAAATTCGTATAACTGGTTTTTTGAATCATACCATCTGGATTCCACCTCGTTCCCTTTCGAATCAAAATCAAACTCGATTCTTCTGGTTTGTACGTTATTTTTATCAAAAGCCAGCAATTCAGTTCTTCTCCAAAGGCTATCGTATTTCAGAATGGTCCTTTCTGTAAATGTACCATCGCTTTTTTTACCAAGTATTTCTGCGGTATGGTTTTCGTTATTATAAGTCTGGGTAACAAGATAATTTAAAGCACCAGTTTGTTTGGTGGATATTAACTGGCCGAGTTTATTATAAGTATATAAGGTGCGACTTCTAACCGATCTATCATTCTCGTAAGAAATGAGTTCAATTAAATGACCTTTCTTATCATAAGTATCCACCCAGGCTGGCAGTACCTTTTCGCCCATATGATTGTAATTCACCTGTCCCACAATTCTGCCTCTGCGATTAAACATCTGCACGCTTCTAGATATGGGTCGTTCTTCGATGATTTTATCACTTCGCGGGACTAATGAATATTTAATTGTTTCGACTTTTTTAGGTCGTCCAAAATACTTTTCGGGTGTATACCGCGGAGCGGAGCAGCCCAACAATAAAAACATTAGAGCGATAGAAAGGAGACCGACTTTAAATGGCTTGAGATTCATGATTCTGTATGCAGATGCTTATCTTAAAAGACATTCGAGATACCCGACAAATCAACCCGGCTTTTCTTTTTTGATCTTTTAAAGATAGGATTTATGCTGAATTATAAACTCAGACCTTTCTTAATCTATACAATGGTTCAATTTATGCAATACACTTAAAATAATTTAAGAGCGGCTGATGATCCACAATTTTGTAAATTTGCTCAATCACTTGGAATGTCTGAAACGTTCCTCAACCAATTTAACTCAAGAAAACAGAATTCAATGATTACACAAAAATTCAGACTCGCGCTGCTGTTCATAGTTTTCATAACACTGAAGCTTACTTCCTTTGCAAAAGAAGTATTTCCCGATGGAACGCCTATACCCGAGTGGTTCCGGCAAAACAAACTTACAGATATCAGTAAATTGGGGAAGCAGTATCGTATTACCGACTATAATCTTGCAAACGACAGTACTGTCATCCAGACAAAGCTCATTCAAGCTGTTATAGATAAAGCCTCTGAAAACGGCGGCGGCGTTGTAGTCATTCCCAAAGGAACTTTCATGAGTGGCTCGCTGTTTTTCAAAAAGGGCACGCACCTGCATCTTGAAGAAGGGGCCAAGCTAAAAGGCAGCGACGACATCAGCAATTTCCCGCTAGTGATGACCCGTATGGAGGGACAAACACTGAAATATTTTGCAGCCCTGGTAAATGCCGATGGGCTTGACGGATTTACCATTTCGGGCAAGGGAATCATCGACGGCAACGGATTACGTTACTGGAAATCGTTCTGGTTGAGGCGCGAATTTAATCCGAAAACCACCAATATGGATGAAATGAGACCGAGGCTTGTATTTATCTCAAACAGCAGGAATGTGCAGCTTTCGGGCGTAAAATTAATGAACTCGCCTTTCTGGACGACTCACCTTTATAAATGCGAAAACATAAAACTTCTCGATCTGTACATATACTCCCCGGAAAAACCCGTAAAAGCACCGAGTACTGATGCAGTGGATATAGATGCTTGTAAAAACGTTTTGATCAAAAACTGCTATATGTCGGTTAATGATGATGCAGTAGCATTGAAAGGCGGGAAAGGTCCGCATGCAGACAAGGACCCAACTAATGGTGCCAACGAAAACATCATTATAGAAGACTGCACGTACGGATTCTGTCACGGCGCCTTAACCTTCGGAAGCGAGTCAGTGCACGACCGCAATATCATTTTGCGCCGGATCAAGGTAAACCGTGCAGAGCGTTTACTTTGGCTTAAAATGCGTCCCGACACTCCGCAGAATTACGAATATGTGCTGGTCGAAGACATCCAGGGTCATGACATTGGCAACTTTATATTCATACGGCCATGGACACAGTTCTTCGACTTGAAAGGGGAACAGATATCGGGGACCTCTACCGCCCATCACATCACCATGCGAAATATAAAACTTGATTGTGAAAACTTTTTTAACGTAGGCATTGCAGATAAGAATAGCAATACTGAAGGGTACAAATCTAAGTTGTCGGACTTTAGATTTGAAAATATTGAAGTAACAGCGAAGAATTTCCTTGAAATAGACACTTCCATCATAGAAAACTTCAAACTGAAAAACGTAGTCGTTAATAAGAAAAAGGTTTCTAAAAAATAGTTTTCGCTTACGACCTGCTGACAGAAAAGCATTAAGCATTTTCTGAACAAGGTACGGTGTTTTGAGTCTTAGCATCAGCTAAGACTTTTTTTATTTTAAGACATAGGTCTTAGCATCAGCTAAGACCTATGTCGTGAATCAGGCATCCGGTATTTCGGGTTCCACCAGCTTAATTAATTTTTCCAACGATTCCTGCCAACCGAGGTAACACATTTCCACCGGTATAACAGCGGGTATCCCTTCCTGCAGCACTTTCAGATCTGTACCTACCGACGTCTTTTGAATCCAAACGGAGGTCGTCATAACGCCCGGCATATTAGGATCGTCAAATTTGTCGGTATACTTCAGAAACTCGTTGGGTTTTACCTCCAAGTATTCCCCACCAAATGAGTGACTTTTGCCCGTAGTGAAATTTTGAAACGACATTTTATAGATCCCGCCTACCTGCACGTTCATGTCGTGTACCGAGCAAAGAAAACCATAGGGCGGCACCCATGAGGCAATCGCCAGTGCTTCTGTGAAGGCACGGTATACCTTTTCTGGAGAGGCCTTTATAACTCTGTGCAATGAAACTTTGTTGTCTGCCATAAAAATATTTTTTTATTTGTTCCTAACGTTTGGCTTTCGGTTCGCCCGTTTTTTTTAGTGGTGCCTGCTCCACCGCCTGATCGTGATTTATATCAAATTGCTTTGCAAATATGATAGTAAAAACGGATATTGAATGGGTGAGTATGCGACAAATAATAGTCTGTTTACGACCTATCACAGTTCTTCATTACAACAACATTCATGATACTTATTCATTAAATGGAACACCGGTGATCTCATTGCATATCTTCAAAAATCTCTCCTGTAATAGTATATCATCGGCTTCGGGGTTATAGCGACGTTCTTTTTGATGAAAAAAATAACGATCACTTACTTTTGCTTTTTGATCATCACTTACAGCCAACCACACCTGTGTTTCATATCCTTTTTGCAGATCATCAGGTGCACCAGCCCCACCCATCTTTGTTGGTACCCAGCCCGGATCAACTGCATTGGAATAAACGTCTGTCCATTTCCTTGCTACTATTTTAGAAAGCATTAAGACATGGAGCTTAGAATCTGAATACGAAATACTACCCGTGTCAGATTTTAAGCTGTCTAGTTTCGAACTTCCTTGTAAATGCATTCCTGAGCTCAGATAGATCAATCGCTTTGGCTTTTGCATCAGGCACGTAAGAATATAAGGTGCCAGCGTATTGACAGTGAAAACATCGTTTGCCGCGGCCTGGTATACTCCGGCGTTGTGAATAACGGCATCAAATCCTCCCAGTTTGTTCGCTTCAGTAGCGAGGTGTATTGTTTCTTCAACGCTTGACAAATCTCCGGTTAAAACCGATTCAGCCTGCGGAGTCATCTCCAGGGCATCGCGTCCCCGTTTAGCATTGCGTGCATGTAGTACAACCGTATGCCCTTGTCCTATCAGCCGTTTCGCCGACAGTTGGCCGAGTCCGTCTGCAGATCCGGTAATAAATACCCTCGCCATATTATCTCTTTAAAGAAGCCATGTCTATAACAAACCGATACTTAACGTCGCCCTTCAATAAACGGTCATAAGCTTCATTTATTTGCTGAATATCGATCATTTCGATATCCGAAACAATGTTATGCTTGCCACAGAAATCGAGCATTTCCTGAGTTTCGGCTATGCCACCGATCATAGACCCGGCAAAGCTCCTTCTTGCAGGAATGAGGCTGAATGCAGCCACAGGAAGCGGTCGTTCGGGAGCGCCAACCAGGGCGAGGGAACCATCTACTTTCAAGAGGTTTAAGTAGGCATTGATGTCATGATTTGCCGACACCGCATCCAAAACGAAATGAAGCTTGCCAGCATATCGTTGCATTTGTTCTTCGCTTGTTGAAAGCACCACATCATCAGCACCCAGACGTTCTGCATCGCCGAACTTTGACACCGATGTTGTAAACACGATCACTTCTGCACCCATCGCCTTCGCGATTTTTACACCCATGTGTCCCAGACCACCGATACCAACAATACCTACTCTTTTGCCCGGACCAACATTCCAGTGCTTGAGAGGCGAATAGGTAGTTATACCTGCACATAACAGCGGAGCAGTAGCGGCCAGATCAAGGTTTTCTGGCACCCGTAACACATAGTTTTCATCCACAATGATACTTTCTGAATAGCCGCCAAAGGTCTGAGTGCCTAAGTGCTTATCTGGTGAATTATAGGTACCGGTATTACCTTGTTCGCAATATTGTTCCAGCCCCTCCTTGCAGTGCTCGCATTCGCGGCAGCTGTCTACCATACAACCCACAGCAGCGACGTCCCCTAGTTTAAACTTGCTGACATGATCCCCAACATTGACAACTCTACCGACGATCTCATGGCCTGGCACACATGGGTAGCTGGTAAAGTGCCACTCATTTCTGGCAGTGTGAAGATCCGAATGGCAAACACCGCAATACAGTATTTCGATCTCTACATCGTGCGGAGTTGGCGTCCGTCTTTTTATGTTTAACGGTTGTAAGTCGGTCTCTGCGGCTTCTGTACCAAAGGCCTTTACCTCTCTTACTCTCAAATGAATTCCTCCTTCTGCTGTTGCTCTTACCGCTTCCATAGTTTTATTTTTCTTGATTTAAACTAAAAAGATTTTTTTGGCGGTTTTGTTCTCGCCTATAATTTTTTGAGAAGCACCTGGAAAGAAGTAGTTGTTCTGTGAGAATTCTACGCTCTGCCGGGATGGATACCACCCCACTGTACACATACAGATTTCGCAAAGCACCCTCATATTGCCGCGAATGCCCCCGACGCTAGAAACCCATCCCCTATAACTTTGTTCAAGAATTAAAAAACCGCAACAATATGAATAGTATCAACAACACCATCGCCGGACTTGAATTCGCTCAGATTGGCTGGGCGGTGCCCGATATCCACGCCGCAGTGCAATTCCTTTCGAACACCCTGGGCATCGCCGGTTTTCCCTCACCACAACATATTCGCGCACAAGATCTGGACATGACTTATTATGGTGAGGCTGTAGCCGGCGAATGGCTGACCACCCAAACCTATAATGGAGGCGCCTTCATCGAGCTCGTCCAGCCTCTTTCGGGCCAAAGCATGTTCCACGACTACCTCGCCAGGTATCCTGCAGGCGGCACACAGCACATGGCATTCCGTTTGCCGGTTAGCGATTTCGAACGTGTCACCACAGACCTGCGCGATCAGGGTTATGCGGTAATCAGCGAAGTGGACCACCCGATTGCCCGAATGGCTTTCTTCGATACCTATCAAACGCTGGGAGTTGCCACCGAGATTATGGGCATCACGCCTGAAGGCTGGATCGCTATTGAGCAAATGAAGAAATGAGGCTGAGGTCGCTCAAATGGGATGAATAATGCGTAGTTTATTTTCGTGATGAGCGGAGGGTGATTGAAGTGCGCCGTGGTCTTTCCCAGATCGTCATTCCAGAACAATAATAGTAATTCTTAGAAGTCTCGTCATTGCCGATCCGATCGGCAATCGTAATGCGCTTTACCGGGAAAAAGAAGAGGAATGAGCATTAAGATTTCCGCATTAGCGGGAATGAAGTCGGTGGCTAAGTACATTTATTACTAAACGATAATCGTAATTCATAGAGTCCCCTAAATCATTTGCAACGAAAATGCAAAACAGGCAAATGCCGACTATGTTTGGCTGGGTGTTTGGGAAGAAAACCCAAAATTTTTATAAAAAGAATGGATTTGTTGAATTTGATCAGCATATTTTCCAATTAGGCGATGACAAGCAGACGGACATCATGATGAAGCTGCAATTAAAAACATCTGAAAATAAAAAAGGCGAAAAATCGCAGAGTCGCCTCTCATTATTAGAGTTTCGTTCAAGACATCTCAAATTTAGCGACAGCTATTTATTAAGATACCAAATCGATGCATTGAGAACGCTCGCAAATGTCACCCAGGCCAGGTAAGGGATCTGCAAATATGCTGCCCATCGGTTTAAGCGGTAGAAAGCGATTATCATCATCGATATCGCGACCCATAGGATTATTATCTCGAGCAGGGCTGCTCCCGTTTGGTGAAAGTAAAAAAAGATAAAGCTCCAGGCGAAATTCAGAAAGAGCTGAACGAAGAACATCTGAAGCGCCGACTTCCGCTTCGCCGTGTCAGGCTGCTTCCAGATGATAAACAACGAAATGCCCATGAGAATATACAGAGTTGTCCAAACGGGTCCGAACAGCCAGTTTGGTGGATTAAACAGAGGCTTCTCCAGGTAAGCATACCAGCTTTCGATATTCGATGAGGTCACCAAACCGGCGATTCCCCCGGTCAGTAACGGAATCGAAATACAAATTATTAAGGGGATTAGATTTCTGAAATTCATTTATCGCTTTCCTATCGTTAACACAAAAAGTCACAATTAGATTGGATATGACGAGTGCTTTTTCTGATTTGTTTTATTGTGGGTTGTTTTGCCGCGGAAGTCATCTGCAAGCGCATGTAAGATATTATTACTTTTAATGGACACAAACCAGGGCATCTGATTTTTTCGGAAGTATCTTTTATGTAAAAACTCTGTATTATATTTTCCACAAAATATAATACATTTATAAACAGGCATTCTTTGAATGAAAAAAGATTTTTAGCCTCAATAAATTTAGAATATGAGTCCTTTAAATGCATTCTCCCTATTTACAATCACTTTTGCCCTTATCGTAAATAGTCCAGGTAATTTTTTCCAAATTTCCTCCAATGGACTGTTCAAAAATGACTTACGCGAAATATCTTATGTCCATCCTTTCAATATCAACCAACATGAAAGACATTTCAGACCCGAAGAGGCCAAAATATCCAAAGACCAGAATGAAAAGATGATTATTTCGTTGCTTTCGGATATCCTTGAAAACTCTGAAGGGAAAGCACTTCAATCTGAAATTGTCAATAATGTAAAGTTTACAAAGACGAAATATATAATCGCGACGCAGACACTTGAACTTAATGCTGGCAACACCCAAAACAAAACTGATACATATTCAGACATCAAGTGGGAAACATATATTCCGAACAAACTTAAAGTAGAACTAGAAAACTCAGAGTTAGTGAAAGCATCATTATTCTTTGAGCAGGCTTCCAAGCACAATAAAATTATCGTTACAAAAGGAAGCAAACACATATCTCAACATTATACGAACAAAATACTGATGTTTATTCCAAGGGAACAGTTCAATGATTTTCAAAAAGCGGCGAATGAGTTGGCCAAGTTGAAAAGCAGTATTCACAATTAATAAAGGGCGTTAAAGTAGGTAATCAAGGCATGAGTGCCTCTTCCTGATAGCGCAAACACCCTTTTTATGTTTATACTTTGCAAACAAAGATGGGACGAGAGCAGCGATTGTATGACCCCTTTATCGCCCTCATTTGCAACAAAGCTGGAGCGATAACAGCAATTGTATCGCTCATTAGACAATCTCTATGTCATTATTCATTCGTTTCTTCAAGAACCATTTTCCTGAAACTTGTTGCAGCAATCACATGAAGAATTACGCCCGGCTTTGCCAAACTTTTCAAATATTAAAAGGGTTTGTATTCCATGCGAGAATATTTTTCCCGTTCATAACAAATTCAGTACAAACAGCCTTGATGAACATCTGGGTTATGAAATTTTTAAATGACAGATTATGATATTGCCGTCTTTAATAGCAGAATTTGAACACGAAGTAAACAGCACAAGAAAATTATTACAGGCTGTACCCGAAAAAGATCTGGCTTTTAAACCCTCTCCTATTTCATGGAGTATGGGTGAACTCGCTCAGCACATTGCAACGATTTATTACTGGTACGTGGGAGCGCTCACTAAAGATGTATATGACCTGGCAGCAGATCATCTTGAGCGCGGAGAACCGGCAGATATAAAAGCCACTCTTGATCTTTTCGAACAAAATGTGGAAAAAGCCAGGATCGCACTACGGTCAATAAGCGAGCAAGATTTACAAGATCAGTGGACAATGAAAGTCGGCGACCGTACTGTTCTCGGTCCGATGCCCAGAGCTGTTGTAATTCGGGGGTTCCTTTTCAACCATATATACCACCACCGCGGCGAAATGATTGTTTACCTGCGGGCCACCGGTAATAAAGTACCCGGAATGTACGGACCGACGCACGAAGAGAGTACTCCGGGCGGATAGTGCTTGGAGTTATTATACTTAATCTTTGGGCTCAATCGTGCTCGTTTGCAACGAGTATTTAGCGAGGACAGCGATTGTATCGCCCATTAGGCACTCTCTTCCCTTTTTACCTTCCTCATTGCCTGAACAGCAGAAACTCCTTTCCTGGCTCCTGAAAAAACTATTACCGCGAGCAAACCGACAGCCGTTCCAACTAAAAGCTCTTTAATTGTGGTTGGAATTGCTGGAAAAAGATGGTGAAAGTAATCGATGTTGTGAACAAAGATGCCACCGGCAACTAATAGTAACGCAATAGTACCAACTACAGCCAGAATCCTGATAATAACAGGCAGCGACTTAACCAGTAAAGTGCCTAATACAAATAGCAAACCTTCGTTGTTAGAATGTTTAATAAGCTTTAACCCTGCATCATCCATTCTCACGATAAGCGCGACAATGCCATAAACTCCGACTGTCGCCAGTATAGCCACAGCCGTAACTGTTGCTATTTGAGTAGTTAAAGTTTCTTCAGCCACACTTCCTAAAGCAATGATGACAATCTCGATAGACAGAATAAAATCTGTTGCTACGGCAGATTTTATTTTGGACTTCTCGGCGACTGTATCGCCTTGCTGAACCTCCTCAATTACCTCATCCCCGGTTTTCGAACGATGGAAAAAGTACTCCACTATCTTTTCCACACCCTCGTAAGCCAGGTAAATCCCTCCCAGAATTAAAACGATTTCAAGTGCAGAGGGGAAAAAAGCATTTAGCAACAACGCAATTGGAACAATTATCAGTTTATTTATAAAAGAGCCTTTTGTAATAGCCCAAAGCACTGGTAATTCTCGCGAGGAGAGAAAACCGGTTGCTTTTTCTGCATTGACAGCCAAATCGTCGCCTAAAATGCCGGCGGTTTTACGCGTTGCTATTTTCGTCGCCACCGAAACGTCATCCATTAAAGCCGTTATATCATCCAGAATTGCAAAAAAACCTGATGCCATGTATTTCTATAGGGTTGTTATGTTTATATAAATCGTATGCAATTCTTCTACAAATTGAATATGTCTAACCGTTCTGCGCCAAAACCGTTTGCCGGATGCTGCAATCTAGTGCCCGATAATAATCAAAGAAACGAATATTTTAAACCCAAATATTCAAAAAAACCCATTATCAGCGCATAAACGGCCAAAAACAGATTTCTTTTTCATTCTATACAATAACAACTTTCCCTGAAGACAACGAACCTTATCTTTAGGACAATTGACCTTGTACTAAAAACAATGGAGCTTGTTCTAAAGACAATAGACCTTGTCCTGAAAACAATGGACCTTGTCCTGAAAACAATGGACCTTGTCCTGAAAACAATGGACCTTGTCCTGA
>CAMLLO010000006.1 GCA_946480915.1 uncultured Sphingobacteriaceae bacterium | reverse complement strand
GAGCGCCCAACCCTCCGGAACTTAGGGTTTGGGGGTATGTTGGGTTGCTGGATGCTCAGCGGGATTGCTAAAAGGATATTTCTGTTCATAATTATCAACCACCCAGTCCGTCATTCCCGCCAGGCGGGAACCTTAATGCAGAGCACATTCACTCTTTTTCTCTAAACTGCATTCGATCCGCTTAAAGGCCGCGGAAAGGCTAGTCCTTTTATCCGCAAAAGAACCATGCCGACCAAATGAACACCATGAACACCAAAAAGAAAAATAAACACCACGTGAGTAAACTCTTGTGCCCTCCCGAGGTGCTTTCACACAAGCCTTACACAAATTTGCCGGCAGCGCTCAGGTCTGCGCCTGTTTAATCTGCGCTGCTGGCCATTGCTACTTAAACAACCGAGGCCCTCTAGCTGCGCACAAGGCCAGCTGTCGGCAAATTTTCGTCTAGCACTGGCGGGAGGGCCCAACCCTTCGGAACTTAGGGTTTCGGGGGTATGTTGGGTTGCTGAATGCAGATTGGTGGACAATAACCTCCTCCATCATTCTCGTAGACAACCGGGCATCAAGTTTGGTACGAATCGGTGAAAATCAACCATCCCTTAAGTATGGCGCTTTAGGTAGGCTACACGAAGAGTAGGCTGGGAAAGAGACACTTTCAAAAATTCTTTTACTACACTGTTAGTACAGTATGTGTACAGTATCTATATAGTATCTATACAGTACCCATACCGTATCTATATCTAAAGTATCATTCGGGCCGCGGGAATAAAATGAAGTACTTCAGCATCTCGCATATGCTTAGATCCTTAATCGTCGGAGATGCTATGCTAAACTCGTTTCAGCACTTCCCAAAGCACAAGCTAGGCTTTGTGATCCTGACAAGGATTGAGGATGGATCCTTTTGACTTGCCTTTTTATACGAAGAAGCGCAAACTTTAAGTGATATTTTTGGATACATTCTTCATACTCTATCCATGCTTTATCTATGCCTTTGCCATGCTTTATCTATACAGTATCTAAGCTTGGTCTGGCGAAGCTGCTCAGCGACTTGATTAGCACCTTAATCGGGTTGAAATTCCTACAAAAACTGCTCGCAACGGTCGGGAGTGCAGGATGAGGGGGCTCTCCTGTCCTAAAAGCCCAAAAACTGCGGGATTTTCCGAATTGGTTTAAGAAAAGCAGCCAGGCGGGGAAATTTTATTCCGTTAATCTTCATCGCCTCCATATCTGCGTTATTCGCTCTAATGCGGTTGCCCAGCGAACTGTTACTCATCCCCCCTACCCGCATTTTCACCATCACTTCCGGAAGGTAAAAGCTTTTTGCCCGATGTTTGTGCAGAAAGCGAATCATGAGCTCGTAATCTGCAGCGCTGCCCATATCCAGTCGGTAATTGCCATATTTTTCAAATAGCTCACGACGGGCATAGAATGTAGGATGTGCAGGCATCCAGCCCCATTGAAACATTCCCGGTTTGTAGGGCTTCGACTTCCATCGGCGGAGCACCTTTTCTGTATCGTATTTGTCTACATACCATAAATCGCCATACACAACATCGGCATTCGTTTCTGAAAAGGCTTTTGCCACATCCGCAAGCACATCTGCTGAAGCTAAAAAGTCATCAGCATTCAAAATCCCGATCACATCACCAGTGGCCAGTTGTATTCCTTTGTTAAGCGCATCGTACATTCCATTGTCTTTTTCCGAAACCAATTGCGCAACAATCCCGTAAGAGGCTGCAATGGTTAGGGTTTTATCAGTCGACAAACCATCAATTACAATGTATTCAATACCGGGATGGGTTTGGTGCTGTACGGATTCCATGCAAGTCTTCAAGAACTTTTCGGCATTGTAAGTGACGGTTATGATGGAGATGGTCATGGGTTGTGAGTTGTAAGCTGTGGGTTGAAGCTTTAAATAGCTGAAAATTAATACATAAGAACAAAAACAACAAAATTAAAACATACGCATTGCCCTACACCATGTAATAAAAATGAAAGGACAATTAACCCTAAAAGGACAAATATGTTTTAAAAAAGCGATATTTTTTGAATATCCGAAATTAATAAGCAATTTTAGCAACATCTAATAACACTCTAATTAAATGAATTTAAAAAAGGGGAAGTTCCTGGGGGCAATTGTATTATCTCTTTTTTTGCTCTCGTCGTGTAGATCTTTAAAAAATACCAATACTTTATTTTTAAGTGAGTATGATAAGTTTGCGGATACGGCGAAGACGGTGTTTGTGGCTAATGAGACCCTCGAAAATTCTAAAAATTATAAAATTAGCCTCTACGACAAGTTAATTATAAGAAATTTACAAAACCCAGAAGGCTTAGTTAACACGTCAAAGACTGATGGTACTCAAGAAGGCGCAGTCTTCCAAGTCGACAAAGATGGAGTTGTAATCCTTCCCGTAATTGGTTCACTAAATGTTTATGGCTTGACTCGACAGGAGGCCGCAGCACAAATTCAAGAACTTTATAGCAAAAAGCTATTCAAAAACCCGATCATTGATGTTTCTGTGATCAATCTAAAGGTTACTCTTCTAGGTGAGGTGGCGAGACCTGGAAATTATATGCTTGAAGAAGAGAACGTTAACCTTTTAGAGATCATAGCGGAGAGCGGAGGCTTTATGTCGACAGCAGATCCGAAAAAAGTCAAAATTATTCGGGGAAACTTACAGTCTCCCGAGATAATATATGTTAATTTGAAGAACTTAAATTCTCTACGAAGTGACAAACTAGCACTTAGAAACAACGACATCATCTATATTGCACCAAGGGGGTTAACTAATTTGTCTGAGGGAATTAAAAGTTATTCGATTATCTCCCAGCCCGTGTTCGTAATTTTAAATATAGCCTTACTACTATATACAATAAGGAGATAATATGACCAGTACCGAATCTAATAATGCTTCAAAACTTCCAACGCAAAGCATTGATTACCTAAAAGTTCTAAGGATTCTTTGGAGTCGATGGTACTGGATAGCAGCTTGTATTGTAACTACGACTATTATTGCTTATCTATACTTGTGGTATACGCCGAAAGTATACTCTACTAATGCTTCTCTGAAATTTGTAGAAGAAAAGTCCGAGATCACAGAACTTCTAGCGGTTAAGAATATATATGATAGAACCAATAAAGTTCAGGCAGAAACGTACGTAATACAATCCCGAGATGTGTTACTAAATGCTATTTCAAGAATTAACTATAGGGTTTCTTATTTTGTTAAAGGCCGGGTAAGAACGTCAGAATTGTATCCGGAAATTCCATTTCCCATTGAGATTGTAAAACAAGATTCCGCTACCTTCTACAGGGGTTTTTTTGATATCCAAAACATCAATGTAGATACCTTTCAATTAAGCTATAAAAATGGGTCCGATGATAACGCGAAGGTCTACAAATATGGGCAGGTAATTTCTTTGCCCGGGATAGACTTCAAAGTAATGAGTGGTCCTGCCACAAACAGCACTTATTCGATAAAATTTAACTCTAAGGAGGATTTTTTGGGAAGAGTTGCCGGGGGCCTTAGTATGAGAGAGGCTGCAAAGAGTTCCAACATTCTTATGCTAACAGTGACTGATCGAAACCCACTGTTTGCAGCTGATATCTTAAATGCAATTTTAAAAGAATATGTTTATTTTGATGGTTACAGACGAAGCTTGTCGGCATCTCAAACAATAACTTTCATCAATCAACAACTCGATTTTTTATCGCAGCAGGTTAGAGCTTCCGGTTCCGCGCTTGCAGAGTTTAAACGAAACAATAAGATGATCACCTTTACCTCAGCTGCGTCTAATCGATCTGAGGAAATTTCATCTAAGAATGAAGAAAAAAGCGCTTTGGAGTTGGAAGAACAAACTATAAATCAGTTAGAGGAGCGTATAAAAAAGAATTCGAGTTCGAACGAATATAATTACAACGTAGAGGGCAAAGTTGACGCGATGCTCGCGACTTTAGTAACCCAGTTGAACGCATTGATCTTTGAAAGGGAAAAAAAACTCGCAATTTATTCTCCAAATTCACAACAAATTTCAACTCTTGACAATCAAATTGCGGAAACCAAGAAGGCAATCATTACAAATATTCAAAGCTATAAAGAAAGAAACAGCAGACTGCAACGCTATGTAGCGAGACAACTCTCAAAAGCGGAAAGCGAAGCCATTAGCCTCCCAGGTACCGAACGTAATTATATCAACCTTCAATCTGACTTTGACATTAATCAAAAAGTATTCGAATATTTATTTGAGAAGAAGTTAGAAGCGCAAATCAGTAAAGCCGCGGTTGTTCCCGGAGCAACGATTGTCGATGAGGCAGAACCGGGAAACCGTCTCATTTCACCTATTCCAGGCAAAATCTACACTTATGCCTTTTTATGGGGATTGGGAATAGGTGTAGGGATGATTCTTTTAGTCCGAATTGCTAATCCTTATATTTATGATAAAGAAACTGTTGAAAGCCTAACCTCCATTCCTATTATAGGAATAATCCGAGAATTTCCAGGATTTATCGACAAGGACAATACTCAAGCCCTTTCAGTACAAAAACCAAAGTCGATATTTGCAGAATCGGTGCGTTCAGTTAGAACTAATCTGAGCTTTTTGGCAGGAGAAAAGAAAAGCAAGGTTATTTGTATTACATCGGAGATTTCGGGAGAAGGTAAATCTTTCGTATCTATCAATCTTGCCAGCACATTAGCATTAATTGATAAAAAGGTAATTCTTTTGGCCGCCGATTTGAGAAAATCAAAACTACATAAATCTTTTAAAGCAGATAATACAAAAGGATTAAGCACGTATTTATCCACCCAGCATGATCTTGAGTCGGTAATCGTAAAAACGAATATCGAAAATCTTCACTTTATGGCTTCAGGTCCTGTTCCGCCGAATCCATCGGAGTTACTACATACGAATCGCATGCAAAAACTGATTGCAGAACTATCTGAGATATACGACTTTGTCTTGTTAGATACTGCGCCAGTAGGTTTAGTTTCCGACTCGATTCCCCTTATAAGACATGCGGACATCAATCTGTTTGTCATCCGCTCTGGAGTTTCCAGGTATAACGCGGCAACGATACCGGACCGCTTATCAGGTGAATATAAATTGAACAATGTTGTCATTGTTTTGAACGCTGTTACTGACGATGCTTTCCACAGCAGATACTATAGTAGCAATTATACAGGTAGTGCCTACCAATATTACTATTCTGATTACTCAGGTTACTCAGGAGACGGCTATTACTCCGAAGATGAAAAGACTAATTGGTGGAATCTTTGGAAACGATTTAAAAGCGAAGAAAAAGTATAAGGATTGTTGAATGGATTTGTTTTGGTACCCGGTTTATACTCATTCTAGAGCTGAGAAGAAGGCTGAATTGGAGCTGAGAAAGAAGAACATCCATGTCTATCTTCCAGTGCAGAAACAGCTTCGCCAATGGAGCGATCGAAAAAAGTGGGTGGACGTTTCGTTAATACCGTCCTATCTATTTGTGCACATTCATACAAATCAGCTGCCTGATGTGTTGATGTGCAAGGGAGTGAGTCGTTTCATCTATTTCTCGGGCAAAATTGCTACAATACCCGAACGCCAAATAACGCAACTAAAACTATTGCTAGCCAATTCTTCCGATTTAGAGATAGTCGAACAGGAGTTTGAGCCAGGTCAACTCGTAACTGTAAAGGCTGGCCCACTACAGGGTTTGAGAGGTGAACTGGTTTCATGGAAATCTTCACAAAGAGTGTTAATTAGAATTGAGTCGATCACTCAGTCGATACTAGTGCAGGTTTCGAAGGCTTTTTTGGAGCCGAAATAAAAAAATACCCTGTACAAATTGGGGTAATGTAAAAAAAGTATCGAACGACTCGAAGTCATTCGATACTTCAAGAAAGAAGGTTCTCGAAAATTGATATGGGACTGAGGAGGCGAAGCTATGTCCACGCGATAAGAATTTATATAATGACCACCGATAGAGAATTTCATTTAGACTTCATAGTTCTTTCCTGCCGTAGTGTAACGGCTTCTATTTTTCTAGTTTCGACCAAGAATTCGGAACATGGCCCTATGGCGGGATACTCTAAACGATTATGTGCAGGATAGCGGGAATAGTATCAAGTAAGTCTGATTCTGCGGAAACCTATCACCAAGTTAAAGCAATGTGCACGGCCTTGCAGCATGGAGGACCAGACGATGAAGGTATCTTCCTAAATGAAGAAGGCTCAGTATGCCTTGGGCATCGCCGTTTGTCTATCCTCGACCTAAGTGCGGCCGGTCATCAGCCAATGAGCTGCAACGAGCGGAACCTTTGGATATCGTTTAACGGAGAAGTTTACAATTTTAAAGAACTTCGGAGGGAACTATCTGCTCAAGGCTATCTTTTTCATACTGAAACAGATACAGAAGTAATATTAAAGGCATACGAGGCATGGGGAACAGAGTCATTCGCCAAGTTGAAAGGAATGTTTTCCTTTGCGATCTATGATAAACTGAGTAATCGGGTTCACCTAGTAAGAGACCCTTCGGGCATTAAACCCCTTTACTTCTCTCTAAATAATGAGCAGCTTATATTTGCTTCAGAGGTAAAGGCCTTTTTGAATACACGAATCGACTTTCAACGGGATAATAACTGGAAGATCTATTTATTGGCATTCGGCCACATTCCCGAACCATATACCACACTTAGAGGAGTGAAAAGCTTAAAGAAAGGTCATTATCTTAGCTGGAACTTATCAACTCAAGAGCATTCCTTACATTCGTTTAAGCAATTCGGTTATACAGAAGAAATCATTGATTCAAGAGAGGCAGTCCACCAAATAAAACAAGCTCTTAGAAGGTCAGTCACGAACCATCTAGTATCAGATGCTCCGATTGGCGTATTTCTGAGTGGAGGCATTGATTCTAGTATCTTGACACTCATTGCTGACGAATATCAAGGGAAAAAATTAAATTCACTGTCTATTAATCTGGAAGAAACAGATTATACCGAAAAAAAATACCAGGAAATGGTGACCCGGGGAATGAAGGGTACCCACAACGAATATTTCATCAATTATAAGGAATTCATCAAAAACTTCGAACGGATAGTGGGAAGCATGGACCAGCCGAGTACCGATGGAATCAACTCTTGGTTCGTGAGCAAATATGCAAAAGAGAACGGCTTAAAAGCAGTTCTTTCCGGACTAGGGGGCGATGAGCTTTTCGGCGGATATCCCTCCTTTCAAAGGATGAATACACTTTCGCTTGTAAAAAATATATCATCGACCTTTATCAGGGCAGTAGGCTATCACCCTAATCCGAAATTAAAACGTCTTTATTACCTAAGTTATAAGAATCCGATCGGAGAGTATCTATTCTTAAGAGGTTTCTATACCCCACCTGTGATTGCATCCATCCTTGATGCTGACCTGAACGAGATCAACACATTAATTAATGATTTTCCAATAGATGAACAGGTGAACTCCTTAAAAGGAGGCAACCGGGCGAGTTGGTTCGAGACGAACCTGTATATGCAAAATCAATTACTTAAGGACACTGACTACATGAGTATGAGTCACGGAATTGAGGTCCGTGTCCCGTTTCTGGATCAGGACCTTATTGGCACCGCATTAAGAATTCATCCATCAGTAAAGTTTAATTCTAAGCTTCAAAAAATATTGCTTATTGAAGCCTTTAAGAATGTATTACCAGAACAAGTATGGAACCGTAAGAAAATGGGATTTAGCTTTCCATTTCAAGAATGGATGAGTCGTTTCGAACGGATCTCAAACCCTGAGGGATATAAAAACAAGACCGCCAAAAAACTGATGAAAGATTTTCATGATGGAAATCTACATTGGTCCTCGGCCTTTGCTCTTTATCATATTAACAATGCCTAAGAAGGTACTTTTCCTTACATTAAGAACATTCAGTATTACGGGAGGCATAGAAAAAGTATGCAGGGTACTAACCCGCACTTTATACGATTTAAGCGTAAAGGACCTGATCACGCCGCGAGCATTTTCGATGTACGACCAGACGGCCGATCGTGATGCCAAATACATATTAAAGGAACAATTTAAAGGATTCAATGGAAATCGTATTGTTTTTTCAATAGCTGCGGTGTCAGAAGGTATACGTTCGAATGTGGTGATTCTAAGTCATATTAACCTTTTGTTTTTCGCATTGCTGATTAAACGATTATCTCCTAAAACTAAGATCATTCTATTTGTACATGGCATAGAAGTATGGCGTGAAATTAAGAATTGGAAGGGTGACTTTTTACGTAAGGATTGCGATGAGATTTGGGCAGTAAGCAGCTATACAGCTACCCAAATGCAGGAGCGCCATCAGGTCCCGGCAGGAAGAATAAAGATTATACACAATTGTCTCGATCCTTTTTTAGAAATCCCTGTTGATTTTACTAAACCGGTAGAGTTGCTGGAAAGGTACAAATTGAAAATTTCTGACCCCGTGCTTTTCACCCTCACCCGGCTATCTTCAAGCGAACTCTATAAAGGATATGACCTTGTAATTGCGACTATACCCTCCCTGTTGAGAAAGTTTCCCGGCCTTAGGTATTTGATTGCAGGTAAAGCCGATGCAGCTGAACATACAAGACTTGTGCAATTGATCGAGAGTAGCGGTCTTCAAAATCACGTTATTCTATTGGGATTTGTTCCCGAAGAAGAACTGAGTGAACATTTTCTGTTATCAGATGTATTCGTGATGCCCAGCAGAAAGGAAGGATTTGGAATTGTTTTTATAGAAGCAGCGGCTTGCGGATGTAAGACTATAGCAGGAAATCAAGACGGAAGCGTGGATGCCTTATTGAACGGGCGCCTCGGAACACTTGTTTCTCCTACCGATAAAAACGCTATCCACGACGCTATCGTGAGCAACCTTACCACCGGCAGAACGGCTAGCACCTCTCTGGCAATTCAAAACCTTTGTGTTGAAAGCTTCAACTATAATCAATATTACGAAAAAATTAAACAAGCTATTTGTGAAGGATAAATCACTTGTTGAATGGGAAATTAAACCTCAAAATTCTATTCTTGATCTTAAGATTAGAGACACTTGGGAATATCGGGATCTGCTTGGCTTATTGGTTCGACGCGATTTCGTATCATTCTATAAGCAAACTGCATTAGGACCTTTATGGTTTTTTATCCAACCTGTTTTTACAACTATAATTTTCACGTTTGTGTTTGGAAACCTTGCAGGCATTTCCACAGACGGATTACCTGGACCGCTATTTTATTTAGCAGGAATAACCACTTGGAACTACTTTGCTGAATGCCTTACAAAAACTTCGACAGTTTTCAAGGACAACTCTAATATATTTGGCAAAGTGTATTTTCCTCGACTGATTATGCCACTAAGTATAGTTGTATCGAATTTAGTTAAGTTTAGTGTACAACTTTTCCTATTTGCATCAATGATGTTCTATTACTCATTAAATAATGCAAATCTGAAGCCTAATCTTCATATTTTACTTTTCCCTCTCCTAATGCTCCTCATGGCAGCCTTAGGGCTCGGACTTGGAATGATCGTCTCAGCCATGACTACTAAGTATCGAGATCTGGCTTTTCTGGTAACTTTCGGAGTGCAATTGCTTATGTATGCAACTACTGTTATTTATCCCCTTTCAGTTGCAGAAGGCCGATACCCCGAGTATAGCTGGATTATTGAGTTTAATCCGATGACCACTGTTATCGAGACCTTTCGCTATGGATTTCTTGGATCTGGTACATTTAGTTGGCAGGCGTTGGGATATAGTAGTCTTCTGACAGGAATAATCTTGTTAGTTGGGGTACTTATTTTCAATAAAGTGGAGAAGAACTTTGTGGATACTATATGAAGATTGTCTCTATCCAGGCTGCTTCTTCTATAAGATTCACAGGTAAATTTAATCGAGGCTTTAAGCGATTATGGGTTTATTAAGATTTATCTTAGCATGTGGAGTGATATTGTGTCAACTTCCGCTTTTTATGGATTTTCTCCTCTTAGCATTTATTTAGGAGTTCAGTCAGTGCTTCTACATTTCTTTATGACTATGATCCTCAACGAAAAGTTTAACCAACATATATCAAACAGCCCTTTTTTTAACAACACCAATTGAGAAGTTAGAATTGAAAAAGATTCTACAATTGCAAAAGGCAGAAGTAGCACGTGTAATCCCGTCTTAGTAAATGAGCAATATTGTAATAAAATCGGAGAACCTTTCTAAAGCTTATCAATTAGGAGAGATTGGAACAGGTACTATTAGTCGTGACTTGGAGCGCTGGATTGCAAAATTACGAGGGAAAGAAGACCCTTTTCTACGTGTTGGCGAAACGAATGACCGAACAAATAAGGGGACAAGTGATATAATATGGAGTTTGAAGGATATCAATTTTGAAATTGAACAAGGCGATGCGGTGGGTATTATTGGTCGCAATGGCGCGGGAAAGAGTACCCTTTTAAAGATTTTAAGTAAGGTAACTGCACCTACCAGTGGTAAAATTACCGGTAAGGGACGGATTGCTAGCCTACTAGAGGTCGGAACCGGATTTCATCCAGAATTAACAGGGCGTGAGAATATTTATTTAAATGGGGCCATCCTTGGGATGAGGAAACGAGAGATTTCCAGAAAATTCGATGAAATTGTATGCTTTGCTGGGGTTGAACGCTATATTGACACTCCAGTAAAACGATATTCTTCCGGAATGTATGTAAGACTGGCTTTTGCCGTTGCAGCTCATTTGGAATCGGAAATTTTAATTGTTGATGAAGTTTTGGCTGTCGGAGATGCGGAGTTTCAGAAAAAGTGCTTAGGAAAAATGGGAGCTGTTAGTAAGGGAGAAGGAAGAACGGTCTTGTTCGTCAGCCACAACATGGGTGCAGTCAAAGAGCTATGCTCCAAATCAATTCTTTTAGAACATGGGCAATTGGTTTCTTTTGATACAAGCAACACGGTGATTTCAAAATACCTATCAAACAACTTATCAAGAGCATCATACGATTACAAGATAAATAGCCAGCGTATAGGTGATGAAAGCGTTATTCTACTGAGTCTGCGTGTCGTTGATGAAAAATTTACAGAGAGGAATGACTTCTTTATTTCGGAAAGAGTAGGAATAGAAGCTGCTTATCAAATCGTTTCAAATGACTGTAGACCCGAACCAACAATTGCGCTTAAGAATGATCAAGACGTTGTGGTATTGCACAACGTCACGGACTTCAGAGATTATGGCGTTGGCAACCATCAGGTAATCTTTTGGATACCTGAGCACTTTTTAAACAACATTGAATATACCGTGATATTAGGAATAACCACTAACAGCCCTTTTAAAATTCATTTACAACAGGAAATTTCCTTTTCCGTGCTGGATGATCTAACCTCGCCTTCCAGAGGTCAGTATACCGGAAAGTTACATGGGGTGGTTAGGCCACATTTGAAATCGGAAAAAAAACGTGCCTGAACCTATGCTCGATAATATAAAAAGAAAAATTACGTTTAAACTGACAACTATCATTAAACAGTTACAGTCTCCTAATCACAAGGAGATTTTCTCATCAATCTACAAGAATCAGGTTTGGGGTAATGTCCCGAACTCTCCATTTTATTCGGGAGGGGGATCTGATGAAGAATACGCAAAGCCCTATGTTGAAGCGATCGTACGATACATCCGTGAGAACAAAATAAAGTCTGTAGTTGACCTAGGCTGCGGCGACTTTAGAATTGGAAAAGAAATTTGCGAAAAGACAAGGGTTAACTATATGGGTATTGACGTTGTGCCAGAATTAGTCGAGTACAACAAAAAAAACTTCGCATCTGATGATGTCGACTTTGATCAGCTTAACATTGTATATGATCCCTTACCCAAGGGCGAACTTTATTTAATTCGCCAAGTATTTCAGCATTTATCGAACCAAGACATCAGGCGGGTCCTAAAAAAACTGAGTTCGACGCAACATCTTATTATTACCGAACATCAACCAGCCGGAAGTTACATCGCCAATCTGGACAAGGTTCCCGGCTCTGGAATAAGATTGGAAGTAAATTCAGGAGTATTCTTGGATAAATCGCCGTTCAATAAAAAGATAAAAAAACTGACAGAAATGCCTTCAGATCGGAACTCTATTATCGCAACTTATATCGTTTATAACTATAACACGAAGAACTAAATGTCTCGATTATTAACCTTTCTTAAAACGACATGGTATTTCGTTAATTCATTTATTAATATTAATGCCGAAAAAAGAGGTATATATCGCAGAAGTTCGCTTTTAAGCTATATTAAATTTATTAAATCCAAAGAGGATGCCTTCAACGGAAATTTGGATCCTTTAGATGTGTTCATACCAGTGATTGAGAGAGACCTCGAAACCCTTGCATTAGCAATTCCTTCTATCCGAATGTTCTGCCGTAATCCAATTATTAATATCTTTCTTGTAGCCCCCCAATCACAGGCGATCAGACAGTATGCCAAAGAAAACAACTGCATCTTCATAGATGAAGCAAGCGTCTTACCAGAATTTGAAAAATTTGATTATACGGTGGGGGGCGAAAATCGGGCCAATTGGCTTTTACAACAGTTCTTAAAACTAAACTGGGATCAGATATCTAAAAGCAAGTACTGTTTGATTTTCGATGCAGATACCGTTCTGATCAAGAAACATTCGTTTGTAAGAAACCAAGTATTGATCTTTAATTGCTCCGAAGAGTATCACCAGCCTTACTTCGAGACATTTAACAGGTTATTAAAAATCAAAATCAAATCACCTATTTCCTTTGTTAGCCATTTCATGGTATTCGAAAGAGAAACCACCAGGTCTCTCAAAAGTACAATTGAGAAGCTTAGTCAATCTACGTGGGTGAATGCGATTATCAATAACACTAATTTTAATGAGAACTCCGGATTTTCTGAATACGAGACCTACGGACATTATATGATGCAGAACTTTAGAAAAAAAGTACGGGTTAATTACTATGGCAATTTATCTTTGAAGAGAGAAAATTTGAGTTCACTCTCCACTCTGATAGAAAAGTATGCAAAGGAATATTTCACAGTTTCTTTTCATTGGCATCAGTGACATGTTAATTAAATGATTTCCATTAAACTTTTAGGCCGATTAGGCAACCAGCTTTTCCAATATGCATTTATCTTTTCTGCAAGTAAAAAACTTAGCACATCTTTTTACTTGGATAAGAGCATTGAGCCATTTCTTCTCTCTCGCTTCTTCGTGCTACCAAAAGATCAAGTATATATAGCCGATAAGTATATTTTCTCTATCAATGGATTTAAAAATATTTTTAGTTACCACTTAAAAAAGCAATTCTATAAGCTATTAAAGGCATTGTACAGATTAGAGACCATTTCCTTTTCAAACTCCATCTCGCCCAAAGAAGAATTAAACAGGCTGCAAAATGGTGCTTTATATGAGGGCTATTTCCAATCAGAAACATATTTTAAAGAGTATAGCAGTAGTATAAAAGGGCTATTTAAGATAAAAACAAAGTATATTGATTTATATTCAGAAACGAGTGCCTTCCTTCCCAAAGGAATGAAGACAGTGGCTATACATATCAGAAAAGGAGATTACGTAGATTTGGGATTAAACCTACCTATGAACTATTATCACCTCGCAATTAGCAAGGTTAATCAACCCGAGAATTTCTATATATTTCTATCAGATGAACCGGATTCTATAGCCCGTGAATTTGATTACTTAAACAACAAGTATATTTCATACAACGAAGAGATCATTGACTTCCAGTTTTTAGTAAACGCAGATGTTTGCATCATCTCTAATAGTAGTTTCTCTTGGTGGGGCGCATACCTCAATGAAAATAAAAGGGCTGTAATTGCACCTAAGTTCTGGCTTGGAATAGGCAATACAGAAAATCCTGTATCTATTATACCTTCTGATTGGATTTCTTTAGAACATGCTTAACACTCCGGTCCTTTTTTTAATTTTCAACAGACCCTCAACTACTCAGTTAGTTTTTGAACAAATAAAACAAGTCAAGCCAAAGAAATTGTTCATTGCTGCCGACGGCCCCAGACCAAATAATCCAGAGGATGACAAAAAAGTTCAGGAAGCTAAAGACCAAGTACTCAAAGCAATTGATTGGGAATGTGATGTAAAAACCTTGTTTCGAACGGTTAATTTGGGAAGTGGGAAAGCTGTTAGCGAAGCAATTACTTGGTTCTTTGATAATGTAGACGAAGGTATTATACTTGAAGACGATTGTGTACCAGAACTAAGCTTCTTTTATTTCTGTTCCGAACTGTTGAAAAAGTATCGGAAAAACAACTCTATTATGCACATCACTGGCACCAATTTCGATGACTCCATTAAGTTTGGAAACGAAAGCTATTACTTTACAAAATATCCGTTTATTTGGGGTTGGGCAACATGGAAAAGGGCGTGGAAAACATACGATTTTACTCTTGAAAACTCCAATTATTATTCTCAATTAATTAAAAAACAATTCCATGATCCATTTGAGAGACAATTTTGGAGATCTAGAATCCACTTCGTAAAAGACAAAGTTGTAGACGCTTGGGATTACCAATGGATGTTTAGCATTTGGGCCCAGAACGGAATTAGTATAACGCCTAATATCAATTTAGTATCTAATATTGGATTTGGAAAAGACGCTACTCATACTGTCGAAGATAGTCCCTTTTCAAATCTTAAAAGAGCACCTCTTTTGCAATTAAACCATCCGTCATGCATTTGCATAAATGAGGATGCAGAAAGATTATTTGCAAAAACGGTATTAGGAGTAAAGAAGAGAGGATATCTAAATTTCTATATCCAAAGAGCACTTAATCTTTATCATAAAACACAACTTCTATTCAAAAAATTTACTAGTTATGACTAGACTGTTTGTGCTTTACTTCATAACAATAAAAGTCATCAATAAATTTGTTAATGTGATAATGTCGAGAATACAACCTTATCGCGACTATGCATTTTTAAAATGTAAGGGTGTAGATACGAAATTCGGATATGTGAAGCTTATTGGCTTACCACATATTCACAAAGTTTCAGGCTCAACAATTAAAATAGCGAAAGGCTGTACACTTATATCAAAGACTCGAGGAAACTATGCAGGGATAAATCACCAGGTAATATTAGCCACTACAACTGCATCTGCCGAAATTATTATTGGTGAGAATTTTGGAGCAAGTGGTTCAGCCATCGTTGCGCAAAAAAGTATCATAATAGGCAATGACTCGGGATTAGGAGCTAATTCTCACCTTTACGACACCGACTTCCATCCAGTCGGCTGGCGGATAAATACTCATGTAAAATCTTCACCCATAACCATTGGAAATCATGTATGGGTTTCCTCAAACTGTATTATTTTAAAAGGTGTAAAACTTGCTAATGATACTGTAGTAGGTGCTGGCTCTATCGTTACCAGTTCAACATCTGAAGGTTGTGTGATTGCTGGAAAAAAGGCCGAATATATAAGGCCCACCTTTAAGTAGTTAACTATGACCCATTGCCCTTCTTGTAAGTCCATAAATAATAAAAGGAAATCAGTTAATACGGTTTATACCGGCTGCCAGGAACCTCCTTTTACTGAAGGTTATGATTTACTTGAGTGCCTTGATTGTCATTTGTGGTACAAAAGTCCAATGCCCAAACCAAGCGAACTTATCGACTATTATAAAAAAGTAAAAACGAATAATAGCCCTTGGGTAAACGAAAACAGGTATCCTCACGAAAAAAAGATCGACAAGATCTTGACGGAGACTAAATGCCCTGCGAATATTTTGGATGTAGGCTGCTTTACCGGAAAACTCCTTTCCATACATCAAAATCATAATTTATTTGGAATTGAGCCGTCTAAAGAGGCATCACAAATTGCGAGGTCAGATTATAATATAAATATTATTGGAGAAGAATTAACAGAGAAACTTGTCAATGAATATGCAAATTTTTTCAATATAATAACCATTGTTGATGTTTTTGAACACTTAACAGATCCAACGGGATATTTAAACAGGCTTATCGAAATGTTGGCAGATGAAGGTCGACTTATAATTGTAAGTGGAAGAACCGATAGCAGGGTAATGAACTTAATCGGTCCGACCTACTGGTACTTTCATATTGATTCACATCTAGTGTTTTTGAATAAAAAATATTTGGAAAAGCTTTATTCAAATTGTACAACGCTTCAATACTCAGCAGTCAGGCATTTCGACTCTTCCGTGCAAACAGCGCTTAAGGAGATCATCTGGAGCTTCGTCTGGACTTTTTTATGCCCTAACAATAACAATAGACGATGGAATTTACCAAGTACATTAACAAAATATTTCGGGCGATTTACAAGTCCGTTAACCCTAACTTTTGCTAGAGACCATGCTTTCGTCATCCTCACAAAAAAGAAACTCAAAAAGGGCACTGATGAATAAACACATAGCACTTCCTGATTTAAAAGAATACCATCAACAGTTAAAACAGCAAGCGAAGATTGACTCTTTGAAAGTAATTCCCTCAAAAAATGGCTTAGTGCATGACTTACCTAAGTGTTTAAAAAAGGGGTGGCCATGGGATGAAGAACTTTCAATAGATATTTATAGGTCTGACATTTTATGGCCGAAAATCTCTGTCGTGATGCCATCCTACAACCAAGCCAATTTCATAGAAGAAGCGATACGTTCAGTTTTATTACAAAACTACCCTAATTTAGAGTTTATTGTCATAGACGGAGGGAGTACAGATAACACTTTAGACATATTGGAGAAATATTCTTTCTGGTTAAGTTATTGGCATTCAAAAAAAGATCGAGGACAGGGACATGCCATCAATATGGGGTTCAGCCTGGCTACGGGTGATTATTTCGGCTGGCTTAATAGCGATGATTTCTACAACAAATCTGCCTTGTTCCATTTGGGATCGGAAATTTTCAAGACTAGGAAAGAGTTTTACTATGGAGACGCTTTTACTGTTAATGAGGGCAATACTCAACGATTTTACTGGCGGGCGAATCTTGTACTAGACCGCTATTTACGTTTCGGAGGGCTTATCGCATCACACTCAGCTTTTTGGTCTAAAACAATTCATACACCAATATGGGAGAAGATGAATTGCAATGTTGATGGCGAACTATGGCTGCGATTGGTTAAAAATAAAAGCAGAAAACATATCCCTTTCCCAATTGGTTCATTTAGAATTCAAAAAAATGCGAAAACATCTTCCGATATTTGGAAGGAGAAATGGGCAGAAGACGACCACAACATCGAGGCTGTTCATGGGCCTCATAATACTGGCAAAAAGGCCTTAATCTACGAGTATAAATATTTTCAAAAGTTATATAAGCTCCTGTTAAGCCATGGCAAATTCTAATAGTTTGGCTATCTGCATCCCAGCATATAATGCAGCTAAGTTCCTGCCGAAACTATTTTCATCCATAGAAAAGCAAAAGATCCCATTTGATGAGATTCTGGTATATGATGACTGTAGCAACGACGATACTCATCGAGTTGCCGAATCGGGAGGAGCAATTGTAATTAGAGGGGATGTAAACCGGGGTTGTTCATATGGCAAGAACAAGTTGGCAGAGGTTAGTACCTGCAAGTGGCTACATTTCCATGATGCCGATGACGACATCTTAGACAACTTTACACAGCTTGCACACAAATGGATTAGAGAAGCAGGTAACCTTCACGATCTTCTTTTACTGAATTTTAATTACGTCGACTTTCAATCAAAAGAAGTATTAGGTTCAGCCAACCATAACAAAGCTGATCTACAAAAAGATCCCTTACGCTATTCAATCAATAACAAAATTGTAAACTTTGGAATATATAAAAAAGATTCCTTTTTATATGCTGGAGGATTCGATACGAACCCAAGTGTTCTCTATAATGAAGATAATGCATTTCATCAACGGCTTGCAAAGAAGGGGCTAAAGTTCGATTACCTTGAAACGGTTACATGCATTAATTACAGATATCAACAAAGCATGTCTTCATCGAATGCATTAAAGTGTGCCCAAGCAAATTATCATGTTTTAAAACAAACAACTGAAGAATACGCTAATTTATATCCGGAAGAGCTTGGTAGGCAAGTTTGGAATTGCATTTCAGCTTTAAGCGTACATCAGGATTGGGACTATGTTAAAAGATGTTTGTGTTTGTTGGAAAAAATACCCTACAATAGGATAAAATTCAAAACTCTATTCGACGTCTTGAAGTTCTTTCATCCTTACGGTGCCATACGCTTTCGTGAAATGATGATTAGGCGTTTTAAGCCGCATATAAGAAAAAAGGCCTAGACTTAAATGCTCTCTCAAAATCCCTTGATTTCGATAATTATACCGGTTTTTAATGCTGGAAGATATTTAGACGCTTCAATCAGTTGCTGTCTTCTGCAATCTTATGGCAACATTGAGATTTTAGTGATTGATGATGGATCAACTGACAATTCCGTTAAAATCATAAACCTCTATGCGGACCGAGGAGTAAAGATATTGTACCAGAAAAACAGAGGAGCTAGTGCCGCCCGTAATCTTGGCATCCAACACGCAAAAGGGGAATACTTACAATTTTTAGACGCGGACGATTTCTTATCCCCTGACAAAATCGAAAAACAAGTTGATGCGTTACGCTGCACAACTGATAAATTGGGTGTTTGCAGCACCATTCACTTCAATGAGAAGGAAGATCCTTTTGCACTAGAGCCCTCAACTTACGAAGAGAAATTTATCTACACTACTGATGACGTCGTCGATTTCACAATCAGGCTTTGGGGGGGATACAATTTCGAAGCATCAATGATTCAAACGAATGCATGGCTAGTTCCAAGGTCACTGATTATAAGACATGGCAATTGGAAAGAATATTTGTCACTTGATGACGATGGGGAATTCTTCGGTAGATTGTTATTAAATAGTAAAGGCATAATAAAAACCGGGGGCAAAAATTATTACCGGAAATATTTGAATAGTTCGAGCTTATCCGCAAAAAAAAGTCATAGCGCGATGAAAAGCGCGCTAGATTCCATTCTGTTAAAAAAAGAGCACTTATTTAGCAAGTCTGATTCGGTAAATGCTAAAATGGCCATATTCAAACAGTTGAAGGAGCTCGAGGTACGGTGCTATCCATTTTACATGGATTTGCAACGTATAGTCGAGAAAGAGCTGAACGAACTTCCAAAGTTTGAATATAAAGTAGGTCTGGGCGGCAGATTCGTAAACAATGTTGCCGATATATTTGGATGGAAAGCAGCTAGAAGAATTCAGAGCATCATAAGAAGCTAATGCAACCTCTGCTATGATTAAAAATTCCCTAGCCTTCCGACTACCACTTCTATATAAGAGTCTTCTACGATACCGCCGCTTACATCTCCCTCAAAAAAGCAGCTCAGACGTTACTGTTCTGATGATGACTGGGAAAAACTATATAGAGCTTTTACGCTACAGTGTATGGTCAATTGGTAAGGCATGGGAACGACTCCCGAAGCTAATTATAAGTACTGATGGAACAATCAGCACTAGCGAAATAGCCAAAGAACTGAAGTTTTGGAAAGGCGAACTGATCTTACAATCATGGGAAGAAAGTATAAATTATCACGGGAACAAGATCCGGCCCGGTTTAATAGAATATGCGAATAACCAAGCTTTTGGAAAAAAGCTGGCTTTAATATTACACCATGCAGAAAAAGGTCCCGTCTTATGGATTGATAGTGATATTCTGTTCTTCAACGATTTTACTAGATTTTTACCAAAGCCTGAGAGTGGGATTTGCTGCGGAGGATCAGAAGATTGGATTACTGCTTATCATCAACTGGTGTTAAACTGTTATAATGAACGCACTATAGTCAAGAACTTTAATGCTGGCCTACTATACGTTTCAGGAGAAAAAATTTACGAAAAGTTCGGAATAGAGCAAACTTTAATGTCAGTCCATCCTCATTACGATTTTTTCACCGAACAAACCATCTTCGCACATATCGCAAGCTATTCCATGGGAGTATTGTGGAACAAAGACGTTATTAAGAACTTTAATGAAGACAGGCAAAACATAATGCCGATGCAAGTGAAAGATGTTATAGCGAGACATTACACCAGCAATGTAAGACACCTGTTTTGGAGGGATTGCCTATTTAATATGCGAGCTTTGCGAAAATGAAAAAAACGGTATTTACTATAGCTGCGGGAAAAGATGTGTACTTAAAGTATGCCTGCAATTTAGCAATGTCGTTTCTTTTTTGGAATAAGAATACAGATATCGAGTTCGTTTTAATTACCGATTTAAGCGCTCCCGTTCCCGCTCAACTAAAAGAGCAAATCAAGGTCTTTTCATTGCCTGCGAAATCAATCGGTGACGGCTTCTCGTCGAAGTTAATTCTAGATCGATTTCTAAGCGAAGGACAAAATCTCTTTATTGATGCAGACTGCCTGATTTACGGAGACTTAAATCCAATATTTCAAGTATTCAAAGGGAAACCCGTTTCGGTAATTGGGCATACAATAACCGAGGGGCTAGATGTGGGTTTTTGCAAAAACGTTTCCTATTTATTGGAAAGACTACAATTGTCTTACTACCCTATATTCTGCGGTTCGATCTATTATTTTGAGAAGTCTGAAAAATTAGGTGAATTCTTTAACTATATAAAAACTCTACTAGGGCAATATGATGACTTAGGATTGACGAGACTGCGAGGAAAAGAAAATGAGGAACCGTTGATAGCGATTGCAATGTCGAAATTTGAATTTCAGCCCGTACCTGATAAGGGTACGGTGAAAGCGGACCGAATGTTTTTCAATTATAATCGCAAAAACGTTTTATCGGGAGCGGCCCACCTTTGGAACGATGACTCAATTCCATCTCCCGAATATTCAAAATTGACTGTGTCTTATCCGGTAATTATACATTATAACAACAGGTTTACTGAAAACTACGAATATAATTCGGACGCAATGAGACTAAAATTGGTAGTTTTAAACCAGTGGATGAAAACACCGGCCAACCTGGTGGTTTCGCTTTTTTTCGATTACCCTGTAGCCATACTCGAAAGAATGAAGTTTCAATTGAAGTCGGTTTTGAGACCGTTGGCACATAAGATCTTAGGTGTAAGAGCGGTAAAAACGTCTAATCGTGTTTAACTAAAGAAAGTGAGAAAGATTAATATATTTTATGAAGAGCCTGATCCTGATCGATGGATAAAATATGATCGATACCCGAGGAGGATTGTTCGTAAATTACTAAGAGGAAAAGCACCTGTTGGCGGCGTTCAGAAATGGTTTTTGAATCTGATCAAGGGATTGGACGAGCTTAATGTTCAATATGAAATAAACAATTACAAGAAATTAAAAACCCATAAAGAAGAATGGGCACTCGTAATTGGCAAACCACATGTTATTGAAAAAATACCCTCGTATACCAAAATAATCTATGGGCCTGGCATATCCTCTCATCCATCTGATGAACTTTTTTGGGGGTCAAAGCCGAATATTAGGCACCTGATAATTTCTTGTGAGTGGTTTAAACAGATGTACGAAAGAGATCTTCCTGTTCAGGTACCAATTTCCGTTTGGCCAAGTGGCATAGAATCGGAGATATGGAAACCATCTTCTGACAGTAAGAGGCATAACAAGATTCTTGTATATGACAAAATCCGTTGGGAACGAAAGCATTACGAGGAAGAACTAATATCCTTGATTACTCATTCGCTTCAAGCCAGAGACATTGGTTTGGAATATATAAAGTACGGAGAGTATAAAGAGGAGGATTTTATGAAGCTGTTGACGACAGTGGATGCAATGATTTTCTTGTGCGAACACGAAACTCAAGGTTTTGCCTATTTGCAAACATTATCTTGCGATATTCCAATTCTAGCATGGGACAGAGGTGGTTTCTGGCAGGACCCCGACTTTTTTCCAAGCTTGGTAAAGTTTGAACCGGTGAGTTCGGTTCCTTACTGGGATATTCAATGCGGAGAAAAGTTTAGAGGTTCGAAAGATTTTGAGTGGTCATTTGAAAACTTCTGGACCAATGTCAACAAAGGCTTTTACACCCCAAGGAATTATATCTTAGCCAACTTTAAATTAGCAGATCGTGCCAAGGAATATCTTTCTATTGTAGATTCAATAATAAAACAGAACAAGCCAGACTGATGCGGATTTTATTGATTATGGACCCAGGAATCCCTGTTCCACCTCCTTTCTATGGCGGGCACGAACGCTTGGTGGCTATGTTTGTTGATGAGTACAAAAAGATGGGACATGAAGTTACGTTACTTGCCGGTCCAGGTTCTGTCTCTCAACGAGTAAAGCATTTCGGTTTAAATAATCTAAATCGCTCTGCCTTGAGAAAAGCAACTGAACTCTTCGAAGCATGGTTTTATATATACCGGAATAAACATAAATTCGACTTGATTCATAACTTCGGGAGACTCTTATATTTGTTGCCAATTCTAAGCCATCCGGTAAAAAAAATCATGACCTATGGTCGGGATGTAACCGGATCAGCGATAAGGAAAATTTGTACACTGCCCAATAAAAATCTCATTTTTACGGCTTGTAGTAATTATTGTGTATCAACAGGAAATGTAGCTGGTAATTGGCAAACTGTATACAACGCAATTGATTTCTCAAAATACAATTTGAAAAGCAGCGTAGGCGTTGAAGCACCATTGATGTTTCTTGGCCGCATTGAGCAGATAAAAGGAGTACATACAGCAGTTGAACTTGCTATAAAGACGGGTAACAAGTTGTGGATAGGTGGCAACATAGCAGCAGAGCACATGACCTATTATAGAGATCAAATAGAACCGTATGTAGATAATGAACAAATTATCTACTTAGGCCCTCTAAATGATAATCAGAAGAACGAGTACTTAGGGCGATCTAAAGCATTATTATTTCCGATAGAATGGGATGAGCCCTTTGGGATGGTGATGGTTGAAGCAATGGCCTGCGGTACTCCGGTTATCGCCTATAAAAGGGGTTCGGTTCCAGAAGTTGTTGAGGATGGGATAAATGGTTACTCGGGTGCAACCATTCAGGAGCTTATAACCAAAATCGAAAAAATCCCACTAATCGATCGCGCTAATTGTCGTCAATATGCTGCGAAAAGATTTGACGTTAGTGTGATAGCTAAACATTATTTAAATTTATTTAAACAGCGCGAATAGTGAAACGCAAACGCATTGTTTTGGTTACATCCAGTCAGCCTTCCTTGAATCCGCGAATGGTGAAAGAAGCGGACGCACTGGCGCATGAAGGGCATGAAGTGATTGTTATAGGACAACATTGGCACGCTTGGGCGTCTGTTACTGACAAAACTCTCCTGGGAACAAAAAAGTGGAAATATATTGAGGTCGGTGGAAGTCCCGACAAAAATAAGGCTACTTACTTAGTTACCCGTCTGATTCATAAAATTGGAAGGAAGCTGAGGGAAAAATTGACGCTCAAGGGAGGAATTGCAGAACTGTCTATGGGCAGGTGCGGCAATTTACTCTATCGGGAAGCAATAAAACAAAGGGCTGACCTATATATCGGGCATAATCCCGGAGGTCTTGCTCCGGCGATAAATGCCGCCAAATATTTAGGTGTTAAATGTGGATTTGATGCTGAAGATTTTCACCGTCGTGAATATAGTGACGACCCCAATCATCCAGATGTACTTTGCAAAACCTTTTTAGAAGAAAAGTATTTCCCCCGCGCCGACTACTTAACCACAAGCAGTCCATTGATAACAAAAGAATACATTAAGATCTTTCCTCAATTAGAGTTTAACACCATCTTGAACGTTTTTCCAAAGGTGCAAAACATTAATGTTAAGCCCTCTTTGGAGGGTTCACCATTAAAATTGATTTGGTTTTCGCAAACCTTAGGACATAATAGAGGGATTGCAGAGATCATCACTGCGATTGGCATAGTAAATAATCCCCTTGTAGAGCTACATCTCCTAGCAAATCCCCGGGAAAGTAATATCAAAACATTCAATGCTATGGCTGAAGAACATGGGCTAAAGCCTCATCAGCTAAATTACCACCCCCCCCTCCCTCCAGGGCAGCTTTTCTCGTTTTGCGCAAATTTTGATATTGGCATGGCTTCTGAAACTGGTTTTGGGACTAACAATAATCTCGCTTTAAGCAACAAACTTTTTACGTATTTCGCTTCCGGATTAGCAATTCTTTATAGTGACACACCGGCACAAGAAAACCTAATGAAGGGTTTCGCTAACTGTGGGATACAATATGGAAAAAAAGATCCAAATTCTTTGGCAGAAGCTGTTGGCTATTACCTAAGTAACAGAAAAGAGCTAAATAATGCCAAAGCTTCTAGTTACAGGTCTGCGCAGACAGTCTTAAATTGGGAGAATGAAAGCGAGAAGCTAATTTCCCTAATTAACAACCTATTGAAATAAATATTAGGGTGTATAACACGACTTTAAAGATAAGCATATCACCCAGAGACCTAAGATTATTAGGGTCTATGTTACCTCATCAGCTCCGGTTTTGGAACGATATGGTAGACCAAATTCTATTAGTCTTCGATCTTCATGGATATAATACTGAAAATGATCAGGCAGATATTGCAAGAGTAAGGTCTTTAATAAAAGACTTAAGGAAAAGCTATCCCAAGCTGGAAATGATCGACGTTGACTACTCTCCAGCCGCTAAAAAGATTATTTCCAATGCTTTTTTTAATGGCAAATCTGTACCAGCCAAAACTCACCGTTATGGGCCTTATTATTCATATTTTTTTGGTCTATATCACACAAAGCACGATTATATCCTAAGTATCGATTGTGATATTTTTTTTGGCGGGCGCAGTCACTCCTGGGTGAAAGAAGCTATCAAACTTTTAAACAGCGACGAAACAATTATCACTTGCAGTCCTCTTCCGGGCGCACCCAGAGCAGACGGCAAACTAACAAGGCAGACAGGTACAGTTGACAACAGTAAGTTGAAGATGATAAAGTTTGACTCTATTAGTTCCCGAATTTTTTTCATACACAAGCCGTCTTTCATAGAGAAAATTTGCCCTATTCCAATAAAGGTTGCTTCACTTCCGCTAGCAATCCGAGCGCTTTTGCGAAAAAGACCAGTCTTTGAATTACCTGAAGATACTATTACCTGGATTATGAGACAGAAAAACCTGATACGGGTAGATTTTCTCGGGACGAATCAAGGGGTCTGGTCCATTCATCCGCCATATAGGAATGAAGCTTTTTACCTTTCCTTAACATCCTTGATAAAGCGCATCGAAACCGATGAGATTCCTCCTGAACAAAGAGGAGATTATGACCTGAACTCATCAATGATAGATTGGGATGATGCTAAAGAAGCGATAAGGGCTGCAAGCATGAAGAACAAAATATTCAAAGCGATAGGCCTTAAATAAACCCATTGAAGAAGATTCTGATCATATCGCCATATTTTCCGCCCACAAACGCGGCTGACATGCACCGTATAAGGATGAGTCTCCCCTATTTCAATGACTTTGGATGGGATGCGGAGGTAGTAACTGTTGATCCTAAACATTCGGATCTAAAAAAAGATTCTTTTCTGTCTCTGAGCGTCATGGCTGATACCAAAGTACACTATGTAGACGCCTTTTCAAAACGATGGACATCGAAGTTTGGTTTAGGAAGCATTGCTTTACGGTCGCTGGTATTTTACAAAACGAAGGTTAATAAAATACTTAAGATGGAGAAATTTGACATCATTTACTTCTCTACTACCCAATTTCCCGTTTGTGTTTTAGGTCCTTACTGGAAGAAGAAGTTCGATATACCTTACGTTATTGACATGCAGGATCCATGGCACTCTACTTATTATCGAGACAAGCCAAAAAATGAACGGCCTGCTAAATACTGGTTTTCCTACCGTTTAAACAAGTACCTGGAGGCTATTGCGATGAAGAAGGTGGACGGAATAATTAGTGTTTCAGCATCTTATTTAGAAAAGCTAAAACACCGATATAACCACTTAAATAAAGTTCCGCTAAAGGTGCTGACTTTTGGACATTTCAAAAGGGATTTTGAAATTGCCAAGGAAAACTCTTCCCAAATAAGCCTCCCGTTCAGTCTTGATCCCAGTAAAATAAATTTAATATATGTGGGTCGCGGAGGATTTGACATGATTCCCGCAGTCACTCTGTTGTTTAAAGCATTTCGTTCTCTGTTGGATGCGGGTATACAATCGGCCCAGAATATTAGATTTCACTTCATTGGCACGAGCTATGCCCCTCAAGGGCGTGGAAGTTTGACCTTTACACCTATTGCCAAGAGCTTTGACCTGGAAGAATTTGTGAGCGAACGAACGGATAGAGTTTCGTTTTATGAAAGTATCTTATCGATGCAAGCTGCTGACGGGTTGCTTATACCCGGCTCAAACGATCCTGGCTACACTGCCTCTAAAATTTACCCTTATTTACTTACCGGAAAACCTATTCTGGGGCTCTTTCGATCTACCAGCAGCGCTTACCATATCTTAAAAAAAGCATCCCATATTGTGACTGATTTCGATAATCAGGAACAAGCGCTGTTAGATGTTAAGAGGTATCTTACTAAATCTATAACTGGCGAACTTAGCGCATTTCAGAACTGGGACGATTCTGAAGATTATGCCGCAAAAAACATGACCAAACAACAGTGCGAACTATTTGATAGCATATGCTCGAAAAAATAAAAAGAACTCTTGGATTCATTCTTAGTCATAATTTGGCCAAGAGAAATAAACTAAGGGCTCTAAGAAAGTTCCTTATTTGGCAAGTCCAAACAACAATTTCGCCATCTACTTTTTACAGGAAAAAGTTTGCTTCCAAACTTTGGGTAAGCGTTAATAAAGGCCAAACTGGTATGACCGGTAATTTGTATGCAGGGTTACACGAGTTTGAAGACATGGCATTTTTACTTCATTTTTTAAGGCCTGATGATGTGTTTATTGATGCCGGAGCGAATGTAGGATCTTATAGCCTTTTGGCATCAGGAATAGTTGGTTCACAATCAATAGCTTTTGAACCGCTACCCACTACTTTCAACAACCTTATAAATAATATCAACCTAAACGGACTGTCAAACTTAGTAATGGCGCACAACATAGGTTTGTCATCCGGCAACGGATTTCTCAAGTTTAGTGCAGATTATGACACTACAAACCATGTGTTACAAGCAGAGAGTGACAATAACAGCATTGAAGTGCCCGTTTCGACACTTGATAATCAGGTTGACCCACTTTCTAATTCTTTGCTGAAGATTGACGTAGAAGGCTATGAGACGGAAGTTTTAAAAGGAGGTAAGACGCTCCTGTCGAGCCCCAATTTGAAGGCAATAATTATCGAATTAAATGGTTCTGGAAACAGGTATGGATTTGATGATAGGTTGATACACCAAGATCTCGTAAACACGGGTTTTAGCCCGGCATGCTATGATCCATTTTCCAGAGTTCTTAAAATACAAGAAAGCTATGGCGATAAAAACACGATATATGTAAAAGACATTGATTTCATAAATAAGAGAATTGAAAGTTCTAAAAAGTATAAAATTTTTGGTGTAGAATTCTAGTGAAACTTGCAGTAGTCACAACGCATCCGGTACAATATTATGCTCCTTTGTTCAAGACCTTAAGTGCTGAAAATATAACATTAAAAGTATTCTACACCTGGGGGGAACAGTCAATTAACAAATATGATCCAGGGTTTGACAAAATTATTAAATGGGATATACCTATACTTGAAGGGTATGATTTTGAATTTCTTGAAAACACCGCATCATCTCCGGGGAGTCATCATTACAATGGCATCAAAAACCCTGAGGCTATAACTAGAATAGAAGCTTTTAAACCAGATGTTATACTTGTTTTTGGATGGAGCTATCACAGCCATCTGAATATCATGCGGCATTTTAAGTCTAAGATCCCAGTTTGGTTCAGAGGAGACTCTACATTACTGGATGAACGAGGTCTTTTTAAGAAAATATTACGTGAGCTTCTGCTAAGATGGGTGTATTCTTATATTGATAAAGCTTTTCATGTTGGCTCCAATAATAGGAATTATTTTAAAGCTTGCGGATTAAGAGATGATCAACTATTATTTGCACCACATGCGGTAGACAATGAGAGGTTTTCTGAAGATAGATCCAGTGAAGCCTCGCAGTTGCGAGCAAGACTTGGTATTGGAAAAGAACACGTATTGATACTCTTCGCCGGAAAGCTAGAAGAAAAGAAAGATCCTACTTCGCTTTTGAAAGCTGTTCTAGAGCTTAAGGATCCCCAACTCTATCTTCTCTTTGTGGGTAATGGTGCTCTTGAGAATCAGTTGAAGAATATAGCTGCCAATTCCGCTGCTAATGTTCAATTTATGGACTTTCAGAATCAAGATCAAATGCCAGTCATCTATCAAGCTTGCGACCTTTTTTGCTTACCTTCAAAAGGACCGGGTGAAACTTGGGGATTGGCCGTAAATGAAGCTATGGCAGCAGGTAAAGCCGTTATGATTTCAGATAAGGTTGGCTGTGGAGTAGACTTAGTGAAGCCTGGCATAAATGGTGAAATATTTTTGCACTCAAATCCTGAAGACTTGATGAAGAAACTAAGTCAAATAATCTCAGCAAAAAAGCTTTATGAATATGGGAGAGAATCAAGACGTATTATTCAAAATTGGAGCCTATACAAAAGTGCGCAAAGCATTGTATCGGCCTTAAAGAGTTAGTTTGACAAAGTTCAGTCCAATCTCATATCATCCTGAAAGAACATTCCTTGTATTCATACCATGGCTGCTCAGCCTACTTCTAAGCATGGATCCTATAACTTCATACATGGTTGCTTGGGGTGGGTCATTTTTTATCTTCTATATCACGATTTCGGGAAAGATAAAAGCAATACCTGATGATCTAAACCTTTCGGAGCAATTAATGCGACCATTATTCCTCACGCAGATCATTTTTGCTGGATATATGGCCTGTACTTCCATATTCTACTTTTTAGAAGTACTCGGCTACAAAGACTTTGAGTTTCCACCTTTTTACTATGCAATAGATTATACGGAGCTAGAACTTGTTGCGAAATGTCAACGGTTTTATTGCCTTGCACACGCATCCTTTGTCACAGGTTTACTTTTAGTAATGAACTACTCGAAACCAAAGAAATATTTTCTATCTATCAAAGATTACTCGACTTTTATTCTTGTCTTTGCACTAATCACTCTTCCTTTATCTACCTCTTTTCTTTTAATACCGGGATTACGCCAGTTTTATTTTCAGTTTAATGCGTTAAGCTTCATTGCTGGGACGCTCGCTTTAGCCTATGCAATACCATCAAGAAAAGTAGGAAACACGGTACTATGTTCTTTTTTATATGTATCCAACTTTACTCAATCGCTTCTGTCGGGTTATAAAGAACCCATTATCATTAGTGTATTGGTATTAGGAATATTTCTATACCCGTTTTATAAGAAAACTATTTTCCTTACGTTTATTCCTATTTTGATTTCTTTATTTGTAATCCTTCCTGCATATAACCAAGTTTTTCGCTCTAAAGCATGGGGCGGAGAAGAAAGTGCAAAAGACGCGTCTGATGCAGCAATTGACGCGGTTTTGAATTCGGAAACTGAAGACAACACGACATGGAGTTTTCTTACCGGCCGGTTAAGTGAAATACAAATGTTCACTAAATATGTCTACACTACTCCTTTTCCAATTGACTACTATGGTTTTGAGTTATTGAAACAATCATTTATTGTAATTACACCAAGGGCCTTTTGGCCCAGCAAGCCGATCACAGAAGAAATGGTAATGGAGAGGGTATACAACGCAGGCATAGTAAGCCGGGGTTCCAAGGTTTCGGCAAAACCGCCGTTGGTTGTGGACGGTTATCTTTCAGGGGGTACCCTGGGGGTCTTCATCACCTTGATTATCTACGGGATAATTGCCCAACTGATTTCTATGAAAGCAGAGCGGCTTTTTGGAGGATATGTGTTAGGAACTGCCCTGATGTATTCTGGCTTATTTCAAATTCTGTGGCGCGGATTGAGTTTTGAATTTATCATAAATTCGGTATTCTGGAGTTATGTGTCAATGCTAATCATATTCAGGATTTTGAGAATACTTAATATATTAAAGCCTTCAAGTCATGGAAAGTAAACTCATTGAACGCTATCTATTACTTTTCATCCCTTGGTTGCTTAGCGTAGTTTTTAACTATATCCCAGTCATTTCTTTTGGCATTGGCTGGCTAGGCTCATTTTACATTTTCTACCTGTCTTATTGTGGGAAAATTAAACAACTCCCAAAGGACATGCCAATAGCAGAACAGCTCATGCGTCCGATTTTCCTTGTACATATCATCTTTGCAGGCTACATGAGTGTTTCTCCAATATTTAACTTCGTAGATGCTATGGGCTGGATCAGTTTTGATGATAATCCTTTTCCAGTAAGTGACGTACAACTCGAATTAATAGCACAAAGTCAACGGTATTATTGTCTCGGCCATGCAGCCTATGCCGCTGGACTACTGATGTTTCTTTCTCCTCAAAGCACTGTCTATAAGCTTACGATTACAGATCTTCCTTCATTTTTGGTAAGGTTTACTTTTATCGCATTATTGATTTCAAACGGATTCTTACTTTTCCCTGCCTTGAATCAGTTTTATTTCCAACTTTCAGCTTTAAGTTTTATCAGTGGTACTATGGCTTTAATATTTTCTTTCCGAGCTGGCAGGTTAGAATATATAATGATTTGCAGTATTCTATATGTCATAAATTTCACACAGGCGTTATTGTCTGGCTTTAAAGAACCCATTATTATCAATATTTTGGTGCTCGGCATCTTTTTGTATCCTTTTTACAAAAAAATAATTTTGGCTTTATTTACTCCTGTTATGCTTGTCCTCTTTCTTTTACTGCCAACTTATAATCAGGTATTTAGAGAAAAAGCATGGGCAAATGAAGAAGATGCGGAAATTGCGTCTGATGCTGCGATAGCTGCGGTAACAGACGAAGATGAAGATAAACAAACTACCGCATGGGGATTTCTAACCGGAAGGCTAAGTGAAGTGCAAATGTTTACCGGGTATATAGAAAACACTCCCTCTCTAACTAATTATTATCGATTTGACATCGTACTGCAATCACTTGAGGTGGTTATACCAAGGGCTTTCTGGCCGGATAAACCGATAACCGAAGAAATCGTAATGGAACGAGTTTATAAAGCAGGTGTAATAAACCGGGGATCGACAGTTTCAGCTAAACCGGCTCTTGTGGTCGACGGGTATTTGTCTGGCGGAGGATTGGGTGTATTTCTCACTTGTTGGTTCTTTGGAATAGCCACTCAACTGATTTCTATGAAAGCTGAGCAACTTTTTGGCGGTTATCTCATTGGGACGGGATTGATCTTTTCCGGTCTTTTTCAGATCTTATGGCGAGGCTTAAGCTTTGAATTTCTAATCAATTCAGTAATATGGAGTTACGTAACAATGTATCTAATCTTCGCCATTTTGCGCTTATTGAACGTATTAAAAAAGGTAGATGAAACTCATTCAAATTAACGCATCCTACAAACCTGCTTTCATCTACGGTGGCCCAACGATGTCTATATCCAAACTCTCAGAAGTTCTAGTTAGTAAGAATACCTTATTAGAAGTATTAACCACTACGGCAAATGGGGAAAAGGAAGTTGACATAATTTCCGGGAGCACCGTATTTGTAGAAAATGTACCAGTAACCTATTATAAAAGACTTACCAAAGACCATACGCATTTTAGTCCCGCTTTGTACTTTGGCCTGTGGAAGAAATTAAAGAAAACCAATGCGCTGAAATCTCAAAACCCCATGGTAGTCCATATTCATACTTGGTGGAACTTGGTTTCGGTATTTAGCTGCATGCTTGCTATTTTAAAAAATGTTCCTGTTGTATTATCCCCACGAGGCACCTTAAGTGCTTACTCCTTTGGAAACCGCAACAACCTTATTAAAAATCTGATATACAGAATTAGTAAGCCTTTTTTAAAACGTTGCCATTTTCACGTGACCAGTGACAACGAAAAAAGAGCCGTGTTGGCTTTGCTAAATCCTAAAAGTATTACCGTTATTCCGAACTTGGTTAGTTTAGCTGAGAATGAGTTGGAGGTTGTGGGTTCTGGGTTGAAGGAAGATGGGGTGCAAGTGGTAAGTTGCGAGTTGAAGGAGGGAAACGGGTCGAATAAGAGGAAGAGTAATGTTTTTAAATTTCTATTTCTATCCAGAATTGAAGAGAAGAAAGGATTAGAGCTTTTATTCGCAGCTTTAACCGATATTGCCCTTAAATTTCATTTAAGTATAGCCGGGAGTGGCGAAGAGGAATACGTCAATCAGCTAAAAACGCTTTCGACTTCGCTAGAAATTGAGGACAAGATTTCCTGGATAGGTCAACAATCAGCAGAGAAGAAATTTGATCTAATGGCAGCTCATGATCTGTTGATACTTCCCTCTTACGATGAAAACTTCGCGAATGTGGTGATCGAGAGTCTGGCTATGGGTACAGCCGTATTAATTTCGGAAAATGTGGGACTGAGTGACTATGTAAAAGAACAGGATTTAGGATGGGTATGCAAGTTCGATCAGGAGGATTTGAGGTATTCGCTTATCCAGGCTGCGAAAGATTCTATAAAGCTTGGTCGCATCAAAGAAACTGCACCTGGAAAGATAAGAGAAGATTTTTCGGACGACAAATTAATAAAACGCTATATTGAAATGTATCGTCGCATAGCAGAAGAAGCATTTTCTTAGAAAGGTATTAGATCTCTCCTTTGAGAGATGATAAACGATGGGAATACGACAATTAAATTAATTGGCAAAAAAGGCGAGTATTAATTTAAATATCACGGACCGAGCTAGAGATGCTGAAGTAAATTCAGGATGACAAAATATAATAAATAAAATGTCGGAATATAAAGATTACGGGTATAACGATTCCAAGCATACGCATGCCCATGCTTACATTTTAGATAAGCTAGTCAACATGCTTGATAAGAGGAACAATCAAACCATCCTTGATCTGGGATGCGGCAATGGTTCGTTAGCTACGGCTTTATTGCAACAAGGGTTCAATGTCTATGGAACCGATGCATCGGAAAAAGGAATTGCCATCGCAAATCAAATTAATCCCGGCCGCTTTGCCATTCAGGATTTGTCGTCGGATGATCTTCCATCCGAATTAGCCGAAATATCCTTTGATACGATCATTTCCACGGAAGTAATCGAACATTTATACGATCCCCGCAAGTTCATTGATTTTGCAAAAAGAACTTTATTGAAAAATGGTGGTGGAGATTTAATCCTTTCTACGCCCTATCATGGCTATTTAAAGAATCTTGCATTGGCATTAACAGGTAAGATGGATTCGCACTTTGGACCGCTTTGGGATGGAGGGCATATTAAATTTTGGTCGAAAAAGACGTTAACATTACTGCTGGAAGAGAAAGGATTTGAAGTGACGGATTTTGCGGGGTGTGGAAGGATGCCGTATTTGTGGATGTCGATGTTGGTGAAAGGACGGATATGAAACCTGTTAATAATTTACTTTACACAGCATTAGATTTCTACCTGTGTAGAAGTGACGTTTATATTAAATGGGAAAATATCTCTCCTGAAGCCGAGATGACAAAGGTGTGCTATCATTGGATTAGCAGCCACCCCCTTTAATTCCCCCGCCAGCGGGGGATACAGGATGCATTAGATTGGTTAATTAAAATATAAGTTAGTGCGTGATTTCTCCTTTATCATTTTATCTTATAACGAAGAAGTGCACCTTCCTCGTTTACTGAAATCAATTCAAGGACTAAATGCGGGTGTGTATGTCTTGGATTCTGGGAGTACAGACAGGACATTGGAGATTTGCAGAGAGTTTGGTGTTATTGTTCAGCAAAACACATTTGAAAACCACCCTAAACAATGGCATGCTGCTATCAGCAGTTTTACTATTACCACTCCTTGGACTATCGGCTTAGATTCTGATCAGATCGTCACTCCTGAATTATTTGACAAGCTTCAGCAATTTAAAGATGAAGATTATACGAACATAAACGGGATCTATTTTAACCGCAAAAACTTTTTCAAGGGAAGATGGATCCGCCACGGTGGGTTTTATCCTAAATATCTTTTGAAGATGTTCCGCACAGGTGTCGGCTACTCCGATTTGAATGAGAATATGGATCATCGCTTTGTAGTGCCGGGAAAGACGATTATCTGGAAAGACGGCCACATTCTTGAAGAAAACCTGAAAGAAAATGAGATCAGCTTCTGGATAGCCAAACATAACCGCTATAGTGATTTGGTAGCGCATGAAGAAATTGAACGGATGGAGCTATCACGAGCCCAAACGATAAAGCCGCGCTGGTTTGGTAATCCTGATGAGCGGATTGCATGGATGAAAAGCATCTGGTGGAAGTTACCTTTAGGACTAAGGCCATGCCTCTATTTTTTTTACCGCATGTTCTTCCACCTAGGAATACTTGATGGTAAAGCAGGGATTTTGTTTCATTTCTTGCAGGGATTCTGGTTCAGGCTGATTGTTGATGTGAAGATTAGAGAGAAAAGGAAAGAGGTATCCACCGGAAAAGGAATGTGATTGTATTATCTAACAAGTTAATCACATCAACTTCCAATCACTTAAGATTAGACTATTAACCGTAGAAAATCTAGCCTCTAGACCTATCATCATAAGGTATTCATTCCTTTTAAAAATTTTATCCAAGCATCCATTCTGATATTCTCATACCCTTTTTGTTCTTCAGGACATTTTCCTTTGTCCACCGCTTCCATTAAAGATGGTAAATAGTCACTAAATTCAGCGGGCTTATCAACAGGATGAGTAAGCCAAGCATTTGGGCTTTTTAATATCAGTCGCTTGCCGCCTCTTGAAGAAATCGCTCTAAATAGTACTATTTCAGGATCTCTAGGAAAAGCACGTCTTCCATATTTCCTTAAAATTATTTCTAGTAAAAGTTTTCCTCGCAAGAGAGGAAAATAATTTTTCAAACGTTCTTTATCCATCAAAAAATGACGGGTCGATAAGAAGTCGTTTAACCAGTAAAAGGGAGTTGATATATTTTCACGCCCTTCATGAAGAGACGGCAGATCAAAATCCACGTCGTCAACAGGCGGACATAGACGAGGTGTTGCTGAAACAATGTTTTTGTTTTCTTGAAAATACGTCAAGGCTTCCTCTATCCAAAAATACCCTTCTTTCTGATAAAGTAGTATATCTCCATCATAATGCAGTATGTATTTTGTTCTAACAAGCTCAAGTCCAGCCCAGTAACTCATATTAGCTGTTCCCCCAGCAGAATGCGTGACAGAAACAATACCTCTTAAGTATTTTTTTGCTAAACGCGGAATTAATGGGTCATCAGTCTTCAAAAAATAAACTTCATTAACAGTTCCATTGCCTCTCAACGTAAGAGCTATCTCAATAATTCGTTCAACCCTCTTATTAAATTCTTCTTGAGGAAATTTTGTATCTGGGTCTACTAATTTTGTCTTTTGAGGCCTGCAACAATCAACGACTAATAGACGTCTTTTTATTGCAGAATGCTTTTCTACTAAAGAAGGTACTGTTAAATGTGCATAATTGATATCTCCTGGCGATATATTAATCTGAAGGGTGATCTCATCAAATTGTGAACTCATAACTCGTTTTATTGTACTTGATACTGAAAGACCTAAACTGCTTCATGCAGAATAGGACAATTTGATTACCCAAGAACTTCATATTCCTTTGTGCAGCTCTTAACACATGAAAAAGATTGCAAGATAAAATATATGGTGTAATGTCTAACTATTTTTATTACTTTAATCAACTTTAATTGTCTTTTTCTTTAAAACTCCTATTTAGATTGCTGAGTAAATTTCTAGTAAATGCTCTGCTTTCAGATGATACTAAATTTTGAATTTGTTACCTATTAGATACATTGAATTAATCATTCCTGTTCGTTGTTTTATAAGTTAATCCATTTAGAATTGTTAAAATCCATCTGGCAAAATAAATCCTATCGGTTCCTGATACTATTCTTGGGACTATTCACTTTTCTATACTATTTCAACATAGCGTATATCGGATTAGTTGCGCCTGGCAATTACTATGTGCCTTTTTTGGCGGAGCACCTCAACTATATTAATGGACTGCGATATGTATTAATGCAGGTAAGCGCTTTTTTGATAAAGGCTTCAGGAGAACAGGTATTTACAACCGACATCTGGTTACGGGTTTCGGGACGGGGCGGTTTCATTATGGCATACGACTGCTTAGGATATGGAGTGATGAGTTTTTTGACCGCCTTTGTAATTGCGTATCCGAAGCCGCTGAAAAGCAAGTTATGGTTTCTTCCCGCGGGCTTACTTTTAATCCAGACGCTAAATGTGATCCGCTTTGTATTATTGGGTTTGTATTGGAAAAAATCGCATTTAAAGCACTTTATGGATCATCACGATATTTTTAACCTGATTCTATATGCGATTTTGCTGATGGTAATCTGGTTTTGGGTGGAAGAGAAGAGGGTGTGAGTGGGTTGGAGGTTGTGGGTTGTGGGTTATAGATTATGGGTTGTGGGTTATGGGATTTCGCGCATTTAGGATTTAAGAAATGGTTAATAGTGGATTTCTTAACCAATTCACCTAAGAAAAAATTTATCATAAATTAGCATGTCGGGAATTCATCTTTCAACATTGAAACAAACTCAGCTTAGAAAGGCATTTGATACTAAAGACTTTAATCACGGAGCTCCGATGCTTAAGGTTTTGCTGTGGTATTTTACAGACACACTCATTTTCCGTTCGGGAATTATTCCTTTTAGCGTAATACTGGTGGCGATATTGAAGCTCTTTGGAGCAAAGATCGGGAAAGATGTTCGTGTAAAACCTTTTATCCATATCAAATATCCCTGGCGTTTAACGCTTGGCGATCACTCCTGGCTTGCTGAATGTTATATTGAAAATTTAGCTCCGGTTACCATCGGAAAGAATGTCTGCGTTTCGCAGGAGGCCATGCTTCTAACGGGAAACCACAACTTTAAAAAAAGCACTTTTGACTTAATCGTTGATGGGATTACGCTGGAAGATGGGGTTTGGATTGGTGCGAGAGCAACGGTTTGTCCGGGTGTAGTTTGTAAATCGCATAGTGTATTGGCGGTGGGGTCGGTGGCGACGAAGGATTTGGAGGAATATTCGGTGTATCAAGGGAATCCGGCAGTGAAAGTTAGGGATAGGATTATAGAGTAAAATTAATCTGCAGATGCATTGATGTGCAAATGTGCAGATTAGGGAAACGTGCAGATGGATTGATGTGCAAATCAGGGAAATGTGCAGATGGGTTGATGTGCAAATGTGCAGATTAGCGAAATGTGCGAATCGATTGATGTGCAAATGTGCAGATTAAAGGGGCATCCAACTTACAACTTACAACTCACAACCTACAACATTCAACCCTCAACCATTTATCGCCTTCCAAAGCATATCCTTCAGCTCCATAATGTTTTTCTGAGCCACTGAAGAGATAAATATATAAGGAACATCGGGCATGTCTTTTTTGATTTCTTCAGTCAACTCTTCGTCGAGCATATCCGATTTGCTGATGGCAAGCACCCGGGGTTTATGCATTAACTCAGGATTGTACTCTTCGAGCTCATTTAAGAGAATAGCGTATTCTTCTTTTATTGTTCTGCTGGTATCTGCCGGGATTAGAAACAGCAATACGGAATTACGTTCTATATGTCGCAGAAACCGTAGCCCCAGCCCTTTGCCTTTAGAGGCCCCTTCTATAATTCCCGGAATATCCGCCATTACAAAAGAGCGGTTATCGCGGTAAGCAACGATACCTAAATTGGGTATTAAAGTAGTGAAGGGATAATCAGCAATTTCAGGTTTCGCTGCCGAGACTACAGAAAGCAAGGTTGATTTACCTGCATTCGGGAATCCAACCAAACCTACATCCGCCAGTACCTTTAGCTCCAAAACCATCCACTCTTCTTTCCCTTCCTCACCCGGCTGGGCAAAGCGTGGTGTTTGAAGCGTTGGTGTTTTAAAATGCCAGTTACCTTGTCCGCCGCGGCCCCCCGGAGTTAATATTTTCGTTTCCCCGTCCTTAGTGATTTCAAACAGAGTGATTCCCGTCTCAGCATCCTTCGCAATAGTTCCCAAAGGCACTTCCAAAATCTCATCTTTGCCGTTCTTGCCAGTTTTTAAACCGCTTCCGCCATTACCACCATCAGCGGCGATAACGTGTTTACGATATTTAAGATGAAGGAGTGTCCATACATGGGTACTTCCCTTCAAAATGATATGGCCTCCCCTTCCGCCATCGCCTCCATCCGGCCCTCCGGTGGCTGTAAATTTATCGCGGTGCAAATGTGCAGAACCAGAACCGCCCTTACCTGAGCGGCAGCAGATCTTTACGTAGTCGACGAAGTTGGACATGGAGTTGTACGTTATGGGTTATGAGTTGTATGTTATCTGTAATACCTTGTATATTCTGGTATTATACAAAAATAGCGGAAGCTGTTTATAACTTCCGCTAGTTCGATATATTTATTTCGGATTAGAATGTATCGGTTACTTCGCAAATACCGTCGAATATTTCGTCGATGCTTCCAATACCGTTAATGCTTACATATTTTCCCTGAGATTTGTAATAATTGGCCACAGGAGCTGTTTTGAAGTTGTACTCTTCAATGCGTTTTCTGATGATTTCAGGATTGGCATCATCGGCACGACCGGAATCTTTACCTCTGTTCAGCAATCTTGCTTCTAATTCCTGATCGTTCACCTCTAGGGCTACCATACCAGAAATGGTCGTATTTTTAGAATCTAACAAAGCATCAAGCGCTTCGGCCTGAGCAACTGTTCTGGGAAATCCGTCGAAAATAAAGCCTTTTGCATCTTTATTGGCATCCAGTTTATTGCTGATCATCCCAATAACAACTTCATCAGGAACAAGGATTCCCTGATCCATCAATTTCTTAGCTTCAAGTCCAAGCTGAGTTCCATTAGTGATTTCATTTCTCAGAATATCGCCCGTTGAAAGATGTACCAGGTGATACTTTTCAATAAGTTTTTGAGATTGAGTTCCTTTACCGGCACCCGGAGGGCCAAACAAGACAAGGTTTAACATCTGATTTGCGTTAAAATTTAAAAAGCCTTTCCGTATAGGTCGAAAAGGCTTTGGAATGATTTTGTGGACCTGAAGGGAGTCGAACCCCTAACCTCCTGATCCGTAGTCAGGTGCTCTATCCAATTAAGCTACAGGTCCAATATTAAAGAACTTCCATCGTGCGATCTGCATTGCGCAGGTCCGTTTTGAATGGTCTGCAAAGATAGAAGTTCTTTTTAAAACTCTGACAAAATTTTAAATATTCTATCAAAGATCTAATTATTAATTCTTTAAGACTGTTTTCCTTTGCCTGGACCGGGTTTTGCGATAGAATCTCGCATGTCGGTATCCGATTTCAGGTTCTGCATTTTGTAATAGTCCATAATACCCATGTTACCCGAACGGAAGGCATCGGCCATTGCCAGAGGCAGCTGTGCTTCGGCCTCAATCACTTTTGCTCTTGCTTCCTGCGCTTTCGCACGCATTTCCTGCTCATTTGCTACAGCCATCGCTCGGCGTTCTTCTGCCCGTGCATTGGCTACTTTTAAATCGGCTTCCGCCTGATCTGTTTGAAGTTTGGCACCAATATTTTCGCCGATATCTATGTCTGCTATGTCGATCGATAAAATTTCAAATGCGGTTCCACTGTCAAGGCCTTTATCTAATACCGTCTTAGAAATCCTGTCGGGATTTTCAAGTACTTCTTTATGATTCATTGCTGAACCGATTGTTGTAACAATACCTTCGCCTACACGTGCCAGAATAGTCTCCTCTCCTGCACCACCAACTAACTGATTGATGTTGGCGCGAACGGTTACCCTGGCTTTCGCTATTAACTGGATACCATCCTTGGCTACCGCGGCAACCGGTGGCGTATTAATAACTCGTGGATTAACCGATAGCTGAACAGCATCAAACACGTCTCTTCCGGCGAGATCTATCGCGGTAGCTAGTTTGAAATCAAGAGGAATATTCGCTTTATCTGCCGATATTAATGCTTTAATTACACTATTAACATTTCCGCCGGCGAGGTAATGGGTTTCTATCTCATTTGACGTAAGATTGAGTCCTGCCTTAGTTGAGGTTATCATTGCGCTTACTACGAGAGATGGTGACACCTTTCTTAAGCGCATTAAAAAAAGGTTGAGCAGACTTACACGTACCCCTGAAAGCTGCGCTGTAAACCACAGGTTAATTGGTAAAACGTAGAAAAAAATGAATAATGCTATAATTGATCCGACGACCATTAACAGCAAAGAAAAATTAGGATCCATATGATAATGATTTAAAGGTTAATGTTACGAATATAGGTTTTAATTTATAATTAATGGAAGTTCGAGATAATGGGGCGCTACGCCTTTTTAGATCCCGAAACGAGTTCGGGATGAGGGCACTTTCGGCGGATGACCTGCAGGCAGGTATGACAGCCACTGTGAGAATAAGGGCAACTTATAATGAAGCCCCATCAGGATTTCAGATCTCTCAATTGGCTGTCCACAATCTCAAGTCCTTCACTAAATGAATGAGGTTTATACCCCAACACACGTATTGCCTTATTCAATATAAAGCCAGTTTTTAGGGGTCTTTTTGCTTCCTGATTTAAATCTTTTGAAGATATGGGGATTATTAATGAACTATCCAGACTCCAGAAATCAGCAACTTTCTGAACGAGCTCATAGACCGTCATCATGTCCTTGCCCGAAATGTGAAAGATTCCGGTTGCACCTTTCTCGGCGGCAAGTAAGCAGGCTTCCGCAAGGTCAAGGGCGAGTGTCGGCATTCTCCATTGGTCGGTCACCACATGAATCGGCTCGCCTTTTTCCAATGCAGATTTCGCCCACAACACAATATTGGAACGGCTCATGTTGGCAGTTACACCATATACCAGAATAGTTCTTAGAATAGTCCAGCGGCAATCCGATGCCTGAATAATTTTTTCTGCTGCTACTTTTGTTTCGCCATAATAGCTTAGCGGATCGGGTTGATCATCTTCTGAATAAGGACCAGCTTGCCCGTCGAAAACAAAGTCGGTCGACAAATGGATTAAATGAATATTTCTTTCGCGACAGATTTCGACAAGATATTTAATAGCGTCGACATTAATTAAGTGGCACAATTCTCTTTCTTTGTGACATGCATCAACATTAGTAACTGCTGCAGTATTAAGAATAACATCCGGATTAAACGCCGCGACCACCTCCCACAGCTGAGTTCTGTTGGATATATTGAGTTCTGAATATTGATAATCACCGGAACCTGTGTATCGATCTTCGCCTTTTGAAGTGGCAATAAGATTCGCCCTGTTTGTAGAAGTAATCAGATGGGTTAATGTTTGCCCCAGCAATCCATTACTGCCTGTTACAAGAATTTTCAGCATGGGGCAAATTAGAAAATAAAATAAAAGAGGCGAATTAATAATTCGCCCCCTTCAATATGTATATATAGAATTAAACATCCCTTTTGGTACTTCCGCTTCTAGTTATAGCAATTATTATAATAATAAAAACTGCTACTCCAACAACCCAAACCCAGGGCTGCGCATACCAACCTCCTCCGCCATCACCGGTATCAGCATTGATATCTACATCAACTTTCTCTGGAACAGTAGTTTGGGCCAAAGCCGGTAAACCCGCCAGGATACTTAAGGTTGCTAGAAAGGCCGAAAACCAAATTTCAGTCTTCGCCAATTTGTTTAAAAAATTTAAGTTTTTCATACTAAGATTATTAAATGTGTAAAAAGAATCAACCAGTTCAAAATCAAACTGATCATTTAGTTAAATTGATTAATTGTTTAACACATAATTTAACAAACAGTTTTATTGATCATATACCATGTTCTGATTCGACGTCGCGTTTACCATAGTTTTTAAAAACCAGGCCAATAACCAAAATAAGAATCGAAGCTATAATTGCCCAGATCCAGGGCTGAGCATACCATGCTGCTGTATTAGGCACCCCGTTGGGATCAGTTTCTATGCTTCGCAGATATGCTGTAGACTGATCCGCCTTGGATGACTGGTCGCGGCCATCATTTGAAGTATTACCAGGTTGCGCCATCGCCATGAACGAAAAAAAGGCTAATACCAAAATACTGCTAAGCGAAACGAGTTTGAATTTTACTTGAGCGATTTTACCTATTGCTGTTTCCATGATTTTACATTTTACCTATATATTTTAACACTCATAAACGCACACAGTTTGCATGAAAAGCGATATAAAAAAATTTATTAAAAATCTTTTAGCTAAGTCATTTGAAATACCGGTTTAAAGCGTATTTTTGCAGACCAAAAAAGCGACCTTATTTATTCGCTTAATTACTTGATTAATAAAAATTTTTACGAAAAAATTTTATGCCAAACACTGGAAAAATAGCGCAAATCATCGGACCGGTAGTTGACGTTAGCTTCGCTGAAGAAGCCAAGCTTCCAAGAATCTACGATGCACTTCAAATTGTAAAGCCAAACGGACAAGTAATTGTTCTTGAGGTTCAACAGCATCTTGGCGAGGACCGCGTACGTGCAATTGCCATGGATTCTACCGACGGACTTGTACGCGGAATGGAAGTAATTGACACTGCAGAGCCGATTAAAATGCCTATCGGTGAAAATATTAAAGGCCGGGTATTTAATGTTGTGGGCGATGCTATTGATGGCATTCCAAACCTTGATAAATCAAACGGTCGGCCTATTCACAATACTGCCCCAAAATTCGAAGATCTTTCCACTGAAACGGAAGTCCTTTTTACAGGGATCAAAGTAATCGACTTACTTGAGCCTTATGCAAAGGGGGGTAAAATCGGGTTATTTGGTGGAGCCGGCGTAGGTAAAACTGTATTAATCCAGGAGCTTATCAATAACATTGCAAAAGGACACGGTGGTTTATCTGTATTTGCAGGTGTAGGTGAACGTACACGTGAAGGGAACGATTTACTTCGTGAAATGCTTGAATCCGGCATCATTAAATATGGTGAAGAATTTATGCACGGAATGGAGAAAGGCGAATGGAACCTTGATAAAATTAACACAGAAGACTTAAAGGAGTCTAAAGCGACCTTTGTTTTCGGACAAATGAACGAGCCTCCGGGTGCACGTGCTCGTGTGGCATTATCAGGATTAACCATTGCTGAATACTTCCGTGATGGTGACGGTACCGGACAAGGGCGTGATATACTTTTCTTCATCGATAACATTTTCCGTTTCACCCAGGCTGGGTCTGAGGTATCTGCGCTATTAGGTCGTATGCCTTCTGCGGTAGGTTACCAACCAACCCTTGCAACCGAAATGGGTTTGATGCAAGAGCGTATCACTTCCACAAAACGCGGATCAATCACATCTGTTCAGGCGGTTTACGTTCCTGCGGATGATTTAACTGACCCCGCACCGGCAACAACATTTGCCCACTTAGATGCGACAACTGTATTGTCTCGTAAAATTGCTGAGTTAGGTATCTATCCAGCGGTTGACCCTCTGGATTCAACTTCGCGTATCCTTAGCGCTGCTGTTTTAGGTGATGAGCATTACAACTGTGCACAACGTGTTAAAGAAACCTTACAACGCTATAAAGAACTTCAGGATATCATCGCCATCTTAGGTATGGATGAGCTTTCTGAAGAAGATAAATTAGTTGTTGCCCGCGCTCGTCGTGTTCAGCGTTTCTTATCACAACCTTTCCACGTGGCAGAGCAATTTACCGGATTAAAAGGTGTATTGGTTGATATTAAAGAAACCATTAAAGGCTTCAATATGATTATGGATGGTGAGGTGGATGAATATCCTGAAGCAGCATTCAACCTTGTTGGAACTATTGAAGACGCAATTGCAAAAGGCAAGAAAATACTTGCTGAGGCAAACGCATAACGAGTTGAAAATGGCTAGTATCAGGTATAAAGTAGCTAGTACAAAGTATCAAGACTAATAGCATATAAAAAGTACGAGTATTTAACGCCCAGATACTTGACACAAAAAGAAAAATGCGTAATTAGTATAAGGTAGCTAGTAAAGTATCAAGATTTTAGCATATAGAGATTAACAGTACAAGTATTTGGGACTCATCTTGATACCAGATACTTGATACTAGATACCAAAAAAATGACATTAGAAATCTTAACACCAGATAAAAAAGTATTCGAAGGAGAAGTAAGCTCGGTAACGGTTCCCGGAACTGCAGGTTCTTTTGAGATACTCAACAATCACGCTCCAATAATATCTACTCTTGAAGATGGCAAAGTCACCGTTAGAAGTGGAAAAGGCGCAGAGCGTTTTATTATTAAAGGCGGAGTGGTCGAGGTAAATAATAATAAGGTAATTTTGCTGGCTGAAGGCGTGGTAAGCTAAAACTTATATCGCTTGATGCTTAATAAAAGGCCGGTTGAATATTCAATCGGCTTTTTTGTCTATGTATAATTGAGGCCTATTCAAGTCTTAATCCTCCCAAATACCATTTATAGAAACGATCTCTCAGTTTTAAACGACTCGTCCAAATTCATCCATAGATAAGCTAAACATTCCCGGCCTTAGAAAGACCTGGCCCCGTAAACAGCCTCTGATGGATTTTAGAAACTATGCAATTCCTCCATCAGATTAATTAACGGAAGTGCTAATGCGTCTTTGGTGATATAAAATGGCTCTTTGCCAGGATAAACAACAAAACGTTTTATTGCCTGAATATCATCGCAGCCGAGATAAAATCCCTTTGTCAATACTCCGAAATTCTATCTATCATCCTTGCAATTATAATAGTTGATTTTCGATTTGCAAGGACAGACTAGTAAAGTTATAAGTTGCATAAAACGACGTAGGCTCATATGCCCTTTTGGTGCCGACATCTACAAGTACATCAGACCAGTAACTGTTGGATAAAAACCTCCGAACATGGTTCAGGCAATTAAAGCCGATTTCCGGTGCCGGAGTTTGTAGGTTTTTTTGTCAAATTTTGAATTTCAGGAAGATTTTTGCGATTTGGCAGAACTCGAAGCCAAGTCCATACCGAATACCAAAATCATAATTAGTATATTAGTACAATACTATAATTCTTAAAATTCAACCACACACAAAATTAAATTCTAATATTTATACATTATAAGAATTAAATTCTTTTTTTCATTTTTACTCCTAAGCTATTGACTGAAAAGAAGCAAGTACTTAACTTGAGAAAATAAATAAAGTACCTTAAAATTAAATACACACAGCCATCGATTTATAAGTGGCATAGATAAAAAGCAGCCCAATGGATTCATCAGTTACTAAAAAAACAATCGAATTAAATCCTTACAGTAAAGTACTTACTCAAGACCCTACCCAACCGGCAGCACAAGCCATGCTATACGGCATCGGCCTGACCGATGAAGACATGCAAAAGGCTCAGGTTGGAATTGTGAGCATGGGCTATGATGGCAACACCTGTAATATGCACCTGAATGATCTGGCCAAGCTGGTTAAAGAAGGTGTTTGGAAAGAGGATTTAGTGGGATTGATTTTTCACACCATTGGTGTAAGTGACGGAATGAGCAACGGAACCCCTGGCATGCGCTATTCGCTTGTGAGTCGTGATATAATTGCCGATTCAATAGAGGCTGTTTGTGGAGCTCAGTATTATGATTCGATTATTGCCCTTCCGGGATGTGACAAAAACATGCCTGGCTCTGTTATGGCCATGGGAAGATTAAACCGCCCCTCCATAATGGTTTACGGTGGCACTATTGCACCGGGTCATTATAAGGGAGAGGATTTAAACATCGTATCGGCATTTGAGGCTTTAGGCAAAAAGATAGCAGGCGAGCTAGATGAAATAGATTTCAAAGAAATTATAAAAAATGCTTGTCCGAGCGCTGGAGCCTGCGGTGGTATTTATACCGCCAACACCATGGCTGCTGCTATTGAAGCACTGGGTATGAGTTTGCCGTACTCTTCTTCCAGCCCGGCGTTGAGCCCGGAGAAGCAACAAGAATGTCTTGATGCAGGAAAAGCAATTAAGATTTTGATGGAACGTGATATCAAGCCAAAGGATATCATGACCAAAAAAGCTTTCGAAAACGCCATTGTTACCATTATGATACTTGGTGGATCAACAAATGCTGTTTTACACTTTTTAGCTATTGCAAAGAGTGTTGACGTTGAGTTAACACAAGACGATTTCCAGGAAATAAGCAATCGTATCCCGGTACTGGCAGACATGAAGCCAAGCGGAAAATACATGATGGAAGATCTTCATAATATTGGAGGTGTTCCTGCAGTAATGAAATATGCCTTAGAACAAGGCTGGCTGCACGGCGATTGTTTAACCTGCACAGGAAAAACACTGGCAGAAAACCTGGCAGATGTTCCTGCATTGGACTTTGACACACAAAAAATCATCCTACCAAAGGAAAACCCAATAAAAGAAACAGGGCATTTACAGATCATCTACGGAAATCTTGCCGAAGGTGGCAGTGTAGCGAAAATTACCGGCAAAGAAGGCGAACGCTTTGAGGGCCCTGCACGTGTATTTGACGGCGAATTTGAATTGATCGAAGGTATCCAGTCGCGACGTGTACAGCGCGGGGACGTTGTCGTGATCAGAAATGTCGGTCCGAAGGGAGCTCCGGGAATGCCTGAAATGTTAAAACCCACTTCGGCACTAATTGGTGTCGGCCTGGGCAAGAGTGTTGCCCTAATTACGGATGGTCGTTTTAGCGGAGGAACCCATGGGTTTGTGGTAGGCCATATTACACCTGAGGCTTATGAAGGCGGATTAATCGGATTGGTGAAAGACAACGACATCATCGAAATTGATGCTATAAGCAGAGTTATGACGTTAAAGGTAAGTGAAGAAGAGATCGCTCAAAGAAAAGCAGCCTGGACTCAGCCAGAACTTAAAGCAAAAAAAGGACTGCTTTATAAATATGCCAAACAGGTGAGTACTGCAGCCGAAGGTTGCGTTACAGATCTTTAAAGTCACCGATTAGTTAAAAAGCAAGAGATAATTCATAATCTAATACCTAAATACAATGGATACAGCACAACAGGAGATAGCAGCAAAAGAATCAAAAACAACAGTTGAAATGACAGGTTCTGTTGCTTTGCTGGAAGGATTGATAGCAGAAGGCGTTGATACTATTTTTGGGTATCCGGGGGGAGCTATCATGCCTATATATGATGCCCTGTACGATTACATGGATAAGATAAATCATATACTAGTTCGTCACGAACAGGGTGGAATCCATGCAGGTCAGGGTTATGCACGTTCATCAGGCAAGGTTGGTGTGGTATTCGCAACCAGCGGCCCTGGGGCTACAAACCTGGTTACAGGATTAGCAGATGCACAGATTGACAGCACTCCTTTGGTTTGTATAACCGGACAAGTATTTGCGCATTTATTAGGAACCGATGCTTTCCAGGAAACTGATGTAATTAACATCACTACTCCTATAACTAAATGGAACTATCAGGTTACTGATGCTACAGAGATTCCGGAGGTTTTAGCTAAAGCATTTTATATCGCGAAAAGCGGAAGACCGGGACCTGTATTAATAGATATTACGAAGAACGCACAAATTCAAAAATTCAATTTTGAAGGCTATACAAAATGCGACCATATCCGTAGCTATCGTCCGAGACCTTTCGTACGTAAAGAATATGTACAGGAAGCTGCCGACCTGATCAATCAGGCTAAAAAACCGTTTATACTTTGGGGACAAGGTGTTCTGTTAGGCAGAGCCGAGCAGGAATTTAAAACCTTTATTGAGAAGTCGGGAATTCCTTCGGCCTGGACAATACTAGGTGCAGGTGCAGTTCCAACCGATCATCCCCTAAATGTTGGTATGCTGGGGATGCATGGAAATTACGGGCCAAACGTATTGACAAATGAATGCGATGTACTGATTGCAATAGGAATGCGCTTTGATGATCGCGTAACGGGACGTCTAGATAAATATGCCAAGCAGGCAAAAATTGTACATCTGGATATTGACCCGGCGGAGATTGATAAGAACATAAAAGTACAGGTTCCGGTTTGGGGAGATTGCAAAGAAACGCTTCCGATGTTAACCGAACTGGTACAGGCTAAAGAGCACACTGAATGGCTTGCAAAGTTTAAAGACTATCAAAGACAGGAAGTTGAAGCGGTAATTAAGGATGAACTTTTCCCTACTTCTGATGAGCTCACAATGGGTGAGGTTATTCAACTCATTAACGAACTTACCCTCGGCGAAGCAGTAATTGTTACTGACGTTGGGCAACACCAAATGGTAGCATGTCGTTACGCCAAGTTCAACAAAACCCGCAGCAATATTACCAGTGGCGGTTTAGGCACTATGGGATTTGCTCTGCCCGCAGCCATTGGTGCGAAATATGGCACTCCGGATAGAGAAGTCATTGCTGTAATTGGAGACGGCGGAGTGCAAATGAACATACAGGAATTAGGCACAATCATGCAATTTGGCGTTGATGTTAAAATCCTCATTCTTAACAATCAATTTTTAGGGATGGTTCGTCAGTGGCAGCAATTGTTTAACGACAAACGCTACTCGTTTGTAAATATTACCAGTCCGGATTATGTAAAAGTAGCAGAAGCTTATAGTATTGCGGGACAACGTGTAGACAATCGCGAAAGCCTTAAAACTGCAATAAAAACAATGATTGAGCATAAAGGAGCGTATCTTTTAGAAGTAATGGTAACCAAAGAAAATAATGTATTCCCGATGGTACCTCAAGGTTGCAGTGTAAGTGAAATCAGGTTGAAATAAGGATAAAGGCAAAAGCTGAAAGGTTAAAGCTATATGCATCCTTTCAATTAATATCAAGTGTCATGACAGAACAAAAAATTGAAAAGCAAGAATATAATATCACCGTTTACACGGAGAACCAGATTGGTTTGTTAACCCGGATCGCGATTATATTTAGCCGTCGGAAAATAAATATTGAAAGCTTGAATACCTCTCCTTCTGAAATTGAGAGTATCCACCGCTTTAATATCGTGATAACTGAAACTGAAGATGTGGTTCGGAAGGTTTGTCGTCAGATTGAAAAGCAGATTGAGGTCTTAAAGGTATATTTCAACACCAATGAAGATGTGATCTGGCAGGAAATGGCTCTATACAAGGTACCTACCGAAGAGATAGCAGAGAAAGCTTTGGTTGAGCGCCTTTTACGAGAAAACGGAGCCCGCGTGGTGGTTATCCGCACTGATTACACTGTTTTCGAAACAACCGGCCACCGCGAAGAAACCGATACACTTATCACCAAACTTCAGCCCTACGGATTGATTGAATTTGTAAGAAGCGCAAGAATTGCGATTATAAAGGACAGCGAAGGCTTTAACCGGAAGCTTCGTGAATTTGAGCGCAAAGAGCCGGGTCACGAAGTAATTGAGAATGAATACTTAAACAAGGGCGCTAAGGTTTTCACGATGTAAAAATCGTCAAAATTTTTACTGTTTCATTTAGACTTAAAATCGATCATTTGAAGCGATTTTAATGTTTTTACACTAAATTAGCGCCGATTTTAGAATATCCCCTAAAAAAAGCTTGGAAAAAGCCCATGATTTAAATCAGGTAGAGGAATAAATAAAAATATTAACACAAAAAGTAAAATAGAAATCAAGCAATAAAAAATGGCAAATTATTTTAATACACTACCCCTTAGAGAGCAATTAAACCAATTGGGTGTATGCGAATTCATGGACAGTTCTGAATTTTCTGATGGCGTAAATGCGCTAAAAGGGAAAAAAATTGTAATCGTAGGTTGCGGCGCTCAAGGCTTAAATCAAGGTTTAAACTTAAGAGATAGTGGCTTAGATGTTAGTTATGCATTGCGTAAAGAGGCTATCGAAGGAAAAAGAGACTCCTGGAAAAACGCTTCCGGAAATAACTTCACCGTTGGCACTTACGAAGAATTACTTCCGACTGCCGATTTAGTGATCAACCTTACTCCGGATAAACAACACACTTCTGTTGTTAATGCAGTTATGCCATTGATGAAACAGGGAGCTACTTTATCGTACTCTCACGGGTTTAATATTGTTGAAGAAGGAATGCAGATCCGTAAGGATCTTACCGTTATCATGGTAGCCCCAAAGTCACCGGGCAGCGAAGTTAGATCTGAATATGTTAGAGGATTTGGCGTACCCACTCTAATTGCGGTTCACCCGGAAAACGACCCTCAGGGAAAAGGATTAGCGGAAGCAAAAGCTTATTGCGTAGGTACAGGCGGTCACAGAGCGGGTGTACTAAGATCATCTTTCGTAGCTGAAGTGAAATCAGATTTGATGGGCGAGCAAACTATCCTTTGTGGTTTGTTGCAAACAGGATCGATCCTTTCTTTCGACAAAATGATCGAAAAAGGAATCGACGCTGGTTACGCTTCTAAACTAGTTCAATACGGTGTTGAAGTAATTACCGAAGCTTTAAAACATGGTGGTGTATCGGGTATGATGGACCGTTTAAGCAATGTTGCTAAAATCAAAGCTTTTGAAATTTCTGAAGAGTTGAAAGACATCATGCGTCCTTTGTTTCAAAAACACCAGGATGATATCATGAGTGGCGAGTTTAGCCGTATCATGATGGAAGACTGGGCTAACGGCGATAAAAACTTATTAGCGTGGAGAGCTGAAACTGGCGAAACCGCTTTCGAAAAAACTCCGGCAGGTGACGTTAAAATTGGCGAGCAAGAATATTTCGACAACTATCTTTTAATGGTTGCTTTTGTAAGAGCCGGTGTTGAATTAGCTTTCGAAACAATGGTTGAAGCAGGTATCAAACCTGAGTCGGCTTACTATGAGTCCTTACACGAAACTCCGCTTATCGCGAATACTATTGCACGTAAAAAATTATTCGAAATGAACCGTGTAATTTCTGATACCGCTGAGTATGGTTGCTATCTATTTGATCAGGCTTGCAAACCATTATTGGCTGATTTCATGAAGAAAGTTGATACCGATTTAGTTGGTAAAAACTTCAATGAAGGCAAAGATGGGTCTGTTGATAACATGCAATTAGTGGCTATCAATGAGACCTTACGTAATCATCAGGTGGAAGTTGTAGGTACAACATTGCGTAAAGCGATGACTGCAATGAAAGCTATTAAAACTGTATAAAAGCCTCACCCTAAATCCCCTCTCCAAAAGAGAGGGGACTTTGATTGAGAAGGCTCTAAATAAAAATAAAACGCTCGCAACTCCCTCTCCTTTGGAGAGGGTTGGGGTGAGGCTTAAAATAATGTCGCAACCAGTCGTCCATATCCAAAATCTAAACCTGCAATATCAATCTAAATTGATATTAAAGGATTTGAATTGGCTGATAAGTCGTGGCGAAAACTGGTTGCTGAGCGGAATCAGCGGCAGCGGTAAAACGTCATTAGCTAAAATTATTACCGGTTTGCAAAGTGCTGTTGGTGAGGTAAGAATCAATTTCAGTCCGGAAACCAGACTGCCCGCCAAAGCTTTGTATGTTGAAAGCTGGTATCAGTTTAAAAACTTAGAAGGCGTTGCTAATTTCTATTATCAACAGCGCTATACAAGTCAGCAGGCGAAGGAAACACTCACTGTAAAAGCTGAATTGGCTCTTTACGGGAAAGAAAATAATCTTGAATTTAATAATGTCGAAAATCTTTTAAATGCCTTAGGCTTTTCGGATCTTAAAAATTCTCAATTGATCGAACTATCCAGCGGGGAGCATAAAAAACTCCAGTTGGTTAAGGCATTGTGGTTAAAGCCTCAATTGTTGGTTATCGACCAGCCTTATACAGGACTAGATGCTGCATCTCGTGGAAACTTAAATAACTTGTTAGATGAAGTTTCTGCAGATGGTGTTCAATTAATCTTGATTTGCAACGATGCTGATATTGCATTGCCCGGAAGCATTAATCGCTTTGCGGAAATAAAAGACGGTCGGTTAGAATGCTATAGTTCCAGAGAAATGATATCGGCCTTACCAGAAAGACCACTCAGGAAGTTGCCGGATTTTTTAAAAAAAACACCTGATTACTCGTCAGAAAACATTGCAAAACTGGTGAATGTAAGTATCAGTTACGGCGAGAAGCAGGTGTTAAAAAACATCAACTGGAAAATTAAAGCTGGAGAAAAATGGCTTTTACAAGGGCCGAATGGCTCAGGAAAGTCAACCTTGTTGAGTTTATTGAATGGCGATCACCCGCAAGCTTATGCTAATACGCTTTACTTATTCGGAAATAAAAGAGGAAGCGGTGAAAGCGTTTGGGATATCAAGCAACATATCGGCTTAATTTCGCCGGAATTCCATTGGTATTTTGATCCTTCATCAACAGTTTGGCAAAGTATTGCATCTGGCTTTTATGATTCGGTAGGATTATTTCAACAATTACCTTATTCGAAAAGCGTTCAGGTTGACGAATTGGTTGAATTCTTCGGGTTAACCGAAAATAAAAACGATTTGCTGCGAACACTTCCCCTGGGAAAACAGCGACTGGTTTTATTAGCGAGAACGATTATTAAAAACCCCGAGTTGTTAATACTTGATGAGCCGTGTCAAGGCTTAGATCAGCAGCAAACCCAATATTTCAACCATTTGGTGGATGAGCTGTGCAGCAACGGAATGACCCTAATTTATGTCGGGCATTTTGAATCTGCCTTGCCGGCTTGCTTGGAGAAACGATTAGTATTAGAAAAAGGTGAAGTAAAAGCTATCGAACATATATCGGAAAGCTGCTTAGTATAAAAAGAAGAACATTTTATCACGCAAAAAATCATGTTACACGATCCAAACCGTATCTATATATTTGACACTACCCTTCGTGATGGAGAGCAGGTGCCCGGCTCACAATTAACAACCCCCGAAAAAATAATTATTGGAGAAGCTCTTCAGTCTTTAGGTGTTGATGTTATCGAAGCGGGCTTCCCAATTTCAAGTCCAGGCGATTTTCAAAGTGTGGTTGAACTATCGAAAGTAGTTCGTGATCCGATTATTTGTGCTTTAACACGTGCAAATAAAGGCGACATTGATTGTGCGGCAGAAGCATTAAAACATGCCAAATATCCTCGTATCCATACAGGAATTGGCTCATCAGACATGCATATTCAGTATAAATTTAACAGCACACGCGAGAAAATACTTGAACGTGCTGTTGAAGCAGTGAAATATGCTAAGTCTTTTGTTGAAGACATTGAGTTCTATGCTGAAGATGCAGGAAGAGCAGATAATGTATTTTTGGCTCAGATGATAGAAGCCGTAATAGCGGCAGGTGCAACGGTAGTTAATATCCCGGATACAAACGGATATTGCTTGCCGGAACAATATGGCGCCAAAATTCGCTTTCTGAAAGAAAACGTAAAAAACATCGATCAGGCTGTTATTTCAGTGCATTGCCATAACGACTTAGGACTTGCAACCGCAAACAGTATTGCTGGTATTCAAAACGGTGCACGCCAGGTAGAATGTACCATTAATGGTATTGGCGAGCGTGCAGGGAACACCTCTCTTGAAGAAGTGGTGATGATTATGAAAACACATACTTCCTTAGGTTTCCACAACAACATTAACACCAAACATCTATATAATTTGAGCGGCATGGTTAGCCGTATGATGCGTATGCCGGTTCAGCCGAACAAAGCTATTATCGGCAAAAATGCATTCGCACATAGCTCGGGGATACATCAGGATGGAGTACTTAAGCATCGTGAGACGTATGAAATTATGAACCCGGAAGATGTGGGGATCGACCAGTCAGAGATCATTTTGACTGCCCGTAGCGGAAGACATGCGTTGAAACATCATTTGGAGCGTCTTGGATATTCCATCGAACGCATTGATCTTGATCAAACGTATCAACGTTTCCTGGCAATGGCTGATCAGAAAAAAGAAATTAAGGATGATGATCTTTTGCGCCTGATGGGCGAAGAAGCAGAAACCAATTTTAAGAATGGTGTAAAAATCAATTCATTACAGGTAACCTGCGGAGACCAGACGACTCCTCAGGCCGTTATTAACTTAAGTTACAATGGAGCGGAGCATGAAGCGACGGCAACAGGAAACGGTCCGGTTAGCGCCACGATACACGCTATTCAGAATATTCTGGGTCAGCAGGTAGAGATTAAGGAGTTTAATATCCATTCGATCCATGGTGGAAGTGATGATGTGAGTAAAGTAGATATGCGTGTAATTCATGACGATAAATCGTACATGGGTTACGGTTTTAGCACGGATATTGTAAGAGCCTCGGCCAATGCATATCTGGACGCTTTGAATAAATTTGTGTAGCCGTGTATAGTCTGGTCGCGTGTGAGGAAAGGAATTTTAAATCCGGTTTACGAATTCAAAATTCTGTGTTAAGTGCGCTGAATGAAGAGCAGCTATTGAAGAGAAGGTTTCGCAAGAATTGAAGATCAAGAACAGGAAAGATAATTAACAACAACAAAATAAAATGAGCAAGACATTATTTGATAAGGTGTGGGACACTCACGTAGTGCGTAAGATTGAAGGCGGGCCCGACGTGTTATTTATTGACCGTCATTTAATTCATGAGGTTACAAGTCCTGTGGCCTTTCTTGGATTGAAGAGCCGTGGCACGAAAGTATTGTATCCGGAGCGCACATTTGCGACAGCCGATCATAATACTCCGACTATTAATCAACACTTACCCGTTTCTGACCCTCTTTCAGCTAATCAACTTAAAGCTTTGGAAACTAATTCCAACGAGTACGGAATCAGCCACTGGGGATTAGGTCACCAGAAAAATGGTATTGTTCACGTAGTTGGACCGGAATATGGTATTACGCAGCCTGGCGCAACCATTGTTTGCGGCGACTCGCATACATCCACTCATGGTGCTTTTGGCGCTATCGCTTTTGGTATTGGAACCTCTGAAGTTGAAATGGTACTTGCAGCTCAGTGCATTATGCAGCAAAAACCCAAGAGTATGCGGATTAACGTTACCGGAAGCTTGGGTTACGGTGTCACTCCAAAAGATGTTGCCTTGTTCATCATATCTAAATTGACTACATCGGGAGCTACCGGATATTTTGTTGAATACGCAGGTGAAGTGTTTGAGAAAATGAGCATGGAAGGCCGTATGACGGTTTGTAATTTAAGTATCGAAATGGGTGCCCGTGGTGGGATGATTGCTCCGGATCAAACTACATTTGATTATGTTGCAGGCCGCGAGTTTACACCAAAAGGTGCTGCATGGGATAAAGCGATGGCTTACTGGCAAACGCTTAAAACTGATGCTGACGCGGTATTTGACAAAGAATACACGTTCGATGGTTCGGAAATTGAACCGATGATCACCTACGGAACAAACCCAGGAATGGGTATGGGAATTTCTAACTCAATTCCTGATGCAGACCAGGTTGAAGGCGGTGTTGCGACTTATGAAAAATCTCTTGGTTACATGGGCTTCCATGAAGGCGAATCAATGATTGGCAAACCGGTAGATTACGTTTTCGTGGGAAGCTGCACAAACGGCAGAATTGAAGATTTCAGAGCGTTTGCATCCGTTGTTAAAGGAAAGAAAAAAGCCGACAATGTAACAGCATGGTTGGTACCTGGATCGCATATTGTTGAGGCGCAAATTAAAGAAGAAGGAATTCTGGATATTCTCACTGAAGCAGGATTTACGCTTCGTCAGCCTGGATGCTCCGCATGTTTGGCAATGAACGACGATAAAGTACCCGCAGGAAAATATGCTGTAAGTACTTCGAACAGAAACTTTGAAGGAAGACAAGGCCCGGGAGCAAGAACAATGCTTGCTAGTCCGCTTGTTGCAGCTGCGGCAGCAATTACCGGCGTGGTTACAGATCCTAGAACTTTGTTACAAGAAAAAGAATTGGTTTAATTAAAGACAAAAGAGTAAAGACACAGGAACCAAGACAAGGCATAAAACTTAGGTGCTGCTTTATCTTGACTCCTGACTCTTAATTCTTGACTCTCAATCCAGGTTTAAAGACAAAAGAGTAAAGACACAAGAACCAAGACAAGGACATAAAACTTAGGTGCTTTATCTTGACTCCCGCCTCTAATTCTTGGATCTCAATCTTGATACTAAATACTTTATACGATAAAAATGGCTTACGATAAATTTAACATACTTACCAGCACAGCAGTTCCTCTTCCGATCGAGAATGTGGATACTGACCAAATAATACCAGCACGTTTCTTAAAAGCAACCGAACGTGTTGGCTTTGGCGATAACTTATTCCGCGACTGGAGATACAATCCAGATAATACTCCAAAAGCAGATTTCGTTTTAAACGATTCTACGTATTCCGGCAAAATTTTAGTTGGTGGAAAAAACTTCGGTTCAGGGTCATCAAGAGAGCACGCTGCATGGGCAGTTTACGATTATGGCTTCAGAGCAGTAGTATCCAGCTTCTTTGCGGATATCTTTAAAAACAACTGTCTGAATATAGGAGTATTACCCGTACAGGTAAGTCCTGAATTTTTAGAAAAGATCTTTACCGCAGTTTTCGCTGATCCTAAAACTGAGCTGGAAATAAACCTTCCAGAGCAAACAATCACTTTGCTTTCGACCGGTGAGAAAGAGAGTTTTGATATCAGTGTTTACAAAAAAGATAACATGCAAAATGGTTTCGATGATATCGACTATTTACAAAGCATGAAACCTGAGATCGAACAATTTGCACAAGAGCTTCCACTTTAATTAAATAAATGATTACGCTGAATAAGGGGATTACACAGATTGTAATCCCTTTAATGGGTGTAATCATTGTCATCGGTGAAATCACCCATATATGGAACGACGGAAAATAGAGATCATGGACACCACTCTTCGGGATGGAGAGCAAACTTCGGGTGTGTCTTTTTCGATTTCGGAAAAGCTGACAATTTCACAACTTCTACTTGAAGAACTTCTTGTAGACAGGGTCGAAATTGCATCCGCCCGTGTTTCGGCTGGTGAATTTGAAGCGGTTAAAGCAATCACGGAATGGGCCAAAGCTAACGGACACATCGATGCTATAGAAGTCCTGTCATTCGTAGACAATGGCGTTTCTATTGAATGGATGAAGAAGGCTGGTGTTAGGGTTCAAAATCTTTTAACCAAGGGATCGCTGAATCATTTAACTCATCAGCTCAAGAAGACTCCTGAACAGCATTTTTCAGAAGTTGCAAAAGCTATTGAATCTGCGCGGTTTGAGAATATCGCAACCAATGTTTACCTCGAAGATTGGAGCAATGGGATGCGCAATTCTCCGGAATATACGTTAGAATATCTCGAGTTTTTATCCACGCAGCCAGTAGAACGCATTCTATTGCCGGATACCTTAGGGATTTTAATTCCTTCAGAGACGTATAGCTATATCTCTCAGCTGACATCAAAGTATCCACACATTCACTTTGATTTCCATGCACATAACGATTACGATTTGGGCACCGCAAATGTCCTTGAAGCTGTTAAAGCAGGGATAAACGGTCTGCATCTAACCGTAAACGGAATGGGTGAAAGAGCAGGGAATGCTCCGATGGCCAGTGCAATTGCTGTTATTAACGACTTTTTACCCGAAACGGAAATCGCCCTTAAGGAAACTTCAATCTATAAGGTAAGTAAACTGGTTGAAACATTTTCGGGGGTAAGAATCCCTTCAAATAAGCCAATTGTCGGCGAGTATGTCTTCACCCAAACTGCAGGCATCCATGCTGATGGCGACAATAAGAACAACCTGTATTTCAATGACCTGCTACCTGAACGTTTTGGAAGAAGGCGTAAATATGCCTTAGGAAAAACATCTGGCAAAGCCAATATTGAAAAAAACCTTCAGGAACTTGGCTTAAAGTTGAATGACGAAGATCTTAAAAAAGTGACTCAGCGGGTTATAGAATTAGGAGACAGAAAAGAAACTGTAACCAAAGAGGATTTACCTTATATAATTTCAGATGTATTAGATAGTAATCTTTACGAAGAGAAAATAAGAGTAGAATCGTATGTTTTAACCCATTCAAAAGGATTAAGACCTTCGGCAACAATATCGGTATGCATTGAAGGAACTGTTTATGAGGAACATGCTCAGGGAGACGGACAGTTCGATGCTTTTATGAAAGCTTTAACGAAAGTTTATGCAAAGCTGGAAACATGCTTGCCCAAACTTGTTGATTACGCAGTGAGAATAGCTCCGGGCAGCAGCTCTGATGCACTATGCGAAACCGTGATCACCTGGGAGAAGGACGAAAAGACGTTTAAAACGCGTGGTCTCGACTCGGACCAAACGGTATGCGCGATAAAGGCGACGCAGAAGATGTTGAATATAATATAAGAGAGTATCAAGTAGAGAGTATTGAGTACAGAGTTTCAAGTACTGAGTATAAAGTATTTAGATTTGATATAGAAATAAAAAAAGTAAATAATCACAAACAAATGAAATTAAATATCGCCCTTCTTGCAGGAGATGGAATTGGACCTGAAGTAATCGATCAGGCAGTAAAAGTAGTAGATGCTGTATCAAAGAAATTTGGTCATGAAGTTAGCTGGACCTCTGCCCTAACCGGAGCAGCGGCTATTGACGCAGTTGGCGAGCCTTATCCAGACTCAACTCATGAAGTATGTATGGCTGCGGATGCTGTGTTGTTCGGAGCTATCGGACATCCAAAGTATGACAATGACCCGAAAGCTACAGTGCGTCCTGAGCAGGGATTGCTTAAAATGCGTCAGAAATTAGGCTTATTTGCCAATGTTCGTCCTACTTTCACTTTCCCTTCCCTGATTGATAACTCACCTCTAAAAAGGGAGCGTATAGAGGGTACCGATCTAATCATTTTACGTGAATTAACTGGAGGTATTTACTTTGGTGAGCGTGGCAGAAAAGATGACGGAAATACAGCTTTTGATACCTGTACTTACACAAGAGCAGAGATCCAGCGTCTTGCAAAACTTGGTTTCGAACTGGCCATGACTCGTGGCAAAAAACTTTGTTGCGTAGACAAAGCGAATGTTCTTGAAAGCTCTCGTTTATGGAGAGAAACGGTTCAGAATATGGAAAAAGATTTCCCTGAAGTTGAAGTAAGTTACGAATTTGTTGATGCAGTTGCGATGCGTTTGGTTCAATGGCCAAGCTCTTATGATGTAATCATTACTGAAAATTTATTTGGTGATATTTTAACTGATGAGGCATCGGTAATTTCTGGTTCAATGGGATTAATGCCGTCTGCATCTAAAGGCATTCATACCTCATTATATGAGCCAATTCATGGTTCATATCCTCAGGCAGCAGGCAAAGACATTGCGAACCCATTAGCCACTGTTTTATCAGCAGCCATGATGTTTGAAGATGCGTTTGGATTAAAAGATGAGGCTGAATTGATTAGAGCAGTTGTTAATAAATCTTTAGCGGAAGGTATCGTTACTGAAGACATTGCCGGAAAAGAAGGTAAAGCCTACAAAACCAGTGAAGTTGGTGACTGGCTGGCAAGCAACATCTAATATTTCATAAAACAGAAATAACAGACCCGCTATTTCTCAATAGCGGGTTTTTGCGTTTTAAGAAGAAACGCAGACAGCGTTCAGAACGCTGTTTGCGTTACCGTAGTCTTTAAATCTAACATCATGAATAAAGAAATCAAACGAGACGGGCAGAATGCCAACAAAATCTTCGACAACAGATCACTCGAAAAAGATTACAGAACCTTGGTTCCGATCTTAAAAGAAGGATTAAAAGTACTCGACGTTGGATGCGGCACTGGCGCTATTTCAAAAGGGATTGCTGAAAGAGTCGGGCCGGCCGGCCATGTAACCGGCATCGACAATACTGTAGCTTTCATTATTAGTGGAAAGGAAACCTATAAAGCAGTTTCAAACCTGGAGCTTATCCATGCCGACCTTTTCGACTATGAACCAGAAGAAAAGTTCGATCTAATCGTATCAGCAAGAACTTTGCAATGGCTAAGCACTCCGAGAGAAGCATTAATAAAGTTGAAAAGTATGTTGAAGCCTGGCGGTCAACTTTCTATTTTAGATTACAATCATGAAAATCTTGAATGGAAACCTTCGCCGCCGGAAAGCATGCAGAGATTTTACGCAACTTTCTTAAGATGGCGGGCAGACGCAGGGATGAACAATCAGATTGCAGAGGATCTGCCTGATTATTTAAATGAGGCTGGCTTTGTTTCTATTGAGGTGCTTAACTCGGATGAGGCTTATAAAAAATGTGATGATAACTTTCATTCTAAAATTGGTATCTGGTCGAAAGTAGCAGGTTCAACTCAAATGGTTGAAGAAGGTTATTTGGATGAAAATGACAGACTAAAGGCTATCGAAGAATATAATCGGTGGATTGAAACAGATGCTGAAATGATGGTGATGAAATTGAAAGAAGTAAGGGGGACAATAAATCATTAGTGGTTTAGTGATATGACGACTCGAAGTCATCAGATCACTAAACATATTTAAACATGAAAGAGATTTGAGATTTCAGGCAAATATATTTTCTCCATAAAAAGGTATATTAGGCACAAGTTGCAGAATTGTATTGAACAAAACAACAAATACATTCTTCTGGTTAAAGAGAGAAGTTGGAAGGTCACAAATCAGTTTCAAGGAATCAACTATTATACGAAATGGCGAGATTTATTACATCATGACTATAAACCATTTTTAATACTAGGAAACTTGAAACCATCATTGAAAATTAAGAGAGACTTGTTTAGATATAACACTTATTGAAGTTTTTCTACTGTCTTATTTCTATTTACATTTGTTAAGCTATGCGATTAAGTAATACCGAATTAGATTTAATAAAAGACTATTTTACCTCCCAACCGGTAATTAAAGCTTATTTATTTGGTTCTTATTCAAGAAACGAAGCAGATACAAATAGTGATATAGATATATTAGTTGAATTAGACTATTCGCAAAGAATCGGCTGGAGCTATTTCCAAATGCGAGATGAGTTGGAAGAGAAACTTAATAAAAAAGTTGATATCGTATCGTCGAGAGGCCTATCAAAGCATGTTGCTCCTTATATAGAAAAAGAAAAAAAACTCATCTATGAGAAATAGCATTATGAGTGATAAAATAAGACTTCTACATATATTGGAGGCTATCTCTGAAATAGAATCTTATTTAACTAACCTTGACCATAATACATTTTCGGACAGTTCACTAATCCGGAATGCCACGTTAATGCAAATTCAGATTATTGGTGAAGCGACCTCTAATATAAGTGACACCTTGAAAGCAGAATTTCCTGACATTGAATGGAAGCAGATCAAAAGTACCAGAAATATTATAGCCCACGAATATTTTGGAATTGACTTTGAGGTTATTTGGGATATCGCATCATATAAACTGCCTACGTTCAAAGAGCAAGTTAAACTTATCTTGAAAAAAGTTTTTGAAGAACCCGGCTAATTATCGGAACCTGCAGTTTATTCAGGCAGTTTTAATGCACTATCTTTATTAAAACAGACAGTTCGCACTATGAATTTTGACAACAACCTAGACTCTGTAGCAGCTTTAGAGCGATTGCAATCTGTTATAAAACGTACTCCTCTCATTTATAATGCCGGACTTTCCGAAAAGTATTCATGTGAAATTTATCTTAAGCGTGAAGATTTACAGGTGGTGCGTTCCTACAAATTACGTGGTGCATATAACATGATCAGTCAGTTAAGCAAAGAGCAATTGCGAAATGGTGTGGTTTGTGCGAGCGCGGGCAATCATGCTCAGGGAGTGGCATTCTCATGCAAGAAATTGAATGCGAGGGGAGTTATTTTCATGCCGGAAATCACCCCAAAACAGAAAATAAGTCAGACCCGCATGTTTGGCGACGGCCTGGTTGAAATCATTCTGATTGGAGACACTTTCGACGACTGTCTGAAAGAAGCTCTTGCCTATACAGAGGCTAATAGCATGACCTTTATTCCACCTTTTGACAATTATAAAATAATCGAAGGCCAGGGCACTGTCGGAGTAGAAATCCTCGAAGATCTGCCTGATACTGATGTTGTAATCATACCTATTGGAGGTGGAGGTTTATCCGCAGGAGCCGGGTTTTATATCAAAAACACAAACCCGTTAATCAAAATAATCGGCGTTGAACCAGAAGGGGCGCCCTCGATGTCAAAAGCCTTAGAGCAAGGAGCACCGGTTACTTTAGAGGAAATAAATCGCTTTGTAGACGGGGCATCGGTAAAGCGGGCCGGCGCATTAACTTTTCCTATTTGCCAGCAGGTTTTGGACGACCTTCTTCTCGTACCAGAGGGCAAAGTGTGCACTACCATTTTAAAACTATATAATGAAGATGCCATCGTTGCCGAACCAGCAGGTGCATTGTCTGTAGCTGCTTTAGATCTTTGTGCCGATCAGATTAAAGGAAAAAAAGTAGTTTGTATTCTTAGTGGAGGGAACAACGACATTGAGCGCATGCAGGAAATAAAGGAGCTCTCATTATTGTATGAAGGACTCAAACATTACTTCGTGATCAGCTTCCCTCAACGCCCGGGCGCATTGAAACTTTTCGTCAACCAAGTTCTGGGGCCGCATGATGATATCACACGATTTGAATTCATAAAGAAAATTCAAAAAGAATACGGTCCGGCCCTGGTAGGAATTGAACTCAAGGCGGCTCATGATTATGCAGCCTTAATTAGCAGAATGCAAGAACTAAACTTCAAATACAAAGAAATTAATAAAGATCTTACTTTATTTGAATACCTGGTTTAAAGCTAAAATTCAATAAACTTTTCCAGGATTACCGGAACAGATGCGCCCTTTTTGTACAGATGTATATTCCGGTTAATTGCCCGGATCCGTACGCCATCTTTTTCCAAAAGCAGTTCCTCATAAACACCTTTAAAAAAGTAATCAATAAGTATAAAATTTTTGCTGCTCCAGCTCCACTTCAAATCCACCCATTCCGGATATATAGCAACGATACCTTTCTCAGCTTTTAAACCAAGGCTTCTGGCTTCCGATCTTGTCAATACATTACAGTCTGCCAAGAGTCTGGAGGTATATACATCCTGTGGATGATTATATAATTGTTCAGGGCTACCAGATTCTACTATTTCACCGTTGTTTAAAACGATAATATGATCAGCAAGGGAAAGGCCATCTACCGGGTCATGAGAGACAAGAATAACTGTTATGCCAAGATCATGCGAAAGTCGCTTTATGTCGGCTCTCAGATGCGTTTTTAAAGGTGTATCAACCTGACTGAATGGCTCATCCATTAACAACACTTCGGGCTCTGTAATAATCGCCCTAGCAATTGCCACCCTTTGTTGCTCTCCGCCACTTAAATCAGAGACTCTTTTATTATGAAGATGATCGATTCTTAAAAACTTCATGATCTCCCAAGACTTCTCTTCTTTATATTTAAGATTGGTGTTGGGAAGCATTGAAGCCACGTTGTCGTACACCTTAGCATAAGTGTTCAGACTAAAATCCTGTGTCACCATTTTCATGGAGTCATGGCCCGGAATCAGCTTTTCGTCAGGCCCCAGAATAGGCTCTCCCTTAAAGAATACCGACCCCTGATCAGGAGACAATAAGCCATAAATCAGCTTAAGCAAAGTACTTTTTCCGCTTCCGCTTTCTCCTACAATTGCAATAACCTTTCCTTTATCTATTGAAGCCGTTACTTCACGAACTCCGGCAAACGTATCGGTTGGATATTTTTTGCTTACTTCCGAAAGCTCAATAAAAGATTGCGTGGACATGGTCAAACTTAAGAAAATTTATGTGCGTGATTTCAATAAAAAACCCTGCTATAATTATAGACAGGGTTAAATAGGTACCGTTAATTGCTTAAAAACCTACCATAACACCAAAGTTCAGGTTTTTAAGGCCTTTTGGCCCTTGGTTATCAGCAAATACATCATTGTTATAATATTTTACATACACACCAAAATCATCATAGCCGAGACGGCCAAAAGCCCCGTATCTGAAAGGATTAAGATTGAAATCATCTTTCACCTTTTCTTTTCCGCGTTCGTCACTAACTTGCTTGGTTTTCCCGTTAACCAGGAAGCCAATTTCAGGACCAAATACTAAATACATTTTATTCCCTTTCTGGTCATCATTACTTCTGATCTGGAAAGACAATGGGATTCTTAAATAAGTACTGCCGAAGCGATTCTTTTTAAAATCGATATTCTCTTGTACAGTATCAAGCGCCGGCTGATCCGGAAGAATAGTGATATTTTTCTTCAATCGCATATGCGTCCAGTCAAGGCCACCTCCAATATATACCTTAAAATTATTGTTAAACCTATAACCCATCTGAAAAAATTCAAACCCAACATTAAGAGTTTTCCAGGTTTCAGTCTCCAGGAACTGATTTTCAGAAGAAAGTGTAAAACTCCCGTTATCTGTGAACTTTGCCAGGCCAAGATCTAAACGTGATAAAGTGAGCTGAATAGAAAAGTTAGGATGGTTTTTTTTAGTTGAATCGCCACTTACCTCGAATTGCCCGTTCCCGATATTTATTAATGTTTTTGATTTCTTTGTAGTTGAATCGGTTTTGGCCTCTTGGGCATATACACCGCTGCTGATACATGCAATCAGAAGAATTATAAGCTTAATTTTCATTGTGAAATTTGATAAATATATTCCTATTGTTTAGCCTGAAATTTTAGTAGTCCAAGGTTTAGACCCGAAACCATTGTCCCCTCATCCCCATCTTCAAATTCTATGATTTTATTCTTCCGCTTATCGACTTTACCCACGACGAAATTAACCAGACTACCAAGCGACTTAATTTTCCTTTCCTTCACTTGCGACTCTTCAATTACAACCTCCGGTTCAGTAAAAGCCAATGCCTGAGTTTTCTTAGCTGCAATCGTGGTATGTATCTCCGGTTTAGAACCGGTGTCTTCCGAACTTACAAGCGGTTCATTCTCTTCAAAAGTGGCTAAGGGTGCGGGCACAACAGCACGTATAGAAGTAACCTCCAAATTCTCCTTTTTTTTATGTCTCGCAATGCTCTTTGGAATTTGAAGCTGAGTTATTCTTTCTTTTACCAGAGAGCTTATCTTAATATGTTTATCAGCACCTAACCCTGGTTCCCGAGCTGGCTGAACACTTCTTTCTTCAATATCTGAGCCTACAGTACCCGTTAATTTCATTGGCTCCTTTTGAGATGAAAGCCAAACACCGACACCGACTACGGCGGCCATGCTAGCCGCAGCAAGCCACAGTATGGGAAAGGAGCTTTTCTTTTTAGTGCGATTTAACTGCTGAGAAATCCTCTCCCATACAGAATCCGCGGGCTCAATCTCCATAGAATAAAGCTTCTCATGAAAAACTTTATCGAAATCCTTATCTGTCACCGTTCCTGTTTTTTTCATTTTGTTTTGTACTGAATAAGTTAAAGTAAAACCAGTTCTGGATTCTCTTGCTTAATCTTTAAATTTTAATTTGGGCTGAAGCCGCCATAAGAAGGTTGGGTTCTCCTCCTACACTCATTTTATCCATAATCTTTCCATCTTCCAACTTCCTCAGCTTATCTTTTAGAATCGCTCTTGCCCTAGACAATTGCGATTTTGATGCCCCTTCCGTGATCCCGAGTTGCTGTGCAATTTCTTTGTGCGAATAACCTTCTATCGCATATAAGTTAAATACCAGTTTATATCCTGCGGATAATTGCTGAATCAAGTTCAGCAGATCTCTAACCTCCAACCCGTCCATGTCGAAAGTTACCTGAGGTACATCAAACACCTCATCAATTTCAACAAGATTCATCATCCGTTGATTTTTTCTGTAAGATTCAATAGCGGTATTCACCATAACCCTTCTTATCCAACCTTCAAAAGAACCATCCCCACGAAACTCATTCACCTTTTGAAATACCTTTACAAACCCTGTTTGTAATACATCCTCCGCCTCAAAAAGATCTTTGGCATACCGCATACAAACGCCCAGCATCCTGGATGCCAGCATTTTATATAGCAGCTCCTGGGTTCGGCGGTCGCCCCGTTTACACCCTTCAAGCAAATCGTCAACAGATAATTTGCGACTTAAATTCATATACGTTTGAGTACAAGATGGCCAAATACGACAAGTGGTTGCATTAATGAAAAAAAATTATCAAATACTTAAATAAGAGACGCTAAAAGTAATTTTTAATATTCATTTTCCTGGGCTTACCTTTGTAAATTAACTTTATCATTACAATGAGGCTAAATGCAATTAAAGAGAACATTTATATTGCTCTTTTAATTAGATTACTAATCATACTTATACTCTATACAATATGCCGTTTAGCCTTTTACTCATTCAACCAGGAACTCTTCCCAGCGATTGATAAGACCAGTTTCCTGATAATGCTATCAGGGGGTATTAAGTTTGATATTAGCGCAATATTGTATATCAATTCTTTATTTATTATAAGCCAGATTATACCTTTTAAATTCCGGCATAATGACACATATCAAAAAGTGTGTTCGTGGCTATTTTACATAACAAATAGCATTGGCCTGGCTTTCAATATCGGAGACATTGTTTATTATCCTTTTACCCTTAGGCGAACTTCATTTACATTGTTTTCTCAATTTGCAAATGAGCAGAACAAGGCAAGGCTGTTCTCTCAATTTGTGGTTGATTACTGGTATATAACTCTCTTTTTGATTGTGGTAATAAGTCTAATGGTTTTCTTTTACAAAAGAACTCTGAACACCCGCGTATTCTTCAAAAATAATTGGCTATACTATTGCACTTCCATTGCCCTGATACCGCTAACGACCGGCTTGACGGTAGCTGGTATGCGTGGCGGTTTCCGGCATAGTACCCGACCGATCACCTTGAGCAATGCTGGCGAATTCGTCAACAACACCTCTGAAGTAAGTATTGTACTAAATACTCCGTTCTCCCTGATCCGTACTATACGCACCCAGGTATTGCAAAAACAGAGCTTTTTCAGCGAAGAGGAAGTAAATAGGATTTATAATCCCGTGCATCAGGGTGATAGCTCCAAAAATGCGCCAGTCAAAAAGAACGTCGTTGTAATTATACTCGAAAGCTTCAGCAAAGAATATCTGGGAGGATTTAACAGGGACCTGGAAAATGGCAAATATAAAGGATATACGCCGTTTCTCGACTCGTTGATGGATGAAAGCCTGGCGTTCACAAATGCCTATGCAAACGGACGAAAATCTATTGAAGGTCTGCCTTCTGTAATCGCAAGTATTCCAGGCATTCAGGAGCCCTACATTCTTTCCAATTATTCTAATAACCGCATAAACAGTCTAGGCAACCTGCTATCGAAAGACGGATATCATACTTCTTTTTTTCATGGCGCCCCAAACGGATCTATGGGTTTTAGCTCGTTCGTAAAGGTGGGCGGAATTGACCATTACTATGGGATGACCGAATACGGCAATGACGACGATTTTGATGGAATGTGGGGCATTTGGGATGAACCCTTCATGCAGTTTTGGGCTAAAAACTTAAATCAATTCAAACCACCATTTTTAAGTGTTCTTTTCTCTGTCTCATCTCACCATCCGTTTAAAATACCGGAGGAATTTGAAGGAAAATTCCCTAAAGGTACCTTACCTGTACACCAAGGCATAGGATATACAGATTACTCGCTCCGCCGATTTTTTAAAGCCGTATCTACAATGCCATGGTATAAAAACACTCTGTTTGTAATTACGGCCGATCATTCATCAATAGCGTGGCATAAAGAATATCAAACATCACTCGGCGCATATGCGGTGCCAATATTAATTTTCGACCCTACCGGAAATTTAAAGGGCAAAGAAGACAGGCCGGTTCAACAAGCAGACATCCTGCCAACCATTCTTAATCAATTGCATTACAAACATTCGTACTTTGCCTTTGGTGATGATATGACCAATCAAAAAGAAGATCATGCTGTGGTACATTTAACCGACAATCTTTATCAGATAATTATAGGCGATTATGTCTTAAAACATGATGGTAAATCGCCTGTAGCACTTTATAATTACAGGCAAGACAGATTGCTTACCAGGAATATAATTGCAGGTAAACAAAACCTCGTTGGTAAAATGGAGAGAAAGCTAAAGGCCTTTCTTCAGCAATACAATAAAAACATGATAGATAATACTATGACGGTTAAAGCTCAATAAATTCGTACCAAAATCTATCAAGCAGCCGTTTATCTTCAGCCTTTTAACCGGTAATACTTATAAATCTTAACGGCCGACATGATGATAATTACAAACAAAATCAGCCCGATTAAGCCATAAAGCCAATCGATTGCTGTTTTCAGAACAACAGTAAAGACAATGGCCACAAGGAACACTGTAGCCAGTTCATTCCAAAGCCGCAGCTGAGTTGAAGTCCAGCTTGATGAACCTTGCTTTTGTTGGTAGATAATTCGTTGACACCAGAAATGATAAATTAAAAGACCCGCTACGAAAGCTAACTTTACGAGCATCCAGTCCATTTGCAACAAACCCGGATTAAGATATATCATGTATGCTCCAGCCAGAATGCTTAATATCATCGCTGGCGTAGTTATAATATTCCAAAGCTTGCTCTGCATCACCTCAAACTGACGTTGCAAAACAATTCGTTCCTGCTCAGGCCGGTCGTTTGCTTCAACATGGTATATAAAAAGACGAACTATATAGAATAGTCCAGCCATCCAGCTAACCACGAAAATTATATGAACTGATTTTGCGTAGAGATATTCCATACAATCTATGCGGTGAGTGCCTGATTTTTACATAGAATATTCATAGGAATAGTCCTTGACAACTTCAACAGCGTACTTCACATTATCAAAAGGAATATCCGGCATTATTCCATGTCCCAGGTTAAAAATAAAACCTTTTTCGCCCTTCATTCTGTCAAACAAACGATGAATGCGATCTTTTATAACTTTCTTATCAGCATACAAAACAAAGGGGTCGAGATTTCCCTGAACTGCGATACCTTCGGGCAATCGCTTTTTTATGTCCAACAAGTCGACATTCCAGTCGATAGAAATAACATCGGGATTAGCCTCGGCCATAAGCGGGGCAAAGACCGAACTGCCTTTACAGAAAGAAATTACAGGGATATCTTTCCGGTTTAAGCCTGAAATTATCCTCGTGATATATTGGTGCGAAAATTCTTTATAATCATCCCATGCCAATGCCTGAGCCCAGCTGTCGAATATCTGAACCGCATTTACACCTGCAGCTATCTGAAGGTTTAAATAGTCGGTCGTTACCTCAGCAATTTTAGAAAGTAGCTGGTGAGCTAATTCAGGCTGGTTATGAAGCATCAACTTGGTAAGCTTAAAATCTTTTGAAGAACCACCTTCTACCAGATAACTCATCACCGTAAAAGGCGCTCCTGCAAATCCTATCAGCGGAATTCTATTATCCAGCCTTTGTTGAATTACCTTGATAGCATCAGCTACATACTGCAATTTGTCATTTACTCCGGTCTGCAGCCTGTCAACATCGGCCTGAGTTCTAACGGGGTTTGAAAATTTTGGACCAACCCCCTGGTTAAAGCTTAGATCACCTCCCATTGCCTCGCCGGTCACTAAAATATCAGAAAACAAAATAGCGGCATCAATACCCAGAAGATCTACCGGAAGCATCGTTACGTCGGCGGCAAGTTCTGGAGTTTTGCACATTTCCAGAAAAGAATATTTGTTCTTAATATCCCAATATTCCTTCATAAAACGTCCTGCCTGACGCATCATCCAAACGGGTGGCCGCTCTGTCGACTCTGAATTTGCTGCCCTGATAAATAAAGATTCTTTCTGACTATTCACTTCCTTTATGTATTTCTTGTTCGATTCTTTCTATTATACCCTTAACTCTGGCGCTGATTTTCAACTCCTTTGCAATATCGATATAAGCTTGTGCTTTTATAAACTCTTTCTTACGAAGATTAAGATTAGCCAACTGAGTCAAAACTAATCCTTTCTCATTTTGATTCTTTAGCGGGAAGCGACTGGCGATTTGAAAATGCCGCTCCGCGTCCGAAAAATTTTCACGGTTCAGCTCAATGTTTCCCAGCATGAATTCGTAATATCCCCGTCTGCTTTTTTTTAGCCTGTCGGGATTTTTAATTTCCTTAAGTAATTTCTCTGTTTTTTTCAGGTCTTGTTGATGATATGCTTTAGCTGCAAGAACTACCGTACCCTCCTTAAAATATCCATAAAGGAGGAATGCAATCCCAAGTCCTATAAAGGCCGAAAGCTCATAAACATGTTTGTAGACTGTCCAACCTAGTAAAACTAAAGCAATCGCGATAACCGCAAAACGAGCCCTTGCAGTAAGCATAAAATTTACTGGCTATCAGTAAACTTATAGCCTACCCCGCGGATTGAATGGAAATATTTCGGATTCTTTTGATCAGGTTCAAAATACTTACGGAAAGTAAGTATGAAATTGTCAATTGTACGTGTTGATGGATAAACATCGTAATTCCAAACCGTTTCTAAAATTTGCTCGCGCGATACCGCATCATTTCTGCGTTCGATAAGCAATTTAAGCAACATGGTTTCCTTTTTTGTCAGCGGAGTAATAGACCCGTCATCGTTACGAAGCTCAAAAGAATTGAAATAAATGGTCTTATCGCCAATTTTGTACGTATTTAATTCCTTCTTTTCCTCGCCGCTCAAACCACGTTTTACCAGGTTATTCACACGGAGGATTAACTCCTCCAGATTAAAAGGCTTAACTAAATAATCGTCTGCTCCTTTTTTTAAGCCGGTTACCCTATCCTCACTCGTATTTTTAGCAGTAAGGAACATAATCGGAACCTCAGAGTTTTCCAATCTGATTGTTTCAGCAACCTGAAAACCGTCAATTTCGGGTAGCATTACGTCCAGAATAATAAGATTAAAGCGTTCTTCTTTAAAGATCTTTAATGCTTTTTTTCCATCAGTTGCGGTGCTTACTTTATAGCCCTCAAGTTCGAGATTTAGTTTAATTGCCTCCAGAAGATGATCTTCATCTTCTACCAGTAAAATACGTTGTTTAGCTGCCATTTGAATTAAAGGTTACTTCAAATATACTTCCGGCTGACCGGTTGTTTTTAACTTTTATATGTGCGTGATGATTATCCAGCACTTGCTTTACAATGTATAAGCCTAATCCTGTTCCCTTTGTTTTCCTTGTATCTTCACTGCCTACACGATAAAACTTGTCAAATATGCGCAGTTTTTCCTCATCCCGAATACCAATTCCTTTATCAGCCACAGAAAAACGAATAAAATTACTTTCTCGTTGCAACTCTACCACTATTTCCTCACAGGGCGGCGAATATTTAACCGCATTTTCGATAAGATTTGACACAGCTAGCGTTAGAGCAAATTTATCGCCTGTTAAATATATCTCGGGCTCAATATTACACCTGATGGTTTGGGTACTGCAAGTATGAATTTGCAATCGTTCAGCTACTTTAGCTACCAATTGGGAAAAGTCAAAATGCTCTTTTGGAAACGAATAGGACCTGCTTTCGATTCTTGTAGCAATAAGCATATTTTCAACAAGGTCATCCAATCTTTCAATATCCTTTAACGAGTTTTTTAGAAAAGACTCTATTTTCACCCTATCCAGTTCTCGCTTAAGAATAGTTTGGATATATAACTTGATGGATGCCAAAGGCGACTTTAACTCATGAGTAACAGAAAGCAAGAAGTTTTTTTGCTGATCGTGAAGCTTGCGCTCCTTTTTTATTGTTTTTTGAAGATAATATGCACCAGAAACGAATATCAGAAGAAATACAGCACCTTCACTTAAAATCATTGCCTTCTTTTCGGGGCGTTCGGCAATAAGCAAAGAAGCCCACCATACCAGTTCGATCAGAACATAGATGGATAGAAAATAAAATATGATCAGAGGTTTCTTCATCTTATTATTAAGGTCAGATGCTATCCGAATTCAATTAACTTGTTTTCCTGAACACTATATCTAAGCTATCAAAAATTGCCCGTTTAGTTTTCTCAAGCTCTGTTTTATTGTGAGCTGAGGACACAAAACCAACTTCGTACCCTGAAGGTCCTAAATAAATACCACGGTTCAATAATTCGCGGTGAAATACTTTGAACTTATCCATACTTGATGGATCGATACTTTCAGCCGTTTGAATATTTTTATCCGTGAAAGCAAACCAAAATATCGAACCGATTGAGAACACTTTGAATTTATAATTTTTTGCTGTGGCGAAGCGTTGGATAGACTCTGTAAATTCCTGGGTCTTGTTATTCAAATCTTTGTAGAAGCCAGATTTCAATAACTCTGTAATTTGGGCGATTCCGGCTGCCATTGCAACAGGATTTCCAGATAAAGTTCCAGCCTGATATACCGCACCATCGGGAGAAATATTGCTCATGATTTCTGCAGAAGCACCATACATCCCAACAGGTAATCCGCCTCCGATTATCTTACCATACGTAATAATATCCGGCTTAATACCATAATGCTTGGCCGCACCTTCAAAGCCCAAACGAAAGCCCGTTATTACTTCATCAAAAATCAACAAACTTTTATTTTGAGAGCTGATATCCCGTAAAAACTGCACAAATTCTTTGCCCTGAATAAGGAGGCCATTATTAGCGGGAACACCTTCGATAATTATTGCCGCAATCTGATCAGGGAACTGCTTGAAAGCTTCTTCAATTGCATTTCTATCATTTAAAGGGACAACAATCGTTTCATCCGCGAAAGATTTGGGCACTCCCGCAGAAGACGTTTCACCGAAAGTCACCAATCCTGATCCTGCTTTTACTAATAAAGAATCAACATGACCGTGATAACAACCTTCAAATTTTAGTATTTTATCCCGCTTAGTGTATCCTCTCGCCAAACGAATTGCCGACATAACAGCCTCTGTGCCCGAACTCACAAAACGAATTTTCTCTATCAGGCTATTATTTTTCAGGATAAGCTCAGCCAATTCATTTTCCAAAGCAGTAGGAGCGCCGAAGCTCATCCCTCTTTGCATTACTTCAGTAACTTTCTCTCTTATCTTAGGATGATTGTGACCTAAAATGAGCGGTCCCCATGAGCAGCAAAAATCAATGAACTGATTTCCATCAGCATCCCACACAAAGCATCCATCGCCCCGCTCAATAAAAAGCGGTGTACCATAAACAGATTTAAAAGCTCTTACAGGAGAATTTACCCCTCCAGGGAAATATGTTTTGGATTTTTCATATAGTTCGGCCGATTTTTCACGAGAAATATCTGGCTTTCCAGTTGTAGAAACTGGCCTTTCGTCTTCACTGGAAAAAATTTTTTTGAGAGAGTCAAGCATGGATAAAGATCAAAAATTTAAATTCAAAAGTTAAAATGAAGAAAACAAAAATAACCACGCCGGGCATTTTTAATTTAAATTTTACCTTTTTACTTATAAAGCCATCCATCCTTTTTCAAGGATTTCCTTAGCATGGTATGTAATGATAATATTTGCACCAGCGCGTGTGAAAGCATACATGTTTTCCATAGTTACTTTCTGTTCGTCAATCCATCCGGCTCTGGCAGCTGCTTTTACCATCGAGTATTCTCCTGAAACATTGTAACAAGCTACAGGCAGATTGGTGTTTTCTCTTAGGCTTTTTATAACATCCAAATAAGCTAATGCAGGTTTTACCATTAAAATATCAGCACCTTCCTGTTCATCCAGAAAGGCCTCCCTTAAGGTTTCTTTTGGATTGCGAAAGTCCATCTGGTAAGCTTTTCTATCGCCTTTATTAGGAGCCGAATCTGCAGCTTCGCGAAATGGCCCATAATATCCAGACGCGAATTTAATACTGTAGCTCATTATCCCTGTATTAACGAAGCCGCTTGCATCCAAACCGGAACGAATTCCTGAAATACGTCCATCCATCATGTCGGAAGGTGCCACCATATCTGCACCGGCCTGCGCATGACTCAAAGCCATTTTTGCCAATACTTCAACGGTTTCATCATTCTGAACATAATCATCGTGCATTATCCCGCAATGACCGTGAGTGGTGTAGGCACATGTACATACATCCGTAACAACAAACAAATCCTCGCCAAAGGCTTTCTTCACTTCCCGAACGGCATTGGCAACAACTGAATTATCGCTGTAAGCGGTGCTGGCATTCTCAGACTTCTCCTCACCTACGCCGAAAAGTAAAATTTTATTTAAACCCAGCTTTAATAATTGCTCAACATCTTTTACCAGGGTATCGGCAGAAAAATGGTTAATACCGGGCATTGCATCAATTGCATGACTAATGTTTTTGCCGGGAACCACGAAATAAGGGTATATAAACATATCCCTGGATAATCGCGTTTCGGCAACCATTTCACGAACTATGGGGGATTTTCTTAATCTTCTTGGACGGATATTCATAAATTTCCAGTTGAGAATAATTTCCATTAAGCAGGCTAGAGGCCAAACACTGCTTCGACTAAACCTATTTCATCCGGCGAATATGGCAAGGTATATTTCATACCCATTTCATCGAATTTTCTCCCTGTAGCGCGACCGATGCATATTACCTTTTGACCAGGTTCAATTAAATTGTCGACAAAATAGGCTTCGACGTTAGATGGGCTTGTAAAAATCAACACATCGGCAAAAATAGCTTCGATGTTATCTTCCATAATAGTTTCATATACAGGAAGGTCAATGATCTTGGTTTCGGGAGATAGTGCCTTTTGTATGGTTCGCAACGAATCTTTTGCACCCGGAAATAATACCGAATGACCATTAGCCAACTCCGCAAATTCTTTTGCAATATCGGCAGTATCGATCCCCTCCTCTTCACCGTTAAATTCGGGAACGCGGCCAAACATCCGAAGAACATCTTCTGAAGCACGACCCAAAACGCCAAACTTAGTTTTCTTAGAAATTAAAGGGTTAAGCTTAAAAAAATATTCGATGGCGTTTTTACTACTGAAAAAAATCCAGTCTACATGTTTTAAAATATATGGATCAAGCTTATTGATCATTGGGAAGGTTCGAATCAATGAGCGACCGTCTATTTCAATGTTGTGATTTTCAAGAGCCCGGCGGAAATAACTGGATTCAGAAATACCACGGGTTATAAAAACCTTCTTTGGGAGCTTTCTATCCTTGGCAAACTTAGATACAATTCGCTCGGCAAGTCCTTCAGTAGTTTCGGCTTCAAGAAAAAGTCTGTCGGGGAAAGAGTCGCCTTCTTCGGCTTTTGAAGTCCAAACTTGAAACTTATCGCCTTCCTTTCTGCAATAGCAGCCTAAAGGCATATGACAACCTCCATTAAAGAGATTCAATACTTTACGTTCAACCGCAATCTCTTCGGCGACAGAGGCGTTATGCAATACCTGCAAGCGTTTAAATAATTCAGTATCGCTTTCGCGAATCTGAATAGCCAGCACTCCCTGGGCGGGTGAAGGAATGAATTCCATCGGCTCAAGCTCTTCAACGTAAAACTCACTAAGATCTATTCCCAATCGCTGAACGCCGGCTTTAGCGATCATTATAGCATCGTAATCTTCATCCCGCAGCTTCTGAATCCGCGTAGGGACGTTTCCACGAAGATCTTCAACCTCTAAATCAGGACGAAGAGATAATAATTGAGCTTTACGACGGTTAGATGAGGTACCCACCATGCCGGCAAACTTTATAGACAACTTTTGTTTAATGTCTACACAGTCTTTTAAGATCAGGAGCAATTCATGCGGATCTTCGCGTTCTGAAACTGCTGCGATTATTAAACCGGGGGGATTTTGAGTAGGAAGATCTTTATGAGAGTGAACGGCAATATCAATAGAACCGTTTAAAAGTTCTTCTTCTAATTCCTTAGTAAAGAATCCTTTACCCTCCAATTTATCTAATCGGAGATTAAGAATACTATCCCCTTGGGTTTTGATTATTTTTAATTCTGCATTTATACCGTACTCGGAAAGCCTATCTTTTACATGATTTGCCTGCCAAAGCGCAAGATCGCTGCCCCGTGTTCCTATGATGAGTTTATTTTTCACAATAAAAGTAAATTGAATAATTGGAAAAGCTTAGCTATTGTTTACCAATATCTCTTTTGCCATGACCATTGGAACGCTAATATATTTCTTTTCCATATAGTTCATAATCTTTTCAAGCACTTCGCGTGAATTGGTATCCAATTGACCTATATCATTCGCGAAGATCGAATTTACTGCAACGCTTCTGATTTCTTTTATTTTTAGAGGAACGTCTCGCATGGCAAGTTCTATCTGACGTTGCTTTAGTATCGGCCTGAATTCATTTATACTTTCCTCGATAATTTGCTCGGCATGTACAAGCTCCTGATAGCGTTCCTGCATATTTTGATTGGCAACTTCCTGCAATCCTCTAACTTCGATAAAATGGACAGGATTGGAAGTTAAAACCTCCGGACAGGTATCATTAGGAATAGCAAGATCGACGATTACTTTCTTTTCAGTATCTCCGATTAAAAGCGAATTGTAGACTTCTTTTGTAATAATAGGACTTACAGCACTCGTACAGGTGATTATTACATCAAAACCGTTTTTGTAATTCTGTAATTCTGCAAGACTGTAGGCCTTACCATTTAACTCTCGGGCTAGAGATTCCGCATTTTCTAAGGTGCGATTAAAAATGGCAAAGTTTGAATATTTATGTTTTTGGAGGTATTTGCAAATATTTTTATTGGTTTCTCCGGCTCCTATTATAAGAATTCTGGAATTGGAGCACATGTTTAAATCACGAAGTTTGCGATATGCAAGGGAAACTACAGAGATGGGATTTTGAGAGATTTTGGTTTTTGTGTAAACTTCTTTAGCGGTTTTAACAACATGCGCCATAACAATTCGCATGAAATCTCCGGTAAAACCGGCTTTTCTACAAGTCTCATACGACTTTCGAACCTGTGCAAGAATTTCCTTTTCACCTACGACCAGGCTTTCCAATGAACACGAAACGCGAAGCAAATGATTAAAAGCCTGCTCATCTTCATAGGTATTCACTTTACTTACGAAATCATCCAGCATATTCAGCGGAATGCAAAAGTTAAGTGTTTGAATAAACTCTTTTATGAAATCGAACGTTAATTGCTGTGAAGCGGAAAAAACAAATTCGACCCTGTTACACGTACCGATGTAAAATATCTCAGGTATATCAAATTTCTCTCTAACGTCATTCAATCTTCCTACTAATGTCTGATTACAGATCACCAGTTTCCCCAACTCCTTTAAATCTATCTGCTGATGAGTGAATGCTAAAACTTTTAAATGCTTCAAAGCTTGAAAGTATCTTAAAAAACCCGAAACAAAGGTAAATAATAAGCATTCACGCCGTTGTCATTCCTTTGTCAAACAGAAGTATTTAGAACGCTTTTAAATAAAACATGCCTTTTAGCTGACCCAATAAATATCCTAAAAGGATTAAAAAGAGGCCTAAATAAAAAAATAATAGAAAAATTATCCTACAACAATAATTTTCAGTTTATTTGAAGCTGATTTAGAGAAGAGGATATACCACCCATGAATAAAACATTACCTTCTGAAGACCTTATTGAGAATGTGCGTACTGCCCCAGGTTTTCTTTTATGGCAAATGGAAATGTGTTGGCAGAGGATAATAAACAAGGCCCTGCTAGAGGTTGATCTTACTTATACACAATTTATTGTTCTGTCTATTTGCGGCTGGCTGACCAAAGAAAACAACAGTGTTTATCAGCATCAGGTGGCAAAATATTCTGGCATAGACCGAATGATGACTTCCAGAATTCTCTCGAGTCTGGAAAATAAAGAATATATTCATCGTATTAAAATTGATGGAGATGCTCGTGCTAAACTTGTTATTTTCACGGATAAAGGCAAAAAAGTATTAGATTTATCGCTAAAGACGGTTTCTGATATGGAAGCAAATTTCTTCAAACTCAGTGATAAGAACTTTGTTGATTCCATGAACGATATCTTATCAGACTGCGCTAATCTTCAAAATGTTTAATCATAGTTATACTATATCAGGGTCTGCGAATAAACAGATCGAAATTGACTATATCTCATCCGACAAAGACCAGGTAAAACCGCTTGTTATATTTGTTCACGGCTTTAAAGGCTTTAAAAACTGGGGCACCCATGATTTAATGGCGACTTATTTTGCGGGTCAGGGGCTTAACTTTCTGAAATTTAATTTTTCACATAACGGGATAGGTCAGAAGCAAGGCGACTTTTTCGACGACTTAGAAGGGTTTTCCAAAAACACTTTTTCAAAAGAACTATTCGATCTGAATCAGGTAATTACTTTTGCCCTAAGTGGCGAACAATTCAGTAAACCTTCAGAAATATATTTAATTGGACACAGCCTGGGCGGTGGAATCAGTATTATTCAGGCATCCGAAGATAAATCTGTAAGAAAACTCGCAACATGGGCATCTATCAGCAGCTTCAGAAATTTATGGTCGCCGGAACAGGAAGTCGAATGGAGAAAAAATGGTGTGTTATACTTTTTGAATTCCAGAACCAATCAACAAATGCCGGTTTCTTTTGATCTTCTTGAGGATCTGAGCGAACATACAGACAGGCTTGATTTACTTGCTGCAGCAAGAAAAACTTCGCAAAACTGGTTAATAATTCATGGTGAAGCTGATACCAGCGTTCACTATAAGCATGCTCTTGAGTTACATAACCAACAACCAACTAGTCAACTATTGCTTCTTCCCTCTGCAGATCATGTGTTTTGCGCAAAACATCCCTGGAATGAGGAATCCATTCCAAATGAACTAAAGCAGGCTTGGGACGCTACAATTGCATTTTTCAAATCTGATTATTAGTGGCGTGCGATTTTTCCCGCGGTTCAAAACCCATTCATTGCGGTATTAACAATCAAATTCTTATTTTCATCGTTTTATACCAGAGTACATGAAACAAGTTGAAGACTCGGAAATACTCGAACTGTTTGCTAACGAACGCACCAGAAATGAAGCGTTTTCTCTATTGATAAAAAAATACCAGCAAAAAATTTACTGGCACATTCGAAGAATGGTAATTGATCATGACGATGCTGATGACCTGGTACAGGATACGTTTGTTAAAGTTTGGAAGTACCTGGGAAATTTCAGAAATGATTCACAATTATATACCTGGCTATACCGGATAGCATCCAACGAATGCATCACTTTTCTGAATAAAAAGAAACAAAAAAATAACGTTTCAATGGACGAATTGCCTTATGACTTATCTGATACACTTGCAGATAGCAGCCAGATATCAGGCGATAAAATCCAATTGAAGCTTCAGCAGGCCCTCATCACTCTGCCCGAAAAGCAACGATTGGTTTTTAACATGAAATACTATGATGACATGAAATATGAGGAAATATCGCAGGTGTTAGGCACCAGCGTCGGCGCCTTAAAAGCTTCATTTCACATCGCCGTAAAGAAAATTGAAAGTTATTTAACAAATAATGATTAAACCATCCGCACAAAAAACATTCAGTATTATATGGATTTGAATGAAATGAATGAGAATTGGCAGGAATACGCTCCAACTCTTGCTGGGATGGAGAAAGCAAATCCGTTTTCTGTACCTGAAGGCTATTTTGAAGTGATGCAAGAACAATTGCATTCCAGAATCAGTATTAATCAGTTCGATAATAATGAGAATTATTTTACAGTTCCCGACAAGTATTTTGAAACCCTTCCAGATAAACTTAGGTCAATAAGCACGCTCGAACAATTAAAGGAAACATCCGAATTAGAAGTATTTCAGGTACCGGAAGGATATTTTGACTCACTTGAGCAACGAATTAAAGCCAAAGTTAAGGCTGATGAGCTGAATGCAGCGCCGACAAAGATTAAGCGCCTGCACGCTAACTGGATCACCTATGCCGCAGCTGCATGTATTACGGCAATTATTAGTTTTGGAATTTATTTCAATACTCAAAACAACAATATAGAAGCTCAAATGGCAAAGTTGCCTGCCGACGAAATAGTTGACTATTTACAGCTTTACGCTGATGCAGGAGATGCACCTCTGATTATTAAGAGCATTGGAGCTGAAATTGATATTTCTGAGATCGGTTCTGAAGTTTCGGAGCAGGAGATTGAGCAATATCTTGATTTAAATTTATAAAAAATGAGACCCTGGATTTATAGTATATTAATAGGACTGAGTTTGTGGCTACCCGCAAATGCCCAGCCAAGAAGAAACAACATTGAGGCTGTAAAAGCAGCATTTATCACACAAAAATTAGAGTTAACACCGGAAGAATCGCAAAAATTCTGGCCGGTTTACAATAATTATCAGCAAGAGCTTAAAAAGTTAATTTTGATAAAGAACAGTCAGCGAAGAGCTTTGAAAGAAAACGCAGAGGCAGAGCCGGTGGATGAACTTGAAATTGACAGCGAAATTCTTGAGCTGAGAAAACGGTACAGAGGAGAATTTGCCAAGGTATTGCCCCGACAGAAAGCGGCATTGGTATACCCGACCGAACGCGAATTCCGACAACAGCTAATCGAGCAGTTGCAGAAGAGAAAGAAAAAAAATTAAAAGTACAAAAGCCTCAAACCTCTGAGGCTTTTGTACTTTTACATAATGTTGAATCTGCGACAGTTATTCTTGCTCAATAATGCCCAAACATCATTAAGTCCTCGTTTACTGGAAATTGAACGGGCTGAAGGGATGTATTTATATAGTCCGGCTGGCAAAAAATATATGGACATGGTTTCCGGCTTTGCTGTAAGCAATGTTGGGCACCGCCATCCCAAAGTTGTGCAGGCCATAAAAGACCAGGTTGACAAGTATATGCATCTATCGGTTTATGGCGAATTTGTGCAGGCACCGCAGGTACTGTTTGCAGAAAAGCTTGTCTCGATCCTGCCGGAAAGTCTTAACTCCGTTTATTTCGTTAATTCAGGAACGGAGGCCACTGAAGGGGCTCTAAAACTTGCTAAACGCTTTACTGGCAGAACCAAGATTGTTTCTTATTATAACGCCTATCACGGAAGTACTCACGGTGCTTTAAGTGTAATGGGAAACGAGTATTATAAACAGGCGTACGGACCATTACTACCCAATATATCTTTTATACATTTCAATCAGCTCCCTGATTTAGAACAGATTGATTCGGATACTGCATGCGTAATTCTGGAAACCATTCAGGGTGAAGCGGGTATCAGAGTTCCAGACAAAGAATACCTTACCGCACTTCGGAACCGGTGCACGGAAACCGGAGCCTTATTGATTTTGGATGAAATTCAAACGGGATTTGGCCGTACCGGACAACTATTTGCTTTTGAGCATTTCGACATTGTTCCTGATATACTTTTACTAGCCAAAGGCATCGGTGGCGGAATGCCTATCGGCGCTTTTATTGCAAACCGAAAGGTGATGGCTTGCCTTACGGAAAACCCTATATTGGGACATATTACAACATTTGGCGGACATCCGGTTTGCTGTGCAGCCGGACTGGCAACACTGGGCGCACTGCTCGACGAAAATTTGCTTCTCGATATAGATAAAAAAGAAGCCCTGTTCAGAAAATTATTGGTTCATCCGCTGATTAAAGAAGTGCGTGGAAAAGGCTTGATGTTAGCGATCCAGCTAGAGACATTTGAACAAGTTGAATTTGTAAGCAAAGATGTTACAGATAATGGTGTAATTATCGATTGGTTCCTTCATTGTGATACCGCCTTACGACTTGCACCTCCCTTAATTATTTCAGATGAGGAAATTCGAACTGCCTGCGAAGTAATTTTAAGCACTCTTAGAAAACTGGGCTAATAAATTTTCTCATTTACTTTAAAAATGAGAAAAACACAATAAAAAATACTCGTACCGTTCAAATATCTGAGTTTTATTTCCCATATATTTACAGAAACCGAATTTTCCATCTATGAGCGGATCCAATTTTCTGGACAAATACAAACCGACGAGTGACACCTGGGATGAAATGTTCAATTCTGAACATACTATCCGTTCGCCCTATCAAAAAGTTATTGATTACTTGTCAAAAGAATCGATAGACGACCTGAACAAAAAGGAAGAACTGGCTAAAAAGCTGTTTATGAGCCAGGGGATTACATTTACAGTATACAATAGTGGCGAAGGCGTAGAAAAAATATTCCCCTTTGATATAATTCCACGTATTATAACTGCGGCAGACTGGACATTTATCGAGGCCGGTATAAAACAGCGCCTTAAAGCTCTAAATATTTTCCTGAAGGATATTTATAGTAATATGTTCATTGTAAAAGATGGCATCATTCCCATCGAAATGATTTATTCCTGTCCGCACTTTTTACGTGAAATGTTCAACGTTGCTGTTCCTTATGATATCTACGTTCATATTGCGGGCATCGATCTAATCCGCGACAGCGACGGCACCTATTATGTTTTAGAAGACAATCTCCGTACACCTTCGGGTGTCAGTTACATGCTCGAAAATCGTGAAATTACTAAGCGACTTTTCCCTGATCTTCTTCCCCAGTGCAGGGTAAGAAGTGTGACCGAGTACCCTGGCATCTTATATAAAAACCTTTTGGCTATTTCGCCAAGGCAAATTTCAAATCCTACGATTGTACTACTTAGTCCGGGCTCGTATAACTCCGCTTATTTTGAACATACTACATTGGCACGTTTAATGGGCGTAGAACTGGTGGAAGGCAGAGATTTGATGGTTGACAATCATAAAGTATATATGAAGACCACCAATGGTCGTCAACAGGTGGATGTAATCTACAGGCGTGTAGATGATGAATATCTCGATCCCTTGGTATTTAATCCGGCAAGTATTCTGGGTGTTGCAGGGTTGATGAGTGCTTACAGGAAAGGCAATGTGGCTATTGTGAACGCAGTTGGGAACGGCGTTGCCGACGACAAAGCGATCTATTCCTATGTCCCCGACATGATAAAATACTACCTTAATGAAGAGCCTTTGTTAAAAAATGTACCGACCTATCATTTAGGGAAAAAAGATCATCAGGAATATGTGTTCGAGCATATCCAAAATATGGTTATCAAAAAAACAAATGGCAGCGGTGGCTATGGCATGCTGATGGGATATGTTGCTACCGACTTGGAAATTGCGAATTATAAAGAGGAAATTTTAAAGGATCCCCGTCAGTTTATTGCGCAGCCCACCATTAGCCTGTCGGCCGCACCCTGTTATATGAACGGCGACTTATCCCCGCGCAGGATCGATTTAAGACCTTTCGCTCTTTGCGGTCCTGATGGAATTGAAATTGTGCCCGGGGGCCTTACACGTGTTGCGCTTACAGAGGGCTCGATGGTAGTAAACAGCTCTCAGGGCGGAGGAAGTAAAGACACCTGGGTACTCGCATCATAATTCAATCAACATGTTAAGTAGAGTTGCATCAAATTTATATTGGTTAAGTCGTTACATAGAGCGCAGCGACGGCATTTTGAGAATGCTAAAAATCAATTACGCTTCATCCCAGGATTCAATTCATGAATTTACATGGCGGCCTGTCATCAAGCTTTATACAAAGCTTGACGAAGAAGGCATAAAGAAGATTGAATACAATAGCCGAGATGTTTTGCTTTATATGGTAGCAGGTAAAGAAAATCCGAACTCGATCGTAAATATGATCACGCTAGCGCGCGAAAATGCTAGAAGCGTTCAGGATCATATTACCAAAGATCTATGGCAATGCTTAAATGAGTACTATCATTTAATAAAAGACAATAAGCTAATCTCCTCGCTTAAAAAAGACGATCCTCTCTCCGCATTAGATACCTTGATCAGGCAAGGAATGCTTTATTGTGGAACTGCGGAGGTAACAATGGAGCGCGGTGAAGGAACAAGCTTTATGAACATTGGCAAATACCTTGAACGAAGTATTCAATCGGCAGATATTCTGGATGTTAAATTTGGTACTATCAATAATGACCCAGACTTGTTAACCGATACATCGTATTGGAAACACCTCCTATTGTCTTTAGGTGGTTACGAGCTATACCTTAAAACCTACAGACAAGGTTTCGAAGCTGAAAATGTTCTTGAACTTGTTGTACTGAACAGCGATTTTCCCCGTTCGGTTCTGTATTCTGTCGATCATATAACTCGTTATCTAGACCGTTTAAGAATAAATAATAACATATCCGAAATAAAAGAAATATCGATATTAATTGGCAGGCTTGAAAGCCGGGTAAAATACAGCACCTTACAATCCATCAGACAAGAAGGTTTGCACCCCTATTTGTCCTCTATAAAAAAAGAGCTGTATACCATTGGAGATGCATTAAATGTACAATACTTCGCGTATTCCTAAAAGATCAAAAACGAGCAGATGCCAAAATTCACCATCAAACATACTACACGTTATACCTATACCGGCCTGGTTCGGGATAGCGCAAATCAAATTATATTATTCCCGATTAATGATGAGTATCAGGAAGTTTTAAATCATGATTTAAAAATAAGTGGGGACCCAAGTGTTGACATTTATAAAGATTATTTTGGCAATGAAGTAGGCACATTCTCGCACTATATGCCGCATTCGGAACTTGAGATCTATTCGCGGTTGTTAGTTGCAACACAACATAAGCCTCTTCCGGTCGACGATATGTTTGCCACGCAACAATGGGTAGATCTTGAATCCATCAAATCAAAAATACCTTATGTAGATTATCTGATGCTGGAACATTTTGAGGGACTAAAGGAGCTGAATGAAGTTGTCGAGAACGAACGGGCCAAAGATGAAACGCCTTATAAGACGGCTTTGCGCTATAACAACTATGTATATGATAACTTCAAATATATTCCAGGAATTACTACTGTGGAAACTCGTCTGGATGAAGTATGGAAATTAAAAGCAGGTGTTTGCCAGGACTTTGCACATATACTTCTTGTAATGTTGAGATTATTAAACATGCCTTCCAGATATGTTAGTGGCTATGTTTGCCCCAACAAAAATGGCATGCGGGGAGAGGGTGCAACTCACGCATGGGTTGAAACTTATCTGCCAGGTTATGGCTGGCTGGGTCTTGATCCTACAAATAACTGCGTAGCCAATGAAACCCATGTCCGCTTAGCCGTTGGACGAAATTTTCCAGATTGCAGTCCTGTAAAAGGAATTTACAAGGGTCAGGCTAAACATACATTAGAAGTGTCGGTTTCCGTATCTTATGAAGACGATCTTCCCGAGGAGAATCCATTGATGGATCATCCGATAGAAAAGCCGGCCGGATTTTCGGTTAATAGCTTCCAATTGTACAGCGAACGGATGGAACAACAACAGCAGTAGTTTTAATTCAATTCAACAAAACAGCATTGAGTTGGTTAATATATAAACCAATGAACATAGCATGTCTGAAAACGATAAAATTCCGTTTAAATTAACCCAAAAAGAATCCTTTATTGGCAAGCAGCATCCCGACAAAGTGGAGCAGAACGATAGCGAAGATCAACCCTACCCAAATCAGGAAAAAACTGAAGGTGCTGATTCATTATCAACAACTCGAACGGGAACGGAATTAACCCAAATCCAACGGAAAGCGGAAATAAACCGGAATGGGTAGACGGCAGAAAACAAAGTGATGATTATATTGAAGATGCTACGGATTAAAATTGCTGGCTTGGTCAAAAACCGTTTTGGAACTTACCAGTGCTTTTTGTTACTATGCATATCCCTGCTCTGAATTAAGTTCTACTTCCGGGCCATAATCCTATACAATCACCACCTTATCTAGTTCCCGATTGATATAATTAATATCTTCGGCACTTAACTTAACGTACGCAGCTTTCGCATTTTGAACTGCCTGATCTGCATTTCTGGCGCCGGCCAACGCAATAGTAATCCCAGGCTTTTCAATCGTCCATTTTAAAACTAACTGCCCCAGGGTAATATCTTTATCGTGTGCCAGATGTTTAATCCTATCTAAAAAGAGATTCACCTGCAGAATATTCCCGGAGGAAAAGTACTTAATTCCTGCTCGATGATCGCCCTCAGAAAATTGATGACCAGGCTTTATTTTACCGGTTAACAACCCTCTTTCCATCGGACTATAGGCTAATATAGATTTCTTATTGGCGATGCAATAGGGAACAACAACTTCTTCTATTTTCCTATTTACCATGCTATAGGGTACCTGATTAGAAACAAGTTTAATCGTTTTATCTGCCTCCTGCATTTGGTCGGCCGAATAATTACATACACCAGCAAATCTAACTTTTCCCTGCTGAATGAGCATTTCTACCGCTTCCATGGTTTCATGGATCGGCGTAGTTGGATCGGGCCAATGAATTTGATACAGGTCAATATAATCGGTACCTAAAAGCTTTAAGCTGATCTCACACTCTTTAATTACGCTATCCCTACCTGCATATTTATAAATATCTATATCTCGCCCCTGATTGTTTTTACTCTTGAAATAAAATTCGCCCTGCCGGCTTTCCCATTGCAAGCCATATTTTGTGAGTATTTGCACTTTATCTCTGGGCAAATCTTTAATGGCCTCCCCCACTATTTCTTCACTTAAGCCCTGGCCATAAACCGGTGCCGTATCAATAGAAGTAACCCCATTTTCAAAAGCCGCCCGGATTGCGTTTACAGATTCATTCCGTTCAGTGCCGCCCCACATCCAGCCACCGGCTGCCCAGGCTCCGAAAGTTATGACCGAAAGTTCCAATTCTGATTCGCCAAGCTTTCTGTATTCCATATTTCTTTTTCTTGTTTGAACAGGCAAGCTAGTTTTAAGTTTACTTTTCTCTCAGATAACAAGAGCAAATTCCTGGAAATTACAAAGGGGGATCTAAAGCCTGTGTAACGTATCCAAGATTCATTTCGTAATTAATGCATGAATTTAAAGGTTTTCTTTGCTGGATATATTCTCATTTTCCTTTCAGCATGTAACGTTAAAGAGGATTTATGTACTGCTTATCAATGCAGTGCGCCAGTAGTTAAGCTGAAACTTAAATTTATAGATTCCAACAATCAGGATCTCTTTTTTTCGGCGCCGGCGGTCTATCACCTCACCGACTTAAAAATCCAAAGCGCGCTCTCAGGGGCCGATCTACCATTTGGAATAGACACCACAGACAAAAGCGACAGATACATCATTCTCCCAATTTCTTACTCACAAAAGCTCAGGATAAAACTGGCTAACAAACCAGAGGATAGTTTGCAGATAGAGACGGTATTTAAAGAAGCAAGATGTTGCGAAACAATAAATGTTTTAAGCTTTAGAGTAAACGGAACCGCTATTTGCACCAATTGTAATAGCATTGAACCGGTTATTTTTATAAAATAAAAATCCTGACTATTTTAAATAATCAGGATTTTTTAAGCTTATATTTTCTCGTTTTTCTTTTAAGCTCCGGTCAACGCCGCTGCACCGCTTACAATTTCTGTAAGCTCGGTTGTAATAGCTGCCTGGCGGGCCTGGTTGTATGAAAGTTTTAGGGCTTTCAATAAATCACCCGCATTCTCGGTTGCTTTATCCATCGCAGTCATACGTGCGCCATGTTCAGACGCATGTGAATCGAGTATTGCTTTGTATAACTGTGTCTTCACCGATTTAGGAATTAATTCGTTTACAATTTCTTCCTGCGAAGGTTCCAAAATATAATCAGTTTTTGAGGCACTTGTAGTCGAAACTTGCAGACTACGTGGCACAGGGAGCAATTGCTCAGCAACTAAAATCTGCATAGCAGCATTTTTGAACTGATTGTATACCACTTCAACTCTATCATAATCGCCATCGGCGAAACCTTTCATTATCGCTTCAGAAATTACCGAAGCATTTTCGAAAGTAAGTGCAGAATACAATTCGTTGTTGTTTCCAATGACCTTGAATTTGCGTTTTTCATAGAAGTCTTGTGCTTTCTTTCCAACTGCAACAATACTAACATTGCCATTTGCTAACTGCTCAGAATACTTTTCAGCAATTAACTGGTTTGCTGCTTTGATAACATTGGCATTAAAAGCTCCTGCTAGTCCGCGGTTCGAAGCTACAACAACTACCAGAACGCGTACAGGCTCTCGCTCCTGTATAAAAGGCGAGCTTGATTCTTCAAGACTTGCAGAAAGATTCGACAGAATATCTTTAAGCTTATTAGCATATGGACGTAGCTGTATAATCGCATTGGTAGCTCTCTTCAACTTAGCCGCCGAAACCATTTTCATAGCCTTGGTAATTTGCTGCGTTGAACTTACCGATGTAATTCTATTTCTTACTTCTTTTAAATTAGCCATTTTATAAAGTTGTAAGTTGTAAGTTGTAGGTTATAAGTTCTTTCAACTCACAACCCACAACCTTCAACTCTATTAATACCGTCCTGCTAATTCCTTAGCAACAGTTTCAAGAACCGAAGTTATGCTGTCATCCAATTTACCAGCTTTAAGGGCTTGTAAAACTTCAGGGTTACGTACTTCTAGTTGTTGAATGTATTCTTTTTCAAACTCTCTTACTTTATCCACCGGAACCTGACGCATTAAATTCTTCGTTCCGATATAGATAATAGCAACCTGTTTTTCTACCGCTACCGGCGAAAACTGTCCTTGTTTTAAGATTTCTACGTTACGTGCACCTTTATCTAATACAGATTTAGTCGCAGCATCAAGGTCAGATCCGAATTTAGAGAACGCCTCTAACTCGCGGTATTGAGCCTGGTCAAGTTTCAATGTACCAGCAACCTTTTTCATCGACTTAATCTGAGCGTTACCCCCAACACGAGATACAGAAATACCTACGTTAATAGCCGGACGAACACCCGCGTTGAATAAGTTCGATTCAAGGAATATCTGACCATCAGTAATTGAAATTACGTTGGTTGGAATATACGCTGATACGTCACCCGCCTGAGTTTCAATAATTGGAAGAGCAGTTAATGAACCGCCACCTTTCACCAGATGCCTGATAGAATCAGGTAAGTCATTCATGGCCTGAGCGATTTCATCAGAAGCATTGATCTTCGCAGCACGTTCTAACAAACGACTGTGAAGGTAGAACACGTCTCCAGGATAAGCCTCACGACCCGGTGGACGACGAAGTAATAATGAAACCTCACGATAAGCAACAGCTTGCTTAGATAAATCATCATAAATGATCAAAGCAGGACGTCCTGTATCACGGAAAAACTCACCAATTGCAGCACCAGAGAACGGAGCAAAGAACTGCATCGGCGCAGGATCTGCTGCAGAAGCAGCAACCACAACTGTATATGGCATTGCACCATTTTCATCAAGCGTACGAACTATCTGTGCTACTGTAGAACTTTTTTGTCCGATAGCAACATAGATACAGAAAACCGGCTGACCAGCTTCGTAAAATTCTTTTTGGTTAATGATCGTATCGATACAAACAGCTGTTTTACCAGTCTGACGGTCACCGATAACCAACTCACGCTGGCCGCGACCGATTGGAATCATCGCGTCAATTGCTTTGATACCTGTTTGTAAGGGCTCAGTAACAGGCTGACGATAGATAACTCCAGGAGCTTTACGCTCGATTGGCATATCATATGTATCACCAACAATTGGACCTTTACCGTCAATTGGTTGTCCAAGCGTGTTTACAACACGACCAAGCATTCCGTCACCAACTTGTATTGAACCGATTTTCTTAGTACGTTTAATTGTATCGCCTTCCTTAACCTCGCTATAAGGTCCAAGCAAAACCACACCCACGTTGTCTTCTTCAAGGTTTAATACAATTCCTTGTAGCCCGGTTTCAAATTCAACAAGCTCGCCCGATTGAACTTTGGTAAGGCCGTAAACACGAGCGATACCATCACCTACTTGTAAAACGGTACCAACTTCTTCAAGTTCGGCCTCTGATTTAAAGCCCGACAACTGCTGACGCAATATTGCCGAAACTTCATCTGGTCTTACCTCTACCATAGTTTTATTTATGAGTTTTTATTGTAAATCTTGTTTCTGTACTCTATTGTAAATTTGCCCTGCTTTTTGTTGCAAGCCGCTGCGCGGGCTTTCCACTTCAATCAGGTTTAGATTTCAGGGTCTATCTCCCTTTTGTTATCTTAGCATCAATGGTACTAAAATATTCTTTTCGAAAACTCTTTCTTCAGCTTATTCAAGCTGGTAGCTATACTGGTATCCACCTGTTTATCGCCTACCTTCAATACAAATCCGCCTATTAAATCCGGATCAACTAAAGTTTCAAGCACCACCTGGGCTTTTGTAGCTTCAATTACAAGTGTCGATATTTGATTCTTTTGTTCCTCAGTAAGAGGTGCGGCAGACGTTACCACAGCGTGGATTATATCCTTACGGTTGTTGTATTCATTCAAAAACTCTTTCGCCGTTGCGTAAAGAACCTCAGCACGACCTTTTGACACAACAATTTTGAAGAAAGCTATAATAACTTTATGAAAACTGCTTCCGAACAGTTGATTAAGTATAGCAATTTTTTTATCAGTACCAATTATGGGGTTCTGTAAAACTGCCTGCAACTGTGAATTTTGACGCATCACACTAACAAACGACTCGATATCGGCTTTAATGGCTTCCAACGAATCTTGCTCCTCGGCAAGGTCGATTAGTGATTTTGCGTACCGCGATGCTACTTGTATTTCAGACATCCTATTCTTTATAAGTATTAAGTATCTAGAAGTATCTAGTATTAAGTATTTAGTACCTGATCTTCGTACTTGATACTTCGTACTAAGAAAACTAATTCAATTCCACTTCTTTAAGCAAGTCAGAAACTAAGGCTTCCTGTTTACTTTTATCTTCTAACTGATGGCGTAAAACTTTTTCAGCGATCTCGATAGAAAGTGCAGCAACCTGACCTTTTATTTCAAAAATAGCTGCAGCTTTTTGAGTCTCAATTTCATGTTGAGCTTTTTCAAGCATTTTTGCACCTTCTATTTGCGCAATCGTCTTGGCTTCGCCAACAATTTTATCTTTAAGTTCTTTAGCCTCTTTTAATATCAGGTCACGTTCCGCACGAGCTTGTTTCAACAAAGATTCATTCTCGCTAGTTAAACGGGCCATCTCTTCTTTAGCTTTTTGAGCAGACTCAAGCGCGTTCTCAATAGACCGCTCGCGGTCAGTAATGGCCCCTAATATTGGAGCCCAGGCAAACTTCTTTAATAAAATTAAAAGAAGCAAAAACGCAACCGTCGCCCAAACTACAAATCCAAGATGATGATTTAATATGCCTTCAAATAGTTCTTCCATTTTTTATCTCTTTTTACCTTCAAAAATAAAAAGCCGGACAACAACCAACCGTTAATCCTCCGGCTCTTAATCTTCTTATCGAGTGTATTAACCTACGTTAGTACCCAATAATGCTACTACCACACCAAATAAAGCAACACCTTCTACAAGTGCAGCTGCGATGATCATAGCAGTCTGAATTTTTGAAGCAGCCTCTGGCTGACGGGCAATACCTTCCATTGCTTTGCCACCAACCTGACCAATACCGATACCTGCACCGATAACTGCTAAACCTGCACCAATTGCAGCGATTGAACCTACCATAATAGTTTAATTTATATAGTTGTTAAAAAAATGATTCTAATGTGCATGCTCATCAACCGCAGTTCCAATAAACAAAGCGGTAAGCATGGTAAAAATAAACGCCTGAAGAAATGCTACTAAAAGCTCCAGAACATCCATGAATAAAACGAAAGCAACAGAAACCGGTGCAATGGCCAGAGATTTGAATATAAAAATCAAGGCAATTAAACTCAGTACAATGATGTGTCCTGCAGAAATGTTCGCATATAAACGAATCATCAATGCGAAAGGCTTAGAAATAACTCCGATAATTTCTACCGGAATCATGATCGGATATAACCACCATGGCACATCCGGCAATAGAATGTGTTTCCAGTAATACTTGTTTCCGTTTAAATTAGTAACGATCAAAGTAATAAATGCAAGCACAAAAGTCATGAAGATATTACCGGTAACGTTAGCTCCACCCGGGAACAACGGAAACAGACCTAGCAAGTTGTTAATCCATATAAAGAAGAACATGGTTAACAACAGAGGCATAAACTTGGCGTATTTATAACCAATATTCGGCTTCGCAATTTCATCACGAACAAAAAGGATAATGGGCTCAATAAATGATTGAAACCCTTTAGGTGCCATGCCTTCGCGTCGTTTGTATGCCCTGGAAACTGATGTGAAAATTAAAATCAATAAAATAACAGCCAACCAGATTGCGGCTACGTTTTTAGTTATAGAGAAATCGTATATATGAGAAGAGCTCTCCTTATCAATTTCTCCGGCACCATTAACGGCAAAAATTTTATCCTCAATTAGCTTATAGGTATAGTACTTACCGGCATAAGCTTCTTCGCCATGATGAAAGTTTGAAGATGAAAAAACTTCAGTCCCTTTATCAGTGAGCAGTATAACTGGAAGAGGCAATGAAGTATGCCCCCAAAGGTGCCAATAGTGAGAATCAGCAATGTGTTCCATGATCGCTGCAGTAGGATCAAATTTTTCTTGCTCGCCTTTGCCTTTCGTGTGTTCAACTCCAGGAATATGAGCATCGCTTTCTACACTTGATGAAAAAGTAGTATCAGCTAACTCTTTTGGCTCAGGATGTTGAGCTTTTGATACTGTCTGCAAACTAATAAAAACTAAAAAAAGTGCGAATGCAGCGCTGAATCTAATTTTTTTTGAATTCAAAATGTGGGTAAACGACATTTATTACAAGTTTTTTACGTTTTATTTTGGTGGCGCAAGTTACACAACAATGCATAAACTTCAAAGGACGTAAATGAGAAATATAAAGAAAAAAACTCGACGGCAAAAACCACAGCATTCACCTTGAATTTCAACGAATAAACCAGCACTAAACCCAGGCACAATAGTAACTTTAAGGTAGCTACGCCCATGATTACAAATATTGAGTTTTCCCCCCCGTTTTTAATGCCGGCGACAGATACCACATAGGCGATAACTGTGATTATCAAAAGAAATCCAAATACCACCCAAAACTTCGGAATTAAAATTACATCAGCAGGATTTTTTGCCTCGATTAGCCCTGCTGTCAATCCCAAAACAGCAGCAATAGAAAACAGGATTAAAAAAAAGTTGCGTAAACTCAAGATTTCATTTTTTTAATGGAGCGAACAATAATATATAAGGCAATAAAAACACCGGCTAAACTTAAAAATGCAGTCGCCAAAGGCGTTTTAGCTTGCCGTTTTTCATCAATTTTGTATCCGGCATAAGTAAAAGCTCCAATTATCACAAACATTTGGAAGCCCATAGCCGAGTATTGAGCATAGCTATTTAACAGGCGTTTGCGTTTCTCAACAGGCTTTTCACTTTCATCTTCTTGCATAACGTGCGTTTAATTATTTGCAAAAGTACTACTTTTATGAACTTAGTCACCCATGTTTTAAGGTTCACAAATCAAACATCTATGATCGAAAAAATGCTGGTTAGCGGCCAGATAGTGGATATTTTCAACAAGCGGGTTTATCCTGGTAAAATTTTCATACTCAACGGCCGCATTCAGAAAATAGAAGAGACGACCGAAGCCGACAATCAATACATCATGCCAGGATTCATTGATGCGCATGTGCATATCGAAAGTTCGATGCTCGTTCCCTCAGAATTCGCCCGTCTAGCGGTAGTTCATGGTACAGTTGCTACAGTTTCCGACCCTCACGAAATTGCCAATGTTTGCGGCATCGAAGGTGTAAAATTCATGATTGAAAACGGAGAACAGGTTCCGCTTAAGTTCTATTTTGGAGCACCATCCTGCGTACCGGCAACGGTATTCGAAACTGCAGGCGCAGAAATTTCGATAAAGGAAATTGATGAGCTTTTAAAATCAGATAAAGTAAAATACCTGGCCGAAATGATGAACTGGCCCGGAGTATTGTTCAAAGATCCGCTGGTTTATGAAAAAATTAAGATTGCAAAAAAATACAATAAACCTATCGATGGGCACGCACCGGGCTTAACCGGCGAAAAAGCTAAACAATATATAGACGCAGGAATAAGTACGGATCACGAATGCTTTACGAAAGAAGAGGCTCTAGACAAATTAAATCTCGGCATGAAAATCCTCATCCGTGAAGGAAGCGCCGCCAAAAACTTCGACGCGCTAATTGATCTTTTGCATGATTTTGAAGGTCAGATTATGTTTTGCTCTGATGATAAACATCCAGACAGTTTGCTGCTTGGCCATATCAACGAACTGGTTAAAAGGGCGGTGGAAAAAGGGATAGACGTTTTCAAAGTACTTAAAGCAGCCTGCGTCAATCCGGTAACCCATTATTCTCTTGATGTGGGACTACTTCGTACCGGAGACTTTGCAGATTTTATCATCACTGACAATCTAAAAAACTTCAAAATAAAAGAAACCTATATAAATGGAAACTTGGTGGCAGCTAAAAGCAGGTCGAACATTGATTCTGTAAAAGTTGCCGCAATAAATAATTTCGATTGTTCTGCGATAACTGCTGCCGACATCAAAATTAGCGCGTCGGGTCAAAAAATTACCGTAATTGAAGCATTAGACGGGCAGCTTATCACTAACAGAATCGTGGCTGAAGCATTTGCTAAAGATGGCTTTATCGAATCAAATCCTGAACAAGATATTTTAAAGATCATCGTAAAAAATCGTTATAAAAATGCGCCGCCGGCAATTGCGTTTATAAAAAACTTTGGCTTGAAAGATGGCGCAATCGCTTCATCCATTGCGCACGACTCGCACAACATCATAGCAGTGGGAACAAGCGATGAATTCTTAGTGGGGGCAGTTAATGCTATTGTAGCCTGCAAGGGTGGCATTTCGGCGGTCTCATCAGTCAATTCAAAAGTATTAGCTCTGCCAGTCGGCGGAATTATGTCAGCCGAAGATGCTTACGATATTGCAGAACTATACACAGAACTGGATCTTTTAGCAAAGAAAATGGGGTCGACGCTATCCTCCCCATTCATGACTTTATCTTTTATGGCCCTGCTTGTTATTCCCTCATTAAAACTGAGCGACCTGGGTCTTTTTGATGGTGAAGAGTTCAAATTCGTAAAAACCGAAACTTCCTGAAAAAATGAACCAATAGTTTATCTTTGAAAGATTGTTATCATAAAAATATAAGCTAACCGGAACAAAATATTTTGGCAAAGAGCTTGTTAATGTATTAAGTCAAATCATATTCAGCCTTGAAATCTAATTTTCAATTCCTGTCCGTTCTCTCTGTTTTCAGTTCAATATTCATATATACTGGTTGCATGAGTCCCAAAGATTCGGTTACCAGCAGAGGAATGCAAAACCTGACAGCCAGGTATAATATTATATACAATGCAAATCTCTTATTAGATGAGAGTGCTGAAAACATTGAAAAAGCCTATATCGATAATTATAGCCAGCTCTTAACAATTTATAAAGAGCCTTCAGAAGCTATTTCTGCATCACAAACTACAAATCTGGACTCGATAATTAAAAAAGCAAATTCAATCATTAATGAAAAGCTTCATAGTAACTATGTTGATGATGCTTATTTGCTTGTCGCTAAATCAAATTACCTAAAATCGAATTTTTTTAATGCTTCCGAATATTTTACCTACCTTTATGATAACTATCCTCTGGAAAAAGATACCCGGCAAGAATCTTTAACTTGGAAGACCAGGGCATTGCTGCAGCTGGATAATATTGCTGAAGCATCTAATGCAATCGATACCGCTTTGAAGCATATTGAAACTTCTGAAAAAACCATGTCAGATGTGTATGCCACCTATGCTCAACTTTTAATCACTACCAACAGGGAAAAAGAAGCAATCCCGGTTTTACAAAAAGCGATTGATGCAAGTAAGTCAAAAAGCAATAGAATAAGATGGAGATATATTCTTGGCCAACTGCAAACAGAGGCTAAACAATATGAAGATGCTTATGAAAATTTCACTGCAGTTGTAAAAAGTAATGCTTCTTTCGACATGGCCTTCAATGCTAACCTTAACAGGATACGAATTGAAGAAGAACAAAATGGCGTTAATTCAGACCGGATCAGTCGACTAAAATCCCTGTTAAAGGACGATAAGAACAAGGACTTTATCGATCAAATCTATTACCATATTGGGAATATTCATTTTGAAAACAACGAAATTTCGGAGGCAATAAAAAATTATAATATATCTGTAAGAAAGAGTACTACTAACCTGGACCAAAAGGGCGTGAGCTATTTAAAACTTGCCGATATTTACTTTGACAATGCAGATTACGTGCAGGCAAAAGCCTATTATGACAGTACTTTAAGTACTCTATCCCCTAAATATCCGGGCTACGAACTAATAAAAAAGAAAGGCAATAACTTAGAACTACTGGCAGCCCGCTACAACACTATTGCCAGAGAAGACACCTTGCAGTCTTTAGCCAAATTGCCGGAAGTCGAAAGAGAAGAACGAATAGGAGAACTAGTACGGCAGCAAACAGAACGTGCTCTTGCATCTAATCAACAAGAGGCCACAAATGGCCTGATTGCTGGCATTGATGGCCCTACAACACCAAAACTAACAGAAGGAAAGTTTTATTTTAATAATTCGACTGCCATAAGTCAGGGGTTTTCTGATTTTAAGCGAAAATGGGGAAACAGACGTCTTGAAGATAATTGGAGACGTGCAGCAAAAACAGCTGCGGAAGCTACGCTTAGCATGTCCGCGGATCCGGACGCTCCTATCGGCGCATCACTGGCTGCCACCAGTACAGGTCAAAGTGCGGATGCCATCCGTCAAAATTATATTAAAAATCTCCCCTTGACAGAGCCCTTACTAAAGCAATCCGAACAAAGAATCGCGGAAGCTTATTACGATATTGCGAACTTTTACAAAGAGGAACTAAAAGATGAAGACATCGCTATTAAAACGTATGAAGAATTATTAAAGCGGATACCGGAAAGCAGTTACAACTTACCTGTTTATTATAATCTTTATAGATTGTATGAACCCATTAATAAAGAAAGATCTAATAACTATAAGAATTTAATTCTTTCAAAACATCCCAATTCACCGTTTGCAAAGGCAATTCAAGACCCGAATTATTCGCGTGAGACGGACGAAAAAGAGATGGCTTTACAAAAGGCCTACAATGCAGTCTTTGATCTTTACACGGATAGGAAATACCAGGATGTTTTAACAGAAATTCAAAAGATCGAACAAACTTATGGCCCTAATACGTTATCGCCTCAGTTAGCCTATCTTAATAGTTTGGCTTTGGGACATACGCAAAAACTAACTCCTTTTGAAAATGTACTTCAGCAGCTAGCAGCTACGTACCCCAATGACCTGTTAATTACTCCGCTAGTAAAACAGCATTTAAATTTTATTAAAATTAATAGAGAGCAGATGATCTCCAGACCTACCGCACTGGTAGACTATGATCCGACCGTCCCATTTTTTGATGAAGAACCAACACAATCGACCCCTCAAGCAAGCGCTGGACAACAAGCACCTGTAGCGGTTGCACCGCCGGCAAGCTCTGAGCAAAAACCAAGGCCCATTTCGAAAGAAGAAAAACCACAAACTTCAGTCCCCCAACAAGCTACGGTTCAACCCAAAGCGGAACAAAGTCCAACAGCAGAAGTGAAGGAAAGTCCTTTCACCTTACCAGGTGCAGCTGACTATTATTTTGTAGTTAATGTTACAGATCCCCGTTATAATTTAAGTTCCTCAAGGTTTGGCATTGGTCAGTTTAACAGATCTAAATACTCAGGATCATCATTAAAGCATCAGCTGCTCGAACCCAACAATGAAAATCAATTAATTTATGTGGGTGTTTTTCAAACATTTGAAGATGTAAAGGCTTATGAAAGCGCAATTTTACCCCTCCTTAAAGACATAATGAAGATTCCTGTTGAACAATATAGTACCTTCGTGATTACAAAAGATGGCCTTGAAAAATTGATAAACAGGGAGGTTATCAATTCATATATTGAGTTTTATAAGAATAGTCATTAACATATGCAGAATAAAAAGACAACAGTTTTAACAAAACAAGAGGTAAACCGCTACACTGTTACTTTTTGGAAAATTGTTATCGGGTGTATATCTTTTGCGATTATCCTTCTTTTTAGCATCGGTCTGGGCATCTTTGGCGCCTTGCCTACATTTAAGGACCTGGAAAATCCTAAAAGCAATCTTTCTTCCGACATCATCTCTGACGACGGTGTCGTTATTGGTAACTACTTTGCCCAAAACCGATCGTCTATAAGATATGACGAAATATCACCCAATGTAATCAATGCGCTCATCGCCACTGAAGATATCCGGTTTTACAGTCATTCGGGTATCGATTTTAAGCGAACTTTTACTATTATCTTTTATAACCTTATCGGGAGACAACAAGGTGCAAGTACCATCACTCAACAACTGGCATTGAATCTGTTTTCGGAAGAGGGCCGCTCGAAAGTATTTCTTAAACGAGTTGTTCAAAAACTTCAGGAATGGATTACTGCTATCAAGCTTGAGAGGCAATATACAAAGGAGGAGATAATCACCATGTACCTCAATACCGTTAATTTTGCTTACAACAGTTACGGTATAAAGTCGGCAGCCCGGACATTTTTCAATACCACTCCTGATAAACTTAGTCCAGAGCAAGCCGCCGTGGTCGTTGGAATGCTGAAGGGTCCCTCACTTTACAATCCTGTCCGCAATCCGGAACGAGCTTTAGCAAGAAGAAATACCGTTTTAGAGAATATGCAAAAAGCAGGGTATTTAACGGCTGCAGATGCTGAGGAGCTTCAGCAAAAACCTCTAATCCTCAAATTTAATCCGGCTGACCATACTGTAGGTTTAGCACCTTATTTCAGAGCTGTGCTGAAAAAAGAAATTCAGGAGATATTTGAAAAGCAGAACATCAAAAAAGCAGATGATACCCCCTATGATTTAGACCGCGATGGTTTAAAAATCTACACGACGCTCGATTCTCGTATGCAGCGTTATGCTGAAGAGGCGCAAAGAGAGTATATCGCCCAATTGCAAAGACAGTTTAACAGATCATGGAGCAGTAGAGATCCTTTTAAGTTTAAAGAAGCCGAGCATTTGCTCGAGCAGGGTATAAAACGCTCGGAAAGATATCAGCAATTACGGGAAGAAGGTCTCACCGAAGGAGATATATTAAAGAACTTTAAAACGCCTACCAAAATGTCAATATATACATGGAAGGGCGACAGAGATACGGTTATGACTCCACTCGACTCTGTAAAGTATTACAAACTGCTATTACGCAACGCGATGATGTCCATGGAGCCGACCGGACCAAATGCAGGATACGTGCGGGCTTGGGTTGGCGGAATTAATTTTGAACATTTTAAATATGATCAGGTTAAAAAAGGAACCCGCCAGGTTGGCTCTACCGCAAAGCCATTTACTTATGCTGTGGCAATTAACGAAGGTTATTCTCCCTGCTACCAGGTGTTGAATGAACCTGTTACTATTGGTGATTGGACCCCACGGGCACACAATCCTCGTCCAGGGTATCTCACGCTTAAAACTGCTCTTGCCCATTCTGAAAACTGGGTCACCGCTTATGTTATGAAACAGGTGGGAGAAACTGCGGTTGGAACCTTAATTAGAAATATGGGAATTCCGGTTAAAACAGCTGATATCGTTCCTTCAATGGCTTTGGGAACTTTTGACGCAAGTGTTTATGACATGGTAGGAGCCTATTCTACTTTTGTTAACCAGGGTGTATGGACCGAGCCCATTTACCTGTTGCGTATCGAAGATAAGAATGGCACTGTTTTATACGAGAAAAAGCCTCAGGTTCGCGAAGTTTTAAATCCGCAGGTGGCCTACGTAATGGTAGATATGTTAAAAGAGGTAGTACGAAGCGGAACCGGCGTTAGATTACGCTATAAGTACAATATGAACAACCCTATAGGCGGTAAAACGGGCACTACACAAAACAACTCTGATGGCTGGTTTATTGGAATTACTCCGCAATTGGTTACAGGTGTGTGGACCGGAGCTGAAGATCGGGCGATCCATTTCAGTTCGACCGATCAGGGGGAGGGAGCAAACTCGGCCCTACCGGTTTTTGCACTGTATATGAAAAAGGTTTATGCAGATCCGAAGTTAAAATATACCAAAGGAGATTTCGAAACTCCGCCCGGCGGTGTCAGTACTGTTTTAAATTGTGATGCATATGCTCCGAAAACCAATGCCGATTCGAGCACCGTTCAACCAACAACAACAACACCGGTAGCTGTTCCGTTAAAAAACTAAAATCGCAGGGTTTGTGTGCGTATGGAAAAATTCGACCATCGGGAAGCTCTTAAAAAAATTCCAAATAAACCCGGTGTATACCAGTATTGGGACGCATCGGGTGAGCTCATTTATATCGGCAAGGCCAAAAACTTAAAAAACAGGGTAACCTCTTATTTTAATAAAGACAATTATCGTATAAATGCAAAAACAAGGGTCCTTGTTAGTAAAATCGCCAAGATTACTTTTACCCTTGTAGATACAGAGATTGATGCCTGGCTTTTAGAAAACAGCCTTATAAAAAAACATCAGCCCCGATATAATGTCCTGCTTAAAGATGATAAAACCTATCCCTGGATTGTCATTAAAAACGAACGTTTTCCGCGTATTTACTGGACAAGAAATATGATTAAAGATGGCTCGAAATATTTGGGGCCGTATGCATCGGTGAGTATGATGCACACAATTCTTGACTTAGTAAAAGAGCTATATCCTTTGCGAACCTGCAATCTTCCTCTAAATACTGAAAATATCTCGGCAGGAAAATTTAAGGTTTGTCTGGAATATCAAATAGGCAATTGCAAAGGGCCCTGCCAGGCTCACCAGGATGAGGAGGATTATAATAAAAGCATAGAAGACATAAAAGACATTCTTTGCGGCAAAACAGGCATCGTCATACGAAAACTTAAATCGCGATTAGAACAGGCTATTGACGAGCTCAATTTTGAAGAAGCACACCGCCTTAAAAAACAGTTCGACCTGCTTGAAAAGTATCAAAGCAAATCGACCATCGTTAATTCTTCCATCTCCGACGTAGACGTTTTCAATATAGCTACAGACGAGAAGCACGCCTTTGTGAACTATTTGAAAGTTATGAATGGCACCGTAATTCAAACGCAAACTCTTGAGATTAAAAAGCGGCTTGATGAAACGGATGAAGAGTTGCTAACCATCGCTATTTCCGAATTCAGGACCCGCTTTGAAAGCACTTCAAAAGAGATTATTATTCCGTTTGAGCTCGAAATAGACGATCCTAAGCTCAAGTTTACAGTGCCCAAACTGGGTGAAAAGAAAAAGCTGCTCGACCTGTCTCAAAAAAATGTCGTTTTTTTCAAACGCGAAAAACTAGATCAGTACGAGAAACTAAACCCGGAGATCAGAACAGAACGTTTGCTTACGCAAATGATGAAAGATCTGCGGCTCAATCAGCTACCAAAACATATAGAGTGTTTCGATAATTCCAACTTCCAGGGTAAATATCCGGTTTCAGCGATTGTAGTATTCAAAGATGCCAAACCGTCTAAAAAAGACTATCGGCATTTCAATGTAAAAACAGTTGAGGGACCAAATGATTTTGCCACAATGGAAGAGGCGGTTTTCCGCCGTTACAGGCGAATGTTGGAAGAGGAAACACCTTTGCCGCAGCTGGTTGTTATCGACGGCGGTAAAGGTCAGCTATCATCGGCCCTAAAAAGTTTGAAACAACTGGGTATAGAAAATCAGCTGACCGTAATAGGAATTGCGAAACGGCTGGAAGAAATTTTTTATCCCGGCGACCAGTACCCAATGTACCTGGATAAGAAATCAGAAACGCTCAAGATCATCCAGCAGTTACGGGATGAGGCACACCGCTTTGGCATTACTTTCCATCGCAACAAACGCGACAAGGGCACCTTGATCACAGAACTCGAGCGAATACCAGGAATCGGCAAAACAACTTCCCAGAAGCTTTTAAAACACTTTAAATCGGTTAAAAATATAAGGGAAGCATCGGAGGAGGAACTAAGAAAAGTTGTAAACACGAAACAAACTACAGCTTTACTCTCCTATTTCGACATTAATAAAAAATCCCCTGCTGAGTTTTAGCAGGGGACTTTCTTCATTTCCGAGATGCTGAATCAGTTCAGAATGATATTTTTTTAATAAGACCACAAATCGTGTTCGTAATCTATCATTTCCTTCTTAATTCTTTCAGCTTCGTAAAGTTTGTCTATCCCTTGAGCGTAATCTTTAATACGTAAATCATCAGGATTTGACTCTTTCACGATATAACTTTCGAACAAGCGCTTCATAAACATGTCATCGAAACTTAAGCCCGTAGCATCATTCGACCTGCTCATCACTTCCTTCGTTACGAATGTATGACGAGCTTCTGGAAAATATATCCAAAAAGCAGGCTGCTCGCCCAGATCTTGTCCAGCAGCTTTAACCTTAATCATTGGAGCGAGACCAATAATTCTGGGCTCAAATATTGAACGTTGTTTATCGAAGATCCAGTCTTCTTTTATTTGAAATTTCACAATGCTATCCGGATTAAATTCGCCGGCAACTTTGGTACCGCTACCGATTGGATCTCCGTTTGCATCATATTTTTGTATCACCACGCTATCCGCAAATTTTGCTTTTGCTTCTTCAGGCTTTAAAACGGTTGTAAATTCATTTTCATCCGGATTTCCACCTATCGGATGAGCATAGGCCGTCATTTCGCCAGATTCAACTGCCTCCATAATTATATCGATAAGCCGCGCTTTTGGTGAAGCATAAATATGGTTCATTTTCTCACGCAAATCCATTTCCCTGTACACACGCTTTTGAAACATCACATCTGCCTCACGAAGATTCGCGTAGGGAGTAACATTTGCCGTTAACAGATTGTCTTTCTTATAATGACCGTCTAATGGCTTCTCCTTCTGGATCGGTTTTGTTGAATTGCCCAGGTTTGCTTCCTGTGCAAAAACACCTGCACCGAATAAAAAGGAGAATAACAACAAAAATATCTTTTTCATAATTACGCTAATTTGCGGTTAATACTATATTACCTATTTGGCGTTTGCTGCCATCAGGACCAACAGCTTCTATATCTTTAAATATAACGGTTGTTCCCGGACTTACCATCTTCATTCCTTTTTCCATCTCTGCGTTTAAGTTAGGGCCCGAGCCTCTAACTTGAAATGCATCTGATCTAGGTTTCGCGATAAGTAATGTAAAGCCGGTCACGTTAAATCTTGCATCAAAATCAAAGCCAACTAATTTAGCAAACAGAGTATTTTGACTTTTAATTGCTACCGAACTCAGTGAACCACCCGACTTACCAGCAAATTGTGGTATCGGATCAGGAATACGTTTTATTCTAAAATCCTGACTTCCTATAGTCTGAGTTTTTCCATTAATCTCTGCAGAAACATTAACTTTTGCAGTACCTGGAGAACTAACTCTCACGGTGTATGTTCCATTCGAACCTGAGATACTTCCCCCGCTCATGCTTACCCGTAAACTTTCCTTCGGGATTCCAGGCGCCGAAACAGCAACAGGATTAGGAACACCAATATAGAAAACATTCATTGCAGTAGGCGATACAACTGCAGATGGCCTGGCTACCTGATATTTCTGCTCAGGAGTTTCATAAAATTTAACCGTACCATCTGTCTGTTTTACTGCAATTTTACCTTTCCATGAAAACATTCCTTCACGGCCTGTTGAAACTGTGTAAGATCCTTTTCCATCTCTTACCGGAACACTTGTTCCATTAATTGAAATAGAAGGGTTTGATTTCGAGTCGTAAGCCGTCAAGAACACTTCTGCGGTATAGGGTTGGCCCTGTATTACATACGATGTTGGAGCCACAGCTACAGCAGAAAACTGATCGAGGTTTACAACTGCCTGATCCATTTTACCGAAAATTCTTTTAACAACTTCTGATTCAGCATTTTTAACATCGGATTGAATCTTGGTTAAAATCGTCATTGCAGCAGTTAAGGGAGTCCCTTCACCAAAGTTATTATCTTCCCAGGTCTTCTTTTCACCGACAGCTTTTTTAGGATCTTTCGCTTCCAAAGAGAATGAAACACCGGCCCGATCCTTTGGATCAAGAAGAGCAAGCAATTTCTCACGTGTTTCGTTGATTTTCTCTTTCAACTTTTCTCCTTTTTTCTGGTTAATCATAATTCCGGTAGAAATGTCTAAGTTAGACCGTTCTACTAAGTCTCCGGTTTCTGGGTCGTAATTATTTCCAGCTTTTACAAACTCTGTTTTAATACCCGCGATATAATCATTTAACTCTTTAGCAACTTTCTGAGCCTCTTTAGCTTTCTCATAAATTGGTTTCGCCCTTGCAGGCTCATCTTTCAATTTAGTGCCCTCAAAAGAAGCAAATAATTGAGATATACTGGTATCAACATTTGTTCTCGAAGTCTCCAAACTATCATTGATAGTTTTGAAAGCATCTAATATTTTATCTGAAACGTTCAATGCAAGCATCGCGAGTAATACCAAATACATGATATTAATCATCTTCTGCCTTGCAGACTCTTTACCTCCAGCCATGCGTTATTTAGATTTTTTTTTAATCAATTAAACAATTAATAATTAAACACGTGGTTGGTTCATTGCCGAAAGCATGTTACCGTACACAGAATTCAAAGAAGAAAGGTTTTTAGCCAAGCGGTTAACTTCTTCTTTAAACTGTTTAGAATCATCCATAGACTCGTTAAAGTTCTGCATGGTTAATGAAAGATTCTGATAGAATTTGTTCATTGATTTTAGATGAGCGCTGGAATCTTGTAACTCAAGTTCATATACTGCATTTAATGCCGACAGGTTTTTAGCAAGACTATTTACCTGATCGTGGTATGCTTTAGAATCGACGTTTGAATTAGCCATCTCCTGAAGATTTGAAGATGCCTTATCAAAAGACACGCTCAAATTGTCAAAACTTGCGCTGGCAGTTTTCACTTTGGCAGTGAATTCATTAGTTGCGGTTGAAGCGTCGGCCACATTAGATATGGTTGCCACCTTATCGCCAAAAGTTCTTAAACCAGTTCCAAGGCTCTCGATTAATTCCGGACCAATTTTAGCATCCTCAAGCATTTTATCCAGAGCAGCTGTTGATGAAGAAGATGATGATACTGAAGCAACAGGACGAGCACTTGATTTTGGAAGTTCGCCATCGAAGTCTTCACTCAATTCCGGATAAACTTTATGCCATGCCGGATCCTTTGGTGGAGCGAAGAATCCTGTTAAGAAAAACAAGAATGCCTCAACGCCAAGTCCGGCGCCGATCATATAATTTCCCCATATACCTCCTAAGTGAAGGATTTTAAACAATGCACCAATGATTACCACGCTTGCACCCCATGAAATTGCTGTGTGAAGTGGTTCTAATTTGAAAGATGATTTACCAGCCATAAAAAGTTTGAGAAAGTAATTAGAATGTAGATTTAAAGTGTGTTATTATTTTGTTTTTGTTTAGTTTTTATCTCTTATATCTCGTCCTTGATACTTGGTTACACAACGGAAACCAATATAAGATTTTGCAGTATCCTGATATTCGAAACTTCTTGTAGAATTCTGAAGAAAGTAACCGATATCTTTCCATGATCCACCACGTACAGATTTGCGTTTCAATACTGCCGGATCATTTGCTTTTGCTTCATAATTAAATGTTGGATTCAAATCATGAGTAAATGTATTTGCTGACTCATCATAAGCTGAAGCAGTCCATTCGGCTACATTACCAGCCATGTTGTACAAACCATAATCGTTAGGGAAGTACGATTTAACATTTACCGTAAATGCCCCTCCGTCATCAATATAATTACCGCGACCTGGTTTAAAGTTGGCCATTAAACACCCTTTTGCATTTCTTATGTACGGGCCTCCCCATGGGTAATCGTTCCCAATTCTACCACCTCTGGCAGCGTACTCAAATTCGGCTTCCGTAGGTAACATATAATCCGAACGAATATATTCAGGCATCTTTTTGCTAGCAGCATATGTTGCATACAAACGAGTACGCCAAACGGTAAATGCGCGAGCCTGACGCCAGGTTACTCCCACTACCGGGTAGTTTTTAAATGCCGGATGAGAAAAGTATCCTTGTGTTAAGGGTTCGTTCTGAGCATACGCAAAATCAGATAACCATACCAGGGTGTCAGGATAAATGGCTACTGTATCACGTAGAATATTATCAGATCTTGTTCTGGTTTTATCGCCGCGATAATTTGCTGCTTCGCGGAACTTCATGATTTCTAAATTATATTTAAGAAGGCGAACATCGATCTCATTCCGATCGAATACTCTGTCTTCTCCCTGATAATACATGGCCTGTAATTTAGATGCATTGGCAGCACTTCCTTTTTTATTACTCCATATAGTACCCGCCTTTTTCCAATCGATATACTGCTGTCCGCCTGCATTCGCTGCCGCTCCCTTTTTCGGCTTTATGAAATATTTTGGATCCTGAAGATAATCTTTAATGGCGATCGAGTCTCTTACCCAATTTACAAACTGACGATATTCGCTGTTTGTAATCTCAGTCTCATCCATATAAAACGCCTGAACAGTCACCTGTTTGTTTTGTGCTATCTGCGCGAAAGTTATGTCCTGATCTGTTTGGCCCATTACAAAGGAACCGGCGGGGATGTAAACCATTCCCAGGGGTATAGTTTTTGTAGGCACTTTTTTTGTACGAACTCCTACCAGTTCACCACCAGATCCCCTTCCGCATCCGCTTGAGAGAGCCGTTACAATTGCGAGAGCGATAAAGTAAATTTTTTTCATTGTATTTAAAGGCATAGCTTTTAAACTTTCGAAGTTATTTTATAATAAACTTATTTATTAAAAATTATTATCCAAACAGTAAACTTATGAAAATTTTCATGGTTAATTATAATAACTCATAAACTTTCAGATGCCTTGTTACGAATAACACAGGTGAAATGTTACTGATAATAGAAGTTTTTTTGAAGGAAGATCAGATTTATTTGTTTACCTGCTTAATATATTGCTCAATTGCCATGGTCATACTAGGGGCAACCGGCGTTGGCGCGGGGATATCAACTATTAGGTTTCGGTCAGCAATTGCCTTCTGAGTAGTCACACCAAAGGCAGCAATGCGAGTATCATTTTGCTCAAATGTGGGGAAGTTTTTATACAGCGATTGAACACTGGAAGGGCTGAAAAATACGATCACGTCGTAAAAAACATTGGCAAGATCTGAAAGATCGCTGCAAACGGTTCTGAATAAAACGGCCTGGGTAAAAGTATATCCATTTTCTTGTAAAAATTTCTGGGTTTCCTCAGCGGAAACATCAGAACAAGGATAAAGAAATTGCTCGGCGGTGTGTTTTTTTAGCACTTCAGCTAGATCACTTGCTGTTTGTTTTCCGAAAAATATTTTTCGTTTTCTATATTGAATATACTTTTGAAGGTACAAAGCGATGGTTTCCGACAAACAAAAGTATTTCATTTCTGAAGGCACTTCGTAACGCATCTCTTCGCATACACGAAAAAAATGGTCGACCGCATTCTTACTTGTGAAAATTACGGCAGTAAAATCAGCAAAATTAATCTTGTCTTTTCTGAAATCTTTAGCAGGAACTCCTTCTACATGTATAAATGATCTGAAATCTACCTTTACATTGAACTTTTTAGCGAGCTCGTAATACGGGGACTTGTCGTTCTCTGGCTTGGGCAATGTAACCAGGATACTCTTTACCTTTTTCTTTCTTGCATCTGTTGATACCATACTTTTCTAGAACCTAAGAGCTTTTATTAGAATTAATAATGGGCAAATTTCGAGGGCACAAAGATAGAAAATAAAATATATTATCGGAAACCTGTAGTTTGATAAAATATTTGTGGCGGCCCTTAGATACTGAAAGAAGAAAATTGCTCCTATTAAAATCAGCGACATGTAAATGTAAAGAGGAGCAAACCGTGCCGGGGTGAGACAAAACGCAATTACTATCGGCAGAAACAATAATGCGGCATTAAAGTAGCTTAAAATTAATATCGAAATATATTCTTTTACGATCTTTCCAACGCCTAGCAAAAATCCGAGTATTCGCAGAAGGATGATCTTAGCAGTGAATAAAGCTATGACAATGATCGAAAGGTGTATAAATAAATTAAAACCGGTATAACCGTACGACAACTGAAAGTACTTGCCACATTGATAAAGATACATTCCGATAGTAAAACCAAATAGCAGGTATAGAAAAATAAAAGGCCAGGAATTGAAGAACTTCTCCTCTTTGTTTATTTGACCCAAGACCCGGTTGCTATAAAACGCCTGAATAATTGCAGACAACTCTTTAGAAAATGCATTTTTTAACACTGCAAAAGAGAATAACAGCACAAAAACAAATGCGATAATCCACAGTTCGCCCCTGGGGCGGGGTCGCCCCTTATCGTATCGCTCAATTTTCTTGGGAAATTTACCTGCCCATTCCTGAAAATTTGTATTTTTTATTGAGTAAAGCTCTATTAAACTGTCGAGAAATTGGTTTGGCCGGGTTGGATCTGGACGTTTTATCCATACCATGGCTAATGAATCGCCGACGGCTTTTAAAGAATCCTTTACATGCTGAATCGAATCTTTTTTAGCCTGAAACCTTGCCAGATAGGCTGAATCCCGGGGCGCAACCCTATTGTACCTCGGTTTGGATAAGATTGAAGATGCCCCCGAAACAGTGTCTGTTTGTGCCAAAACAGCCAAACTGCATGTTAATAATCCCAAAAAAAGTAGAAAATTTTTCCCAAACATTAATTCAATCAATATTTCCGGTGAAGATTGAGTGCAAATTACCTGAATATAATCTTGTTTTCCTAAGGCTTTAAACTCATTTACTCCGCCGAAGATCAAAAAACGTCTCCTTATCGATTTTTCGTATGTTTTCACCTAAATCCTCACCACCTCTTCGGGCTTTAATGACCAAAGCTCCATGGTTAGACCGCTTGCATTCTTGCATTAGTAAACATTTTTTTCCACCATCATTTTTTTATCACCAGAAGTTATATCAACAATGGCGTATCGCGGAACTTTCACAATTTCCAATTCATCTAAAATATCCACCAGATTTTTGAAGTTCGCGTTCTCACCGGGTTTAATCAGGATCATTAAACTTTTTCCGGATCTCTTCAGTACTTCCTTCATTTGATTCTGAAAATCGGATCTGATTTTGGAAGAAGTACTAATTTGAACAAACTCGGGCTTATCACAAGTACCGAGGTACCACAAAATTTGATCTCTGGCACCTAAACAAACGGTCATTGCTCTGTTTTCGGAGATAGGGAAAGCTCCTTCATCAACGGGCATAGCAACAGGCATTGCCGAAGGTTTAGAAAGGGAAGTTGTGAGCATAAAAAAGGTGATTAGTAAAAATGCCAAATCAACCATAGCCGTCAGATCGACTTTGGGCAATGGCTTTAAGCTGCTTTTATTTTTTCCGCTGTTGCTGATGGATTGGTTTAGTTCGGCCATGATCTTTTGCTTTAAGTATATCTGATAGATGTTTGCATCCGTATAAATCCATAAGTATATAAAGATTGTTTTATTTAAAACCCTCCTCTTTGAAAACGGTTATTAAATCGAAGCCCAAGAAAAACACCATGGAGAAATTTGAAATTCAAGCGCTGCTACACGACGGCTCGTTTGTGGATTATGAAGTCCAAACAGAACGCCATTCTGACAAATACGAGGTTTTCAAAGATGGAAAACCTATCGCTTCATTTAGAGCCAAAAAAGATGGCGGCTGGGAAATAGAAAACAATCAGGCACAAATTGATGAAGACTTGCAGCACCGCATTACTCTGCAATTAAACGGATATAGAATATCATAGTTATTACTTAATTCGTTCGGCAGTTATTCGGGTGGCATCCTGTTCCATTGTTTCAAAAACCAGTTTATTTTCGGATATTTCTTTTATAAGAAATGGAAACTCCCGGGTTGTACCTCCTTCAAGAACTTCTTTATAACGAATCATATTGTCTTCCATTCTGAACGTTCCATACGATAAGCGTTTGCCACCCCATATAATCACCAGATCATTTGATTTTGAAAACTGGATGGAAGGACTTTGCGCTTTCACTTCTTCATCAGGCATTATATAGGGAGGATGCTGGTTTGGATTCTCCACTTTGACATATTTCCATTCGCCGTACAACTGTTCCGGCTTTACGGATCTTGCACATGAAATGAATAGCAACAGAATAACTATAGTAAAAAAAGGCAGGGCACGTTTCATGAAATATTTTTTAATTAAGTGTCGGTTGACTTGTAGCCTAACACACAGGAAGCCCTAAAGCTAATTTATTAATAGCTGAAGCCATTCGATCTACTGTTATTTCTTCTGAATTTACTGAGTAGATCCAATCCAGGTACTCCTTCTTTGTATCTTGGGGAAGTGATTCGAAATTCTTTAATGCTTCCGGCTCATCTTGCAAACAAAGCATAAAGTCGTCCGGAACCGGCAAAACGGGTTCAAGAGAGTACAAAACAACATTTACCCAATCGCCTGCATTCTTTTTTATTGCTTTGCGGATTTCGGCTTTAACAGCGATGAACAATCTGCCTTTACCCATTGGCATTAGGTGAAGCTGCTTCACTTCATATTCATCAATATAGCCCCGCACTTTTTGCATTCCAAAATGCTTCTTTTTTCCCGGAGGGAGTTCCGGAATACGGGCAAATGTCCAGCCTCCCTTGCCAGGAAAGCGTTCTAACAATATGCTTTGATTTACCAATGGTTCTTCTTCCATCTTTAGCTAACCGGCAATTGCATTTTCTTTAAACTCCTCTTAAAACCTCTAAGGGAGGCCTGTTTAAAATACCGCGGCTATTTATCAACCCAATAATAACAGTTAAAGCAGATATTAAAAAGAATAAAAGAAATAATGGACCTGCTTGCGGACTAAAGGATGTTTTAAACGTATAAACCGCAAGTGCCCAGCTTGCAGCTAATGAAATCAAAATTCCAGTAGCCGCTGCAAATGCTCCCAGGAAAAAATATTCTAAAGCAGTTATTATTAAGATCTGGCTTTTACGACCGCCTAAAGTGCGTAACAATACGCTTTCCTGAATTCGTTGATATTTACTTATAAGAACCGAAGCGATTAAAACAATTAAGCCTGTTAGAATACTGAAAGCTGCCATAAACTGAATGATAAAACCTATTTTTTTAAAAATATCATCCAATACACTCAGCACGAGAGCTAAATCAATTACAGATATATTCGGAAAACTTTGAACAATATCTTTCTGAAAGCTGGCAGAAGCTTCACTATCGGGTACACGAGTCATTAACACATGAAACTGTGGAGCATCTTCTAAAACACCTTTAGGAAACACCAATCTGAAATTGGTTTGAATACGATTCCAGTCTACTTCCCTAAAACTGCTAACTACTGTTGGAATAATTGCTCCCTGCACATTGAATGTGAGTGTATCTCCGACGTCTACATGAATTTGCCGGGCATACCGCTCTTCCAGAGACACATTTATTAAACCTTCTGGTGTTATATTTCCGATCCATTTTCCTTTGGTAATACGCTCTGAAGCACTAAGAGTATCCCGGTAGGTAGCTCTTAGCTCTGAGTTGAAAGCTCGACGAGAAACTTTTAGCGTGCTGTCTTTTTTAATATCGGCTGCTGTATATCCATTTACTTCCTCAATCCGCATGGTTACGATCGGCACTTCGCTGATTACAGGCAAGCCATGTTCTTTTGTAAGGTTGGCAACTTTGTCTTTTTGTTTGGTTTGAATATCAAACAAAACCATGTTTGGCTGATCTCCACTTGCAGACACTGTTACCCTGGTCATCAGAATATTCTGAACTAAAAAAAGTGTGCTGATAAACGCGGTTCCTAAACCGATTGAAACAATGAGAATAAGTGTTTGATTGTGAGGTCTGAATAAATTGGCTAAACCCTGACGCCATAAATAACTCCATGAAGCAGGAAAGAACTTGCGCACAAGCCAGATTAAGGAGGCTGCAGTTGCGGTTAGAACCATGAAAGCGGCAATAACTCCGCCTGTAAAAAAGAATGCCTCGCGCCAGCTCTTCAACTGTAAATAGGAAAAGCATATTACAAAAGTTAATATCAAAAGATAAACAAGCCACTTAAGGGGATCTTTAAAGAGACTCGTTTCGTGATAAGTAATGCGCAGGGTATTTAGAGGAGAAATATTCCGGACAGAAACCAAGGGTAACAGAGCAAATAAAATTGAAATTATTATCCCTAAAAGGAGTCCTTGTAAAATTGCGGACCAAGAAACGACACCCGATATTTCGACTGGCAATATGTCTTTTAAAACCCAGGGCAAGACCTGCTGAACCACGGTGCCTAAAATTGCACCGATTACAGAGCCAATGAAACCGATTCCGACTATTTGGATAAGATAAATTAGAAAGGCCTGAGATGCCTTTACTCCCATACACCTAAGTATTGCAATTGTGGGCAGTTTTTCGCGAATATAGATGTGTATGGCACTGGCAACTCCAATACAACCCAGTAATAGTGCCACAAAACCAACAAGAGATAGAAAGCGGGTAAGGTCTTCGAATGATCTGCCCGTGTCGCGCTTCTGACCTTCTACGGTTTGATAATCAAGGTTTTCTTTTTCTAAACGAGGTTCGATACGTTTAATCAGCTTTTCGGCTGCACTGGCATCCTTAAACTTGTAGAAATATTGACTATTAATTCTGCTGCCTTTTTTTGACAGCCCCGTGGGCTCAAGGTATTTGAAAGGCATGTATACCACTGGTGCCACCGATGCTGAAATACCTGTTTGACCGGGCGCTTTCTGCAGAATGCCGATAATCTCAAAAGTAACTTCGCCAATTTTAAGAGAATCGCCGACAGATGCGTTAAACTGCAGCATCAGGGTTTTATCAACAATAACTGCTTGTGAATCTCTGAACTCTTTTGCTGCGCGAGCTGGAATAGTTTCCAAGCTGCCATAATATGGAAAATCTCCTTCCAGGGCTTTCACCTGAACTAAACGTGTCCCCTGGCTTTTGGGAAAATAAACCATTGATGCGAAACTTCGCTGTTGAGCGCGCTCATCGCCGATTGAATCCAGAAATTTTTCTGTTAGGGCAGAAACAGGTTTGTTACTGGAGATTGAAAGATCAGCACCCAAGAGGCCGGCTGCTTGCGCATCAATGTCTTTCTTTAAATTATCCCCAAACGAATAGATAGCAACCAAGGCAGCAATGCCTAAAATAATGGAAGAAATAAACAGAAATAAACGAGAACGGCTTCGCCGGCTGTCTCGCCAGGCCATTTTAAACAGCCATCCAATTTTAACCGGCATTTTATTGTTAATATCGACCATTGCCCTGCGTTAGATCGTCTGCTATTATAACTCCGCCCTTAATCCGAATAATCCGCTGAGTTTTTGATGCCAATTCCATATCGTGAGTTACCAGGACAAGGGTAGTTCCTGCTTCTGTGTTTAAATCGAAAATTAGCTTCACAACCTTTTCACTTGTTTCTGCGTCTAAATTTCCGGTAGGCTCATCTGCGAATAAAATCTTTGGACTATTTGAAAATGCCCTCGCCAGCGATACACGCTGCTGCTCGCCACCAGATAGTTGGGATGGATAATGGTGACTACGATCTGATAAGCCAACCTTGTCAAGTAATTCTAAAGCCCGGGGCTTAATATTTTTTTCGCCACGCAATTCCAAGGGAACCATTACATTTTCTAGTGCGGTTAGTGTTGGAAGCAGCTGAAAGTTTTGGAAAATAAATCCAACATATTGATTACGCAGCAGTGCCCGTTTATCTTCGCTGAGCTGATCAATCCGTATGCTGTTTAGTTCTACAGAGCCGGTTGATGAACGGTCCAAACCGGCGCATAAGCCCAACAAGGTAGTTTTACCACTACCAGACGGACCAACGATAGAAATTGTAGAACCCGCCTCGACAGAAAAATTTATGTTTTCTAAAACCGTTAAACTGCGACCTGCGCTTAAGTATGTTTTACTAAGATTTTGAATATTCAGAATTTTGTCCACATTCGTAAGTTATAATGCTAAAACAACAGCACAAAAGTTTGACTGAAATTCTTTTAAATTATTACATAAGCGAAGCAATTTAGCTTAAACATGCAGTGATATCATGTTTGATAATTTCAAAAAATCAGGTTTTAATAAAAAAGGCTGAGGTATAAACGTTATCATGTAAATAAAGCAGGGAAAATGAAGCATATATTTTGGACATTTTTAATCGCTATAGTTATGATGGGTTGCAGCAATGAAAATCAGGGAGAAAGCAACAATGATAAAAAAAGCAGCTCAGAAACGGTGAAAAGGAAAACCATACTGTTTTTTGGAAACAGCTTAACCGCTGGGTACGGGCTTGAGGACCCTGAAGAAGCTTTTCCCGCCGTTATTCAGCAAAAAATCGACTCATTAAATTTGCCTTATAAAGTAATCAATGCGGGATTAAGCGGAGAAACCACATCTGGCGGTGTGAATCGCATAAACTGGCTCTTAAAACAGCAAATTGATATTTTTGTATTGGAACTAGGGGCTAATGACGGCTTGCGCGGTCTTAAAGTATCGCAAACAAAACGGAACCTGCAGTCCATATTAGATACCGTTGCAGCCAGGTACCCGAACGCCAAGCGAATTTTATTAGGGATGGAAGTTCCACCAAATATGGGAAGTAAATATGTATCGGATTTCCGGGTGATTTTCCGCCAGATTGCTGAAGAAAATAAGATTCCTTTTGTGCCTTTTATGCTGGAAGGTGTTGCGGGAAATGCTGAATTGAATTTACGGGATGGGATTCATCCAACAGGTGAAGGCTATAAAATTGTAGCCGAGAATGTTTGGGAAGTTTTGAAAAAAGAATTGTAATTCAAGTTTTAATGGAAGAGATCTTTAGAAAACAGATCTCTTCCAGCTTCGATGTAACCTTTATTTAGTCGATTCAGCGTACTCATCAACTGTCAACCCCAAAACCTCGGTTGTCAAGGCTCGAACGTCATCAAGCAATGGAGTATCCTTTGCAAGAGATTTTCCATAAGATCGAATCATTAACTTTAACTTATTTTGCCATTCTTCAGTTTCTACACGTTCTTTAAAACATACATTCAGTAAGTTCAACATAATTGATACAGCGGTTGAGGCGCCAGGAGAAGCACCTAACAACGCCGCAATTGAGCCATCTTTAGCACTCACCACTTCGGTTCCAAACTCGAGTATGCCGCCTTCTACCGGATCGTTTTTAATAACCTGGACACGCTGGCCGGCAATTTCAAGTTCCCAGTCTTCGAGCTTGGCGAGCGGCACGAATTCCTGTAAAGCTTCCAGGCGATCTTCTGGTGATTGGCGCACCTGATCTATTAAATATTTGGTGAGAGGCATATTCTTTATACCTGCGGCCAGCATCGGAACAATATTGGTAATTTTAATAGATAAAGGCAAATCGAGAACTGAGCCGTTTTTCAGAAACTTGGTCGTAAACCCGGCATATGGACCAAATAACAGCTCTCGCTTTCCCTTAATAAGCCTGGTATCCAGATGCGGAACAGACATCGGGGGCGAACCTACCGGAGCCTTTCCATACACCTTAGCATAATGTTTTTCGACAATTTCGGGATTGGTGCATCTCAACCACTGGCCGCTTACCGGAAAGCCTCCAAAGCCTTTAGCCTCGGGGATGTCGGATTTTAACAACAAGGGCAAAGACCCTCCTCCGGCGCCTATGAAAACGAAGTTCGCTTTAACTTTTCGTTTTTCTCCGTTTTCTAATTCCTTCACCTTAACGTTCCAGCAAGAATCTTTTTGCTTCAAATCGCGAACCTCGTGATTGAAATTCAACGTTACACCCGGTAAGGTTTTCAAATAATTAAACATACAGCGAGTCAGGGTCCCAAAATTTACATCGGTACCAATATCCATACGTGTAGCAGCCAATTTTCCAGAGCCATCGCGGCCCTGCATAATCAGCGGCATCCATTCTCGTAATGTATTTTCATTATCAGAATACTCCATGCCTTGAAAAAGATGGCAGCTTTGCAAAGCTTCATAACGCTTTTTCAAATAATTTACATTTTTACTTCCCCAAACAAAACTGACGTGAGGAATCTGCTTTATCCAGCTTTCAGGAAGTCTGACTCTATTATTTTGAACGAGGTATGCCCAAAATTGCTTCGAAACCTCAAATGACTCTGCGATTTTTACAGCTTTATCAATATTTATCGAACCATCCTCAAGCTCGGGAGTATAATTTAATTCGCAAAAAGCAGAATGTCCGGTTCCCGCATTATTCCATGCATCCGAGCTTTCTGCCGCGGCATTATCCATCCGCTCAAAAATCTCTATTGTTAGTTCAGGGTCAAGTTCTTTCAATAAAACGCCCAGCGTGGCACTCATTATCCCGGCACCAATCAATACTACATCGGTGTTTTTCTTCTTCTTAACTTTATCTTTCTTTGTCATACTTTCGATGTGTTTAGCCGAAGCTATAATGAATAATAAAAATTTGGACTAAGTGTTTTTAGCGCGTGAAATTCGGTTGACAAAGTGACGATTTTATCCCAAACCTCGTCTAAATCGTTCGCGAAGCACATAAACCACCCTCCAAAATTAAGGCGCAAAAGTACGGATGATAAAAGCCACCTGGAAAGGAATAGCAAATTTTTATTTAAAAAATCAGAGATTTTTATGTTTAAATACTCTGTCTAAAAAGTTAAGGGTATACTGAACGCTTGGCTGAAACCAGGGATTAAAAAGCCAGAAAGGATGCGGAGCGTCTTCAAAAGTATGGACCTCAGAATATATATGAAACGAATTGAGTTTATTAATTAAATCATCTCGCCCTGCATGCATTCTACTTACCGAACTATTGATGAATAATATTGGGGGAGTTTTACTGCTTACGTGATTTAAAGGCGCAGCTTCATGCCATAAATCAGGCCGTTCTGTTTTGGAAAAGCCAAACCAATAAGTGGCTGCCGATTTTCCTTTGCTGTCATTCCCCTCGCCAGATTCGGGATGTATAAACGCCAAGGTTCCGTCGACATCTACAATGGCCTGAATATTACTTGAATAATTTTGATATCCGCCGACACCTTCAAATTTTGCGTCGCCATTCGTGGTCCCCAGCAAGGCCGCTAATTGTCCGCCTGCGGAGCATCCCCAGGTGGCAATTTTAGAAGTATCAATTTTATATTTACGGGCGTTAGCACGCATCCACCTCACCGCTGTTTTTAAATCCTGAACTGCAGCAGGATACGTTGCTTCAGTTGAAAGACGATATTCTGCCGATACAGCCACATAGCCATTATCGGCTAATAATTTAGCTGTTGGTGTATTGTGTGAACGATCACCCGAGCGCCAGCCGCCGCCATGAATCATTAAAACGGCCGGATTCTTTTGTTTAGACTTTTTCGGATAAAATATATCCAGCACTAGCTTTCGGGTTCCTATTGTACTGTAAACTATATCTTTTTTAATTTTTACTCCTTTTGGAGTTGGAGGACTTGCAATACTAATATTGGGATATGTTTTTTTCGTTTTTATAAAGGTGCTGTAAACCGCAAAGGAGGTATCGCGTTCTGTTTTTTGCTGTGCTTTCAGCGTAAGCGAAAAAAAAGCGAAAAGAACCGACAGTGAAATGAATTTATGCATGCACAAAAATAGCTTGTTTATAAATACAAAGAAGATTAACAATGGCCAGAAAGCTCTCTTATTTTTCAGCATTGGATTCATCATCCTGGATTTTTTGCTGTTCAATCTGAGTGAGTATCCTCCCTTTTTTCAAATCGGTGCGTATAAGTGCATATAAACTCATATAAAGATTTGCTATCCAAACCATCGAAAAGCCTGATATTAAATAGCCGCGCCAGTCTGAAAAAAGGAAATGAAACTTTGTTACTATGAGGAAGAATGCTACGACATAGTGACTAAAGCAGTATTCGCAAGTAAACAAATAAAAGAATTTTCTCTTAAGTGCACTTCTGCAGTCTTGAGAGCGACGGAGGCAGTATTCCCGCGGTTCTCTAAATACTTCCTCATGCGTAACTGTCCAGGCAATACAGGCCACCGGAATTGAGAGCATAAACAACCATGTTATTTGAATTGATAATTCCATTTTTAACATAGACAACAAGGCTTATATTATTGTTTTAACATCTAATTCCATCTAACCAGGAAAAGGCACCTATACCAAGCATCTCAAATCTAACAAATACCTAACAAAAGTTTATTTTTTTCCTATCCTGGAACATGTTAGCTTTTAAGCTGTTGTATCAAAAACAACTAATCTCCCCTTTCATGATAGCATCTGTACTCCTCATTTATTTTATATGTCAAGACAAGTAAAGATCATCCTAAGAATTATAGGAATTGCTCTGGGAATACTGATTATACTTTGGCTTGGACTTGCAGCCTATATTACTTACAATAAAAAAGCTTTTTTAAAAGCAGTTTCAACACAGCTAAATAATAACATCAATGGTAAACTTACCATTGGAAGCATGGATGCTGCCCTTCTGCATGGCTTTCCCGGAATCTCAGTTAAGTTGCACAATGTATTATTAAAAGACAGTCTGTTTGAGCAACACGGTCATAATCTATTAAAGGCAGAGGAGGTTTTTGTGTCCTTTAACGTCCTTTCCTTAATCGGAAAAACTCCCGAAATTAAGAAACTACGTATCAATAACGGGGAAATTTATCTTTTTACAGACAGCCTTGGATTGAGTAACAATACCGCTTTGGCGAGGGGAAACAGCCATGATGAAGGAAGCAAAAAAAAGAATATAAAGCGCGTCGAATTAGAAAATGTACTATTTATTCAGGAAAATCAACAAAGAAAAAAGCTTTTCAACTTTCAGATCCATTCACTTATTGCCAAATTTGATTATGATAAAACAGGTTGGAAAGCTAATTTCAACACAAAGACCAAGGTTAATTCGCTCGTATTTAATCAATCGAGGGGTAGCTTTATAAAAAACCAGCTATTTCGCGCGAACCTTAATATGAACTATGCTCTTGAATCAGGCATACTTTCGATCCCAGTACAAGATGTAACGATTGGTAAAGAAAGACTTAAAATTGGGGGCAGGTTCAGATCTACAGAAAAGGCATCGGACTTTAAACTCACTATTATTGCGCCTCAAATAAAATTTAAAGACGTTATTGTCTTGTTGACAGAGAATATATCTTCTAAGCTAAAAAGATATAATCTCAAAGATCCGTTTTTTGTAAAGGCAATAATCCAGGGAGGTTTTAAAAAACGAGGAGATCCTAAGATCCAGGTATCCTGGAAAGTTGAAAAGAATGACTTGACCATTTTGGGAGAAAAGATTCGAAATTCCAGTTTCACCGGATATTTTGAAAATGAGTTCAAAAAGGGTCAGGGATTTAACGACAGGAATTCGATGATTGGTTTTGCAAACCTCAAAGGCACCTATTACGCAATACCTTTTAAAGCAGACACTGTGAGCGTGCTTAATTTAACCAACCCGGTGTTGGAAGGGCGGTTTGAATCAGAGTTTGCACTTGAAAAACTAAATAGCTTATCGGGGTCGGAAAGCTTCCACTTTCATCATGGAAGAGCCCGGCTTAACATATTGTACAGGGCGCCTTACAACAAAAGCAACAGCATCCAACCTTATATAAATGGCACTTTACAACTTAGTAACGCCACATTAAATTATCAACCAAGAAATATAACATTTTCCGGGATCAGCGGACTATTTTTATTTAAGGGGCAGGATCTATTTCTTAAAAATCTTCGGGCAAAAAGCCAAAACAGCACTTTTTCGATGGAGGGCTCGCTTTTAAATTTCTTAAGCCTGTATTATACCAACCCGAGACGAATTGAATTAGACTGGCATGTAAAGAGCCCTCAAATTAACCTGAGCGAGTTTCTCGTATTTCTTAGCCGAAGAAAAACAATCCGAAAAAAGAGGGCAAGCAACAGTTCTTCAGCCCGGATATTTAATCAATTAGATCAGGTTCTCGAACAAGCAAATGTCCATTTAGATCTCGAGGCCGGCAAACTCATTTACCGGAATTTCGAAGCCAGAAATTTGCATTCGAGTATTTTATTGAAACAATCGGGCATTGATCTTCAGGATGTGAGTTTTAATCATGCAGACGGAAAATTGCAGGTTAAAGGAAACATTGATCAATCGGGGCCAATTAATCGCTTCAACGTTAACACAAAGATCATCAATGTAAATCTTCCAAAGCTGTTTCATGCTTTCGAAAACTTTGGACAGGATGCCATCGCATATCAAAATCTACGGGGCGTTTTCAATTCAAGAACCTCGGTTTCCGGACTTATGAAAGAAAACGGGCAAATAGTGCCAAAATCAATTAATGGTTCTGTGAATTTCGATATTAAAAACGGCGCTCTTCTAAACTTTGAACCAATGCAGAAAATAGGCGCTTTTGCTTTCCCCAATCGTGATTTTTCAAACATCACCTTCACCAATCTGAAGAATACTCTGGATATAAAAGGCAACAAGATTACTATCCACCCGATGTATATTCAGTCTAGCGTGCTCAATTTATATATTGAAGGAGTTTATGGCATGCCTGTTGGATCCGACATAGTACTGAGAATTCCGATTCGTAATCCGAAAAGAGACATTGGCCTCTCAGATAGCTTAAAAAGAGAACGGTTTGACAACGGTATTGTGATAAACTTAAGAGGTCAGGATGATGAAAACGGAAATGTAAAATTTAAGCTCGGCAAAAAGGATGAGGAGAAGGACCAGGAAAAAGAAGTGAAAGCAAAAGAAAAACAAGAAAAAGCATTAAAAAAACAGGAAAGGAAAGAACAGAGAAATCTGCGCTAATCTGCCAAAATGCTGATCTTTACGAAATTTTCTGGCGAAAAAATCAACAATTAACGCGTTAAGCAAATCCCCGATTTTCTATCCTTTTTATACAGGTCCATCTTTGAAACAGAATAGAAAAACAGCAATAAAGCCAGGGCTACAAGTATAGAATGTATCGATTTCATCTGAAATTAAGTTTGTCGATATAAAATTAATGCTGCGTCCAATCCTGAACAATCATAAATAGGTAAACCGGACCAAGAACTCGGTTAGTCTATCCTTTGAGACGGTACACAAATATTTAAAAACCAGAAAACAGTCCCTTACTTACGGGGTTATTCTTTAAAACATCATAAGAAACTATGGAAAATTCAATAATTAACAAGCTCTCGGATACTTTAAACAGTTCGGTTCTTCAGGAAAATATAAATGGAAATGTTGGCAAGTCAGAACGTATTGTCTCAATTGGTAGTGGGGCGTTCATCACCCTGAAAGGTATCACGAATATTTTCTCCCATCCGTATTTAGCATTAACGGAACTAGGCTTAGGCGGCGTGCTCCTTTATAGAGGTCTAACCGGATATTGTCCGATAAAAGAGAAAATGGAAAATATGGCTCGTGAAGATGCACCTTTAACTTCACCAACAGTACCGGTTACTGCTATGCCAACAGAATCGTATTAGTGATTAAGCTCCCGGTAACGGGAGTTTAAATTTTACATAACATCTCTCCGACCCTGTTAAATAGGGCAACAATCGATCAAACACCTTATTTCTCATCTTTGCGGCTAATTTTAAGTAACTGAGTATAATCACTTATTCGCTGTTTTTCCTTAATATGTATTTCAAGTAGCTTTTTAAACTGACATGCCTAATGGTTAGCGGAATTTTCATTTGATAGACTGTGATTTTGAGCGTATTCTCGGTTTAGTTTTTGCAGTAAGTAGTACAATAAAGATCTTATGATGTGTACGCTATCTGCTTTTGTATTTACAAGTTCTGTTTTAATTTCGTTTAGCTGTTCCCAAAGCTTTTAAACGAAATTTTGTCGATCTGCATTAGCAAAGGATAAACCAATTGATAAAAATAGAAGAGACGATATGTAAATAGTTTATCAGCAAAAAAATCATTCAGGAAGTCTTCTTGAAAAGCGAGAACCTTAAAATCTAAGTTTGTTCTATTTAAGTTCCACTTTCTTTTTTGAAAGGGTGATATAAAAACAACAGAATTGTCTTTAATAGTAATGTTTTGGTGATTTAGTACGATTGATCCCTTACCCGTTTTGAAAAAGATAATTTCAAAAAAGTCTGTATTAAATATTTCATTGCTTAAGTAGTTTTCTTTGATTTCTTCTGATGGTAATACATTTAACAGGAAATTAACTCCGCAATCTGTCTTATGAAATTTGATTGTTCAATTGGGTGTTCTTTATTAGCTTGCAGCCAAGTTTTTCGCGGTAAGCAATTTAATTTAAGTTTTCTAAGCCAAATTCAGCAAGTTTGTCAACAATGGGCAAGGTGTTCAGTCCAAGTTTGGTCAAACTGTATTCAACTCTTGGTGGTATTTCTGGGAATGATTTTTTAGAAATGAATTTATGTTCTACTAAAAAATTTAACTCTTGAATTAGCATTTTTTCGCTAATACCTGGGATGGTTCTTTTGAGTTCCCCATATCTTAATACTCTTTCATTTATTTGAAATAATATTAGCAATCTCCATTTACCACTCAGTATATATAGTGACTTCCTTACCGGGCAATTTTCGTCCGATTGTAAGATAATTTTCTGATTTTTTTCCATTGATATTCAGTGTTTCTAACTATTTAGTAAGTACCCAACTTTCAGGTACGTACTTGTACAAAGGTAAGGTTCACAATACTTTTGTGAAAATAACTTTTAAATGAAACAGTATGTCACAGGTAGAAACAAACAAGAAAATCGCTATTACAGCTTATCAAAGAATTTTTGGTGATTTAGACGTCACTGGGGTAGATGAATATATGAGTAAGGATTTCTTACAACATAATCCGACAACAGCCGACGGTCCGGAAGGAGTAAAGGCTCTTGTTCAAATGCTTATCTCACAAGGTGTACCAAAACAAAAAATAGCGTTCAAACACGTTGTTGCAGATGGTGATATTGTTTTCCTTCATTCTCGTTATGAAATGGCCGGAAAGGAATGGAGATTCATAGACATTTATCGTGTCGAAAAAGAAAAATTAGCCGAGCACTGGGACGCTATGATGCAGATGCCTGATAGTCGTGGTAATAATAATCCGATGTTCTAATAGTAATATTTATCCATTAAATAATTAAAAACATGACAGCAAAAGAAGTAGTAGAGTCCTATTCAATAGCTCTTTCGAAAGGAGATATTCCTGCAGCATTTTCGTATTTCGGCCCCGATGCAAAATGGCATCAACCGGGAAACAATAAATTTTCTGGAACAAAGACAGGGCTCGATGCTATTGGCAAAATGCTTGGCGATATGATGGGTGCAACACAAGGTTCATTAGTTATCAAACCTGCGGGTGCAATGATGGTTAATGGAAATTTTGTTTCTTGCCCTGTTCGTTTTAGTGCGAAGACCGGTGACAAATCGATAGACATGAATGGTAACGATTTGTATGAAGTGGTAGGTGGAAAAATAGTTCAAGTATGGCTTTTTTCTGAAGATCAGCCTGCTGAAGATGAGTTTTGGAAATAACATTTAGTCACAATCACCAGAGGATGGGTCAGGGAGCAAATTGCTCCCTTGATTAATCAAAAGCTGCGGTTGAAACTAATGATTAAAAAAAAGTATCTCCGATTGTCACCCGGTTTTAAACTATAGTTGTTTGTATAGGTATAAACCCGGATGGACAGGACTAACCAAAATTTTCAGATTGCTGATTTAATCAGTAAATTATTGAAAGGAGATATCACCGAAGCAGAGGATTTGTATCTTCAAAAGTGGGTGAATGAGCACCCTGAGAATCGGACGTTTTTTAAGAAGTTTGTTGATAGTACTTACCTGGAAAACCAACAAAATACTTTTAGGGCGATTGATTCAAATCAGGCATGGAACAAGCTTTATCGAAGAATTTATAAAACTCCCGAATCTCGGCCTCTTTATCCCGGTATATTAAAATATGCAGCCATTCTTATCCCTGTTCTTATAACTTTTGGTCTTTTGTTTTATTTGTCAGATGAGGAAAAAGGAGAAACGGAAAAGAAATCGGTTCAGTCAGCCCGCACTAATGACATTAAGCCGGGAAGTAAACGTGCGATACTGACCTTAAGCAACGGTGAGAGTGTTGTACTTGATTCAGGCGTTCGCAGGAACATTGATGAAGACAATGGCACTTTTATAAATAATAATAATGATATCCTGTCTTATAATACAAGTAACCATTCACAAACCGGAAAAATAGATTTTTTTAATACTGTTTTGATTCCGGCCGGTGGGGAATATAGATTAATACTTGCTGATGGTACAAAAGTATGGATGAATTCAAAATCCGAATTACGTTATCCAATAGAGTTTAACGGCACAGAACGTAAAGTCTATTTAAAGGGTGAGGCCTATTTTGAAGTGGCTAAAAATGCATCCATGCCATTTATCGTTAAGACTGACAAAGCCGAAGTGAAGGTTTTAGGTACACACTTTAATGTCTCAGCTTACACTGATGATGAAACAAAGGCTACATTAATTGAAGGCGTTGTTAAAGTAAAAGGTGTAAAAGGTGCTGCTGTTTTAAGACCAGGCGAGCAAGCAGTAATAAGTAATTCGCAATTTAAAGTGCGGGATGACTTCGATGCAGAAGGGGAAATAGCCTGGAAAAATGGACTTTTTAATTTTAAGGATGCTGGAATCGAGGAAATTATGCGAAATGCAGCCCGTTGGTATGATATAGAGGTTAAGTATGTGGGTGACATTCCCACAACAGAACTTAGTGGTAGAATGTCCAGAAATGTTAATCTTTCCGGATTGATAAAAATACTGGAGTTTGAGGGAATAAAATTCCGAATTGAAGGAAGAAAAGTAACCGTTATCAATTAATGCCGGGTGAACTCGGATAAGGACCCAGTTGAGTTGCATTAACAAATACTATAATTAATCATTTAAACCAAAATCATGAAGAAAGAGATACGAAAGCCCATTTAAACGGTGTGCCCGATAATATAATGTAGAAACAGTTGTCATTATTATCTACATTATTATTATAAAAAACCGGGAAGTGCTCTAACACTTTCCCGGCAAATATCTGGGTACCAATCATCAGAAGTAAGAATTTATAAACTAACGTTTTAACCCAAATTAAGCAAAATTATGAAATTAAAGTGGAACTGCGCACTAGCGGTCTGGCCCGGCGTATCCAAAATTTTAATGGTTATGAAACTCATCGTCGTTTTTATGGTTTTGGCTCTTGCCCAGGTAAGTGCTAAAACATATAGTCAAAACGTAACTCTTCATCAAAAAAATACGACTCTTAAAAAAGTTTTAATATTAATAGAAAAGCAAACCGGCTATCAGTTTCTATATGATAACAAGCTTGATGGCATTAAAACAAGGACATTAAATATCGATGTAGACAATCAATCGATTGATAAGGTACTTGACCAATGCTTTTCAAATCTTCCTATTAGCTATATAATAGTTCAGAAAACAGTTGCTCTTAAAAGAAAAGGCATTGAGCAAAACGCTGAAAGATCAATAAAATCCAGCGAAGTTCATAAAGTTAAAGGAATCGTAACGGATGATAAAGGCAATGTTCTTCCAGGAGTGAGTATTAAGGTTGAAGCCACTAATGTCGGTACTGTTACTAACTCTAAGGGCGAGTATGAACTTAATGTGGAGGAAGGTGCTACTTTATTGTTTTCTTACATCGGCTTTGCTTCACAAAAAATTTCTGTAAGCGGAAAAAGCAGAATTGATGTGGTTATGCAGATTGATGAAATAGCCAGCAAGTTGCAGGAAGTGGTTGTAGTTGGATATGGAACACAAAAGAAAGTTAATTTAACGGGTTCTGTTTCCAGTATATCTGCGGATGAACTGGAAAGCAGGCCCATAACACAAGCATCTCAGGCACTGGCAGGTTTGGCTACGGGTGTTACAGTTTCACAAGGTTCTGGTCGTCCTGGCAATGATGGGGCTGCAATTACGATTCGGGGACTAGGCTCCTTTGGTGCCGGAACTGAAGCCTTGGTATTAGTTGATGGTTTAGCTTCATCAATCAATGATGTTGACCCCAATAATATAAAGAGTATCTCGGTATTAAAAGATGCCGCCTCAGCATCTATTTATGGAACCCGGGCTGCAAACGGGGTAATACTAATTGAAACCAAACGCGGGCAAGCCGGGAAACTCCAGATTAACTACAATAACTATGCAGGATGGCAAAAAGTTACTGAGTTGCCGCAATTCCTTGAATCAGGTGAATATGCTGAATTAAGAGGAGGTTATACCGCCGAGCAGATAGCCCTGTATAAATCAGGTTCCGATCCTGATAACTATCCCAATGTACCTCATCTTAAAAAATTGCTGAACTCCGGTTCGGGATTTCAAACCAATCATAGCCTTAGTTTTATGGGCGGTAATGAAAATAATTCATATCTCTTTTCTCTGGGGTATCTGAAACAGGACGGTATTGTAGCCGAAAATACGTACGATAAGTATAATTTTCTATTAAATTATGATAGCAAACTTAAAAAGAACCTGAGCCTTAAATTTAATTTGAACGGATTTAGCGCCGGTACCAACGAACCCCGTCATTCCAGTGGAGATATGACAAATATGATAGCTTTCGCTGTTCGGGAACCTGCAATATTCGCAGGTGCAAAATCTGACGGAACCTATGGATATCAGGATAATTTTAGTCCGGAGGCATGGTTGGCAAGCGAATCATTTATAAATAGAAAGAATAAGAATTTTTTAGGAGGAGTCGAACTCTCGTGGGAAATAGTCAAGGGCTTGAGTTTAAGTGGAAAAGGAGGGTATAAATATTTTAATTATACAGATAATGACTTTATTTCGGAAGTTGTTTTTGATAAAAATAAAACAGTTGGTCCTAATCGCTTGGCTATAAATACGGGGGACAATTCCTTACTTACTTTGCAGTCTTTGCTTCAATATTCAAAAGCAATAAAGCAACATAGTTTTAATGTTTTGGCAGGATATTCCCAGGAAGAATATCAGCAAGACTGGATGTCTGCCTCACGGGATAGATTTGCTAATAATTCGTTATACGAATTGAATGCGGGTGCAGCAAGCAATATGCAATCGTCTGGTTCTGGAACGGAATGGGCCTTGAGATCTTATTTTGGCCGGGTAAATTATTCCTTTGCCGGAAAATATCTTTTGGAAGCAAATGCCCGGTATGACGGAACTTCCCGTTTTCCAAAAAAAGGCAGATGGGGATTTTTTCCTTCAGTTTCTGCAGGATGGCGGATATCAGAAGAATCCTTTATTAAAGATAACTTAAGCTGGATTGACAACCTTAAGCTTCGTGCCTCATGGGGTCAATTAGGAAACCAGAACATTTCTGATTACCCATATCAAAACGTATTAGCTTTAGGTCAGAACTATACCTTTGGAGGAACACTTGCACCGGGGGCAAAGGTAAACAGATTGGCTAACGCAGATGTTACCTGGGAAACGACACAAATTACGGACATCGGTTTAGATTTAGGTATTTTAAATGGAAAACTAGATGTAACGTTGGATTTTTTCGACAAAACTACATCTGATATTCTTTATCCTGTATCTGTTTCAAGTGTGTTGGGTTTGGCTACATCTGATGTAAATGCCGGGGAGGTAAAGAATACAGGATTTGAACTTATGTTCAATTATAAAACCTCTATAGGTAAACTAAATATTGGGCTGGCACCTAATTTTTCATACATTAAAAACAGGGTAACCAAACTTGCGGATGGTAAAATGCGAGATATTGGTAAGGGACTTTTTGTCGGTGAGTCGTTGCGTCCTATTTATGGTTATGTGGCAGATGGACTGTTTGTTGATGCTGCGGACGTAGCAAGTTATCCTACTCAGCCTATTGCTGGCCAGCCAGGAGTTATTCGTTTTAAAGATATCAGCGGACCTGATGGAGTTCCGGATGGTAAGGTGGATGCTACTTACGATAGAAAAGTACTAGCCTCAACATTTCCTAAATATTCTTATGGTGCTACTGTGAATGCTGACTATAAAGGATTTGATTTTTCATTGTTGCTGCAAGGGCTAGCTGGATTGAAAAAGCAAATGGGAAATTATCAGGCCTTCGCATTTTATAACGGCGGAAATATACAGAGATGGCAGGCTGATAATGCCTGGACAGAAGCGAATCCTAACCCCAATGCCTTATATCCTAAACTAACAAGCCTGGGTTTGGGAAGTCAAAATGTTCAAACGTCAACATTCTGGAACAGAAACGCGAGTTTCCTAAGGGTTAAGAATGTCCAGGTGGGTTATACCATCCCCAAAAGTGCTATCCAGAAACTCAGCATAAGCCAATTGAGGCTTTTCTTCGGCGGACAAAACCTCTTTTCGGCGAATCATTTTTATACCGGCTGGGATCCTGAAATGAGCCAAGGTGGAGGCGACCAACGGGGTGGCGATAATACTCCATTCTATCCAATCACAAGCATCTATACGTTTGGGATGAATGTTAAATTTTAAAGCTTAACGAACATTTTGAGAATAATTAAAATGATACTTCGAGGAACCCTCCGCTCAAAACGGAGACGTAAAGAGCAGGGGAAGACTCATTGTCATTTATTAAAATAAAATTCTAATGAAACCATCATGAGCATCCCGTCATAAACCGAGATGAATATGCTCATGATAGCTTCATAGCCATTAAAAAAAATATTCAAATGAAAAAGAGATATATCAATTCACGATTACCCAAAATATGGATTATTTTGGCTTTGCTGGCAACGTTTAGTTTTGGCTGTAAAAAGGATTTTTTTGATAAACAACCTTTAGCTGAAGCTTCTGACGCAACTTTCTGGAAAACAGAAGGAGATGCTCAACTGGCACTTGTAGGATGTTATCACACAGGAGCTGGTTGGAAGGGTGAGGATTTTTGGACACCCAGATCCCTCTTATATCTTGACCTTATGGCAGGAAATGGTTCGGAAAAAGAGCTCATTCCTGATCATGTAACCGATGGAACGTTAAACTCTGCATATTGGGTAACCGGGGCATACTGGCAAAATTCCTATCAGAAAATAACTACCTGCAATAACTTCCTGGATCATGTAGGTAATATAAATATGGATGCCTCAAAAAAGGCCGTTATGATTGCGGAAGTTCGTACGCTGAGGGCTTATGAATATTTTAACCTGGCCCTATATTTTGGTGATGTCCCTTTAGTACAGCATGTACTTACAATTGCGGAAGCAAACAGCGTAAGCCGTACTCCGAAGGCGGATGTTTGGGCGTTTGTAGAAAAGGAGTTAAAAGAAAGCTATCCTGTTCTCCCGTCATCCCGGCCTAATAGTGAAAATGGCCGGATCACATCTGCCGCTACTTTAGCAATATTGGGACGCTTGCAAATGGCCCAGAAAAAATGGAGTGAAGCTGCTACAAGCTATAAAACAATCATAGAGTATAATCACTATGCTATTGATCCTAAGTTTAGAGAATTATTCTTTGAGGCTAATGAATTAAGTAAAGAGTTTATCCTGACTTCACAATATCAAAAAGATGTTTATGGACATGTTCTTCTTACTTATATGCTACCGGAAACATGGGGAGGCTGGCATCAGTTTTCGCCTTATAACGAATTAGTTAAAGATTTTGAATGTACAGACGGCAAAACAATCGATCTTTCGCCCTTATACAATCCGGCAGATCCGTACAATAATCGCGATCCAAGATTGGATGCTACCATCATGATTTCCGACCGGACTTCTTATAGAGGAAAAACGTATATATCCCGACCAGGAACCTCTTCTCCAGATAGGAAAGATAGGTACCCGGTATGGAGCGGATACTGTATCATGAAATTTCTGGAAGATGATCCTACACAAAATCAGTGGAGTTACGGCGGTAATTTTTCAATAATCCGTTACGCGGAAGTTCTTTTAAGTTATCTGGAATCGAAATTAGAGTCGGGTGCAGCGATTGATCAGACATTGCTTAATGAAACAATCAATAAGGTGCGTGGTCGCGCAGCGGTAAACATGCCTATGGTAACTACTACAGATCCTGTTGAATTAAGAAAGATTATAAGAAGGGAACGCAGAGTTGAGTTTGCCTTTGAAGGTCTGAGATATTATGACATTCTTCGTTGGGGAATTGCTGCAACGGAACTTAACCGTCAATTTACGGGAATGAAATTGACGAATAGTCCTGCAACTTACACAGCCTTCCCTGTGGATAGCGAAGGCTACTTTATTATGGGCAACAGAAGAAACTTTAAGGCAGGTATAAACGAATTATGGCCTATCCCACAATCAGAACGGGATATTAATAAGAATTTAACGCAAAATTTTGGTTATTAGTTTTATAAATAATAAGCCTGGCTGATTATATACATAACTATCAAAAAATAATGGGATGACTGATGTAGAAATATGCGGTCTCCCATTATTTATATGAGAAAATTGATTTATGGGATATAACAAGCGTCGTTAATTTCATCGTTTACTTATTGCAATTACACAATTAATAGTACAAGAAAGTATTTTAAGAACCAATAGCTTGAATAGTGGCGAAATTCATCGCAAACTATCTGATGCTGCAAAAGAAGCCAATATGGTCCTTTCGAGTTTATTTTTCCAGGACACTAGCGTGACCCGGATTACCGAACAAAAATGAATGGGGCTTTTGTGAACTATCTAACAGAACTCCTTAAACTTTAAGTCAAGAATCAGTTCTATGAGCCGAAGGATTTTAAAACACTCTTTTTCATTATTACACGTTGACCATGTTAAACTAGACAATAAATGGAATTATTCCAACGTAATTAGTCCTTATTATCGCTTATACCTGATAGATGAAGGCGAAGGATTTATATCACACCTGGAAAGCACAATAAAGCTTGAAGCGGGTTATATATATCTTATCCCCAGCTTTACTTTATGTAATCTGCACTGTTCCAGTTTTTTAAGCCAATACTTTGTACAGTTTTTTGAAGACTCGTCAGACGGTATCTCCTTATTCTATAATAACCGAACACCGATGAAATTAAAGGCCAGTTCACTGGATGTTGAAAACTTTAAGAGATTGCTTACTATCAACCCAGGCAGGGGTATTAACCGGTCTTACAATCCCAGAGTTTATGAGAAAAATACTTATTATAAGGAATACCAAGAGCTAAATAACATGCAAAGCATGTCTTCCTTTATGGAAAGCCAGGGTATTATTTTGCAATTAACATCAAGATTCCTCACCCCAGAAACTTTTAAGCAAAATAAACTCTGCTCAATTTCTTCAAAAATTTTAGATGCAATTAGTTACATTCAGCTTAATCTTCAACAGAATCTTACTGTTGCTTTCTTGGCAGAAAGGGCGAACCAGCATCCTGACTATTTCTCGAGACTATTTTGTCAATACACAGGTGATCGGCCTTTATCTTATATCAATGACAAGCGTATTGAAAGGGCACAGTACCTAATCACAACAACCAATATGCATTACAGCGATATAGCAAAAGAAGTAGGCTTTGAGCACCTGCCTTATTTTTCGAAAATTTTTAAAAAGCTGATAGGTATGACACCAAGTGAGTATAAAAGAAAAAACCAGAATATTAATACCGTTTAAAGAATTTGCCCTTAAAACACGTTAAAGACCGTTTTACCAATTGGTTTTCTCTTATCTATCATACTATTTTAAATACTCAATTCTGCTTCTCTTCGAATAATCCTTAGCTATTGCGCATCATTTCTGTTACTGCGGGAATGTATCTAAATTGCCGAAAATCTTCGGCTTTAATTAAAAAGGAGACTACTTCTTCAAAGTAGCCTCCTTACAAAATATCCTCATTTTAACGAATGTGTAGTGCTTACGGATTATGCTAATCCTTAAAAAGCCTTACTTTACTTATCCTAAGACTGGTATTTCTATTCGTCGACATCGTAGCAACAAATCCCAGCGCGACCTCTTTTCGTTCTGTTAACACAAAAGAGACAGTTATATCCTTGCCGTTGAGAGAATTATTTGTCAGCCTATAAGAGCCTAAAGAGCCGGAAATAGCATTAACATCGGGCAGTGAACTTCCCGAGGCAACGCTTGCATATGTCGCCTCACAGGTTCCGTTTATACTCGAAACGGTGCTCACAAAACGGTAAGAACCCGGATCCAAAATCAAAGTCTGAAAAATCTTTCCGTTGTTGATTGCAGCATTACTTCCCCAATATTCAAAAGAAAGGAAGCCAGCGCCGGCTGTATTGTTATTGTCGAAGCCACCCAGCCCAGACTGGTTTTTTACAGGATCTGTAGTTATCCAATCTTGTAAAATCCCCCATCTTACCGGAACATTTACGCTCTTAAAGGGTGAACCAGCATTCTTCAAAGCTATCTCATTAATAGCTTGCAATTTGCTGGCAGAATAGAATGTATCTATAGCATTGCTATCAGGTAAAAAAATAGTTCGATAGCTTAAAGGGGCCATATAGTCATAATCCGATAACAGAGTTGTATTACCTTGACTAGGTATCTTAATTTTCCTGGCAAGTCCCGATTTATTTAGATAGCTTAACTCTACTCCGATAGAACTACTTTCTGAACTAAGCCAACCTATTGAGGTTGAACCATCTTGTTCCAAACGCAACATTTTTAACACGCGGCTAAGCAATACATTTTCATAAACATTGCCATAAACGGAGCCTGACACCAGAGATGTAATTGAAGAATTGCCATCTGCATCAAAATTGACCAACTCGAAATTATAGTTGCCTTCTTCCAAATTGGGAACTATTACAGAAAGCACCCTTGCACCAGAAACGTTAGTATTTACAGGAACATCTAAATATTTAGTCCGGTTATTCCAATATATCTTTGTTTTGACGATTTTAGGATCTGCAATTAATCTCCAGCTCAACTTTACCCTATTCCTGCCCGGGTAAATCTTTACAGAATCTGCTTTTGGTGTATAGAGTATTTCTTTACCATCAGTAAATTTCTTGTATTCGTCCATCTTAGAACAGCTTGAAAAAAAAGCTGCCAGTAAAATGGCTATATATACATATTTCAAAGTTTTCATTCGAATTAATTTGTCTTTAAGTGGCAATCAAGTACATACTTGATAGTTTTTCATTGAGTTATTTGTTTAAATAGAAAGAAAGGATTGAATTTCATTTTTACAACTACTGATCGTTACCATAAAAATTCATCTCCGAAATATGTGCAGCCAGTCCTCCGGCTCCAACCCAGGATTCCAAAATTTTCACTCGTATATATCGCACTTTTGGTGCATCCAGTGGAACCGTAAATTCTTCTCCCCTACCGGCAGCCTGTACATCTTCATTCGTATTAGACCCTGAAGGCGACCCTGAAGGCTTAACAGAGGTGCAGGATTTAAGCATTACCCAATTATCCCAACTTCCATTTGAGGGCGGATTAGTTGAACCCCAAATTTCATATCTCTTAGGATTACCGTGATTGTAGATCCATACTCCTTGCCTCTGCCAAAGTGTAAAACGACTTAATTTTGCGGTAACACCTAAATCAAACGTAATCTGCATTGGCATGCCAACATCTGCTGAATGCCACATGTTACCTTCAGCGGTGATCCTGCCATCCCACATTCCAGGCATTGACAGCCCCCATCCAGTTGGCGCATCAGTGGGCAATGACACGGTTCTGAATTTGGTTCTGTCCAATAACTTTTCATAAATAGGGATTAATGTTTTCTTCAATGTGTCAGTCCGGTTATTCCACCGGTCCCTGATATATACCCCAAAAACAGTTTCTTTCGATTCAAAACCGCGTGATGCAAAATCTACGTTTTTCTGCTTGGTGTAATATGTTTCTTTAAGGCTCATATTGCCAATGGAATCTTTAAAGCAAATAACGACAGCAATTTCGGCCTCTGTGGGATTGTCAAATCTTATATTAATGCCACCAAAATCTTCTGCTATACGCATGCTTTTGTAAATCCCAAAAATTGGGGGCTCTAAAGGCTTTACCTTGACAACTATAGGTGCCGATCTATTTTCACTTCGATCTACAGCATACAGGTTGATATTATACACCGAGGTATCAGCAAATCCATTAACAATTAACGAACTTGTATAAGATGAGGCTTTGTTCTGTATTAACTTTCCATACTTGTTTGTATACTCGGCAACAACGTATAAAAGGTCCTTATCTGGTGGTAAAGAATAAGATATTTTAACCGCTCCTGCCTGGCTTTCAACCACCGGGTTTGCAATAGTACCTGGAGCAGACTTGTCGCTTTCAATAGCCTTCAGCTCATCTTCTTTGCAATTGCTGAATGCAATGGAAATTAGTATGAACAAAACAAAAATTACATTTCTTTTCATTTCTTTAAGTGTTAAATTACCATCCTGGGTTTTGAAGTATGTTCGGATTAACGATAATATCCTGCTCCCTTATTGGCCAGAAATAGTCTCTGGGGGCGGTGAACTTCTGGCTATAAAGTAATTTTGGTCTGTAGTAAGCAGCTTCCTCAGCCTGCTCTATATCCCAGCCTGCTACCGGGGCATTCAAGGCAGCCGAAGCTTCTTTCCATCTGCGCAGATCCCAAAAACGCTGACCTTCAAATGCCAGTTCGATCGCTCTTTCCCGATGAATAATTTCTCTCAGGCCGTCTTTAGTAGTAAATTTTGTGGGATTTGTAGAAAAGTTTGTCCATGAATTTTCCACTGTTGGAAGACCAGATCTGGTTCGAACTTTATTGAGATATTCCAACGCCTCCGCATAAGGCCTGCCTGATTCATTCAATGCCTCAGCATATAACAAGTATAAATCAGCGAGGCGAATCATAGGCCAGGGGTAGAGTTCTGTAGTGTATGACTGTCCATCCTGAATCACAAACTTCCAGTTAACAAGTTTTTTTGTAAAGTAGCCGGTCACTGAGTATCCAAAAGCTGATTTTCTGGACTGCGCCTGTCCCAATTTTGCTTTTACGTCCCAGGTCCGGTTTTGCATATACCATATAGAACCATCAAATGCCATGTCTGCATAAAACCGTGGCTCCCTGTTAAAATGTAGATATGCAGTAGTATAGCCATTTAGAATATAGTTTTTATCATTCCCTTCTGCCTTTTTAAGGCTGTACCTTTCTGCATAATCCCAATCTTTATCCTCAGTGATAGGCACACCGTTTTCAGTGTAAAACAGTTCGGCCATTTTCAAGGTGGGAGCCAGTTGTCCCAGCGCAGATTCATTAGTGGTTCTGCCCGGATCAAGCCGTGGCATTGCCTGTGTCTGAATTCTACCCAGCTGCGAGCTGCTATATCCCCATATCACTTCAGAGTTCCATGGTTCGTTCACGCTATTGCGGATAGTCATTTCTTTTTTGAGAGTATCCGTAATGTTTACCAGGCTGCTGTTGAATTCATAAAGTTTTATTCCAGCCGTTTCACATTCTATAATCGCTTCCTTGCAGGCCTTTGCAGCCTGTACCCATTTTTCAGCATCGTACTGTGTGTTGAAAAGCTGCGAGCCGTTTGCATTTTTCAACTGACCGAAATCTGAATTTCCATTAAATAAAGGACTGGCAGCCATAATCAGGGTTTTGGCTTTGAGAGACAGGGCAGCGGGCTTAGTTGCATGCCCGAGCTCTGAAGAACGGTTGGCTATTTTTGACGGAAGATTGGTAGCTGCGGAATCTAACAGTGCCACTATATAATTAACCACCTTATCAACTGGGTCCCGTCTAACCCTTACTTCTTCTGTTGAAGCCGAAATAGGAATATTTTTTTCAATAACAGGTATCGGGCCATACATCCTGAGAAGATAAAAATGATAGTATGCCTTTAAAAACTGTACCTCTCCAATCCATCTTGTTTTCATTACCGGATCAAGGTCAACCACTTTATCGATATTGTCGAGAAAAATATTACAGTCGCGTAATGCCCTGAACAATGGTCGTCCTCCACGGGCTCCATCCCAGTAATTTAAAAAAGGATCAACGATGTTTTGGTTTCCTCTTGCAATTTGTTGCGGCTCTACCGGAAGACGGCTTAGTGAGGTAATAGGCCAGTATGTCCAAAATTCGTCTCCAGCCAAAAGAGCCGGGTTAACATAGATGTCACTCTCATTCGGAAGATACGAGTAACAGGTGAACAAGAATTTTTCTGCCTCTATGCGGTTGGTAAAAGCATTGTCAATGGTTGCCACATTATCTGGCACCACATCTAAAAAGTCGTTCTTACAAGATGACATGATAGCCATGAGCAGAACCAGAAGTTGTATTTTGATTTTTCGAATTGTCATGTAATTATTATTTGATTTGGATTCTGTAAAACATTCCTTTACAGGGGGTTAATTTCTCTGATTTTAGAAGCCAATCTGTACTCCCATATTAAACACTTTTTGAACCGGATACCCCAGGCCATCGCCACCCATTTCTATGTCCCAAAGTTTAAATCCACTTAGTGTAGCGAGATTAATTCCGCTCACATACAGCCTGGCATTATTTCCATGCCATCTGCTAACAAGCTTTTTTGGTAGTGAATAGCCAAGCTCTACAGTTTTAAGCCTCAAGAAGGCTCCGTTGCGCATAAACCAGGAATTGCTTTGTGCATTGTTGGTATTGATGGTATTGCTTAACCTGGGCCATAAAGCATAAAGATTGCGGTTTTCTTCCGACCAGTAGTTGTCGGCATACGCTTGCAGCATCGCGGTACTGTTAACAAAGGGCGCCGTCGAATTAGCATCTATCCAAAAAGAAGAACGAGCAGAACCCTGACAAAAAGCTGAAATATCAAAATTCTTGATTCCGTAAGAAAAACCAAATCCGTAGATAATTTCAGGAACGGTAGGAAGTCCCAATGGGACCTGATCTAGGTTTGTTATCTGGCCATCTCCATTTACATCCCTGTATTTAATATCTCCACCTCTGTATTCTCCAAAATTTTGTTTGGGAGAATTGGCTACTTCGTCCTCGTCAACGAAAAGTCTCTCAGCAATTAAGCCATAAACCTGATTCAGGGAGTTTCCAGGGTGCAGCTTATATTTCTCATTGTATTCAGGCTCTTCATATTTCAGAAATTCACTGTGTGCAAAGGTGAAATTGCCATGAATTTTCAACCATGAAGAATTTGCAAAGTTTCTGGTGTAATCTGAAGAGATATCAATTCCCTCCGCTTTGGCTTCTCCAACATTGGCTCTAACGTTTGCAGACAAGCCCATTGTGGTAGGGATGGCAGCCCTGTCCATTAAAATATTTTTCCGGTGTTCAGTAAAATAGTCGACTTGTAGCTCCAACGAGTTAAATAGGTTAAGCTCTATGCCTGCATTAAATTTCTTTGCTTTTTCCCAGGTAATATTAATATTATCATATCGGTTAACGGTAACGCCGCTTTTCGAATAGTTAAAATTTTCGCCAAAAACGAATCCCTTGTTCCAGTCGTTCATGTTCACTTCCGAAAGGTAAAAGAAGCGGTCATCTGCACTTCCAATGGCATCGTTTCCAACCAGCCCATAAGTAGCTTTCAACTTTAATTTGCCGATTGTGTGCTTTAAGCCATCCCAGAACTTTTCGTTAGAAACATACCAGCCCAAGCCAGCAGCTGGGAACAAGCCATACCGTTGGGATTTGTAAAAGCGCTCAGAGCCGTTGTATCCGAAATTTAATTCCGCCAGGTATCGGTTATCGAAGCCATAAGTAAACCTACCAGAGACTCCCTGGTTGCGGTAAGGAAGTGACTTTTGGAGGGTGCCCTGGTTAGCAAGCAACTGTGCTCGCCTCTGGTATACTAACAAACCTGAAACATCGTGTCGTTTAGCAAAGGTTTTGTTGTAATTAACAGCCGCTTCCATGTAAGTGGTAGTGGTGATATCCTTGGAGCCTTCGTTGAAATTTAAATACTCTGTTGCGGACCCTTCATTTAGTAAGTTTAAAGCATAGTTGTCTGTTTGATTATTAGCTCCGGATGCGGCATAAAAAAAAGGATTATAATTCCTGGTAACATCGAAATAAGCATAGCGCGAGGTGTTGAACATTCCGCGTGCCGAAAGCCCCGGTGTAATAAATGAAAAGTTCTGTTTAAGCTCGAACTGCGCATTCATTGTGGAGCGCGAATAATCCTTATATCCCTTCACCATATCGGCGTAAGGGTTGATATAGTTAGGAGAAAGATTACTACCCGAACCTGAGTTACCAAACAAAATATGGTTAACTCTTGGCATAACTGAAGCCGGATAAAAAGCTGGAAATAATACCGGATTTGAGCGTACAATCTTGTTATAAACTCCCTTTCCACCATCGATCGGACCATTGTAATCATCAAAGGAGCCGGACAGTCTGACAATGCCTTCTGTAGTATTCGATAAATTAACATTAACGTTCGACCTGAGCTGATAAGATTTAAGGTTGATATTCGTATTAAAGTTATTCCGCTTGTCTATTCTCAGATTCCCGTTGTCATCATTTATAGTTCCGGCGATATAGTACCTGGCAATTTTGCCTCCACCGTTCGCACTGAAATTAAAGCGCTGATTTGTAGTATTGTTCCTTATTAACATGTCCATCCAGTTTACTGCCGGATAAAGCATTGAATTACTGCCTGCTATTGTCTGGTCTATCTTATTTTGCGAATAAGGCAACAAGCCCAAGGGATTGCGCGTTAAAACCGACTCGTTTTCCAATAACATATACTGAACCGGGTCAACAAAATCAATATTCCTGATATTGGAAGAAACTGAGTTTTCATATCTGACGGATATTTTTGCTGAACCCTCAACACCAGCTTTAGTGGTTATCAATATTACACCGTTTGCTCCCCTTGCCCCGTAAAGGGAAGTTGCAGTTGCATCTTTCATAATTGAAAAACTGCTGATATCATCAGGCTGCATCCGGGCCAGGTCGGTCGAAGTAACTTCAATACCATCAATTAAAATAAGGGGGTCTTTTTTGTATCCGAATGTGGTTACTCCCCTGATGAAAAAAGAGGCATTGTCTTGCCCTGGCTCGCCACTTCTTTGGTAAGCAATTACACCTGCCAGTTTACCAGCCAATGCAGTTGTAAGGTTACTAGAAGCTACTTTTAACTCTTTAGGGTTAATAGTTTCAATAGAGCTCACCATACTGGACTTTTTCTGGGTACCAAAAGCAACAATTGCCACTTCATTTAACTGGTTTGATACAGGTTCCATTATTGCATTTATAGTGCTCTCGCCTGCTATCTTAACCTCCATTGGCTTGTAGCCTACCATGGTAAAAATCAGAGTACCATTAGCCGGGGCCTTCATAGTATAAAAACCCTTGTCATTGGTAGTGGTGCCAACATTAGGGTTATTTTTTAAAACGACAGATACTCCCGGTAGGATGCCATCTTTGTCTCTAACAACTCCTTTAATAGTAATATCTTCAATAAGATAGTGATTAATTGTCTTGCTACCCTCTGCGTTTGACAGGCTATAACAGCCGATTACTAACAGAAAGGGTAATACAAAGTATTTCAGAAATTTTACTAAATTCCTTAACAGAGTTAACTGCAAATAATATCTGCCGTTACTCTTTAATAACGAAAATGTCATAGATTTACATTGGTTTTTTGAATGAGTATTGCTTATTTGAAGCCGAGGCCAGAATATTCATTTTGAAGGGTGAGTTTCTGGCCTTTAAAGCCCAGGCTGCAAGGGCTGCGTAATTACGTTGGGTAAAGTTGTAGCATGGTCTAATTTGTTAGTTTCTAGTTTAGGTTACTCTGAGCAAGTAAAGGCGGCTCAATTATTTTTCTAAAATTAGACACTCATCTCTCCAAAGAATTGCCTTAAATAGACTTTTTTGTATACAAAGTCGACCATCTTAAATACCATCTATTTCTAAAGGGCACTACAGGAAAATTCTTTGTTTCCGTGGGCCATCTGGCTTCTTTTGCCCGATTCATATTGGGAGAAATTATTAAAGCCTGCTCCGGGGAGAAGCAGGGCTTTAAACCAACTAACCAATAAAAAAGTTAACCAATTTTATTTATGATATTGTGTGAAATGAGCTATATAGAATTTTCGACAATCGTAACTGCTTTCTGTGGCTCTCATCATCCTTACAAATTTCTATATATTCAATTCTCTACATTTACTCAAAACAGGCTTTTTTTTATACAAATCCTGCTCTCTGTAGGTTCTGTTGTGGAATTGGGTTTAAACTGAATAAAACAGCACATCGGCTATTTTATTCAGTTAGATATAAAAAAGCACCGGGGAACTTTTTTATTAGGTTTCTTAAAATTCGTAGTCTCTCAAAGAGAATAGGCATAATCGATTATGGATAAATCAAAGATCCATTTAAAAGTCGCCTGATCTCCTGCTTTTAATAACATTAAGGAAAAGATTCTCGTCTCCAGCCGCACAATTAATTAGAGTTCGTAGTGGAAATCGGAGGTCATTAGGCTTTGAATATGTCGGTTATATATAAAATAAAGTCTGGTTGGTGTAACTCAGTAAGGGTCCTGTTATTTAAATTTGTTTTAAGGAAGTAGCTTGCTCTCAAGATTATTTGTTAAGCGCCGAATATAACCCACCAATATGAGTAACGTTAAAAATAGCTTCGTTTTTTTTGATGGTTGGAAATCTATCTGATCATCGCCTTATAATAGCGTAACCAAGACTATGTTGAAGAATACGAAAAATGGCATCAGAATGTGTGGAATGAATAAAGGAGTGAATTGTAGTCGCAGGTATCACTGAAATGGAAATTTACCGAGCAGGGAATCGATTATGTATGCATGGAAACTGATCCCTCTTTTTTGTTTGAACGTAAAAAGGTTTTGAGGCGGCTAATATTAAAGTCCAGGAGTAGGAAAATTTGATTGGAAATTTCAGAAACTTCTCGCTTGGGTAAGGAAGGTGTAAAAATGGGCGCTAAAGGATAAAATATTTCAACTGTAGCAACGCACTTTTATAACGTATAAAAATTTAAATGAAAAGCCTTTTCTTAGCTCTGAGTCTTTTTTTAAGCTCGTTGGGGTATGCCCAACAAGTTTTATCTCCTGATAAAAAAATCAAGGTGGTTGTGGAAATGCAGCCAGCTGGCCAGAAGGGCTTAGGTCAGCCGTATTTTAAAGTGCTGTATAAAAAGGAGGCGGCGTATATTGAAGTGCTGCCGGCTTCGCCACTAGGTATTTTAAGGGAGGATCAGCAGTTCGTATCAAATCTCAAATCCATGGGAGAGAGCAAGGCTGTTGCAGTTCATGACAAATATGAAATGCGGACGGGAAAGCGGAAGCTTTGCGAAAATTTTGGCATTGAAAAAACATTTAACTACCAGAATTCATCGAAGCAGCCCCTGAATATCACTATCAGAGTTTATAATGACGGGCTCGCGTTCAGGTATACTTTTCCCAACCGTTCAGATTCCAGTTTATCTATTAAAGATGAAGCGACTGGTTATGTAATTCCAAAAGGTACGGCAAGATGGATCCAGCCATTTGATCAATCCTATGAGAATTTTTATCCGCTTAATACCGATGGAGCTTCTGAAAAGGTCAATGGCGATTGGGGCTATCCTGCTTTGTATAAGGTAAATAACCAGCCATTATGGGTGCTGATTTCAGAGGCAGGTATTACCAGGCAAAACTGTGCGGCGAAACTGAACAATAAACAAAACGCAAACCTGTATAAGGTGACTTACCCTGCGGCAAAAAAAAGCTGGCATGGCGGAGCAGTTTCCAGTTTACCCTGGAAGTCGCAATGGCATGTTATGATAGTAGGAGAACTGTCTGATCTGGTAGAAAGCACCCTGATTACTGATGTGAGCGAACCTACTTCCTTTAAGGAAACGAAATGGATAGAGCCAGGAAGCGCAGCCTGGGTGTATTGGGCATACAATCATGGTTCAAAGGATTATAAGAGAGTAATAGAATACATTGACCTGGCTGTGAAAATGAATTGGCCGTATGTGCTTATTGACTGGGAATGGGATGTAATGGCAAACGGGGGGACTTTAAAGGATGCATTGAATTACGCCAAAACTAAAGGCATCAAAACGCTTTTATGGTATAACTCGGGAACTGACTGGCTTGGTGCAAGTCCGGCAGACAGGCTGTTAACACATGAGAAAAGAGAAAAGGAATTTTCATGGCTAAAAGAGGCTGGGGTATCAGGTATCAAAGTCGATTTTTTTGCAGGAGATCAGCAGGATATGATGAAGTATTATATCGATATTCTTGAAGATGCCGCAAGATACAAGCTACTGGTTAACTTTCACGGAGCTACCTTGCCTCGTGGCTGGGCTCGTACTTATCCTAATTTAATGACCACCGAAGCCGTGTACGGTGCCGAATGGTATAACAACAAGCCGACTTTAACGGATAAAGCTGCTGCACATAATACAACACTTCCATTTACGCGGAATATCGTAGGCTCAATGGATTATACCCCTGTAACGTTTTCAAATTCGCAGCACCCGCATATAACGTCCTTTGCTCATGAGCTGGCTTTGGCAGTAGTATTTGAATCTGCGTTACAGCATTTTGCAGACAGGCCCTCTGCGTTTTATGATTTAGCGGAAGAACCGCGGAAATTTCTACAGAATTTTCCAACAACCTGGGATGAAACTAAGCTGATAAACGGCTATCCGGGCGAAATGGTTGTTATTGCGCGAAGAAAAGGTAAGCTCTGGTATGTAGCCGGGCTTAATGGGAAAGACTCTCCGCAAACCCTGAATCTTAATTTGAACTTTTTGGGCAACTCAGGTTATTCTTTCCAACTCTTTAAGGACGGAGCCGATACAAAGTCTATTGCAAGCGAAAGCAGAAGCATCAAAAAATCAAATACGCTCCAAATTCAATGCCTGCCCCGGGGAGGCTTTGCCGGGGTAATCAGCGACAGATAATTAAACATAGAAAATTAACAAATCTGTGCTTACAGAATATATCATGTTGAAAAATATGAACATCCGTTAAGGTTTGGATTCAAAGATGTAATTAATGAATGGAAGGCTGAACTTTGGGATCCGGAAAGTCTGGTTTCTTTAAAATCAGAAATATGCAGTCTCCCACCTTTATAAGAAAATTGATTTATGGATATTAACAATCGATTATTGACGTCATATATAAGCATTCACGATAAAACTAAAACATGATAATGAAAAAGGGGTTGCTGATTTTTTATTTAGTTATTGCTATTACCCAATTAAAAGCACAAGAAAGACTAGTCAATAGTCAGAAGCTGGAATGGTGGCGAGATGCCCGGTTTGGATTATTCATTCATTGGGGCCCCGTTACGCTTACCGGTGCCGAAATAAGCTGGAGTATGCGTACCGACCAGTCCTGGAGTAAACCCCATGTACCACGGGAAATATACGAACAGCTCTATAAACAATTTAACCCTGTAAAATTTGATGCCCGCCAATGGGTTAAGAACGCTCAGAATGCCGGAATGAAATACATCGTTTTTGTGGCCAAACATCATGATGGTTTTGCACTCTGGGATTCAAAACTCACTGAATACAAAATAACAAACACGCCTTTCGGACGGGATGTTCTTCGGGAATTATCTGATGCCGCAAAAGAAGCCAATATGCCCTTTGGCGTTTATTTTTCACCCGGAGACTGGCGAGATCCTGATTGTCGTGCAAAAACGAATGATGTTTTTGTGAAACGAATGCACGGTTATCTTACCGAACTCCTTACCAACTATGATATTAAGCTTCTATGGTTTGATTATGATGGCTTCCCTAACCCAAGTTTACCCGAAGAAACAGCTACATTGGTGCGGAAATTAAAGCCGGGAATAATCATCAATAATCGCCTGGAGCCTCTTCATCCCGATGAATCACACGGAATGATTGGCAAATGGGGCGATTATGCAACTCCGGAAAACCGGGTAGGTAGTTATTGCGATACTGCGCCATGGGAAACCTGTGCCACTTTGGGGAGAGGGTGGTCATGGAGATCAAACGACAAACCTAATAACCTTCGATTTGCACTACGAACATTAATTAGTTGTGCAGGAGGAGATGGGAATCTTCTTCTTAACGTTGGACCTAACGCACTTGGTGAATTCCAAGCTGATTTTGTCGGAAGGCTGAATGAAATAGGATCCTGGATGAAAATAAATGGAGAATCTATTTATGGAACTCGCGGAGGCCCATACGTTCCAACAACCGATTATGCAAGTACCCGTAAACGAGACATAATATATATACATGCCTTTAACTTTAAACGAAACAAGCTTGTGTTACCAAACCTGCCTGCAAAAATCACGAAAGCAACCCTGATGGATGGTACACCTGTGGTGTTTCAAAATACGAAGAACGCACTTACTATTACTGTTGATTCTCAAAAACAAACCCCAATTGTTACCTTGATAAAACTCAATATTGACCGGCTTTCTGGTAAAGTAAAGGCCATTTACCCCCGATCTGTAAGCGGGTCACTGGCGTATCTTAAACCCGCGAGAGTGTCCAGTAGTATAGCTCCCTTGTTTATGCACACAGCAGAGGCTGCAATTGATGATAACTTTACCACTTTCTGGAGTCTCGGTCGAAACGATTCAGTTGCTGCAACCATTATTGGCAAAAAGTTTGAGACCCAGCATGATCCAAAATCTGAAGTATGGAAGAAATCAGGATGGCTGGAAGTAGATTTAGGTGCCCAAAAAACGATTACAAGAGCAATTATTCGGGAACTTTCAGGAAATGATTATTCGCCCGTAACTTCATTTAGTATTGATTTCCAGAAAAAAGGGGTATGGAAGACAGCCATTAATGGTACAACTATAGGGAAAATCTCCAAAGTTGTAATTCTGCCGAAGCCAATAACTGCCCGGAAATTCCGTCTGTCAATAGTGGCAGAAGGTCGGCCGGCAATCACTGAATTTCAAATATTTGAAACATCTGGTAAAGATTTAGCTACTAAATAATTGAAGAAATAAAGTGAAGTTCCAGATAATTCTGTTTCGAATTTATTTTATAAGCTACTCACAATTAATGCCGACATATATGCTATGTGTCTCCTTGGCCTGCATTAGCAATAGAGGGAAAAGATGGTTATCTTTATAGTATAAGGAGGTGAGTGAGATAATGCCAAGAGAAATTTCAATAGAACTTTTAAAAGCAGGAGATCAAACGGCTTTTAAACAGATCTTTGATTTATTCCATAAACGGTTGTGCTTATTTGCTTTGGGAATTACTACTGATGATTCGGCGGAAGATATTGTACAAGAGGCTTTTGTTAAATTATGGGAACGAAAAGAAAATTTTAACACTATTGATTCTATAAAAGCATTTTTATATCTAACAGTAAAAAACACCTGCCTTAATCTTTATAAGCACAAGCAGGTAATTCAAAAACACTCCCAGTCTTTAACTGAGATGATGGATGAGATAAGTGTAGACCACAAAATGGTCGAGGCCGAAGTCGCATCCCAAATCAGGCAAGCTCTTGAGCAATTACCCGATGGATATAGAAAAGTTATATATCTTGGCTATTTCGAGGGCCTAAGTAACCAGCAGGCGGCTGATCATTTAAATGTATCTATTAATACCGTAAAAACCCAAAAAGTTCGAGGACTACGAATTTTAAGAGATTTCATAAAAAAGCTTCCCTATGCTTTTTTATTCGTCTACTTATAAATTTCCCGAGTTTATTCTAATAGCCACATGTATATCATTGATGTTTTTGGAGAATACAGGTAAAGGACCCTTGTACTTAGGAGATACGTTTTATGGTGTTGTTCTTTCTCTTAACGGATGGTCAGACTCAAGAGTGGTGGAGAGAAGAGAACATGAAATATGCATACGATTAGCCATTATCCTCTCTCTTATTCCTGATGAATTGAATAAGCTTTAACTTTTCCTTATCTGCCTCTGCAATCCGAGTTCCTTTCTCCGAGTAATCCTTATCCACCTGAATACTTCAAAACTCATAATTGCGCTTACCTTTGCCACTACCATTTTTGGTGTATATCTCTAACTAAGCACTAAATTTACCGGATTTAAGTTTTTGATATCGTACCCTTACATGTTATTTTGTTACTCGATATATTTTAAAAAGAATCAACCAAAGTTTAAATAAGAACTAGTTGGAAATGATAAACAAGATAACATCAATAGGCTTTAAGACAACATATTGACTCAATAAAATTATCGTATTTTATTCCATTTTTATATAAATCAAAGCATGGCCGGAATTTATCTCCATATCCCCTTTTGCAAACAAGCTTGTCATTATTGCGATTTTCATTTCACTACTTCGCTGAAGTATAAAGATGAGCTTTTGCATGCCATGCATTCCGAACTTGATCTGCAACAAGGCTACCTTGACAAACAAAGCATTGAAACCATCTACTTTGGCGGCGGCACTCCTTCCCTGATTGGTGTTACAGAAATCCAAAAATTGATTGACAAAATCATGCAAATTCATCTCGTCAGCCCGGATGCAGAAATTACACTGGAAGCCAACCCCGATGATTTAGATATTGCAACCGTCCGGGATTTAAAACATACCAGTATTAACCGCTTCAGCATCGGGATTCAGTCTTTTTTTGAAGAAGATCTTTTATGGATGAACCGGGCACATAACGCTGCGGAAGCGGATAGTTCGGTGAAACGCGTACAGGATGCAGGCTTTGAAAATATAACCCTGGATCTGATCTATGGATATCCATTGCTAAGCGATCAAAAATGGAAGTCGAACATTAAAAAGGTCATCGACCTAAATATTCCGCATGTTTCTGCTTATGCGATGACGGTAGAACCGAAAACAGCGTTAGCATCTTTCATCGCGAAAGGCAAACAAGAGGCAATTAATGAAACTCAAAGTGCATCTCAATATCTGGAACTCATTGATTCGCTTTCGGAAGCTGGTTTTGAACATTATGAAACTTCAAATTTCGCAAAGCCCGGTCGCTATTCAAAACACAACACTAATTACTGGAAAGGCGTTTCTTACCTCGGCATTGGCCCCTCAGCACATTCCTTCAATGGTGAAACCAGGCAATGGAACGTCGCTAATAATGCAAAATATATCGATGGAATTCTAAAAGGCAATATCCCTGCAGAGCAGGAAATTCTTACCACCGAAAATCGGGTGAATGAGTACATTATGACCTCTTTACGAACCAAGTGGGGTATGCATTTGAATGAAATTGAAAGCAGATTTGGGTCAGATTATAAAGTACAGGTCGAAGGCGGTCTACAACCTTTCATTGAAAAAAACCAGATTATTCTGGAGAATAATATAGCCACACTTACATCTCGGGGTAAACTTTTCGCCGACAGAATCAGCTCTGAATTATTCGTGGAAGAGTAAGAAACCGGGAGCATTTCAACATTTTTCTCCCTAACCAACAGATACTTATAAAAAAATACGCGAGCCGAAAAATCCGGACTACAGTAATCCTCCGTAATTCCTCATGATTACAAATTAAACCCTTATACAACATGAAGAAAATTTTTACTGTAATGGCATTAGCAGCTAGTGTAATTACAACTCAATCGTTCGCTCAGAAAACTAAAATGGTAGGTGGGGCAGCCATGTATCCTACAAAAGACATTGTAGACAATGCTGTGAACTCTAAAGACCATACTACCCTGGTTGCTGCAGTTAAAGCTGCCGGATTGGTAGAAACGCTTAAATCGGATGGACCATTTACCGTATTTGCCCCTACCAATACTGCATTCGATAAATTGCCCCAGGGAACGGTAGCTACCCTTTTAAAACCAGAAAACAAAGCCATGCTTAGTTCTATTTTAACGTCTCACGTGTTGGCCGGTAAATTCAGCTCTTCCGAAATTGCGGCCGCTATTAAAGCAGGCAAAGGCACAGCGGAATTTAAAACCGTGAACGGTGGAAAAGTTTGGGCCATGATGAAAGGTAAAGACCTGATTTTAAAAGATGAAAAAGGTGGACTATCAAAAGTCACAATAGCCGACGTATTTCAAAAAAATGGGGTGATACATGTTATTGATACAGTAATAATGCCTTAAATACATTTAGGTTGACCTGAAAAACCCGCCACAGGTGGGTTTTTCATTTTATAACTCATCAAACCAAGCAAATCAAAGCTGTTAAATAAACCTTTTTAATTATAAACAATACATTTGTCCATGCATCAGGTAGTTTGTTTTGGAGAAATATTGTGGGACAATTTTCCGAACGGAAGAATGGCAGGAGGAGCCCCAATGAACGTGGCTTTACATCTGCATAGACAAGGCATAGATAGCCGCTTAATCAGCAGCGTGGGAAATGACCAGAACGGAAAAGATCTAATAGACTTCCTTTTGCAGCATGGCTTATCCATTGAATATGTTCAGCAGCATAAAACCTTACCTACCGGGATAGTTGAGGTAAAACTTGACGAAAACAAACAAGCCACATACACTATCGTGGAACCCGTTGCCTGGGATGAAATTGTTTACACCGAAAAACTGACTCGGCTAAGCCACACGGCGGATGCCCTGGTATTTGGAAGTTTAGCCTGCCGCAGCACAACAAGCTACCATACTCTATTGAAATTAATTGAAACGAGTAAAGTCTCGATTTTCGATATGAATTTGCGTCCACCACATTTCAACATGGGTATTCTTGAAAATTTAATGAATAAAAGCACTGTTCTGAAAGTAAACGAACATGAACTGGAATATCTTAAAATCCATGTATCGCTTAAAGCAGGAGATATTGAAGGGCAATTAAAAGAGATAAGCGATATTACACAAACCCCAACCATTTGTGTTACCCTGGGCGACAGGGGCGCATGTATTTTTCATGAAGGAGAATTTTACACTCACCCCGGCTTTTCAATAGAAGTTGCCGATACCGTAGGCGCCGGAGATTCTTTTCTGGCAGCGTTTATTTATGGCTATTTACAAAACATGCCCTTGCAGCAAACCTTAACCAGAGCTTGCGCAGCAGGCGCTTTAGTTGCTTCAAGACATGGCGCCAATCCCGGGTATACTCTTGACGATATTGCCGAGATCGCCAATTTTTAATTTTACATCCTCATAACATCCCCTGCAATACAAACATTTAAATTCGTTATAAGGTATATCAATATAAGGTAAATCATGCGCGGCCACTCCTTTTCAAAATATATATCGAATGAACTTCCAAAAGGAGGTTTTGACGAACTCTTGAAGCTGTTTCTCGAGCTGCTTAACTATACCTCCGGTGATGCCAATGAGGCGCTTACCTGGATGAATGAACTCGACAAACAGTACAAACTCACCAATGATGAGTATGGAATGGGAGACTTCATAGAAGATCTGAAGAATAAAGGTTACCTGAGTTCTGATGATGAAAAAGGAGGATTTAAGATTACCGGTAAAACCGAGCAAAGCATTCGCAAATCAGCACTCGAAGAAATCTTCGGAAAGTTGAAAAAATCGGGCAAAGGAAGTCATAATACCAACATTTCTGGCATTGGCGAAGAAAAGAATGCTGACCGGCGCGAATTTCAGTTCGGAGATAGCCTGGACCAGATCGACATGACCGCTTCAATCCATAATGCTCAGATTAACCATGGCATCGGCGACTTTACACTCACCGAACGCGACCTGGAAGTAGAAGAAAAAGATTACAAATCAATTTCTTCAACAGTATTGATGATCGACATTTCTCACTCAATGATTCTTTACGGAGAAGACCGGATAACTCCTGCAAAAAAAGTAGCGATGGCGCTTGCCGAATTAATCAAAACGAAATATCCTAAAGACACCCTGGATATTGTTGTTTTTGGGAACGATGCCTGGCCTATAACATTAAAAGAACTACCGTATTTACAGGTGGGGCCTTACCATACCAACACATACGCCGGACTTGAGCTCGCTGCTGATATTCTTCGAAGGAGAAAAACGCATAATAAACAGATATTTATGATCACAGATGGCAAGCCAACCTGCCTGAAAGAAGGTAATAAATATTACAAAAACAGCATCGGATTAGATCGCAAGGTTGTCAATAAAACGCTGAACAAAGCTGCGGAGTGTAAACGTCTGAACATCCCCATTACAACTTTCATGATTGCAAAAGATCCCTATCTGCAACAGTTTGTTCGTAAGTTTACCGAAATTAACGGAGGCAAGGCATTCTACAGTTCACTGAAAGGATTGGGCGAATACATATTTGAAGATTACATCAGAAACAGAAGAAGAACAGTAAGATAAACGGTCTGAAAGCGAAAAGCCGACGAGCAGGATGTATGCAGGAACGAACGGATTCCTCTTTCAGACTATCCAAAAAAAAAATGAAGCAACTCGATATAAAAACATTAGGTGAACTTAAGAAATCAGGGTATCATTCGCGCTCGATAAAACAAGAGCTGAGAGAGAATCTGATTAAGCAGTTAAAAAATAAAGAGGCTGGATTTGAAGGAATAATCGGGTATGAAGATACTGTTATTCCCGATTTGCAAACAGCCATCTTATCGCAACACAATATTTTACTATTAGGATTACGGGGACAAGCGAAAACGCGAATTGCTAGGTTGATGGTAAACTTATTAGACGAATACATTCCTTATGTTGAAGATTCAGAACTGTTTGACGATCCGCTAAATCCAATATCCTGGTTTGCCCGTGAAAAACTCGAAAAACTCGGTGACGACACCCCTATCGCCTGGTTGCATCGCGATGAACGCTATACAGAAAAGCTTGCTACCCCCGATGTAACTGTTGCAGATTTAATCGGTGACGTGGACCCAATTAAAGCGGCTTCTTTAAAACTCCACTATTCAGACGAGCGGGTAATTCATTACGGATTAATCCCTCGTGCCCATAGAAGCATCTTTGTAATCAACGAATTACCCGACTTACAAGCGAGAATTCAGGTGGCATTGTTCAATATTCTTCAGGAAAAAGACATCCAAATACGTGGCTTCAAACTTCGCCTGCCTTTGGATGTTCAATTTGTATTTACCGCAAATCCTGAAGATTATACCAACCGGGGCTCCATTGTAACACCTTTAAAAGATCGCATTGAAAGTCAGATTTTAACCCATTACCCGCGAAGCGTGGAAATTTCCCGTAAAATCACACAGCAGGAGGCCCGCTTAACTGAAGAACAAATTTTAAACGTGGAGTCGGATGGGCTGGTTAAGGATCTGATTGAGCAAATAGCTTTTGAAGCAAGAAGCTCAGAATACATTGATAAAAAATCAGGAGTATCCGCACGTTTGACCATAACTGCCTACGAAAATTTAATTAGTAATGCAGAACGCAGAATGCTGATAAATAATGAGGAAAGAACTTTTGTGAGGATCTCAGACTTTCTGGGGGTAATACCCGCAATAACTGGTAAAATCGAACTGGTTTATGAGGGTGAACAAGAAGGTCCAGCGAAAGTTGCGAATATTCTTGTTGGGAAAGCCATAAAAACGCTGATGTCACAATATTTTCCTGATCCCGAAAAGTTGAAACGGTCGAAAGCGACAAATCCTTATACCGAAATCACGGGTTGGTTCGGCATGGGAAACAGCATAAGTATTGTAGATGATCTTTCTGAAAAAGAATACAGCAATATTTTAAACTCGGTTCCGGGTTTAAGAGATTTGGTGAAACTATTTCATCCAACCATGATTGATACCCAACAGTTATTGTTGATGGAATTTTTGTTACATGGTCTATCAGAATACTCGCAGGTAAGCAAATCATTTCTGGATAACGGCTACGAATTTAAAGATATGCTGGGCAGCCTATTCAGTGCCAAGTTTGATGAAGATGAGGACGAAGATTTTGATGACGAACGCTAATTCCATTCAAAACCAATCTAGGTCTTTCATATTTAAAGTCTATGTAACAAGCCTCCAATAGCTCGCTCTAAATTTCACGAAACAGCTTAAGGTTGAACTAACACACACATAACATTTTCATGTCCGACAAAATTTTTATATTACTTTTCATCAGTTCTTTGCTATTAATAATAGATTGGTACATATTAAAAGCACTTCTATCTCTAAAAATTAAAGTTATAGAAAGAAGAAGGAAAACTTTTACCTATCTGTACTGGGGATACAGTATTGTACTTATTCTAGGCGTTTTTGTCGGAATTTATTTCAATATTAAACTAACCGCAAGAGCCATTATCCTGGTGACCTTTTTTCTAAGTTTTGTTACCAAGATCTTCTTTCTACCATTTCCTTTTATTGATGATATCAGAAGGTGTGCAATCTGGTTCAAGCGAAAGAAATCGACAGAAATTCCGCAAAGGCAAATAGACGTTGATAATAAAATACCCCGTTCCGAATTTATCGTTAAATCGGGCTTATTGGTTGCAGCAATCCCGCTTGCTTCCCTGAGCTGGGGAATTGCGTCGGGGGCTTATGACTATCAGCTAAAGAGACGAAAACTATACCTCAAAAACCTTCCGAAAGCTTTTCACGGACTTAAACTTGCACAGATTTCCGACATCCATTCCGGAAGTTTTTATAATAAAAAAGCGGTGCTTGGTGGAGTTGAGATGCTATTAGCCGAAAAGCCGGACCTGATCTTTTTTACCGGTGATCTGGTAAATAACCTTGCGCCCGAAATGAAAGATTATCAGGATATATTTACAAAAGTAAAGGCTCCGCTCGGTGTGTTTTCCATTCTTGGAAACCATGACTATGGAGATTATTATTATGGAAAAGAACCCTCGGTAGCGAAAGCAAAAAACCTGGAAGTAGTTAAAAAAATCCATGGCCTTATGGGCTGGGAACTCTTACTTGATGAACACCGCAGGATTAAAGTGAATAACGAAGAGATTGGAATTTTAGGCTGTCAAAACTGGGGCGCCGGTCGCTTTATTCAAAAAGGAGACCTGGAAAAGACGCTTCGGGGAACTGAGGATCTTCAAACTAAACTTCTTATGTCTCATGATCCTTCCCACTGGCGGGCACAAATTCTAAATCATTCGGATATTGACGTTACATTTAGTGGTCATACCCACGGTATGCAATTCGGAGTAAGAACAAAAGAATTTCAATGGAGCCCAGTCGAGTACATTTATAAAGAATGGGCAGGCTTGTATCGGGAGAAAGAGCAGCAACTTTATGTAAATGTCGGATACGGCTTTTTAGGATACCCGGGAAGGGTTGGAATTCTACCTGAAATTACGATATTTGAGTTACAGCGCGGCTAAGCCACTTGTAAACAAAAACTTGCATGCCAGAACCCCATCCGAGACTCTTACGCAAAACATTCACTAAAGCACTCGACTTTCTGCTGTTCAGCAATATTTTTATTGCACTTTGCGCTGTAGCGCAAGCACAAGTCACTTATTATCTTATTGGTGCTAAATGTGATAAGCATGTAATAGGCATCCTATTTTTTTCGACAATTGTATTATATAACCTCAGTACATTTATATCTAAACCTGCTGATCCAAAAAAATCGCCCTACAGAAGGGTTCGCTGGGTTTATGCAAATTATCGCTTAATCACGACACTTTCGCTAATAGCAATAATTTCACTGATTGTACTTGTCCTATTTTTATCTGCAGCATCTCAAGTATTGCTGCTCTTTTTGGGAGTTATTGCAGTTTCTTACAACCTTCCATTATTCAGTATTGGTGATAAAAAATTCGGATTAAGAAATGTACCGGGATTAAAACTTTTTCTTATTGCCCTTATCTGGTCTTTAAGTTGTGTGCTGTTACCAATTGTTGAATTAGGCAGCAGTCAGTCAATTATAATCACAGCCGAAGATACGCTCCTTTTAATTGCGAAACGTTTTCTTTTCGTTACTGCAATTACGATTCCTTTTGATATTCGTGATCTTTATCAGGATAAAAGCTATGATTTAAAAACGATTCCGGTTGTTTATGGTGAGAGAAAAGCATATTTGGTTTGCCAGGTTCTTTTAATCGCCTACCTGGCTTTACTATTCTTATTCACACACGATTTTAATGCGAACTTTTTCGCATTGACCTTAACTATCATTCTCACCGGTTGGTTGATCTTCAAATCCGAATGGAAGAAAAATGAATACTATTATTTTTTCTATTTAGATGGGATGATGATCATACAATTGATGACTTTATGGATCTTTAGGCTTTTTTTATTGTAACATTATAGTTACAAATCGATTTCACACCGCTTCCGCTATACAATCTACTGCTTTCTGCTGATCATAATTCTCTCTTAAAGAAATATTTTTTCCAACTATTTTCTTAAAGGTTAATTCCTAGGGCATACTGTTGTCGATCCCATCTCGTCGTTGCCGCAATTCCCCGATCAGTAGAATAATATCGCCATAGTACATATTTTATATCTCAAGTAAATTTTTTATTAAGAAGGTTAAATATTATAACTTCGCTTCCTCGCAACGTTTTTTTTGAGAAAAAGTTTCAATTATCTGAAAAAATCTAAATTAACTCTAGATATATGCTATCAAAATATAAGATTTCTGGGCCCTTCAAACGCATCATCGTTTTTTTATTATTTACCTCGCAACTGCCAATAGTTAAAGGTAATGGATGCTCAGAAAATGCTACCTACGTTGCCGAAAATTCACTACGAACAATAATACCAATCGATGAATCGATCGCGGTAGCAGCTCCTCATTTACCAGCCATTCAACAATTTGAAGGTACGGGCGACTCTTTTAAATACAAGAAAAACACGTATCAGTATGACGAAAGGATCTTAAAAACATGGATCCAAACTTATCCTGAAGAATTTGCTAACTATTGCATTGCGATGAAAGCACTTCTTAAAGACACCAGGAAAGCCTCTCTTTCTCCGATAATGAAAGCTATTTATACCGACCTGAAGGCTCAGTATTTCATGATAAAGAAAATAACTAATATTTAATCAAATACTTAACTCAATTTATGCAAAATTTTTACAGCACTCATCCGGTTACGGAGACCAATTCTTTTGCAAAGAATAGTCCCTCGAAATCGAGAACATTTAAAAAGGCTAGCTTAAAAGCGGGTCTCACGTTAATGTTTCTTTTTCTGATTGGATTTCAATCAGCATTCGCGCATGCCGTTCAGGTAGGATACGCGGTTTTGTCAAATGGGTTTATCCGTGTTTACATCGAACACTGGCATGGAGATCAAACCAGTTCAACTCTAGTAAACAACGGAATGAGCATTACTACCACTTACGGTAGTACTACTGTCACTCAAAACGTTAATCCAACAGGAGCATTTAACAACACCGCCTGGAATAACCTTCCGGGGGCGGGATCGGCGATTACAATTTTATCTAAAGGTCCTAGCGCTAACCAGTTTAACGACTGGGCATATTATGATTTTGCTCCCGCAGCATGTAATGTGCCTGTTCAAATTACATTGAATGGAGGATTAACAGTAGTGCTTACAGAGGAATCAACAAACCTTTGGCCGCAAACTATTACTGGGACGTTTAATGACACAGCTGCCCCGACAATAACAGCATCAAATACAACTGCATCTGTTTCTTGTAACACACCAGGAACAACTGTAAATTTTTCAGCTACTGCAATTGACAATTGTACGGCGAATCCTGCAGTTACATTCAGCATTGCACCTGGATCATTTTTTCCGGTAGGAACAACCAATGTTACCGCTTACTCAACTGATGCTAATGGCAACTCAGGACAGTTGACTTTTCCGGTAATAGTTTCTGTAATTGATAATGTTAAACCAAGTTTATCTGTACCAGCTGCTATTACTGTTAATAACACACCAGGATTATGTGGTGCGGCCGTAACATATGCTGCCCCAGTAGGGACAGATAGCTGCTCTACACCAACTACAGTGCAAATCGCTGGTTTAGCAAGTGGTTCAGTATTCCCTGTTGGAACAACAGTAAATACATTCAAAACAACTGATGGAGCTGGTAATTTTACGGTAGCGAGCTTTAGTGTAACAGTGAATGATACTCAGGCACCAATCCCTGCATATTCTACTACCGGCACAAAAGTGATTTCGATTCCTGCTGGAAGAACCTACGGATGGAGTCCAATGACTTATACTTTTTCAGACCCTATTCCAACTGGCTCGGTAATTACAGGTATAGACCTTTCATACTCAGCCGTAGATCAAGGCTGGGGAGGAACAGGCGACTGGACAAACATGCAAGTTGCCGGAACTCGTATTGGCGGAAATCAATTATTCCATTATACTCAATCTTTTAACATAAATTACAATGGAAGCGTTCCGAATTATGTATATGGAGGAACCAATAATTTTCAAATGTATTTTACAGGTTATCAGGGTTGGGTAGGATATTTTCATGGTGGAACAATGACTATACACTACCAAAATAATAGCCTGCTGCCAACTATAACGGGCGAATGCGCTGTTACTGTAGCTAACGCCCCTACTGCAAACGATAATTGCGAAGGAACAATTACTGGTACAACTGCAGATCCTTTAACCTATTCAGCACAAGGCAGCTATTTAATTAACTGGTCATTTAAAGACTCTAAAGGAAATACTTCTACTCAACAACAGACTGTTGTAGTAAAAGACATAACAGCTCCTATTGTTCCTGTGCTTGCTGACGTAAAAGGCGAGTGTTCGGCTACTGCTACAGCACCAACAACTACTGATAATTGCGCAGGTACTATCACTGGCACTACATCAAATGCTTTAACATATACAACACAAGGCACACATGTAATTACATGGAGCTTTAATGATGGAAACGGCAATGTATCTACCGCAACACAAAATGTAATTGTGAAAGACATTACTGCTCCTGTTGCTCCGGTTCTTGCTGATGTAATTGCTGAATGCGCTGCCACTGTATCTGTTCCAACCACTACAGACAATTGTTCAGGCACAATTACGGGAACAACTTCAGATGCCCTTACCTATACAGCTCAGGGTTCCTATGTTATTACCTGGAACTTTAACGATGGAAACGGAAATGTAACTACAGCAACTCAAAAAGTAGTGATAAAAGATGTTACGGCTCCTGTTGCTCCTGTATTAGCCGATGTGATAGCAGAATGCTCTGCTACTGTATCTGTTCCAACTACTACTGATAATTGTGCTGGTATAATTACAGGAACAACGTCAGATGCTCTGACTTATACAGCTCAAGGTTCTTATGTTATCACCTGGAACTTTAACGATGGAAACGGAAATGTAACTACAGCGACTCAAAAAGTAGTAGTAAAAGACCTTACAGCTCCTGTTGCTTTGGCTAAAAATATCTCTGTAACACTTGTAAATGGATCGGCTTCAATCACTGCTGCATCTATTGATAATGGAAGTAATGATGCTTGCGGAGTTCAATCATTATCTATTGACAAATCAAACTTTGATTGTTCAAATCTGGGAAATAACACAGTTGTACTTACTGTAACGGATGTAAACGGAAATGTTTCTACAACCACTGCGACTGTAAATGTAATCGGTGCGACACCTATTGTTTCAATTACAGAAAGCAGAACCGACAATACTTATACAGGTCTTGACAGCAAAACTATCGCTTTAGGTTATGGTGCACAAAAATTAACACTTACTGCATCTAACAGTACTTCGGCAAGCAATGCAAGCACTTACCTATGGTCTCCGGCCGCTGGTTTAAGCAGTGCTACAATTGCGAATCCGGTATTTACTCCAACTGCTGCTGGTACCTATACATTTAATGTAATTGCAACTAACGAGTTTGGATGTTCTGCAAGTGCTTCTATAACAATTACTGTTATCGATGTTCGTAGTGGAAATAAAGGTGATAAAGTATTAGTATGCCATAAAGCGAATAACAAATGGATTCAAATCAGCGTGAGCGGAAATGCAGTTGCTACCCATTTAGCTAATGGTGGTTATTTAGGTGCTTGCAATACTCCTGCAACAGTTGCTGCTGCTCCATCAAGTGAGCTTGCTCTTTCCAATAGCTTAACTGCAGGTAACGCAAATACATTATCTGCTTATCCGAATCCATTTGGAGGTCAAACTACGGTTTCTTTCAAATTAATTTCAGATCAGGCTAATGTATCTTTAGATTTATATGATTTAAAAGGTGTAAAAGTTAAGAATGTTTACTCTGGTTCTGCGAGTGCATTACAGACGTATTCATTCAATTTCAACGGTTCATCTCTTGCATCTGGAGTTTATTTCTTCAAGTTAAGCGGAAATAAACTGGATCTAAACTTCAAAGTTATTGTAAACCAATAAGATCAAGTTAAATAAATAAAAAAGAGGCCCGTGTCGACCACACGGGCCTCTTTTTTATAATGCTACCCAGACGCAATTTCAGCTTATAAAATTGTAGCACAATTGTAATAAAAAGCCCCCGTGTCTGATAAACACGAGGGCTTCTATTTGATTCTATGTCCCGTTCTAACAAACAAACTTATATCCGATACCTCTAACGGTCTGCAAATAACTTGGAGAATCGGGATTATCTTCAATCTTCTTACGTAATCTAACAATGTGCATATCCAATGTACGTGTATTTACATCTGAATTATAACCCCAAACAACCATCATAAGCTCATCGCGATGGATTACTTTGTTCGCATTTTTAAGAAAATATAGCAAAATCCGATTTTCAAGTATCGTTAACTCAATTTTCTTGCCATCTTTTAAAAGAGAATGAGTGTTAGGATGATGCTCCATATTACTGAATCTGTGCATTTCAGTTTTTTCATTATTGACAACAAATTTTATCTTGTTTTCAATAAGAGCGACCAACACATCCATATTAAACGGTTTGGTCACATAATCAGACACACCAAAATTATATGCATCGATCTTATCCACATCCTGAGCTTTGGCAGTCATCATGATAACAACCCCCTCAAAACCTTTTGCACGTACACTTTTACACACTTCCGAACCTTCTTTTCCGGGCAGCATCCAATCGAGCAAAACAATGTCCGGATTTTCTCTCATTATCATCTCTTCAGCGTCAGCTCCATCCGAAGCCTCTATAACTATATATCCCTCGGCCTGCAAACGATGAGAAACAAGGAATCGAAGATTTTCATCATCTTCAACAATTGCAACTTTAATGTCTAAATTCATATTTACTGTTCGTATGGTAAAATTATAGTAAACTCAGATCCAATTCCGACTTTACTTTTAACAAAAATATCCCCCTTCATAAAATTAACCAGTTCTTTACAAAAAGCCAAGCCCAAGCCAACACTGCCCTGCTGATTATACTGGTTCTGTATCCTGTAAAATTTTCTAAAAATATTCCCCATCTCCTCTTTTGGTATTCCAATTCCCTGATCTGCAAACCTGAGAACAATTTTACCTCTTTCAATAGATATATCTATATGTAATTGCTTACGCTTGGGCAAAGAGTATTTATAGGCATTTTCTATCAGATTTTGAAATATACTTGCCATTAAAACGGGATCGGATTTAAAAATTTCAACCCGCCTGATATTATATGTAATTTCAAATTCCGGGTATTTGACTTGATATGCATCAATTAAATTTTGAACGAATACCTCGAGATTAATTTCTTCATTCTTTATTTGAATAGATTGATTTTCGATCTGAGTAAAAGACAAGAGCTTATTCATCAAATCATTAAGTTTATCGGCCTCTTCATCAAGTATTTTACCATATCTAAAACGCTCCTGATCTGAAATGGTATTGGCGCTCCTAATGTTATTTCCTGCGATCTTAATAACGCTCAAAGGTGTTTTAAACTCATGAGTAAAATTATTGATAAAATCATATTGCAGCTTAAACATCCGACTGTTGATATGAAGATTCCGGTAGATTAAATACGCAATAAAACCTAAAATGCCATAGATAATTAAAATTGAAATCGCTACAGGTAAAAACCTTCTGTTGATCTCTTTGGACAAATAGCTTTTTGAGGAGCTAAAAAACAACTTATAATCTGCGAAAGCACCAGAAAGGGCTAAATCAGTATTTAACAAATCAGGATCTGTATCCACGGATTCAAAAACAATCGGTCGAATACTTATTTCCTGATAAAGCTCGGGATGATTATTTTTTATACTCAGTTTAAACGGATCCAATCGGAAGGACAAAATATCCTGTTCATATATTGGAGAGGGCTTAAGATCTTTGAACATTAAATCCTTAAATATCCTCAATTCCTCTTCACGAGGAATATTCATTAAAGTAATGCGGTTATGAGTTATGTTGTAAAAAACTTCAAATGACTTATCGCTCGAAAGGCTTTGAGCGGTATCCACAGATTCGATATATGTTGAAAATTTTATCGCCATCCGATTAAATTCGTCAATAGCCCTAATAGCAGGTTTTGCAGCCGGACTTTTATATATAACGACTGAATCAGGTGGAACATTTCTGCCCAGCTGATAGATGGCCTTCGGAACAATTGAGAAGTTGTTTAACCTGAACGCATTGGGTATAGGGCGATTGCTTATTTGTGTATCATAAAAAACCACCCGACTAACAAAGGCATATTTTCTTAAAACAGTATCGGCGTATTTAATTACCGAAGCAGAATCAAGATACCCCTGATAAAAAGAGATTTCAGGAAGTCGATTTAGAAAAAAATCGTTGTAGGGTTTTATAGTTTCTTCCAGTACAGAGATCTTCTGGGTGTTAAACTCATTCTCAACATACTTCTCGGTGAAATTGCGGGCCAGCACGAGGGCAATGATTAATGAAATACTGATAACTATTAGGAAGCTGGCATTAAGAAGGTTGTTTTTCCGATAGTAGTATGCCTTAAAGCTTCCCATAAGGTTCTTTACTTCTTAAGGTTTGTAGCAAAGAACTTTTCAAGTTCGTTGAAGAATGCTAACCGTGTCTCGGGATTTCTAAAATTATAATCCTTGCTTTCCTTGGTAATATAGGTAATTGGGACTTTTCTCTTTTTTAACTCTTTTACAAATTGGTTTGTTTCATTAACATTTACACGAGGATCTTTTCTATCCTGAGCGATCAACAGAGGCGCTTTAATTCTACTTGCATGAAAAACCGGTGAAACCGCCCTTAGCTGATCTGTCTCCTTTTCAGGATTACCCACCATTTCATAATACATTTGTAACGTAGGTTTAAAATGTGGGGGAACTGCTTTTATATAGGCAAACAAATTCAGAAAACCAGACTGAGAGGCGCCACACGCATATAGATCGGACTGAAACGATAAGGCATGCAAGGCACTGTATCCTCCAAAACCATATCCGTAAATACCAATTCTTTTCTTATCAGCAATACCTTCATCAATTAACCATTTTACCCCATCTGTAATATCATTTTGGATATCCGTTCCCCATTTCTTAAAACCTGCAATCCAAAACTTTTTTCCATACCCCTTTGATCCTCTGTAGTTAACCTGAAAAATAGCATATCCTCTATTCGCCAAAAACTGCACTTCTGAATTAAATCCCCAGGAGTTTCTATTCCAGGGTCCGCTTCCACCATGAGGAATTACAATCAAGGGAAGATTTTTTGGCTTATAACCGAGTGGCAAGGTTAGATAACCATCTAACTTTAACCCGTCTCGCGATTTAAAAGAAACTGGCTTCATGCTGCACATCTGATCCTCGGGGATAGATGGGTTAATGTCGCTTAGCTTAACAAGCTTCTTAGTTTTTGGTGAGTAATAGTAGAAAGCGCCGGGTGTTCTATCTGTAAATGTTCTGATAATAAACTGTTGCTCTACTAAATCATTGTCGGCGACCTTGATTTCAGTATTGGGGAGTAATTTTTCTAGCTGTCTGTAAAAAGCTTTCACCGAGTCATTCAGATAAATCCGTTCTCTTTTCCAGGTTTCAAAACCAGCAAAAAGAAGCTTGTGATTTGATTTTGAGTAAGCAGCTTCAGAAATATCCACATCCGGATGAGAAACAATCACTTTGGTTTCCCTCCCGGTAGCGCAATCAAATTCTACCAAAGCCGTTTTATCCCGATCAAAATTAGAAAGTGCATAAATGCGACTTTTTACTTTCCTGCAAAAACCGACAGGAGAAATCTTATTTTTAAAATTATTAGTAATTACAGGTTTAAAACGCTCTTTTTCAGAGTCTCTGTAAAGCAGTGTTTCATTAACTCCGTCACTAGCAAGGGCTAATCTCAACATCCCATATTCATCAGCAAACCAATTGATAATATTGCCAGGGTTCATTTCGGCCAGAGTTAATTTACCATTATCTATATTTAACCGATAAGCATCGAAAATCGTCGAGTCACGCTTATTTAACCCGATTAATATTTGGTTGTTAATAACATTGTCGTAATTAATAAGCCTAACACGTACTGAATCTACAGGTAACAATCCTCTAAAGTTTTTACCCGTTTTAGAAACGGCATATAAATGAGCACTCTTACTCTGGCCGTTATCGGTCATAAACAGCAGCTCGTTATTGTTTGCCCAACAATAAAACGTGGTGTTGTGTTCGGTCTCCTGAGTTACACGTGTCACGTTTCTCCCATCAATCGTCTGAACAAAAATGTTCATCCGATTCTTATAGGGCTGCTGATAAGAAATATATTTCCCGTCAGGAGAAATTTTAAATGTTGTTTTTACCGGATTCTTGAAAAAATCTTCAATAGGAATTTTTTTAGCGGTACGCTCAAACGAACATGCCGACAACAGAAAGAACCCGAGAACACTTAACAACTTCAACTGCTTCTGCATATAATTCAATGACACTCCCCTTCTTGAGATATAACGAAGGTTTAAGATACTAAAATATGTCTTTTCTAATTTTCAACAAGTAACAATTAGAATACAGCTGATTTCGAATAATTTATAACAATAATACCGTTTCTATTATAAAAAACGCACAATAGAAAATGAAAAGTAAGCAATTTCGTTATCTTTATCAATACGGGTAAACTAATGACCTGTTTTAATAATTCTTTCTCGCTGGCTACAATGAAAGCACTAATCTTCATCCTCTTTTTTTTATTTTCTGCTTTTTCAGGGATTGCTCAGTCAGCTTCGGAAGACGTACTAGCCTTTCAATACTACCAAAGTGGAGAGTTCGAAAAAGCGTTGAGTATTTATCAAAAATTGTTTAATCAGGGAAGAAATCAACCTCAATATTATGATGCGTATTTCAATACTTTAATTAAGCTAAAAAAATACGATGAGGCCGAGAAACTGGCTAAAAAAATGGCCGGGTTAAATAAAGGTCATTATAGTTATCAGGTAGATCTCGGCAGGATTTTCAGAGAGCGTGGCCAGCAGGAAAAAGCTACAGATTTGTATAATAACCTCATTAAAAATCTTCCTAAGGATGAAATGACGATCAGGGATCTTTCAATAACTTTTTACAGATCAGATGCCTATGACTTTTCGATAAAAACCTTGCTAAGCGGTCGTAAAATATTAAATGATGAAACCGCATTTTCTTTTGATTTACTGGCGCTTTACAGATATCAAAAGAATAAAGAAATGCTTGTACAGGAGTATTTAACCCTTTTAGGAAAAGACGCGAACATTCAGCTGGTGAACCAGGCAAAAAGCACTTTTTCTACGGTCTTCGAATCCTTGGACGACTATGATATTCTAAGAACAGCTTTACTCAGAAAGCTCCAGAAAGACCCTCAAAACGTTGCTTATTCTGAACTGCTGGCATGGCAATATATTCAGCAAAACGAGTTCGATATGGCATTAAAGCAAATGATTGCTTTGGACAAACGGCTTAAAGAAGATGGCGATCGCGTATACGATCTAATTTCAATTCTACTTAAACACAAAGCTTACGAACCGGCAATCAGCGGACTAGAATATTTATTAACGAAAGGACCTTCTAACCCGCATTATATTCCTGCCAGGATGCAAACTTTATACACCAAAAATCAGCAGCTAACTGCGGGAAAATTTAGTAAAACAGAATTGATGCAGCTAGAAAACGACTATCTGGATCTACTTCAAGAATTTGGACGGACAAAAAATACATTATTTGCCATACGGCAACTAGCCTCACTGCAAGCTTCTTATCTTAACAATCCAAAAGCAGCCGAAAGCCTTTTGGAAGAAGCACTAAAAATACCAGGACTGTCGCCGAGCATTATGGGTCAAACTAAATTAGAACTGGGAGATATTTATATCCTGACAGGAGAGGTATGGGAAGCGGCCCTGCTATACGGACAAGTAGAAAAACAATTTGCAAATGAACCTATCGGCCAGGAGGCCAAATTTAAAAACGCCAAGCTTTCTTATTATCAGGGAGATTTTATTTGGGCAAAAGCCCAACTTGATGTTTTAAAGAGTTCTACCTCGCAACTTATTGCTAACGATGCCTTAAACCTGAGTTTATTAATTGCTGAAAATACCGAATCAGAAGTTGACACGAACGCACTGAGAGTATACGCCAGGGCTGATTTCCTGATTTTTATTAGTCAATACAATAAAGCTCTGAAAACACTTGACAGCATAAATATCCTCTACCCTCAAAATTCTCTTGAGGACGACATTTTAATGTCGAAAGCCCGGATTTTTCAAAAACAAGACCTTATTGATCAATCAATTGAACAATTGAATTTAATTGTAACAAATCACGGCACAGATTTATGGGCTGACGATGCACTGTTTATGCTGGCAGAAATTTATGACACCTCGTTAAACAATAAGGCAAAAGCATCGGAATATTACCAAAAAATCATCATCGATTTTCCTGGAAGCCTGTATGTAACCGAAGCCAGAAAGCGTTTCAGACTTTTAAGAGGAGATAATCCTAGTTAACATTTCATTGCTTTATTTATCTTCGCAGCATGATTCTTTACAACATTACCGTCATTATTGAAGAAGGAATTGAAAATGACTGGCTTAAGTGGATAAACCAAAGCTTCGTTCCCGACGCCTTATCGAGCAATCTACTGGTATCGAGCCGATTACTCAGAGTTATGGATTCTCCAAATGAAGGAGTTACCTATTGTCTTCAATTCATAGCCGATAATATCCAGAATTATAATGAATTTAAAAACCTGCATGCCGCTAAGATTTTAGACGCACATGCATTGGAATTTCAAAACAAATCTGTCTTTTTTAGCTCCGTAATGGAATTTATCGATTAAAATGACGTTCAACGAAACACAAATCCCAGGCTTAATTATAATTGAACCCAAGGTATTCAGAGACGATCGCGGATATTTTTTAGAAAGCTTTAACAAAAAAACCTTTTCTGAAGCCGGAATTACTGCAGATTTTGTGCAGGACAATCAATCGTTTTCAAACCGGGGAACATTACGGGGGCTGCACGGACAAGCAGATCCATTTGCGCAGGGCAAACTGGTACGGGTAATTCAAGGACGTGTGATAGACATTGCAGTAGATATCCGGAAGAACTCTCCAACTTACGGGCAATATGTAAGCGCTGAATTAAGCGGAGATAACTTTAGAATGTTTTGGATACCTGCGGGCTTCTTGCACGGTTTCTCGACATTGGAAGACAACACCATTTTCGCATATAAAGTAACTAATCTATACGATAAAGCGTCGGAGATAGGAGTAAAATGGAATGACGCTGATTTAAATATCGCTTGGGGACTCGACGAGAATGAAGTGATCCTTTCGGATAAAGACCAGGTTTTACCTTTATTTAAAGATTTTAAAAGTCCGTTTTAAGATAAGACCCTGAGAAATTTCTCATCGGTCTTATCATTTTCTAAGGCACTATTGCTTGATCAAATCATATAATTCATCAAGCTTCGGAGACAGGACTATTTCAATCCTTCGGTTCCTGCTCCTGGCATCAGCTGTGTTTCCAGGCGCTATCGGCTGATATTGCCCCTTCCCTGTTGCCGTAATTCGATTAGATTCAATACTTTGTTCATCCGCTAAATACCGAACAACAGACGTGGCACGTAATACGCTTAAATCCCAATTATCTTTAATCTGACCAAGATTCACCACTCGCTGGTTATCAGTATGTCCTTCTACAGAAATATTAATCTCGGGTTGAGTCTTTAATACTTTGCCAAGTTCGGCCAGGGCCTGTTTTCCCTTTTCGTCTATTATAATACTTCCGCTCGAAAACAGCAATTTGTCGGTTAAAGAAACGTAAACCTTGCCATTTCTTATATCAACGGCTAAACCACTCTTTTGAAATCCGAGCAGGGCTTTCTGAAGCTTCTCTTTTAGAGCGTTTGTAGCTGCATCGCGTGAACGAAGAATATCTTCAACTTCTTTTAATCTGGCTTCCCGTCGCTGAAGATCTGCAGCCAACTTCTTAATTTCCGACGAGCTGTTAGCTCGAAGAGAAGCGTAATTAGCGTCCAGACCTGATAATTTAGTCTCAAGATCTGCCATACGACCATTTATGCGGGATGTATCGCCTTTCAATCTGGCAATTTCGTCTACAAGGCTCTCAATTTTTACATTCGCATCATCTAAGCCTACGGACAATGAATCTCTTTCAGCAATTAAAGTTTGGTATTTTTTGGTAGACATAACTACACAAGAGCTTAAACAGAATGCTCCAAACAACAAGAAGAGAATTTTATTCATATACAATATTAAGAAATTGCGTTACGCAAAAAAACCATCAATGGAAATAATCTTTCAAGAATCGAGACAAGCGAATCTGGAGAATTTGTACTTTTTAAAGATTTGTCAGAGATCCGACTGGTTGCCGTAAAGCTCTTGAGCTTTAAATAACTAATATTTTCATGATCTGAGCTATATCCTTTTGGTGTGGTTTTGAGCATACCTTCTCTATCCAGATCACCAAACGATTCAATAAATAAAGGATCTTTTAAGATTGCCACTAAATCAGATCCGTTATAATCTATTTCTTGTCGGATAGCTTTTAGCTCATCGGCTTCGGGAAACCATGAACCTCCGGCCACAAAAGAGTGCTCTGGTTGTATATGGACATAATAGCCCGGGCCTTTAAAATTTTTCCCGTTTGCGGAAATGGCAATTCCAAAATTCGTTTTAAAAGGAGTCTTATCCTTACTAAACCGGATGTCCCGATAAATGCGCATTACGCAATCCTTAGGATTCAAATCAAGGGGAATTGTTGAATCGAACTTAGCTAATCCCGAGATCAATTTTGATGTAAACTGAAGCACATTTTCCCGAGCAAGTTCATAATCAGTCTTATTGGCGTTGAACCACTCACGATTATTATTTTCAGAAATACTTTTCAGGAAATTAAGAGTTGACGCTTCAATCATTTTGCACTTTTGAAAGGACTATCCCTAGTTCAAATTAATTTTTTCGTCTTTTATATCAACGAGAATGTCCTTACGACGATACCGCTTATACCAGATAAACCCCACTACTGCAACTGCCAGATATGGCATCGCCAAAAGATATAAAATGCCGTTATTCAGACCATCACCCTGATGATTTCCATGTTGTACAGAGTTCTCTGCATTTAAAGTACACATAGAACACTGAGCACTGACATTCAATGAAACACTCGCAACAAAAAGAAAACAAATTACAACCGCACAATACTTAATAGTCTTCATAAAATTCAGATTGGAAAACAACTAGATTTCAGATCTCATCGTCGCTTCAAATTAGCAATTACAAATATAACCCAAAATATAAGCGAGCCGCTTAATTTAAATGTTAAATTTAGGCAAGAAAGTCAAGCTTGAGCAGCTGTTTACTGCTCATCCACACCTAAAAGGTATAATAAGGAGCAATCATTAAATAGACAATAACTCCGGTAACCGTTACATACAGCCATATAGGAAAACTCCATCTAACCAACTTTTTATGCCTGGAGACATTCATCTTTAGACCACTATAAAAGCTTAACAGAACCACCGGCAAAACTACCGCTGCAAGAATTATATGAGTAATCAGGATAAAGTAATAGATGTATTTTAAAATACCTTCGCCACCATAGCTTGTTCTGATACCCGTAGCATGAAAAATTATATAGGACAAGAGGAAAAGGGAAGAAAGAACGAAAGTAGTAATGTTTAAAATTTTATGCGTTTGTATATTTCCGCTTTTAATTTGGTATAAAGAGGTTAATAGCAATACACTGCAGGTCCCGTTTATTATTGCATTTAATTTCGGAAGAAAAAACACCCATGCGGGAATATCACTGCCTGCCGGAAAAACGGTGATAATATGACTTTGTAAGACCAAAACCACCAGAAATACTATGACTGAAACGCTTGTTATCAAACGAACGGCAACTTTATCGTTCATAATTTATTTTAAAGGCTTTAACGAAGTAACTTTGCGCAATTCCTCGGTAATTTGAACTTTAATCTCATCAATGAGCTTATCGACCTGCTCTTTACTTGTTGAATCATAATAACCGCGTATCCGTCTATCGGCGTCAACAAGGATCAGCATCTGACTATGAACAATATTTCCGGACTGATTAGAGCCAGAAAACGCATCTACCAGAAAATCCTTCTTCGCAAGTTCAAAGATAAAATCTTTATCACCCGTCAGAAAACTCCATCTGGTTGGATTTGCGTTTAAAGATCTGGCATAGGAGTTCAAAACGGCAGGAGTATCATGTTCAGGATCCACCGTAATGGAATAGAACCTGAGCATTTTATTATTTGGATATTGGGCCACAACCCGGGCCATTTGGGCGTTCATTTCAGTACAAAAAGTCTTACAATTTGTATAGAAAAAATTCACTACAGTAATTTGATTGCTGTCTGTAGGGATTCCGATACTATCTCCCGTATTGCTTACTAATTTAAAATCCCGAATAACATGATAAATCGTGTCGGGAATCTTTTCGCCATGTTTGGTATGAAAGGTGGCGGCAACTTGTTTAGGTCCGAAAATCTCCAAAGGCCTATACCTGTTCTTACCTTTTTCGGTAAGTAAATAATACAAAAATCCTGGCACCGCTAATAGGGATACCAGGATTAGAATCTTTTTTAAAGAAGTAATTTTGCTCATTAATTCATGTGCACATTGAGGTATGCACCTTCGGTAAGCATTAGTACAATTAAATAAACAATAAAAATTAACGACAGTACAATTGCCGTAATAAGACCATATTTTTCAAATTTAAGGTGCATGAAATATGCAACAATATAAAAGGCCTTAAGTAAAGTTAATGCTATATAAATAAAATTACCTACTCCATGGCTCATAATGCCCTTTGGTAATAACACCAGGGCTATAATAAATTCAAGAGTGGTGATTCCTAAAAGATAGAAGAATACAGTCCAAATCTTTTTTTTGGTCATGCCTGCATGTTCTGCATGTGCGTGTTCGTCTGCTGTATGTGTTGTATTTTCTGATGCCATATTAATTCAGTAATTAAACAAGATAGAAGAAAGTAAATACGAATACCCAAACCAAGTCTACAAAGTGCCAGTAAAGGCCAACTTTTTCAACCATCAGGTAACTACCTCTTTTTTGAAAAACATTATTTACCGTCATCAGTAAAATAATGATATTGATAATAACCCCGCTAAAAACGTGGAAACCGTGGAAACCCGTGATCGTGAAAAACAAGTTGGCGAATTGGGTAGCGCTTACTTCATCTGCACCTAATTCCTTGATCATTGCGACATCAGGAATCGATCCCCACCAAAACCCTTCATGATGCAGGTGAGTCCATTCTGCAGCCTGGCATCCGAGAAATGTTGCGCCACCAATGATTGTCCATATCATCCAGGTAATAACTTCTTTCCTTGAGTTACGATGACCTGCTTCCACGGCAAGAACCATAGTTACAGAGCTCATAATCAAAATAAATGTCATAACTCCCACAAATACAAGTGGAGCACCATGATCCATTATTCCGGGTATAGATTGAAAAACAAGATCTGGATCAGGCCAGGTAAGTTTACTGAAACGTTGTGCGCCATAATAAACTAAAAATGCGGAGAATGTGAATGCATCAGAGACAAGGAAAAACCACATCATTATTTTGCCATATTCGGCATCAACTGGTGATTTTCCACCGTCCCAAGCACCGGTTTTTACTTCATCTAATTGTGAGATAGTCGTACTCATTACGTTATTTTATTGGTTCAAAAGTAAGAAAACATATAAATAAATCCATAGTATATCTATAAAATGCCAAAATATAGATGTCACTTCCAAACGGAAGGTATTTCGAACTGGGGAAATGCTAATAAGCTTCCCGGTTAAAGCTTTGAATAGAAGAACTATTCCTACAATAATGTGCAGCAGATGTGCCGCCGTAAATACATAAATAAAAGAATTTGACGCATTTGGATTAACAAAGGTTACGCCTTGATTAAAAAGTGTTACCCAGGCTTGAAATTGAAGTAAAAGAAATGCAAAGCCCAGAGTAATAGTTAGACCAAGATATAAATTCTGTTTTACGAATTGTAATTTCTTTCCAGCGTTGTACGCCAGATGCATTGTGCCACTGCTTAGAAGAATAACTGCAGTACTATATTTAAACACTTCTGGAAGAAGGAATTTTATCCCTCTCGATGGGTCGCCCGCCGTATATACGATAAAACCGCTGGTTAGCCCTGCAAAGAAAATAAATGAAGAAACCAGAAATAGCCACATCATAAACTTACGGGCTTTCAGGTTTTCTCTATCCTGATCAATAGGTTTCTGAGTCATAATATCCATATAATTATTTAATATAATCAAACAACAATACCAGTTGCACCAATGGGAGATAAAAGAATGAACCAAACATCAATTTCCGCGCAGATACGATATCCAACTTTTTTAAAAGATTGAAGGCGTACCAACAAAAGATCAAACCTGCCACCAGCGAAACTCCGCCGATAGCATAACCGCCGAATCCCATGATAGTTGGTAATAAACTAACCGGTATTAAAATAATAGTCGACAGAAAAGTTATAAGAGCGCTGGTTCTGTCGCGTTTTGTAGTTGGCAACAGTCTGAAACCAGCCTTTTTATAATCGTCGTCTAAAACCCAGGCAATAGCCCAAAAGTGAGGGAACTGCCATACAAACTGAATAAGAAAAAGAATGATAGGCACCCAGGAAATTTGTGGATGTTCAAATGCCGCAAAATATCCTATAAGTGGCGGCAAAGCACCGGGAAAAGCCCCTATAAAAACTGCAATTGGTGATTTTCTTTTTGAAGGAGTATAAACAAATGCATAAAGGAAAATCGAGAACACAGAAAGAACACCGGTTAAGAAATTCAGTTTGACTAATATCAATGTACCTGCAATGCCCATGAACAAACTAAGAACCAATGCCTGGCCTGTGGTCATTCTTCCTGCAGGAATTGGCCTGTCGCTTGTACGCGCCATTAGTTTATCAAGATCTCTCTCAATAATTTCATTAAACCCATTTGCAGCTCCTGTAACCAAAAAACCTCCAATGGTCAAAATTAACCAGTTTGTCCAGCTAATAAATTCCTGCTCCTTACTTCCTATCAAAAAGGAAACAGAGGCAGAAAATACTACAAGAAAAGTAAGTCTGAGCTTAACTAACTTCTTAAAATCCGAAATAAAACTGCCTTCTGCCACTTATCTAACAATTCTTGATTTATATAATTTGTTCTGCTTCAATAATAAAAGCAGGTAATATTGCGCGCCGAATATTAAACTGGCCAGGAACAAATGAACGGTTTGAGCAACGGGGGGTAAGGCAAGACGGGAAAGCGTGATTCCTATAACTATTTGAGCAACTATCAATAGTGCTATATACGTCATATACCTGAAATGAAACGTACTTCCCAAATATTTTCTCCGTATTAATATCAGCAGAACCAAGTTGAAAAGAACTACGACTATAGCCAGATCGCGGTGCAAGTTGAACTGAAAACCAACTTTTTGTAGCCACTCAGCACGTTCTAAATAATTCATCGACTCTGCAATCGCATCTATTTCTTCCCTAACGCCAGTTCCCAATGCAATTTGAAAGATTGTCAAACACAAGGCGATAATAGTTACGACCCGAATTCCACCAGCATGCTGATTTGCCAATAGGCTTCGCTCTCGCAGAATCCTTGCCTGAAAATATGTGTAAATACAAATTGCAACAATCGCCAAAGCCAAAAGCATATGCACTGTCACTACCCAGGACAGCAAATTGGTTGAAACCACAATAGACCCCAGCCAGGCTTGAAAAATAACAAGCAGTAAATTGATCCAACTCAAAAAAAAGATACGCTTTCGCGACTTTAAATATGTTAGGGACAGAATAGCACATCCAAGCAACAGAAAACCGGTAATTGCACCAATTAAACGATTCACATACTCTGTCCATGTTTTAGCTGCATTAAACTCTTCGGGATGCAGAATCGTTCTATCCTCCCGAATTCGAGATGCCAATTCTCCAAAACCCAAGATATCCAAAGTCTTTGCAAACCGTTCGTTCTTCTTTACACGTTGTTGAACAAACCTTTGATGATAGTCTTTTGGAAGTTGAGATTCACTTACAGGAGGAACTAATCTGTCAAAACATTTTGGCCAGTCCGGACACCCCATACCTGAACCTGTACTGCGCACTATGCCGCCCGCAAGAATCAACACGAAAAGAAATATAATGGCAAATAAATTGATCGCCAGAAATCTTTTTTCACTTGAGGGATACATAGTTTGAAAATAAATTGGGGTATCCAAGTAAGCATTCACTTACAGCAGATACCCCAAACCTTATTTAATTAAATTAAACGCTTTGTTCAGCTTCTGCCTGTTGTTTTTTCTGCCACTCTAATTGAATTCTTTCAGCTTCAGGATTTCCTTCGAAATCATGAGGAAGATTTGAGCTCATAGTCTGAGAGAAAGGAGTTGTCTGCGGAATAAAATCTTCTGCATGACCAGGCTTACTGTAGTCGTACGGCCAACGATAAACTGTTGGAATTTCGCCAGGCCAATTTCCATGAAGATGCTCCACAGGAGTAGTCCATTCCATTGTATTCGAGTCCCATGGATTTTGGGTAGTCTTTTTGCCGTAAAATATCGAGTGGAAAAAGTTCCAAAGGAAGGCAACCTGTCCTAATGCAGCAATAATTGCAGCCCATGAAACAAAGGTATTTACCGTTAGCCACTCTTTCATAAATTCAAACTCCGTAAAGGCATAGTAACGACGAGGTACACCATCAAGCCCCATGAAGTGCATCGGGAAGAATACAAGGTAAGCTCCAATAAATGTGAACCAGAAGTGTAAATATCCGAGTTTCTCATCCATCAATCTTCCAAACATTTTAGGGAACCAGTGATACACACCGCAAAGCATTCCACAAATTGCTGCCGACCCCATCACAAGGTGAAAGTGAGCTACAACAAAATACGTATCGTGTAAAGGAATATCCAGCGCTGCATTACCAAGAAAAATACCGGTCAAACCACCAGAGATAAAGAAAGAAACCAAACCGATTGCAAACATCATTGCCGGAGTAAAACGAATATTTCCGCGCCAGATAGTTGCCAGCCAGTTAAATGATTTCACTGCAGAAGGCACCGCAATAATCAATGTCGTTATCATGAACACCCCTCCTAAAAACGGATTCATCCCGGTAACAAACATATGGTGTCCCCAGACAATGAACGACAATACGCTAATACCTATTAACGAGTAAACCATGGCATGATATCCAAAGATCGGCTTACGCGCATTGGTGGCCATTACCTCAGACGCTATTCCCATTGCTGGCATAATAACGATGTAAACTTCGGGGTGACCAAGGAACCAAAATAAATGCTGAAATAAAATCGGGCTACCACCCTGGTTCGGTAACACCTGACCTTGAACAACAATTTCTGACAAATAAAAACTTGTACCGAAACTGCGATCGAAAATTAATAATACAACCCCAGCCACAAGTACAGGGAAAGATAGCACACCAAGGACTGCTGTTAAGAAAAACGACCATATTGTCAATGGCATCTTCCACATATCCATCCCTTTAGTACGCATATTAAGTACTGTACTGATATAATTCAATGCACCCATCAATGATGACGCAATAAAAAACACCATGCTGATCAACCATAAAGTCATACCCGCTGCCGAACCAGATATTGCCTGAGGCAATGCAGATAAAGGCGGATAAATCGTCCAACCAGCGCTCGCAGGTCCGCTTTCGACGAAGAAAGAGCTCATCATAATTACGCAAGCGGTGAAGAAGAACCAGTACGATAGCATGTTTACAAACGGAGACGCCATATCACGGGCGCCAATTTGTAATGGAATTAAAAGGTTACTGAAAGTTCCGCTTAAGCCCGCAGTAAGTACAAAAAACACCATGATGGTACCGTGTATGGTAACCAGTGCTAAATAAAAATCCGGTTTAATTCTGCCGCCTTCTGCCCATTTCCCTAAGAAAGTTTCCAATAAAGGAAAGCTTTGATCAGGCCAGCCAAGCTGAATACGGAAAAGTATAGAAAGAAACATCCCAATAACCGCCATGATTATGCCGGTGATAAGGAATTGCTTTGCAATCATTTTGTGATCCTGACTAAATATATACTTAGTCAGAAAAGTTTCATGGTGATGACCATGATCATCGTGGCTATGTCCAGAATGCTCTAATGTATGCTGAATCGCTGTGCTTGCCATATCTCGCTGTATCTGAAATTATTTGTTTAATGCTAATTTATTACTTGCTGCAACTTCGCTTTTTTGTGCGGCCTGCAACTCTTTCTTCATGTCGTCGTTGAAGAATAAAGGTTGATTTGCTATCCACTCTGCATATTCCGACTCACTAACAACTTTAATTGTGTATTGCATATTATAATGTCCGGCACCGCAAATTTTTGCACAGAGTAATGTGTATTTAAATGCAGCATTTCCGGTCTTTTCACGCATCTGCTCTGTAGTCAAACGCGGGGTAAGCTGGAAATAGGTCGGCATTCCCGGTACTGCATTGATTTGAGCTCTAAACTCGGGCATATAGAAGCTATGTAAAACATCCTTAGAACGTATCGTAAAGCGCACGGGCTTACCTACAGGTAGCACGATTTCGTTACCGAGTTTATCGTCCCAGCTTTTTGGATCTTTAAAATCAATTCCCAAAGAGTTGGTTGCACTGATAAGCTTATAATTTCTCAAACCCAGTTCATTGTTCTCTCCGGCATATCTCACATTCCATTTAAACTGCTCGCCGGTTACTTCGATGTTTAAAGCATTCTTTATATCGGCATCAGATGGACTGGTAATTGTCCTCCATGTGAAGAATCCGTATAAAACCAAGGCTGTCAGCGCAAGAGCAGGGATGATGGTCCAAAGTCTTTCGATGAAATTATTGTGAGGATAGAAATATGCTTTTCGTCTGTCATCAGCAGAATATCTGAAGGCAAAACCGAATAATAATATTTGAGTGATGACAAACACGATTGTTGTAATAACAATGGTAGTCATTAGCATGGAATCCAAAACAAGGCCGTGTTCAGAGGCTGATTCACCGGAAGACATATTTCCCCAAACCTTATATGACCAATACGTGCCGTAAAGACCAAGAACCAGGGTTATAGCAAAAAGCCCCCCCTGAATTTTGTTCCAGTTAAGTTGTTTCTTCTTACCGTGAATCTCACTGGTTAATTCATAGACTCTCAATACCTTCCCGATAATGGCTATAAAAACACATAAAAGGAAAAAAGCTAAAAGATAGTAGGATACTGATTTATATAAAGCCGAATTGTCTTTAACCTCAGCGGCTTCAAGAGTACTCGGATCGTCAGCAGCTGTTTCTGATACTTCTACCGGAGTTTCACCGATAGATCCTGTCGACGAGTTTATCTGCTGTGCTGTATCCGCCGCAACTTTGTCTCCTTCTACAGTTTCTTTTAATGCGCCCTGCGCAATAGCAGATCCTGATAAAGCCAGCAGGCAAATAGTCATTGCTATAAAGAATACTCTGACTTTTATTAATTTATTAAAACTCATTTTTTTATCTGCAATTCGTTAATAAATAGCTTTCTTAAATCTGATGATGTAAGCTTTCTTCCAATAATGGATGGTTCTGTGGAACCAATGGTTTGCTTGCAAGTTTGCTGAGCATTAAAAAGCTGAACAATCCGGTGAAACCAATTGCGATTCCAATTTCGGTTATTCCAAAATCACGGTGACTTTCTAAACTACCAGGCATGATCATCAGGTAATAATCCAACCAGTGTCCGCAAAGCAATAATATAGCCACAAACAATAAAGTATTCATCTGGCGCTTAGAATCCCGGGTCATAAGTATTAGTACAGGGCAAAGGAAATTGATTACAATATTCAACCAGAACCAGAACTTGTATTCAGGCTCCCATCTTTTATAAAAATAAACACTCTCCTCAGGTATATTAGCGTACCAAATCAATATAAATTGTGCAAACCACACATAGGTCCAGAAAATAGAGAATGCAAAAATAAGCTTGCCAAGGTCATGCAAGTGATTCATGTTAATCCATGTGAAATATCCGGCCTTTTTCAATAAAATTAAGGTAACGGTTATAGCGCATAATCCGCTCACCCACATGGCTGCAAAATTATACCAACCAAACATGGTTGAGAACCAGTGCGCCTCAATTGACATTATGGTATCAAATGACCAGATAGGAGTTGTAAAGCCAAATATCACCAAAAAGATAGTCGACATCTTAATGCTTTTGTTGTGATTGACTAATCCGCCAACCTTATCTTCATTATATGAATAACGAGCAAGTAATACAGCGAAAATGCTATATATCCCTAAAAACACTACCTGACGCACTAAAAAGAATGGGACGTTTAAAAAGCTTGCTTTTTCGGCGATCACCGGATCAAAATTTTCATTGCCTTTTACTGCGATACCTTCCTGGTGCCAATGATGATATAAATTATGACTAAAAAGACCTGCAATAATGATTAAAATTAAAATTACTGCCGCGATAGGTAAAACCTTAGCAAATGCCTGAGGTATCCGAAGCAAACCTGTCGACCATCCTGCCTGAGCAACAAATTGAATAGCTAGAAAGAATGCTCCCGCTGCGCAAACACAGGTAAAGTAATACCCCATTAAAAGTAAATTCGCAAATGTCCGTTCAGAATGATGCTCCGAAGAATCGATTAGGAACCCATATGCAATTGCTATTATACCAATTAGTATAGCAACCAGGGTCCAGGTTTTTGCTTTACCCGAAAATTCGAATTGTTCGCTAAAATTATGTGTTATATGATTGTGAGTTCCCATTTTTTGGCTAAAACTTTAAAATTGAGCTTTTTGCAATTCATGAACATACATTACGATCTTCCATCGCTCTGTAGGAGAAAGTTGCGTACGATGAGGACCCATAAGGTTAACACCGTAAGTTATAGTGTGAAAAATTTTTCCATCGGTTAAATCCTTCATGGCTCCTCCTCTAGATGAATTTCCTTTAGAATATGATGGTGGAGGTGGAAATTTCTCAAGTTTAATGATGGTTCCATCACCATTTCCGGTAGTACCGTGACAATGAGAGCACATATTTTTAAACAATACTTTTCCTTCGCCTAATGTAACAGCATTCACTGGAAGTGGATTCTTCAAACTCACGCTTGCAGCATTATATCCTTCGATTGTATTCGGATAATCTTCAATAACCCTATCGTATCCTACAGGTGTTGTACCCTCAGGAGGCAACTGCGCTGATTGCTTATTAGCAAAGTTTTCATTTGCCTGATCAGGATTGTAGGCAATCGGATCATACATATTGCGGGCATATTCCCAACCCGGACTTTTCTTATCGCCACACGATGATATAAAAGCTGCAGATGCAACTGTTAAAAAGGTAAGGCTTAATATCCTGAGCTTATTCATAACTAACATATTTCCTTTCGTTGTGCATGATTTCTACAGCACCGGCTTCGTTTAATAAATCGACAATTTTATCAGGGTAAGGATTCGACTTTGCATCAATCGCTATAATAAACCTATCGTTTGTTGCTCTCAAATCCATAACTCTTGGGGCACGTCCGGGGAAAAAATGATTTGCGAAAAAGAAACAGGCCATCATTCCGAACGAAGCAAAAAGTACAGTTAGCTCAAACCCAATTGGAATATAGTTTGGCATCGAAAATGCTGGTTTACCACCAATATTCATTGGCCAATCATAAACCATTGTAAAATAAATTAAAGAGAAGGCAGTTAAGGTGCCAACGCATCCAAAGCAAAATGCTGCTATAGGTAAGCGTGAACGTTTATACCCTAATTTCTCTTCAATTCCATGAATAGGGATCGGAGTGTATGCATCATAGATGCTTATATTGTTCTCTTGTAATTTTTCGATCCCGTGCATCATATCATCAGGATCTTCAAAATGACCTAAAATATATTTTGTGTTGCTCATTGTTAAACTTTTAGGTAATCTACACTATCATACTTTTCTAAAGAATCCTGATAGAATTCAGCTTGTTCCGACTTCACATGTCCATCACGAATCTGTTTTTGTTTCACCTGATCACTTGCACTCTTCAGGATTAATTTAACCTCAGCTATCGCAATAGCTGGAAGTACCCGCAGGAATAATAAGAATAAGGTAAAAAATAAACCAATCGAGCCAAGGAATATACAAACATCCACTACCGAAGGATAAAACATTGCCCAGCTTGATGGAAGATAATCACGGTGTAAAGAGGTAACAATGATTACGAAACGCTCGAACCACATACCAATGTTTACCACGATTGACAAGATCCAGGATGCGACAATACTTGTACGTATTTTCTTGAACCAGAAAAGCTGCGGAGAAATTACGTTACAGGTCATCATACTCCAGTAGGCCCACCAGTATGGTCCGCTAACACGATTTAAGAAAGCATACTGTTCGTATTCTACACCTGAATACCATGCAATAAATAACTCTGTTAAATAGGCTACACCCACAATTGAACCAGTTACGATAATGATTTTATTCATCGACTCGATATGGAACATGGTAATGTAGTTTTCAAAGTTCATTACCTTACGCACAACCAATAACAAGGTTTGCACCATCGCAAAACCAGAGAAAATAGCTCCGGCAACGAAGTAAGGAGGGAAAATCGTAGTGTGCCATCCTGGTTCCAAAGAAGTTGCAAAGTCCATGGATACGATCGTGTGAACTGATAATACCAGCGGAGTAGATACCCCTGCAAGAATTAGCGACACAGATTCGAAACGTTGCCAGTTTTTAATGGAACCTGCCCATCCGAAAGAAAGGATACTATAAATTCTTTTACGTAAGCCAGTAGCTCTGTCACGTATGGTAGCGATATCCGGTAATAAACCTGTGTACCAGAAAACCAGTGATACAGAAAAATAGGTTGAGATCGCAAATACGTCCCATACCAATGGAGAGTTAAAGTTCACCCATAATGATCCAAATTGATTGGGAAGTGGCAATGGCCAATATGCCAACCACGGACGACCCATGTGAGAAACGACATAAGTAGCCGCGCAGATAACTGCAAATATAGTCATCGCTTCTGCGGAACGGTTGATGGAATTACGCCAGTTTTGACGGAACAGTAATAATACCGCAGAAATAAGTGTTCCGGCGTGACCAATACCAACCCACCATACGAAGCCGGTGATATCCCATGCCCAACCTACCGTTTTGTTTAGTCCCCAGGCACCAATACCTGTCCAGAATGTGTAGCCTACAGATACTACCCATAAAAGCGCAAAAAGTGCTGCAACTGTAAAACCTATCCACCAGGCTTTATTGGGCTTATTTTCAACAGGCACCAAAATATCATCGGTGATTTTTGAATAGGTAATATTCTCACCTGTGATTAGTGGTTCCCTTAATATTGATTCGTTATGTGCTGACATAATCTTCTTAAACTCTTAATAGTAATCAATTAAGCTTGTGCTTCCGCTGCTGTGTTTCTAACTTTTGTTTGATAACCTACACCTGGCTGAACATTTAGTTCCTGCAAAACATAATATGTCCGCTCATTAGCTAATGCCTTGTTCACTTCTGAGTTTGGATCATTTTTGTCGCCAAAGATGATCGCATTCGTAGGACAAGTTTGTTGACATGCAGTTTTTATCTCTAAATCCCTTAAAGGACGTTTCTCGATCTTAGCTTGCAATCTACCACCCTGAATACGCTGGATACACATGGTACATTTTTCCATTACACCACGAGAGCGTGTTGTAACATCCGGATTCAATACCAATTGCGTAAATTCGTTATTCATGTAATTGTCAAAACGCGAATCGTTCCAATAGTTGAACCAGTTAAAACGACGCACTTTGTACGGACAGTTATTTGCGCAGTAACGTGTTCCCACGCAACGGTTATAAGCCATATGGTTCAATCCGTCAGATGAGTGCATTGTAGCGATAACCGGGCAAACTGTTTCGCAAGGTGCATGATCGCAATGCTGACACAACATCGGTTGATTAACCACAGTAACATCTTCAAGATTATTACGCTCAGCCAATTCGCCGATCTCGTTCTCCTCAGTTATATTCTCATCTTTTCCTTCTTCCTGGAAGCTATAGTAACGATCGATACGAATCCAGTGCATTTCACGACGACGACGAACCTCATCACGACCAACGACAGGAATATTGTTTTCAACGTTACATGCAACAATACACGCTCCACAGCCTGTACACGCATTTAGGTCAATAGCCATAACCCAGCTATGCCCTAATTGTCTATGCTCTGGCCATAAATCATATGTTTTATGTTCCATTTCGTTCTTTCCACTTCCTGAATATGAATCCTGAACATATTTGTCGAAAGTTGTTTCGCGAATAATGTTACGTCCCTCGTAGGAATGGTGGGTTTGTGTTTGAGCTAACTCATACTTACCGCCAGCGGCACTCACTTTAACCGAGGTCGCGGTCTGTAAAGAACCATTGGCAAACTTCATGAAAGGGAAGGCATTTTTACCTACTTCATCGCCTACTTTACCAACTTTGGTACGGCCATAACCCAGAGCGATTGAAACAGTGCCCATTGCTTGTCCTGGCTGGTAAAGAGCAGGAAGAATTACAGAATAACCGTCCTCCGCTTCTACTTTAAGTAAATCAAACTCGGCAACACCTAGTTTATCGGCATATTTCGGAT